>NZ_LT635480.1:621626-1243252 GCF_900120375.1 Ndongobacter massiliensis
AATCGAGCAGTTGCGTGAACAGATTCAAAATATTGAATAGGGGTGAGGGATGAGAAGAAACGGTCACTTGATTATCATTTCCGGCCCGTCCGGTGTGGGTAAGGGCACCGTCTGTGCGGAGCTCATGCGCCGCAGGCCGGATTTGACGCTGAGTATTTCCGCTACGACGCGGCGGAAGCGTCCGACGGAAATCGACGGAGAAAGCTATTACTTTTATTCGATCGAAGCATTTAACCAGCTCATTGACGACGGGGAATTATTGGAATATGCGCAGGTACATGGCAATTACTACGGCACACCGCGGCGCTTTGTCGAAGAAAAAATCAATGCCGGATGCGACGTGATTTTAGAAATTGATGTACAGGGCGCGATGCAGGTCAAACGCAGCATGGAAGACGGCGTATTTATTTTCCTTCTGCCGCCGGAGATTCGAGATCTGGAAGAACGTATTCGACACCGCGCGACGGAAAATGAAGAGGAAATTCGTACTCGCCTGAAAAATGCCGGGAAAGATTTGTCCATGCTGCACGATTATGACTATGCTGTTATCAATGACCAGGTTGAAACGTGCGCGCAGACGATCTCAAAAATTATCGACGCGGAGAATCAGCGCATCGATGCAGATTTAATTAAGTATTACTGGAGGGAATTTAATGATCAATCCATCATTCAAGGAACTGTCTGAAGTCAGTCCCAGTCGCTATGAAATTTGTGTTTTGGTGATGAAGCGCGCACGCCGCATTATTGAAGGCTCGAAACCGCTTGTAGAATCCGAAGCAGCGAAGCCGGTTACGTTGGCGTTGGATGAAATTATGGCAAAAAAGGTGCACGAAGTTCCGACGGAGGAGTGATATGGAAGCACAGGCCCGAACGGTTCTGTCCGGAAAACGCCTGTTGATCGGCGTCAGCGGCGGAATCGCAATCTACAAAACACTCACGCTCCTCTCCCTGCTCAATAAACAGGGCGTGCATACGGAAGTGGTGATGACCCGAGGGGCGCAGGAATTTATTCGCCCGCTGGCCTTTCAAACGATGTCACAGCACCGCGTGTATACCGAGTTGTTTTCGGAGGAAGATCATTTTATTCCGCATATCGACTTGAGCCGCGACAAGGACGCGATTCTCGTCGCACCGGCCAGTGCGGATTTTCTTGCACGAACGGCGCAGGGAAGAGCAGAGGACCTATTAAGCGCGATCCTGCTTGCCGCGAAATGTCCGATCCTCCTTTCGCCGGCAATGAACGTGGTCATGTATGAAAATGCGGCGACGCAGCAAAACCTGAAAGTTTTACGCGATCGTGGCATACAGGTGCTGGAACCTGGCTATGGTTGGCTTGCCTGCAATGAAACCGGCGACGGACGGATGCCGGAAGCCGCAGAGCTGCTTGCATACTTAGAAGATTTTTTCACGCCGAAAGATTTGGCGGGAAAGCGCATTGTCGTGACCGGCGGTGGAACGCGGGAACGGTTGGATCCTGTTCGCTTTTTGACGAATGATTCGAGCGGCAAACAAGGCCTTGCCCTGGCGAAGCGCGCCCGGATGCGCGGCGCGGAGGTGCTCTTTATCCATGGGGCAATGAAAGTGGCAATTCCCGATGGGTTGCCTTCCATTTATGCCGAGTCGACGGAGCAAATGCTTGCCGAATTGCAAAAAGTCTTTCCGACTTGTGATGCGCTGATCATGGCGGCGGCGCCCTGTGATTATCGACCGGAGCACCCAGCGGCGCAGAAGATGAAAAAAGACGGCAGCGGCAAGATGATGTTACAACTCTGTGAAACGCCGGATATTTTGCGCACGCTTACGGCGCACAAAGAGCAGCAATGCGTCATCGGATTTGCCGCCGAGACGCAGCATTTACTCGAACATGCCCGGGAAAAACGCCTTGCGAAAAAACTGGATTACATCATTGCCAATGATGTGAGTCAACCGGGGGTCGGCTTTGACGGCGATACCAACCGGGTGACCATTCTTTCCGCCGAAGGTGCGCGGGCGCTTCCGATGCTTTCGAAGGAAGCGACTGCAGATGCCATCTTAGATCTGCTCGTATGAGCTATGTGGAAGCGGCGGTTTTCTCCGGCACCCGCGTGACGGATCAGCTCTACACGTATCGCGTTCCGGAGAACGCGGCGCGCGTGAAGGTTGGACAACGCGTTTTTTTGCCTTTTGGGCGCAGCAATCGAAAGGTGGAAGGACTGATCCTGCGCTTTGTCGAAGAGGCGGACTTATCGATCGCACCCACACGCATTAAAACGCTATTTCTGGGCAACGATAAGATCGGCGTCACCGAAGAAGGCATTGCGCTGGCGCGGCATATGATTGTGGAAGACCTTGCGGACTACGCTTCCGCCTTCGGTGCGGTTTTGCCTCCCGGCGGGCTGGGTACCTATCGTCCAAAGCTGTATGCGTATGTTTCGTTGACGGATGCGGGCGATTCACAGCCGCTTCGCGGTGCTCGGCAGGAAGCCGTTCGAACGCAGCTTCGCGCATCCGGCGAGATGCTTTGGCAGGATCTGCGGGATGCAACGGGTGCCACACAGACGGTGTTGCGCCGGTTGCAGGAATTGGGGTGCGTCCGGGTGCGCGAGGAACGTGTACGTCGGCGCCCCGCGCGTACGTTTCCGGTGTATGAGAAGCGCGTCTTAAATGCACAGCAGCAGGCGGTGTTCGACCGCGTGGCGCAGGCATCCGGCGCAGAAACATTCCTGCTGTGTGGCGTTACCGGCTCCGGCAAAACGGAGATTTATCTTCAGTTGGCACAGCAAGCATTGGAGCGGGGCAAAGAGGTACTCATTCTAGTGCCCGAAATTTCCCTCACGCCGCAGACAATTGCGCGTTTTCAGGGGCGCTTCGGCGATCAGATTGCGGTACTGCATTCCCGCTTAACCCCTGCGGAACGCTATGAAGAGTGGGAGCGGATCTACTATGGTGCGGCTTCCATCGCCATCGGGGCGCGCAGCGCAATTTTTGCGCCGTTTCAAAATCTCGGTCTCATTGTCATTGACGAAGAGCACGAGCAGAGCTATTACAGCGAACAGAATCCGAAATATCATGCGCACGAGATTGCGCGCCTGCGCAGTCGGTGGCATCAGTGCCCGCTGGTTCTCGGTTCGGCAACACCGTCTATCGAGACCCTATACCAAGCGGAAAAAGGCGCGTTGATTCGATTGGATTTGAAAGAACGCGTCGGCAAGCGCCCCATGCCCAAGGCTTATCTGGTCGATATGCGTGAGGAACTGAAAGCGGGCAATCGCAGTCTGTTTTCAAGAAAATTGCAGGATGCGTTGCAAGCGTCGCTGGCAAATGGGGAACAAAGCATCCTTTTTCTAAACAAAAGGGGCCATACTTCCTTTGTCTTTTGCCGCAAATGCGGTTATGTTTACCGTTGCGATGCGTGTGATGTAGCGATGACCTATCACAGACATGGGAACCGGTTGGTCTGTCATTATTGCGGTCGGGAAAAGAGGATTCGGTCCACCTGCCCGCAGTGCGGCAGCGATGCGGTAAAAGCCTTCGGCGTCGGGACGGAGCGTGTGGAGGAAGAAATCGCGCGTTGTTTTCCGCAGGCGCGCGTGCGACGTGCCGATGCCGATTCGATGCGTCGGAAGGATGCCTATGATGCACTCTATCGGGATATGCATGCGGGGAAAGTCGACATTCTCGTTGGGACACAGATGATTGCCAAGGGTTTTGACTTTCCAAATGTCACACTCGTCGGAATTGTCGCAGCGGATGTGACGCTGCGCTTGCCGGATTTTCGCGCGGCGGAGCGCACCTTTCAATTGTTGACGCAGGTGGCAGGGCGTGCCGGGCGGGCGGATAAAAGTGGCGAAGTCATTGTGCAGTCCTATCAAACAGATCACTATGCGCTGCGCGCAGCACTTTCCGGCGACGTCGATGCATTTTATGCGGAAGAAATTATTCGCCGACGGGCGCAGGGCGTTCCGCCTTTTGCTGAGGAATTGCTGATCGGCATTTCGGGGCGCGATCGCAGCGCCTGCATGAAGCGCTGCGAACAATTGCAGCAGGCGCTGCGCCAGATGCGCGAAAAAGTCACCGAGGAGGCGTTCACAAACAGCGGACCGCTGCCGGCGCTGATTGAACGGATTGACGGAAGATACCGCTTTCTATTTCTGTTGCGTTCCAAAAACGGGACGCTCCTGCGCCGCATCGGGTCCTATTTGTTGGATAAAGTTCCCTCGACGCGGGAACTGCGCGTAACGGTTACGCGAAACCCGCGCTCGATTTTATAGAGATTTGATGTGCATCCGTTTCCGGACGGTGGTGCATCAAGGAAGGAGAAGAGATGGCACGACGAGAAATGCGCATCGAAGGCGATCCCATCCTGCGCAAGGCAGCTCGGCCGGTAAAAGTCGTAAATGACAAAATCCGCACCTATTTGGCGGATATGCTTGATACCATGTACGAACAAAACGGCGTCGGGCTGGCGGGCCCACAGGTCGGGTTGTTGCGTCGCTTGGTGGTCATTGATGTGGGCGACGGTCCGATGCAGTGCGTCAATCCGGAAATTGTGGAACGCTCAGAGGAAGAATGCGTCGATGTGGAAGGTTGTCTATCCATTCCCGGCTTCAACGGAACGGTACGCCGACCGCTGCGCGTGCGGGCCCGCTATTTGGATGAAATGGGAGAAAGTCGAGAGGTTGCGGCGGAAGGGCTGTTGGCACGCTGTCTATGCCATGAAATTGACCATTTGGATGGCGTGTTGTTTCGCGATCGTGTGGATCGCGTGCTCGATATGGAGCATTTGAGCGAAGAGGATATCGCTTATTTGCGGGATGTTGGCGCGCTTGCATACGCTTCTGACGCAGAAGAAAGCAACGATGAAAAGGATGGGGTGCAAGGTAAGCCAGAGGAGGAGCAGGGATGAAGATTATTTTTTTAGGATCTCCGGAGTTTGCCGTTCCGTCGCTGCGCGCCTTGGCGGAAGCAAACGACATTGAGGTTTCCTTGGTGGTCTCGCAGCCGGATCGACAGCGTACCCGGCGAAAAACCACCCCTACGCCGGTCAAAGCCTGTGCGGAGTCATTGGGGATTCCCGTCATTACCCCGGAAAAAATCAACCGGAAAGAGGTTTTTGCCCAGTTGGAGGCGGTCGGCGCGGACGCGTTGGTGGTGATCGCTTATGGGCAGATTATCGGAAAGACGCTGCTCTCCCTGTTTCCGAATCGCATTTTGAATATTCACGGCAGTATTCTTCCGGCGTATCGCGGCGCCGCACCGATTCAATGGGCACTGTTGGATGGCAGAAAAGAAACGGGGCTGACCTCCATGTTGATCAACTCTGAGATGGACGCAGGAGACATACTGGATACGCGGACCTTGGCGATCAAACCGGAGGAGGAGGTGCAGAGCCTTACAGAACGGTTGTCGCACCTGGCTGCGGAACTGGTTTTGGACACCCTGCGAAATTTCGAGCAGCGCGTTGCCCATCGCAGAAAGCAACCGACCGAAGGCGTCACGTATGCACCAAAAATCGACAAAAAGGACAGTCTGCTGGACTTTCATAAAAAAGGGGAAGAATTGGTCAATCAGGTGCGGGCGTTGGCGCCGGCACCCGGCGTTCGATTTTTTGTGCGCTCCAAGTACTCCAATGCGGACTATCGGGTGCACCGCGCGCGTTCCGTGGTCACACAACTGGACCGGGAACCGGGTACCGTTCTTTTTGCGGAACCGTCCGGCATCGCCATTGTCTGTGGGGACGGCACCTTTGTCGTCGAAGTGATTCAGGCAACCAATCGACGGGCCATGCCCGTGGCGGATTTTTTGCGGGGGCATGATTTTCCGATCGGCGTTGTGTTGAATACGGAGAAGGGGCAGTAGGATGCAGCGTGCGTGGAACGGACTTTTTGTCGAAGAGCTGACGCAGGTGTTGCGCGACTTGGGGGAACCGGCCTTTCGTGCCAAACAGATTTTTCATTTTTTTCACGCCGAGAGGGGCGTAGATCTGGCGCAGGCAACCACATTGTCCAAGGCGCTGCGTGAAAAAGTGCGTACCGCGCCGGTTGCCAAGGCGGAGATCAGAAAGGTATTGACATCACGCGACGGCACGAAAAAGCTTTTGCTGGCTTTCGGCGATGCTGTAATTGAAACGGTTTTTATGCCCTACGCCGATCGCAACACGCTCTGTGTCTCGACGCAGGTCGGTTGCCGGCAGGGTTGCGCCTTCTGCGCCTCGACAAAGGCGCCGTTCGGACGAAATTTGCGCGCGGAAGAGATTTTGCAGGAAGTCTATGTGGCAGAACGGTTGCTGCAGACGCGCGTGGACAATGTCGTTTTGATGGGCATTGGCGAACCGTTGGATAATTATGAGGAAGTATTGCGATTTTTGCGCTTGGTGACAGATCCTGCGGGGAAAAATCTGAGTGCAAGGTCCATTACGCTTTCCACCTGCGGCTTGGTGCCGGAAATTTACCGATTGGCACAAGAGGGGATGCCCATAAATCTGGCCATATCTCTGCACCATACATCGGATGCAAAACGGCAGAGAACGATGCCCGTTGCGCGGCGCTATTCCATTGCGGAGATTTTGGATGCTTGCCGGTTTTATTTCGCCCACACCGGACGTCGTATCAGTTTTGAATATGTGTTGATACGGGGTGAAAATGACGGGGAAGAAGAGGTACAATGGTTATGTGAAAATCTTTCCGATCCACGCTTTCACGTCAATCTCATTCCGCTGAACGAGATTCGGGAATTCGGGGGACAATCCGCGCAGGAGGAGGCGCGGGTCACCTTTCAGAAAAGATTGGAACGCGGCGGCGTCCGTGTGACGCTGCGAAAAAAAAGGGGAGCAGATATTGAGGGCGCATGCGGACAGTTGCGCATCGCATACTGCAACGAAATGGAGGAAGGATGAATCGAATTTCTCTTTCAGACTGCGGTCGGCAAAGATCCAACAATGAAGATGCTTATGCCAATCGCACGTACGACAATTTCGAACTGTCGGTGATGGCCGACGGAATGGGCGGGCACCTCGCCGGCGAAGTCGCATCTAAAATGGCGACCGAGGCGGTATTGGCGTATTTTGACCGAGAGAAAAACCGCACGGATTACCCGCGCATGGCACGGGAAGCCGTGGAAGAGGCCAACCGCATTTTGTATGAAAAACAGCGCAGCGACCCCTCCGTTTCCGGCATGGGTACGACAACCGATGTGGTCTTGGTGGAAGAAGGCGCGATGCACCTTGCACATGTGGGGGACAGCCGCGTCTATATACTGCGGGAGAACAAACTCCGTCAGATCACGGTTGACCATTCTTTAGTGGGGGATTTAATTCGCCGCGGACTGTTGACAGAGCAGGATGCCAAGCGTCACCCGGATCGCAGCGTAGTCACGCGTGCGCTCGGCGCGGCGCCGCAGGTGGAAGTCGATCTGTTGTCGATGCCGCTGCGGGACAAGGACCTTGTTCTTCTTTGTACCGACGGATTAAGCAATATGGTGGATGATGAGGAGATTCGTTCCGTGTTGATGGAATTTGAATCGATTGCCCTATGTGCCGAACAATTGGTGGCACGTGCCAATGGGCACGGGGGCGCTGATAACATCACACTTACGATTTTTGAATATAGGAGTGCAGAATGGAACAGATAATACTCAATCATCGCTATCAATTGGGTCGGCGCGTCGGCGTGGGCGGCATGGCGTATGTCTATGAAGCGGAAGATACGTTGCTGAAACGCAAAGTTGCCGTAAAGATCTTGAAACAGGAATTTGTCGACGACGCGGAATTTTTGAAAAAATTTGAAAATGAAGCGCAGTCCGCCGCGTCGCTGAATCATGCCAATATTGTCAATGTTTACGACGTCGGGCGCGAAGAGGTCGACGACAAGGTACTGCACTTTATCGTCATGGAACTCGTCGAAGGAACGACGCTTAAAGAGTTGATTCGCGTACAGGGAAAGATGTCTAATGAGGCGATCGCCCGTATTTCGACGCAAATCGCAAAAGCATTGGAATGTGCACATGAGCACAACATCATTCACCGCGACGTCAAGCCCGCGAACATCTTGATCATGCGCTCCGGCGATGTAAAAGTGGCCGATTTCGGCATCGCCCGCATTTCTTCGAATGCGACGATTACGTATACGAACAGCATTCTGGGAACGGTGCACTATATTTCGCCCGAACAGGCAAAGGGCAAGTTCATCGATCAGAAATCCGACATCTATTCGCTTGGCGTCGTCATGTACGAAATGGCGACGGGGCAGGTGCCTTTCGATGCGGAAAATTCGGTGGGCATCGCCATCAAACATATTCAGGAGTTGCCCTGTCCGCCCATCGAGCGCAATCCGGGTCTCGATCCCGGGCTGAATGCGATTATTATGCGTTGTTTGGAGAAAGAACCGACGGCGCGTTTTCAAGATGCGCATGAGCTAATCGAAGCGTTAAACGATTATAAAAATTTGGACGACACGCATTATATGACAGCACCGATTCAAAATACGGCGCGGATGCATCGTGCCAAACCTGCCAAAGAAGCCGTGTATCGCAGCAAGCGTCCCGTGGAGTTGGAAGAGGAAGAGGAAGAACCGAGTTCCGGACGTGGAAAATGGGTGGCACTGTTTGTCATTTTGGCGGTGCTCATTGCAGGGGGGATGATCTTTGCCATTCATCTGCAAAATCAAAAGGCAATTGAAGAACAACGGGTCACCATGCCGGATGTAATCAACATGAACGCGGAGGAGGCGGTCAACCTTCTGAAGAAGCAGGGCATCACCGCAACCATCGACGAACGCATTCCCTCGGATACCGTTCCGGAAGGGGCGGTCATTGACCAGAGTATCCCTGAAGGGGCACGCTTGGATCCGGGTGCCCGCGTTTCGCTCGTTGTCAGTACGGGCGTGGAAGAAATCAAGGTACCGGATCTCTCGAAACTGATGCCCGATCAGGCGACCGCACAACTGCACCAATTGGGGTTAAAAATCGCCGCCCGTACGGAGATGGAATTTTCCGATACGGTAGACAAGGGGTTGATCACGCGTACTGAACCGGCATATGGCACTTCCGTATCCAAGGGGGCAGAAATTAAGCTCTACATCAGCAACGGAAGAGAGCAGACGACGACGCGCGTCCCCTCATTGATCGGCATGCAACAAAGTGATGCGCAAGCGGAATTGGAACGCGCGCAGTTGAAACCCGGCAATGTAAGCATCGAAAGCAGCGACGAGTACGAGGCCGGTCGCGTCATTCGCCAATCCATTGCGGCAGGTGTCGAGGTATCGAAAAGTACGATGGTCGATCTCGTCATCTCTTCGGGCCCGAAGAAGGAGTCTTCCGAACGCCCGCAATCGTCCTCCGAGACACCACCGGCTTCCAGCGAGGAAACACCGCAGGAGCCCAGAAAACAACAGATCAATTTGTCGCTGACTATTCCGGAGGGCAAGGAAAGTTTTCTGATTGAAGTTTTCGACAAGCATGTCAGCGCAACCGAGCCGATATACAAAAAACAGCATTCCGCTGCGGATGCCGGAGCGGACGGGAAAATTCATATCCAGGTGGAGGGAACCTCTGCGTCGCAGTTGGAAGTGCGCTACGACGGCGTGACGGCGAACTTAACGATCAATCCTTGAGGAGGCACGGGTGCAGGGCCATATCATAGCGGCGGAAAAAGATTTGTACCGCGTACACTTCGAGCAGGAGGAACCCTCGGAACTTCTGTGTTCGGCGCGCGGGGTATTCCGCAATCGGGAAGAATCCCCCGTGGTGGGGGACCGCGTGGTCTGTCGCACAACGACGCCCGGGCAGGGCATTATTGAGCGTATCTTGCCGCGGAAGAATGTCTTGTTTCGCCCGCCGGTTGCCAATATTGACAGTATTCTTGTCGTGCAGACCGTGCATGAACCGAGGCTCAATCCGTATAATCTTGACAAACTGCTTTTAGTGATGGAAAAGACGGCGCTGCCGATCTACCTGTGCTTTAACAAAATCGATCGCGTGAATGCGCAGGAACTGCACGCGTGGACACAGCTATACGAGCAAATTGGCTATCCCGTTTTTTCCGTCAACGCTTTGACCGGAGAGGGTATTGCGGCGCTGTATACGGCACTTGCGGGGCATATTACGGCAATTGCGGGTCCCTCTGGTGCCGGAAAATCGACGCTGATTCGTTATTTGAGCGGAGACTGTCGAGCAGAAAGCGGCACACTCAGTGAAAAAACACAACGCGGACGGCAAACGACAAGGCGTATTCACCTTTTTGAGATCGGGGAAAACAGCTATATCTTTGACACCCCGGGATTCAGCTCGCTGGATTTGCGCGATTTTTCTTCTGGATTGGACGTGGCGGCACATTTTCGCGAGTTTCAACCGCTGCCCGCTTGTCGGTTTCGTGATTGTACCCATCGAAAAGAGCCGGGTTGTCGCGTCCGGGAAGCCTTGGAAAACAACGAAATTGCACCGAGCCGCTATGAGAATTACAAATTGCTTTATGAAGAAGCCGAGCACAACCGGCGCAGTTGAGGGAAAACTCGTACAGCGCCGGCGGAAATGGAGGAATGGATGAAACCGAATCTTGTGCCATCGCTCCTTTCAGCGGATTTCAGTAATCTGAATGGGGAATTGCAGGCATTACAAAGGGCGGAAATCAGCCATCTGCATCTCGATGTCATGGATGGTCAATTTGTGCCGAATATTTCTTTTGGACCGGGACTCATTGCCGGCCTGCGTCCGCATACAGCATTGTTCTTTGATTGTCACCTGATGGTGAAAGAACCCGGGCATTTATACAGCGCCTTTGCGGATGCGGGGTGTCAGCTGCTGACGATTCATCAGGAGGCGGTTACGCATTTGCACCGCGAAATTAGTCAGATTCGCACGCTCGGACTTCGGGCGGGGGTGGCGCTCAATCCGGCAACTTCGCTTTCGACATTGGATTATGTTTTGGAAGATTTGGATCTGGTCCTGGTGATGAGTGTCAATCCGGGTTATGGCGGGCAGTCTTTTATTCCATCGGCACTCGATAAAATTGCGGCATTACGTAAAAAATTGGATGCACGCAACCCGAAATGTATCATTGAGGTAGATGGAGGCATAAAGGAAGAAAATGTGCAGGCGGTACTGGATGCCGGGGCGAACTGGATCGTGGCAGGTTCTGCCGTTTTTGCACCCGGAGAAACGGAAAAGCGTGCACGCTCTTTTCGAGAAAAACTGGATGCCTATGTAGAGAAGGCAAAGCGGTGCGAGTAGCCATTGTGGCAGCCGGTGCCCGCATGAAAGATACGACAAAGCTGCGCCGCTTGCTTGAATCCGTGGACGGTATCCTTTGCGCGGACGGCGGGTGGGATACCTTGGAAGACTTGGGGATTCGTCCCGATGTGCTGCTTGGCGATTTTGATTCCATGAAAAAAGAGCGCACGCCCCAAAAACTGCAATCCCTGTGCGCCGAGCGGGGCATTACCGTGCACCCATTTCCCACGCGAAAAGCGGAGACGGATGCGGAACTGGCGCTGGATTATGCACTGCAGCAAGGCGCCGACGAGGCAATTTTATTGCAGGGAATCGGCAATCGCTGGGATCACAGCCTGTGCAACATCTTTTTCCTTCCCTCTTTTGCAGCGCGCGGTCTTCGCGTATGTTTGGTGGATGACTGGAACCGAATCGATTACCTCGGCGCGGGGAAACACGAACTTAGCGGTGTCGACCCGGCGTGGTATGTATCGTTTCTGGCCTGCCCGGAGGATGTGTATCTGAGCCTGTCCGGCTTCGACTACAACTTGGATCATGTACTTGTGCGCAATGGCTCCTCTTTGGGCGTTTCCAATCACCTGTTGGCGGAAACAGGCATCATCGAAGTCTTCGGAAAGGGCGTCTATCGCATTCTTTCCTGCGGGCACTGAAATGCAAAAAAGCTGTGCAGACATATCAGCACAGCTTTTTATTCCAATTCTCTTTTGTTCTTACGCCTCGGTTGCGGTTTCCGTGGCGGCAACTGCTTCAACCGTGTTCTCAGAAACGCTGTAATCTTCAAAAGACGCATTCGGATCGCTTTCTGCAACGGGGCGCGTGCGATTCACTTTTCCGGAACGAAGGCACCGCGTGCAGACGTACGCGCGCTTCGGGGTTCCATTTTCATCATAGATGCGAACACGACGCAGATTCGGCGCCCAGGTCCGTCGGATTGCACGATGGGAAAACGTGACAATGTTGCCGGTTTTCGTCGTCTTTCCACACGCTTCACAAACTCTTGCCATACTACACCTCCTCTTCCGCAAGATCAAAACTAACTTCATAATTATAGCAGGCACCCCGAGACTTTGCAAGTTGCTGATCCTTTCGGTATAATGAGGTATCAAAACGGGAGGTAGTTATGCCATCAATGATCACGAACGAATGGGGCAGTATTTATATCGACGATCGTGTCGTTGCCAATATCGCATGCAGTTCCGCGATGGAAAGCTACGGAATTGTCGGTTTGGCTGCACAAAATACAAAAGACGGACTGTATGAACTCCTGGGGTTGGAGAATATGACTCGGGGCGTTTGTGTGCACTGTATAGATGCTGCGCATGTGGAAATCGAGCTGTCCGTCATCATGGAATATGGCGTGCGCATCGCCGTCGTTGCGGAAAATATGATTGACACGATTAAATACAATGTCGAAACTCTCACCGGATTAACCGTCGATGCGGTACACATCATCGTACGGGATATTCGCGTTTAGGAGGTAGAATGAAGACGATAGAGGGCGCCCTGTTAAAGCGCGCATTTTTCGGTGCCTATAAAAAACTAGAAGAAAAAAAAGAGAAAGTGAACCGACTCAATGTATTCCCCGTGCCGGATGGCGATACCGGCACTAACATGAGTCTTACGATGAAGTCTGCGGTAGCGAAGATCCAGGAAGTGAAGGGGGATTCCATACCGAAGATTGGAAAGGCATTGGGAACGGGTTCCCTGATGGGCGCACGTGGCAATTCCGGGGTGATTCTTTCGCAGTTGTGCCGCGGAGTGGCGGACGCCTTGCGAGAGGTTGAGAAAATCGGTGTGCCGGAGCTTGTATCGGTGCTTTCCCGCGCTACGGAGATGGCGTACAAAGCGGTAATGAAGCCTACCGAAGGCACCATTTTGACCGTCGCGCGCGGCATGAGTCGGTATGCCGAGGAACATCAAAATGAGTTTGAAGAAATTGATGCTTTGCTGCGAGCCGTGTTACAGGAGGGCAATCGCGTATTGGCTCTTACGCCGACGATGCTCAAGGCATTGGAAGAAGCGGGTGTGGTTGACGCCGGCGGGCAGGGGCTGCTTTATTTACTGACAGGTTTTCTGGAAGTGCTCACAGGACGGGAAGTTTCCGTGGAAACGGTGGAATTTTCGAGTCGGGCGCAGGGCATCGCAGAGCCACGCTTGAAAGAGGATGCCGAAGTTGCTTTCGGCTACTGCACGGAATTTTTCATTCGAACAGACGGTTCCCAGTATCTCGATTTTCGCGCGGAAATTGAACCTTTGGGTGACAGCATTGTCTGTATCGGCATGGATGATGTCATAAAAACGCACATTCATACAAATCATCCCGGAAAAGTGTTGGAACTGGCATTGGCACGCGGGTATCTCATGGACGTGAAGATTGATAATATGCGCCTGCAACATCAACATCGGCTTCTCTCGCAGGAAGAAGAACAGCAGATTGGTCGCGAAGCGGCAGTCATGTCTGAAAAACCGAGTCAACCGATGAAAGCATACGGCTTTGTTTCGGTCAGCCTTGGAGAAGGCTTCGATACGATCTTCCGCGATCTAATGGTCGATGAGATCGTCTCCGGCGGACAGACGATGAATCCCTCCACGAAAGATCTCTACGACGCCGTTTCCAGAGTGAATGCAAAGACCGTTTTTATTCTGCCGAATAATAAGAACATCATTTTGGCGGCCGAACAGGTCGATGCATTGAGCGAAAAACGTGTCCTTGTCATTCCGACACGCTCGATTCCGCAGGGCTTTACCGCGCTATTTCACTTCGATGAGTCGCTTTCGCCCGAGGAGAATGCGGCGCAGATGCAGGACAGTTTACAAACTGTTCGTACCGGACAATTGACCTACGCGATTCGCGATGCGGAGTCTGACGGTGTTTCCATCCGCAAGGGCGACTACATCGGTTTGCTGGACGATCACATTGTTCAAACGAATTCCGCCTTGGATCAGCTGCTGGAGGATATGATTACGCAATTTGTGGACGAAGAGACGACGCTGATTACGGTATACAGTGGGAAAGAGGCCAACCCGACCATGACGAAGCGCTTAGAGGCAAAATTGCAAGCACAGTATGACGATATTGATGTGGAATTTGTCGAAGGGGCACAGCCGACGTATTTCTACATCTTTTCGTTGGAGTAAGCGTGTCCATTGATCTGACCACGCTGCCGGGGATTGGTCCGGTGCGCAAGGAGCGTTTTGCAAAAATCGGCATTGCCTGTGCGGAGGACCTTATTCGCCAATTGCCCGGACGCTATGAAGACCGCACACATGTCGTTTCCGTTGCGGATCTCTGTGACGGACAGGCGGCGGTCTTTGTTGCGCGGTTGGAGCGAAAAGGGCGGCTACTATACTTGCCTCATAAGCGCAGCTTACTGCGCTGTCGCTTTGCGGATGAAACGGGATATGTCGATGTTCTATGGCATAATCAGCCCTATATGGCGCGTGCTCTGCAAACCGGCACCTCCTATTGCCTATTTGGGCGCTATGATGCCGAAGAAAACCGCGTAACAAATCCCATTTGCAAAGCGGGTACGAAACCGGTTCTGTCCGGTATCGAACCGATTTATCCGCTGACGCGGGGGCTGCGCAATGCGGAGCGGCGCCGCGCGACACAGGCGGCTTTTCAAGTGGTTGCGGTTTCCGAATGGGAAATTTTTCCGCCTGCTTTTTTAGAAAAAGAGGGATTACTTCCCTTGGAAAAGACGTATGCTTGGGCACATTTTCCGGAAACGATGGATGTGTGCTTGCGTGCACGTCAGGAGCTTTCCCTGCGGGCGCAGTTTTTGGAAGCACTGCAGATTCAAAAATTGCAGAGGCGCGAGACCTTGTGCTCGGCGCCGGCGATGCACATTCCCATGCTTTCGGAATATGAAAAGGCCTTAACCTATTCGCTGACCGAAGCGCAACGGCGCTGCATTTCGGAAATTGCGAAAGATCTGTTGCAAACTAAGCCGATGAATCGCCTGTTGCAGGGTGACGTCGGAAGCGGGAAGACGGCCGTTGCCTTTGCGGCGGCGTATATTGCGCTGCAAAACGGATATCAGGTTGCGTTGATGGCGCCGACGGAAGCACTTGCCTTCCAACACGGGGCGCGGGCGGAAGCCTTGTTTGATCGCTGGGGTATTCCCGTTTTTACGCTCTCTTCTTCCAGCAATGCGGCATCGCGCCATGCCGTCCAACGGGCGGCGGATTCCGGGGAAACGGGTCTGTTTATCGGAACGCACGCACTGTTTCAGGAGACACTATCTTTCAGCAATTTGGGTTTGGTGATTACGGATGAACAACATCGCTTCGGCGTTGAACAGCGTAAACGTTTAGAGAGCAAGGGGGGTACTCCCCATGTGCTGGTGTTATCGGCAACGCCCATTCCGCGTACGCTGATGCTTGCGCTCTATGGCGATTTGGCAGTTTCTCGGATCGATGCATTGCCGGTCGGGCGACAACCGATTGACACCTTCGTCATTGACCGTCGTCTGGAAAAACGCATGGCGGGGTTCTTTGAAAAGCAGTTTGCCTTGGGACATCAGGGCTTTATTGTTTGTCCGCGGATTGAAGCGGGCGAGGACGAAGATCTCTGGTCCGTCGAACGCGTTGCGCAACGGTATCGAAAATTTTTGCCGCATCGCACCCTGGAAATTTTACACGGGAAAATGAGCGCGGAGGAAAAATCCGTCGTACTGCAGCACTTTTCAGAGGGAAAGATCGACTTGCTCGTTTCCACAACCGTTATTGAAGTTGGGATTGATGTGCCGAATGCAACCATTCTTGCCGTCGGTGCCGCAGAGCGATTCGGACTTGCGCAATTGCATCAACTGCGCGGTCGCGTCGGTCGCGGGGCGGAAAAAAGCTATTGTATTTTGGTGCAGAGTTCGCCGTCCCCCGGTGCCCGCGCGCGCCTGCGATTTTTGACACAAACGCAGGACGGGTTTGCCATTGCGCGTAAAGATTTGGCCTTGCGCGGCGCCGGGACGCGCTACGGTGTGGAGCAACACGGCATCGGAATCGAAGTGGAATTGGATGGGAAAGATGAGACAGAACGCATTCATCGATGGCTTTCTGAGCAGGCGTTCTGCGATCCGACGCAATGGTCACCGGCACTGCAACAAGCGGTAGCCGAAGCCGACGAAGGCTTCGACCGCATTACGATGAATTGAGGGATTATGCGTGTCATCGCTGGAGAAAAGAGAGGAATGCACCTGTTTCCGCCACCGGTCGGGTCGCCCGCACGACCGACGGAGGATCGTGTGAAAGAAGCGGTCTTTAACATATTGCAACCGATTCGGCCGGGCAGTGTCTGTCTGGACCTTTTTGCGGCCAGCGGGCAGATGGGCATTGAATTTCTTTCGCGCGGCGCCGCTTTCTGCGCATTCGGAGAGAAATCGCGAAAGATGGCCCGGGTGTTGGAACGCAATGTGCAAAAAACGGGATATATTGAACAGAGTCGGATTTTTGTTGGGGATTTCCGGCGTGTGTTGACGCAAGTGCAGGGCCCTTTTGATTACGTGTATCTCGATCCGCCGTATGAAAGCGGCATGGACTTTGCGGCAATGTCCCTTTTGCGGGAGCGAGGCCTATTATCAAAGGTGGCACAGGTGGTTGTGGAGTGCGTTCAAGGACAGGAATTGCATGTCGATGGGTTTCAATGCACCTTTGATCGCGCCTACGGGACGAAACGAATACGCATTTATGAGGAGAAGTGAGTGAAGATTGTATATCCGGGAAGTTTTGATCCAGTGACCATTGGTCATATGGATATCATCCAGCGATCGGCGGCAATTTTTGATGAAGTGGTTGTAGGTGTATTAACCAATACGCAGAAGGCTTCGCTTTTTTCCAGCACAGAAAGAATTGAAATGATCGAACAACTGTTATATGATTATGACAACGTATCGGTGCAGGGATTTTCCGGTCTGCTGGTTGACTTTGTGCGCCTTTGCGGTGCTGACGGAGTTGTACGCGGTCTTCGCGAAATGACCGACTTTGAGTACGAACGGCAAATGGCACTTTTGAATCGATCAATGTTTCCCCAGATGGAGACGATCTTTCTGGTCGCGGACAGCGCTTACTCCTACATCAGTTCCAGTTATGCACGTGAAATTGCTATGTGGGGCGGTGATGTGTCGCGTTTGGTGCCGCCATTGGTTGAAGAAAAATTACGGGAAAAATACAGTACTGGGGGAAAAAATGGACATTCTGCAATTGGTTGATGAGTTGGAAGATGTTTTAGATGACGCATCGAGCATTCCTTTTTCGAAGAGGGTAAGCATCGATCCGGACGAAATGTCTGAAATTATAAAGTCGATTCGCACATCGCTACCGGAAGAAATTCGCCAGGCAAAGTGGGTGAATGAAGAAAAAGATCGCATTCTTTCCGAAGCCAATGCGCAGGCGCAGGAGATTTTGCAGCAGGCGCAGAAAAAAGCAGCGAATGCCGATCAGGAGGCGAAGCGTCGGTTCAGTGAGCTGGTGAATGAGCACGAGATTACCAAAATGGCGACGCAGGCGGCAAAAGAAATTGTTGCAAAGGCGGAAAAGCAGTCTAGTGAAATCAAGGCAAGTTCTTTTGCTTACATTGACGAAATTCTTGCCGGAACGCAGGAGAGTTTGAAAAATGTCATTCAAGAGCTCTCAAAGAATCGCGGGGAATTAAAGTAAAGGCTTATCCGGGTTCATTATAAAGAATTGGTATCGTAAAAGGGGTGTTCGCGATAGTCGCGCCCCTTTTTTTCGTGCGCCAAGTGCTCATACAATGCCTGTGCACGTAAGTCGATGCGAAACAGCGCGTCTTGCGCTTCCGTAAGAGTTCTCGCACGCGGACGCTGAAACACAGGAAGGGCGGCGTTGCGCAGGAGAAATGTAGCCTTTCGATTTATGGCAAGCGGGCGCAGGTACAGTGCATCCATCTCCGGCGCCTTTTGGATTTGCAGCAGCATCGTCAGAAGCAGTCGGCGATAGCGGGAGGCGGTGTGGCGCTTATTTGCGCTGCGTCGGCAAGCTTCTTCTAAAGAATTTGTAGCTTGCATAAAACGAACGAGGCGATCGCCCATGCCCGGCTCATAGTGGGGAGAAGCACTCCAGTCACAGTCCTGTAGCAACAAAAGTGTCTGCACATACGCATTCAAATCGTCAAGACGCGGTAAATGCCTCTGCAAAAGGGATTCCAAAGACCGATCGGCAAGGCAATTTCTTACTTCCTTGTCGACGTGCCCTTCTTTTTTGGCGCGGTAGAGTTTTTCGCGCAGTGCCGTTGCGCTGGAAAATGTCCCTTGCATATCGGAGGAGTGGTGATCACCTCCACGACGGGGAACGACAAGGATTTTGGTGGATGTGTCGGATAGCGCTTGTACATAGGACAAACCCAATAGTGCATTGGGCGTAAGCGAACAATGGAGTGCATGAGCGACGGCGCGGCGATAGGAGACGCCTTCTCGCACTGTTTTACAGATGACTTTCTGGCATTCTTCGGATCGCAGTTTATCAGCGGTTTTGCGAAAAAAAGGCGCATTAAAAGGAGGCTCACTGCCAAAAGCAAGATGATCCATTCCGACCGCCTGAAGGAGCGCGACCGCACTTGCCGCGTAGGAATCGGCACTTTGCAAACAGGCTGCCGTCGGCAGTTCGAGAATGAGATCAAATCCGTTGTAAAGGGCGATGCGAGCCCGATCCCATTTGTCGAGAAGAGCCGGTTCCCCGCGTTGCACAAAGGGACCGGAAAGGACACCGACGACAATGTCATCGGGTTGTTTTACCGACCGGATGAGATGAAGATGCCCCTGATGCATGGGGTTGAGTTCGCAGACGACGCCGATAATGCGCAATAGCTTCTCCTTTTGATGCCGTGCTACAATAAAAGCGCGGCACAGTTTTTTTCTTATTGTAACACGTTCAAAATGGTGTTTTGCTGGAAAAGGGGTATGCTCTGTAGCAGGCGTTTTGGTGCTTTTGAAAAGCAAAGACAAGAGAGGAGAAGTTATGAAGGTATTCCTTGTTGTGGATATGCAAAAGGATTTTATCGACGGGAGTTTGGGGACCAAAGAAGCGCAGGCGATTGTCCCGCGCGTATTGCAGGAAATCAAAGAGTTTGACGGCTTGATTCTTGCGACGCGCGATACGCATGAACCGAATTATATGGATACGCAGGAGGGGAAGAATCTGCCGGTTCCGCATTGCATTCGCGGCACAGAAGGGTGGGAAATCCATCCGGATATTGCCCCCTTGGTAGACAAAGTCATCGACAAACCGACCTTTGGCAGTAAGGAGCTGGCTTCCTATTTGGAAGAAGAGAATCGGAAAGATCCCATTGAATCGATTACCTTAGTCGGATTATGTACGGATATTTGTGTTATTTCCAACGCACTCTTGCTGAAAGCGGTGTTTCCGGAAGTACCTATCCGGGTCATTGCCGATGCCTGCGCCGGCGTGAGTCCGGAAAGTCATCAGCGCGCTTTGGATTCCATGCGCACTTGTCAGATCAGTATTTTATAATGAAAATAATTTCAAAAAAAAAGCCGGCAAAATACGCTTGACAGGTTAGAAAACAGATGGTAGACTTGCAGAGTTGAACGCAGTTCTTTGAAAAATAAATAATGTGAATGACTTTGAGTTTTGAACCGCAGGAATGCGGTTCAACAGGAGCGCAAGCTTCTGCAAATAATTCAAATGGAGCCAAGAACAAGCTCACAAACTTTATTTGAGAGTTTGATCCTGGCTCAGGACGAACGCTGGCGGCGTGCATAACACATGCAAGTCGAACGAGAATCGGGAATCGGAAGTTTTCGGACGGAAGAATCTTGAGGACAGTGGCGGATGGGTGAGTAACGCGTAAGGAACCTGCCCTTCACTGCGGGATAGCAGCCGGAAACGGCTATTAATACCGCATGATACCTTCTTCTCGCATGAGAGGAGGGTCAAAGAATTTCGGTGAAGGATGGCCTTGCGTCTGATTAGCTGGTTGGTGTGGTAACGGCGCACCAAGGCGACGATCAGTAGCCGGTCTGAGAGGATGAACGGCCACATTGGGACTGAGACACGGCCCAAACTCCTACGGGAGGCAGCAGTGGGGAATTTTGCACAATGGGGGAAACCCTGATGCAGCGACGCCGCGTGAGTGAAGACGGTCTTCGGATTGTAAAGCTCTGTTTCGAGGGAAGAGAAGGACGGTACCTCGGGAGGAAGCCCCGGCTAACTACGTGCCAGCAGCCGCGGTAATACGTAGGGGGCGAGCGTTGTCCGGAATTATTGGGCGTAAAGGGTACGTAGGCGGTTTTTTAGGTCGAGCGTGAAAGCCCGGGGCTTACCCCCGGGAAGCGTACGAAACCGGAGAACTTGAGTGATGGAGAGGAACGTGGAATTCCTGGTGTAGCGGTGAAATGCGTAGAGATCAGGAGGAATACCGGTGGCGAAGGCGACGTTCTGGACATCAACTGACGCTGAGGTACGAAAGCGTGGGGAGCAAACAGGATTAGATACCCTGGTAGTCCACGCCGTAAACGATGAGTGCTAGATGTCGGGGGTCAAACCTCGGTATCGCCGTTAACACAATAAGCACTCCGCCTGGGGAGTACGCACGCAAGTGTGAAACTCAAAGGAATTGACGGGGACCCGCACAAGCAGCGGAGCATGTGGTTTAATTCGAAGCAACGCGAAGAACCTTACCGGGGCTTGACATAGCAGTGAAGGGGGTAGAGATACGCCCGTCCTCTTCGGAGGCGCTGTTACAGGTGGTGCATGGTTGTCGTCAGCTCGTGTCGTGAGATGTTGGGTTAAGTCCCGCAACGAGCGCAACCCCTATCATCAGTTACCAGCATTGAGTTGGGGACTCTGGTGAGACTGCCGGTGATAAACCGGAGGAAGGTGGGGATGACGTCAAATCATCATGCCCTTTATGTCCCGGGCTACACACGTGCTACAATGGTCGGAAACAAAGTGCAGCGAGCTCGCGAGGGTAAGCGAATCACGGAAAGCCGATCTCAGTTCGGATTGTAGGCTGCAACTCGCCTACATGAAGTCGGAGTTGCTAGTAATCGCGAATCAGCATGTCGCGGTGAATGCGTTCCCGGGTCTTGTACACACCGCCCGTCACACCATGGGAGTTGGCAATACCCGAAGTCGTTGAGCGAACCGCAAGGACGCAGACGCCGAAGGTAGGGTTAATGACTGGGGTGAAGTCGTAACAAGGTAGCCGTAGGAGAACCTGCGGCTGGATCACCTCCTTTCTAAGGAAGCAAGTTGAAGGGAAGCGAAACCTGCAGGAAAGAAGGATCAGGAAAAGGCGCAAGCCGGAAGTACGAAGTCCGAAAGCCTGAATTTTCGCGGAAGGTCGACTTGCAAGATTCTCAAGTATTGATTGTTGGTTACAACCTGTAAGGGTTGAAGTGCGGTTTCGCGCACTGCAAACGGTCCGAAAGGACCTTTGTGGGGGTGTAGCTCAGTTGGGAGAGCACCTGCCTTGCACGCAGGGGGTCAAGAGTTCGAATCTCTTCATCTCCACCAGCCCTTATAACAAGGGGAAAACTTGTACCTTGAAAACAGAATCATGAAAGATATTTCCGGTCAAATCAAGAAGAGCACGAGGCGGATGCCTTGGCACATGGCGCCGAAGAAGGACGCGAGCAGGCGATAACTGCGGTTTGTTGCAAAAAACGTAGCCGCAGGTTTCCGAATGGAGCAATCCGGCAGGGGAAGACCCTGTCATCGTAACATGAATCCATAGTGTTACGAGGGGAGACCCGGGGAACTGAAACATCTCAGTACCCGGAGGAAAAGAAAGAAACATCGATTCTCTCAGTAGCGGCGAGCGAACGGGGAACAGGCCAACGGTGCATACGCACAACCGGCAGTCAGTCGAAGTCTTTTGGAAAAAGACACCAAAGAAGGTGAAAGTCCTGTAGACGAAGACAAGCGGTTGGCAGCACGAACGAGTAGCGTCGGACACGAGAAATCCGGCGTGAATACGGGAGGACCTCCTCCTAAGCCTAAATACGACCATGTGACCGATAGTGAACAAGTACCGTGAGGGAAAGGTGAAAAGAACCCCGCAAGGGGAGTGAAATAGAATCTGAAACCTTGTGCTTACAAGCAGATAGAGCCTTCGTAAGAGGGTGATATCGTACTTTTTGTAGAACGGGCCAGCGAGTGATCTTTCCAAGCAAGGTTAAGCCCTAGAGGGGCGTAGCCGGAGGGAAACCGAGTGTGAACAGCGCGCAGAGTTTGGGAGGATCGACCCGAAACCAGGTGATCTATCCATGAGCAGAGTGAAGTTGAAGTAAAATTCAATGGAGGCTCGAACCGGGTACGGTTTAAAACGTATCGGATGACTTGTGGATAGGGGTGAAAAGCCAATCGAACCTGGAGATAGCTGGTTCTCCTCGAAATAGCTTTAGGGCTAGCCTTACGTGTAAGATCCCAGGGGGTAGAGCACTGAATGGTCGCGGGGCGCGATGCGTTACCAACACCTATCAAACTGCGAATCCCTGCGGATTATCCGTAGGAGTCAGACAGTGAGGGATAAGCTTCATTGTCGAAAGGGAAACAGCCCAGACCGCCGGTTAAGGTCCCCAAGAGGTGTTCAGTGGGAAAGGATGTAATTCTACACAGACAACCAGGATGTTGGCTCAGAAGCAGCCATCCATTTAAAGAGTGCGTAATAGCTCACTGGTCAAGTGGAGTCGCGCCGAAGATACACGGGGCTAAACACCGCACCGAAGCCGCGGGATTGATCGAGACAAGAAGGAAGCATCAAGAAAGCTTGGAGATTGGATTGGAAGTACGCAAACGAAGAGAAAAGACATTGAAAAAAGCAGGTTGTCCTTGATGAAGGATACAGAAACTTTCAATGCAATTTCACAAAGAATTGGTGATTCCTTTTTGTCTTGACAATCGGTAGAGGAGCATCGTGTTTGCGCCGAAGCGGGTCGGGGAACCGTCCGTGGAGCGAACACGAGAGAGAATGCTGGCATGAGTAGCGAGAAGGTGAGTGAGAATCTCACCCGTCGAAAGCCGAAGGATTCCTGAGCAAGGCTCGTCCTCTCAGGGTTAGTCGGGACCTAAGCCCAGGCCGAAAGGCGTAGGCGATGGATATCCGGTGGAGATTCCGGAACTGGGAAAGTTCGTTTGAGAGAAGTGTTGACGCAGAAGGATAGGAGAGGCGCACGGAAGGTAGGGTGCGTCCAAGGGGGTAGGTAGGCAGGATAGGCAAATCCGTCCTGCTGGTACTGAGACCTGATGGGGATCGAAAAATAAGTAGAGAAGTCTCTGATTCCCGGCTGCCAAGAAAAGACGCTATCGAGAACTTTTTCACCCGTACCAAAACCGACACAGGTAGGCAGGAAGAGAATTCTAAGACGCGCGGAAGAACCTTTGTTAAGGAACTCGGCAAAATGACCCCGTAACTTCGGGAGAAGGGGTGCCGCGGAAAAAGTAGGCTATACGCTGAGGAAAACACGCGGTCGCAGAGAAGAGGCCCAAGCGACTGTTTACCAAAAACACAAGTATCTGCGAAGTCGCAAGACGAAGTATAGGTGCTGACACCTGCCCGGTGCTGGAAGGTTAAGGGGACGTGTAAGCGCAAGCGAAGCATGGAACTTAAGCCCCAGTAAACGGCGGCCGTAACTATAACGGTCCTAAGGTAGCGAAATTCCTTGTCGGGTAAGTTCCGACCCGCACGAAAGGTGTAACGATTTGGGCGCTGTCTCAACAAAGGATCCGGTGAAATTGTAGTAGTCGTGAAGATGCGACTTACCCACGCTAGGACGGAAAGACCCCATGGAGCTTTACTGCAGGCTGACATTGGATTTTGATTTGTGCTGTACAGGATAGGTGGGAGGCGAGGAACGCGGTTCGTCAGGGCCGCGGGAGCCATTGGTGGGATACCACCCTTTGCAGATTAGAATTCTAACGTCGAACCCTAAACGGGTTTGCGGACACTGTCAGTTGGACAGTTTGACTGGGGCGGTCGCCTCCTAAAGAGTAACGGAGGCGTTCGAAGGTTCGCTCCGAATGGACGGAAACCATTCAAAGAGTATAAAGGCAAAAGCGAGCTTGACTGTGAGAGCCACAACTCGAACAGATACGAAAGTAGGACTTAGTGATCCGGTGGTACCGAGAGGAAGGGCCATCGCTTAACGGATAAAAGCTACCCTGGGGATAACAGGCTTATACCCCCCAAGAGTTCACATCGACGGGGGTGTTTGGCACCTCGATGTCGGCTCGTCTCATCCTGGAGCTGGAGCAGGTTCCAAGGGTTGGGCTGTTCGCCCATTAAAGAGGCACGCGAGCTGGGTTCAGAACGTCGTGAGACAGTTCGGTCCCTATCCAGCGTGGGCGTAGGAAATTTGCGGGGAGCTGTCCCTAGTACGAGAGGACCGGGATGGACGGACCAACGGTGAATCAGTTGTCCTGCCAAGGGCAGCGCTGAGTAGCTGCGTCCGGAAGGAATAAGCGCTGAAGGCATCTAAGCGCGAAGTCCTCCTCAAGATGAGATTTCTAAAAGAGACCACACAGAAAAGGTGGTAGATAGGCCGCAGGTGGAAGTGCAGCAATGCATGGAGCTGAGCGGTACTAAGCACTCGAGAATTTGACCGGAAATATCTTTCATGATTTATGACCGAACCCGCTGAGCTAGGCGCGTAGCGCCGCAGCGAAGCGTCGGTAGGTCCGGTGTCGCAAGACCCCGCGCGCCAGCGGCGCAGCAAGCAGGCGGTCTTGACAGGAAAGTTTTCAGAGCGTACAATACAACAACAGATTGCGTGGAAACGCATATATGGTGACAATGGCAAAGAGGATCCACCTGTTCCCATCTCGAACACAGAAGTTAAGCTCTTTTACGCCGATGGTACTTGGTTGGAGACGACCTGGGAGAGTAGGAAGTTGCCAAATCGTCTTTCGATTCCGGATGGGGTTGAGAGACATGCCGACATAGCTCAATTGGTAGAGCATCTGAATCGTAATCAGAGGGTTGAGGGTTCAAGTCCTTTTGTCGGCTCCAAATAAACCGCTTGGAATCTTTGATTTCAAGCGGTTTTTTGTACTTTAAGCATGAAATTTTACTTGAGTAACAATCTACTTTCTAGTCATGAGGTGTTCCAAAAAAAGTATTTCATGAGGGATGGCTGGATATTGTTTCTGTATATGCTTTCCTACCCAGCCTACGGTAGCATAACTTGAAACGATTATGCTGAAAGGATTACACAAACGTAATTGGCACAAGGAAATCGAGGGCAGCAGAATAACTTCGAAAAGAGTATGTCAAAAGAATACACCCACTTAGTCGACCACTCGACAGCAAAATAAAAATGGTCTTACTAACGATATTTTTCTACAATATCTTTAATTTCAGATTTAATATAGTATCTATAAAAAGTCGTTTTTACTAAATGACGAATTGTCTCCGTATAACTTAACTCGTTTTCCTCTTTATCGTCGGCCTGTTTACAGTCCTTACAATCAAACATATGAACTTCCACTAATACTAAATCTTTATCTTTTAGTAAGTCATAGAAAGATAATACTTCCTTTGAAAAAGGATTATAGATATCAGAATCAGAATCCGTACATTTAATTTCTTTCTCTTCAACAACTATTTTTGTTAACTGATCCTGAAAATCTTCAATTGGAATATTTCCCAATATTTGACCTAAAATCTTTCCGTCTTTACAAACTAAATAAGATGGAACCTCTTGAATTCCAACATCATCCATTAAAAAGTTATCAAATGCGGAAAACTCTGTTTCAGCTGTAGTCATGTAGATATTTTTATTATTTCCACGGTTTTTCCACGCAAAAAGCATCATAGCCGTACTGCCGATGGCAACGATAGCAACTAGAATTGTAATAAATTTTTTCTTCATTGTTGTGTATTTTTTAACCTCAAGATGTTTCATTGCAGTTATATCTCAATCGTTATTCATTTTATCAAGCTCCCGATTGATTTGTTTGATCTGCTCTTGCTTGTCACGCGCAGCCCTACGGCTGGCTTTAGGATCAACAAATATATAGCTCCATTTCTCTTTCTCGACTTCATTGGCAGCATGCAGGTGATCAGATACTTCTGAGCATTCCATATTCCTTGATTAGACGCTGCGAATATCCGGAAAAACTATTTGAATACTCCAAAAATAATCACTATCAAACCTCCTGTTTTTTTATTATATCATTTGTATTAAAGCAATTGTCTGTAGATGGAAAGAATATCATTTCATTATTTCTCTACCATTCAACTTGCCCTACAACTTCGTGAAAGGCTACGTATTGAAAAATTTGCTGGGGGGTACAATAACATGAATAATTTATTGCTTCTGCGTTGGCATTATGAATAAAAAGGAGAAGAAATTTATGGATAATCAAGAGAGGGACAAAAAAGAGAGAAATAAGAAGCTGGCAATTTTTGGCGGCATCGGTGTGATGGCTTTAGTTTTCGGCATCGCCATCGCATCCATGACCGCTCCAAAGAATTCGGATGCAAAACAACAAGTGGTAAGTTCGGAACAAGCTGCAAAAGACTTAAAGAAGAAAGAACGCACGGCAAAAGAGCTTGTTGAGTATGTCGGCGCGGCGGAAGTCAAAGATGGAAAAGTCATCGGGGAAGGTGGAAAAGAACTTAGTAAAGAGGAAGTGAAAGAATTAGCTAAGTTAGCAGCATCAAAAGATGATAGCGTCGTCGATCAGGAAACGCGTAAGAAGCTTGAAAGCATGGTGGAAGCTTCTTATGGCAAAGAAGAGGGGCAGAAGATTTTAGAAGCCTACAAGAGTGACGCAGAGCTTCAAAAGAAAGTGGATGAAAATAAACCTGTTGCAAAGAGTGCAGAGCAGACGGGAACGGATGTTGCTTCCTCTATTGTAAAGAAAGAAGTGGAGGAACAGCAAAAACCAAGTAATCCTGCTCCGAATAAGCCTGCCGAAAAGCCGAAGGACGGTGTAGAGTATAAGACAGAAACAGAAACCTATTCGATTCCTTTCAAGACTTTAGATAATTATGCTTCAAGCGGTGGTGAATCCCGTGTTTATCAGGGATGTAAAGAAGGTTCAGGTACGAAAACATATAATGTGAAGTATGTGAATGGTGTGAAGAAGAGTTCTGAACTAGTATCTGATGTTGAGACAATTGCTCCAGTGAATCAGATTATTGAGCGTTATATTAAGACTGCTGATGCAAAGTATGAGGAGCGCGAGGTTGATGATTTAGATAAGCCTATTTATGATTATTATACTCGTGATCGGTGGTTTATTAACTTTACACGTGGTGATTATTATTATGATCAAAATCATAAATCATATGATGAATTATCAGCTGAAGAGAAATCTATATATTTTAAGACTGAATATTTTTATGTAAGCGCTGCTGATACTGCTGCAAAATTTGATAGTTTAGGTTCTCAATTTATTGAAGATACTTCAAATACTACTGATTATTCACAATTTTGGTGGCCTACAAACTGGGGTGATATGGATAAAGACATTGTTTATACTGATGAGATTCTTGGGTATGAACAAAAAATTGAGAATGTGAAGGTAAGTGATGAAGTTTGGGAATGGGTTCACTAAGTTTCTGAACAACATTTAACAAGAGTAAGAAGGCGCTAACCATGCGTCTTCTTTTTTATTTGGGAGATGTGTGGCCTCCGGCATCACCGAAACCCGGATGACTGAAGAGCCCGGGATCCGGATCCGGCGCCCCAGGGGTGTTAAATAGGACGTGGTTGTGTATTATGGAAAGCATTACAGATGGTTTTTAATAAGCGACAAGCAAATAAAGGACGTACATATAATTGAAAAAATGTTGTAATATTTGAACAGCTATTAGTAAACAATGTAGATGCAGTTTATGAATTTAGGAACAAATGATTTATATTGGTGCATAAATTTAGAAATCGAACAATTTGTGGGGCAGCAGAGAGAATATTTAGCAGAGAAAATATTCTGGAATTGGTTAAACTGTATTCCGAGGACCTTATGAATGACTTGCTGTAAGAAGGTTATAATATATTTAAACATGCCAGCGAATATGGGCATAATATGTGTTTTGCCATGAAAATAAAGAACCTATTGCGGAATCGAACGCAAGGCTTCTTGCGGAGAAGGCACCAATATTAGAGCATCTGGAAAGGAGATTGACTAATGATTGATGACTTTGATTTCAAAAAATACATGGCCGCAGAAAAAAACTTCAACCTGTATGTTATGCCATATATGAAAGTTAAAGATGGACGCGGTTATCTTTCTCCAGATGCACCTGACGATATAAAGCAAATGTACAAGGAGTCTATGTATTGGCTGGGATTGAAAAAAGAATGGGAGCGCTCCACAGGCGAACGTTTTAGATAATTAAAAAAACAAAATATTATGAGTAAAGCAGTAGGAAAACGCCGCTGCTTTTTTATTGGGAGAAATTTATGCTTAAGCCTTACGAAGGGTCGCTGTAGGGAGTAGAGTGAGTGACTATAAAGAATAGAAAGCAGTGAACCAGGTTTATTAGGCTGGAAGATGGTGATTTACAGAGACTTATGAGTTTTGGAGTTGAGTAATATTGGATGTTGTGGTGAAAGCATTTGGAAAGACGGATATTTGTGATTTTGTATAATCTTCTTATAGGGATTTAGAAGTAGGCTCGATGAAAAAGAGTGTATAATATAATTAAATACTTCAGTCAGTGGCAAATAAAATAAAACGTTGCAGAATAAGATTTACCTAAAATGTGGTTGAATGTTTTAAGAGAAAAGAAAAAAATTACTAATACAGTAAGGAGAATAAAGAATGATGGTAAATTTTGATTTTGATAAATATTGTGATGCGATGAAAAAATCTGCAATTTATGCGAGACCTTATATAGTCATTGATGGAAAAGATAGTTATTTATCAGAAGATGCTCCTGAAAGTGCAAGAGAAGCATATAAGAATGCACAGTACTGGATAAAGAAAAAAAAAGAATGGGAGCGCGCTACAGGTGAGCGTTTTGTGTAATTAAAACAAAATAGTGTGAGTAAAGCAGTGGGCAAACACCCGTTGCTTTTTTATTGCACGACATTCCACGCATAAGACTTTCGACGAAAATAGTAAAAAATCAAAAAACAAATTTACAATGCGGCAACCCCATGAAAAATCAACTCGATTACTGCCTACGAAAACGAATAAGAAATGATCCCCTTCACAACCATGAAAACGATTCTTGACGGAATTTGATACATTTGAGAAAATGAAATTGGCATTCGGAGTGAAATTTAGACCAATTGTTTGTCAACAACAAGTGCATCAATCAGCGATTGAAGATCCGGCTGTTGATGTACAAAACGAGGAAAGGAGTTTTGATGAAACACTTGAAAAAATGGGCCCTGGCACTTGCGTTTCTAATGATGTTGACGGCCTGCGGGCAAGGCGGAGAAAAGTCAACTTCAACGGAAGAGAAGGATTCTGCTTCGACGGAAATGTCTGGTGAAAGCAATGCGTCGAATGCAAAGGAAGAAAACCAAGGCTTCAAAGCCGGCACGTATACGGCAAAAGCGACCGGTCACAATGGAACTTTGGAATTGTCCGTTGAATTTTCAGACAAAGAGATTGTTGCCGTTAACATTCTCAAAAATGAAGAGACAGAAACCGTTACGAATATCGTTTTTGATACCTTACCAAAGGAAATTGTTGAAAAACAGACCGTTGGCATGGATGCACTCGCGGGTGCAACCGTTACTTCAAATGCCATAAAAACAGCAGTGTTGGATTGCATTAAACAGGCCGGTGGAGATGTCGATAAGTTCAGTATGGCCGAAGAAAAACATCCCAAGGATGAGATCGTAGAACTCAACACGGACGTTGTCGTAGTTGGCGGAGGCGGTTCCGGAGCCATTGCTGCAATGCGTGCGGATGAAGCCGGACTTTCCGTGACCCTCTTAGAAAAGAATGCCATGATGGGCGGACATACTGCCCTTAGCGGAGCATATACGTTAATCACTGGATCCAAATTGCAAGAAGAAAAATACGGCATCACAGACGACAGTGAAGAAGCCGTATACAATGATATCATGGTCAATGGTGGGAACAAGAGTATTCCTGGGGATTTGACGCTGTACTGCCAAAGCATGGGACCGGCGACAGACTGGATTAATGATTATGTGAAGGCGCCCATCCCGGATGCACTGACGCCTTTGGGTGAAAATAAAATTGACCGTGCCATGGTGTATGTCGGCGCCGGAAAAGGGCTGAACGATGCCCTGGTCGCTCGATTAAAAGACACCAAGGTGGATGTCCATCTTCAAACCAAAGTGACCAATTTGCTGGTGGAAGAGGGTAAAGTCGTCGGCGTAGAAGCAGTGGATGCCGAAGGAACCCGCTATCATGTGCGCGGAGCTGCGACCGTTTTGGCTACGGGCAGCTACGGTGCCAGAAAAGATTTATTGCCGGAGTCTTTGCAAAACTTTGTTTTTTACGGAGCACAGTTGGCGCAAGGCGAAGGAATGGAAATGGCCCAGAAAATTGGCGCCGATGTTGTGAATCAGGGATATGTGGAGTTGTTTGAAAACGGTGTTGAATGGATGCCGGGCATTGCAAAATCGACCTATAACGGTTCCATGGCAACCTGGGATGTCAGTGGTATCTTGGTCGATCGCAACGGAAAACGTGTGGTGAACGAACGAGCGGCCGGCATCGAAATTGTCAAGGAAATGGCAAAGCAGGAAGATGGTCGTCTGTTCCTCTTCATGGATCAAAAAACCTTTGATGCTTTTCGGGATAATGTCGCCGGCTATGGAATTTCTCAGGAAATGTTAGACGGATGGTTGGAAAATAACGGAAAAGATATGCCGTATTTTGCCCATGCAGATAGCATTGAGGATGTGGCGAAAATTGTATCCGTTGATGGGGAAGCTCTGAAGCAAACCGTAGAGACCTATAATAGTTATGTGGAAAATGGCGTTGATGAGGAATTCGGTCGTGCACCGCAGTATATGAAAGAAAAAATAGGTGACGGTCCTTACTATTTGGTGGAACAAAAACCGCGCTATGCCACTACATTGGGCGGATTGAAAATCAACTCGGATTTGCAGGTCATGAATACCGATGGAGCGGTCATTGAAGGCCTATATGCTTGCGGCGATGTAGCCGGTGGCGCTCGTGGTGATGACTCGATTCCCGGCTCCGATGTGGGTTGGGCGCTTGCCTCCGGATATGCCGTCGGTACGGTATTGATGGAGAAACTGCAGAAATAGAACCGATGGGATTCATTCCGGTTGCACTTTTGTAAATTTTGCACGAAAAAGAGAATCAATGTATACGAACCTGCGGATGATGGAACAGAGAATCATCCGCAGGTTCCTTTTTCGATGGGGTCTATTACTGAATGCGATACTCCTTTTTGTCATTTTATTGTTGGATTGGTATCGGAAAAGGTCCATTCAAAAAAAGGGACGATTAAGTGTCGGCGGTGGATCAAAGAGAAACCCGCACAATTGATTGGCCGAATGAAACTTAGATATTGTCGGTAAAAAACTGTTTTGCTTCCGCCAGCAGATATTCATCGGGATTTAAGCAGGGAATGGATGTCCGTTTTTGATAGGTGTCGAGAAAATAGGGGAAGTGCGTGCAGCCGAAAACAATGGCTTCGACGCGTCTTCTTTCAAAAAAGGCGATACTTTCCAACAAGCCTTCCTCTTCCACGAGACGTTCGGGATCTTTTTTTGCTTCAATGGCCAGCGGCCAAGCCAGACAGCCGATGGAATCTACGCGCAGCGCTTCATTTGTCTGGCACAGGACGCGCTCGATGCCGGCGCAGCCCTGCGCATTGGCGGCAATGACCCCTAAGCTGTGATAAGACGCCGCATAGGTTTTATAGGCATGTAAGGGGGTGAGGATGTGAAGGGGGAACTCTTTTGAGAGCGCATCAAAATCCACGGCGCTGCTCAGCGAATTGCAGTATACGACCAAAAGTCCGACACCCTGCTCCACCAATGCCTGCAATTCCTTCTGTAAACGCTGTTTTTTCTTTTCCGGGGGAAGAGTTTGAAAAAAATTCTGTTGCGATGGGTTTTTTGAGATGGGCACCGCAATGAGGTTCTGATCCAAAGGGTGGAACAATTTTTCACCAAAAGCGGTATCTACAGGGGTACCCGCCATGACGGCCATACGTTTTTGCATTTGAATTTCCTTTCTGCAGGTTCAAAACCGCAACCAATCACTACTTTTTGAAAATTCCTAGGAAGCTGCGCGTAATCTGTCGGCCCAGTTCCCGTCCGACAGATCCCATGACCTGGTTCGCAAAGCGCCGGCCTGGGTCGCGCGATGCTTGTCGTGCCGCCTCCCGTTCCTGCGCGCGTTTTTCCTTTTCGAGCTGCGCTAATTTCTTCTCTTCTTCCTTTTGTGCCAAGGCCTCTTCTTTTTTCTGCACCTCCATGAGCGTTTGTCGCTCCGCTTCTAGGCGCTTTTCTTCCGCTTGTTCCTCTAAAATTTCATAGGCGCTTTTTGCATCAATTGCCTGTGCATATTTTTCATACAGGGAAGAGTTGTTGATGATTTGGGAACGCCGCAGTGGGTCGATTGCGCGAAGACTGCTCTTCGGCGGTGCCATCAGTACACGTTCAACATTTTGAGGAATCCCCTTTTCATCCAAGACCGAAACCAGCGCTTCGCCCACGGAAAGGGAAGAAATCGCCTCTTCCACGGAAAAACTGCCGTTCTGACGGAAGTTCTGCGCAATTTTTCGCACCGCCGCCTGTTCCTTCGGCGTATAGGCGCGCAGACCATGCTGAATGATATTCCCGCACTGCGCAAGGATCGGGTCGGGAATGTCCAGCGGACTTTGGGAAATAAAGAAGATGGAAAGTCCCTTGGAACGGGACAGCCGCACGACTTGTTCAATGCGGTGCTCCAATTCCGGGGAAAGATCATTGAAAAGCAGATGCGCTTCATCAAAGAAGAAGACTAACTTCGGTTGATCCGGGTCGCCGACTTCCGGCAAAGATTCATAAAGCGTTGTAAACAGCCATAAGAGGAAGGTGGCGTAAAGCGTGGGGGACTGCAACAAACGACCGGCGGAAAGAATAGAAAAATAGCCACGCCCCGCGTTGTCCATTCGGAAAAAGTCTTGTACATCAAAAGCGGGTTCGCCGATAAAGGAAGATCCGCCCTGTTCTTCCAACACCAACAGAGCGCGCAGAATTGCGCCGATGGAAGAACCGGCGATATTTCCATAATGCGCTTTCAAAGAGGCTTTATTCTCGTCGATGTAATTGAGCATGGCGCGCAAATCTTTGCAATCGATCAGCAATAGCCCGCTTTCATCCGCCACGGAAAAGCAGATGTTGAGCACACCCGCCTGGGTTTCATTCAGGCCGAGAATTCGAGACAGCAGAAGCGGTCCCATCTCTGAAATGGTAGCACGAAGGGGAATGCCCTCTTCGCCGAAGAGATCAAAAAACTCAACCGGAAAACTCTCCGGTTCATAATCGGAGCAGCCGATGCGATCCAGTCGCTTTTGTAACGAAGCATTCAATTCCCCGGCAACGGCGGCACTTCCCAGATCTCCTTTGACATCGGCAAGAAAAACCGGGACGCCGATGGAAGAAAGTTGTTCAGCAAGTACCTTCAAACTCACGGTTTTTCCCGTTCCGGTGGCGCCGAAAATTGCGCCATGGCGGTTGAGCATACAACTGTTGACGGAAACGGGGCGCTCTGCGGCGCCGATCACGAGCGGTCGATTCATCTTTTTCCTCTTTCTTCGGATCGATTCAATAAAGAGTCGGGGGAACGTTTCTTTTATTATAATAAATAATAGAGCAGGGGTAAAATTATAAATCGAAAAAACTTTCAGAGATTTTTGAAAAGGCGCAAGCAATTGATTTCCATTGTTTTCCCGCCTATTTGACAAGCACATGACAATTTCTGCGCCCGGAATCTACTACCCGCTCTCTTTTTTTCGTGCTAAGATGAATACTACTTGGAGGTGAGGCGTCTGTGATCGACAGTTTGCGCAACGTTGAAAAAGCGTTGGAACACAATTTTTTATACGAAAGCGATGCAGATGCCATGCACATTTTACTCTCCATGCTGGATCATCGTCATCGCTATCACAATTTGAAACCGAGCTATCGGCTTATGAAGCGCTTGAACACGGCTCTGAAGCGGTCCCTGCAGGAACGCAAAGACCGCGATTACATCATATTGGCGCTGCGGCGTCTCGTGAATGACGATGTGAATCGCTTTGAGATGTCGGTGGTCATTGATGCCTATTCCAAGGGATACCGATCCGACTTCTGGGTCGACCAATTGGAACGCTGTGCCTTGGAACTGTACGCGCCCGATGAATTGAGCCGGATGCGTGATTTGTTTCAGCGTACGAAATACGGCAAGGCCATGGGGCTGAAATCGGATCTTTTTTATTCTTTAAAAGAGGACAGCCGTTATTTTTCAGATCTCAAACATTTGACGAGTGCGTATTGCCGTCGCGTGCTGCGCTATAAAATTTATCGCTTAAATGAAAATATTGATAAACAGATTGTTCTCGATTGGGACGACCTGTCGCGTTTGTGTGTGGAAGAGAACAATTTGACCATACGCGAATTGCATCATATTTACAACAAATGCAATCAATACCTGTACAATAATGTGACAAAAGTGTATAAGGATGCCTTCTGGAACGGCGTGAATGATGCGGTGCTGGAAAGGTATGCCGGATGATCATATTGGGTATCGATCCGGGCATTGCACGGGTCGGATATGGTATCATTGCCTATGACGGAACGCGGCTGCGCCCGCGCGCCTATGGCTGCATTGAAACCCCTGCGGGCATGCCCATTGATCAGCGCCTACTGCAGATCGACATCCAGATGGAACAGTTGATTGAGACATACGAACCCCAGGAAATCGCCTTTGAGGAACTTTTCTTTTACCAGAACAAGACGACGGGCATCATGGTGGCGCAGGCGCGCGGAGTGGAAGTCCTTTCCGGCGTGCGAAAGGGATTGGGGCTGTACGAGTATACACCGTCGATGATCAAGCAATCGATCACCGGGTACGGGCGTGCGACGAAACGCCAAATGCAGGAATCCATTCGTATGCTTTTACATTTGAAGGAAATTCCGCAGCCGGATGATGCGGCGGACGGGCTGGCGGTGGCGGTGTGCCATGCCTTTGCGCAGCGTTTCAAAGAACAACACCGCATGAAGTGAGGATATTATGTATGCCTACATAATCGGCGAGGTGCAGGGCGTAGAAGACGGCGAACTGATCCTCGAGAACAATGGAATTGGGTATCGCATTGCGACATCGCAGCAATCGATGTCGCATTTTCAGGTGGGTGGACGCTATAAAGTGTACGTACTGCTCAATGTGCGGGAAGATGCGCTCTCGCTTTACGGCTTTGCCACAAAAGAAGAAAAAGAGATGTTTCTGCTTTTAACGAAAGTCACGGCGGTCGGACCGAAAGCGGCATTTTCCCTGTTGTCGACCTTGACGGTCGATGCACTGCGCCAAGCGATTTTACAGTCGGATGTGGAGGCGTTGGTGCAGGCGCCGGGCATTGGGAAGAAAACGGCCAGTCGGATTCTTTTGGAATTGCTGGATCCCATTGAAAAGGCGGGTTATGTCGCACATAAACCCGTATCGGTGCGGTCGAGCGACGAACGGCAAGTCGCCCTGGAGGCACTTGTCAATTTGGGGTATCAGCGAGCAGAAGCACAGGAAGCGTTGGGACGTGTAGATGATTTTGAAAATCTGGAGTCTTTGATTCGGCTGGCATTGCGCGAGTTATCGTAGCGAATTTTCGAGTGGCTGCTGCACATCGCGCTTGTAGGAGGTTTGGATGTTTGATGAACGATTGATTGACCCGAGCGTGCGTTTGGAAGATGAACAAAATGAAAATACTCTGCGCCCACGCTGGATGGACGAATATATCGGACAGGAAAAAACGAAAGAAAAGTTAGGCGTTTTTATTCATGCCGCCAAACAGCGTCAGGAATCCTTGGATCATGTACTGCTTTCGGGACCGCCGGGATTGGGCAAAACCACTCTCGCAAACATCATTGCGAACGAGATGGGCGCGCATTTGAAAATGACTTCGGGGCCGGCGATCGAACGCCAGGGCGATTTAGCTAGTATTCTTAGCAATTTGAAGTCGGGCGATGTGCTCTTCATCGATGAGATTCATCGTATGAACCGCAGCATTGAGGAAATTCTTTATCCGGCAATGGAAGATTTTGCATTGGACATCATGGTGGGAAAGGGCACGACGGCCCAGAGTCTGCGCATTGACTTGGAGCATTTCACCCTGATCGGCGCGACAACGCGATCCGGCATGCTCAGCTCGCCGCTGCGCGATCGATTTGGCGTATTGCTGACTTTCGAACTGTACAGCGAAGAGGAACTGGCGCATATTGCAAAACGATCCGCGCATATCCTCGGCGTGCCCATTGAACCGGAGGCGGCTTTGGAAATCGGGCGTCGCTCGCGCGGCACCCCGCGCGTGGCGAATCGGCTGCTCAAACGCATCCGCGACTTTGCAGAGGTGCGTGCCGAAGGAACCATTACACTGGCCGTCGCAAAAAAGGCGCTTTCGATGTTGGAAGTCGATCCCTTGGGACTGGATCGCGATGACCGGCGCGTCGTCGAGGTTATCGCGGAGAATTTCGGCGGGGGTCCCGTCGGCATTGATACAATTGCCGCCTCGGTCGGAGAGGAATCCGTTACGATCGAAGATGTGATTGAACCCTATTTGCTGCAAATCGGATTTTTAACGCGCACGCCGCGCGGACGCATGTTGACGGAAAAGGCATATCGCCATTTTGGGCTTCCCTTGCCCGGAGGAAAGAATGAGAACGGATGATTTTGATTTTGAACTGGATCCCGCGCTGATTGCGCAACATCCTGAGACAAAGCGGGAAAATTGTCGCCTGATGGTGATGGACCGATCGACAGGGGACGTCGAGGATCACCGCTTTTATGAACTGGAAAGCCTGCTTGCGCCGGGGGACTGTTTGGTAATTAACGACACCAAAGTGTTGCCGGCGCGCCTCTTCGGTGCGCGACCGGGGCATTCGGAAAAAATTGAAGTGCTGCTTCTGCGCAACACGTCCGGTACCGATTGGGAGTGTCTCGTTAAGCCGGGCCGTAAAATGCAGGTGGGCACGAAAATTGTTTTTTCGGAGCTTTTGGAAGGAAAGGTTACCGACATTCTTTCTGACGGGCAGCGCATTATTTGCTTTTCTTTCGAAGGGATTTTTGAGGAAATCCTGGATCAATTGGGCACGATGCCCTTGCCGCCGTATATTACGGAGCGGCTGGATGACCCCAGTCAGTATCAGACCGTCTATGCGCGCGTCAACGGATCGGCAGCCGCGCCGACGGCCGGATTACATTTTTCCAAGGAATTATTGGCGCGTTTACAAAGCATGGGTGTGAAAATCGCGACGCTCACCTTGCATGTGGGTCTGGGAACCTTTCGCCCGGTAAAAGAAGCGGAAATTGAAAATCACCAGATGCATTCGGAGTACTATGTCTTGCCGCAGGAAACCGCGGATTTAATCAATTCCACGCGCGCTTCCGGCGGGCGCGTGATTTCCGTGGGGACGACCTCGACGCGCACCTTGGAATCTGTGATGAATAAGTGCGGAAAAATCACCGCAGACAGCGGCTGGACGGATATTTTCATTTATCCGGGCTATACCTATCGGGCGATTGACGGCATTATCACGAACTTTCACCTGCCGAAATCAACGCTGATTATGATGATTGCCGCCTTTGTCGGGCGCGAAAAAATCTTGGCGGCGTATCAATTGGCGGTGGAAAGACGATATCGCTTTTTCAGTTTCGGAGATGCCATGTTGATTTACGATCGCAAACGAACGGAGCGCGTATGACAGCCATTCACTATGAACTGATTCATGAAGATCCCAGCGGCGCGCGGGCAGGTCTCCTGCACACGCCGCACGGCACCATTGAAACGCCGGTGTTTATGCCTGTGGGGACTCGAGCGACGGTGAAAACCATGACGCCCGAAGAACTGCGTGCGATCGGCGCACAAATCATTCTGGGAAATACCTACCATCTCTACTTGCGCCCGGGACAGGAAGTGATTCGCGGCGCCGGTGGGCTTCATTCCTTTATGCACTGGGATTTTCCGATTCTCACCGATTCCGGCGGCTTTCAGGTGTTCAGTCTCTCCGATTCTCGTGTGATTGAGGAAGAGGGCGTGGCATTTCAGTCACATATTGACGGATCCAAGCACTTTATCAGTCCGGAGAAGTCGATTGAAATTCAAACGGATCTGGGCTCGGATATTATGATGGCCTTTGATGAATGCGTGCCCTATCCGGCGGATTACGACTACACGAAACGCTCCATGGAGCGCACGCTGCGCTGGTTGGATCGCTGTAAAGAAGCCAAAACCTGCTCCGATCAGGCGCTTTTCGGCATTGTCCAGGGCGGATTTTATGAAGATCTTCGTCGGCGCTCCGCGGAGGAAACTTTCGCACGCGATTTGGACGGGTATGCCATCGGCGGAATCAGTGTCGGCGAGCCGAAAGAAGATTTTTTGCGCATTCTTCGCAGTACCCTGCCACTTTTTCCAAAAGACAAACCGCGCTACAACATGGGGGTCGGTACACCGGATTACCTGTTTGAATCGGTGGAGGCGGGCGTGGATATGGCGGATTGCGTCCTGCCAACGCGCATTGCCCGCCACGGAACGGCATTGACCCATGAAGGTCCGCTGACAATTCGCAATGCGAAATTTCAAATGGATTTCGGTCCACTGGATCCGCATTGTTCGTGTTATACTTGTACGAACTTTTCACGAGCGTATTTGCGTCATCTGGTCGGCGTGAATGAAATTTTAGGAGCGCGTCTTTTGACGATTCACAATTTGTCCTTTTTGATTCAGATGATGCGCCGCATTCGTCAAGCGATTTTGGAAGATCGCTTTTTGGAAGAAAAGGATGCCTTTTACCGCACATACGGACTGGGCAGCAACTTTGCAAAGTGAAAAACTATGGTAAAATGAGAGCAGTAACCAAAAGAGGAGGAAAGAATGCCACAGGGAATGTCTTCTATTATCATGCTTCTAGCAATGGGCGTTTTGATGTATTTTCTCATGATTCGCCCCCAGAAGAAGCGTCAGGAACAAGAAAAACAAATGCGCAGCAGCTTAAAGGTGGGCGACCGCGTGGTCACGATCGGCGGCATCCGCGGACGCGTGACGGCGGTGCGTGACGACAGCTTCGAGATTGAGACGGGCAGCGATCACATGCGCATGGAATTTCTTTCCCAGGCGCTGTCGTACATTGTTCGACCCGCAGCGGGCACGCCGTACGATAAAGCGTCGGAAAAAGAAACGAAGGAGCCGAAAGACGACAATACGGTCGACGCGGACGAAGACGCCGACAAGTAGTTGGAAGAAAAGAGACAGAGTCCACGGGCCTGTCTCTTGTTTTGTTCCGCGCAGGATGCGGAAAGGAGACGGTCGTGCGGTGGTTTTTGAATTATAAAAGAAAAAATGTACAGGCGCTTGCGGCAGTGGAGGGGCTTTCTCCGTTGGAACGGGTTCTCTTGGGAAACCGGGGTCTTGCCACCAAAGAAGAGGTACAGCGCTATCTTCATCCGCGTTTGGATGACCTTTTCGATCCGTTTCTCTTTGCGCAAATGGAGCAGGCGGTGGAGGGGATCGTCGATGCCCTCTCCTCGGATGTCAGCATACGCATTGCCGGAGATTACGATCAGGACGGGGTTGCCGCCACGGCAATTCTCGTGCGCGGTTTGCGCTACTTAGCCACACAACAGGGCGTCGATCCGCAGCAGGCAGTTTCCTATGTGATTCCGAATCGCATGGAGGATGGATATGGGTTAAACTGTGCCATGGTGGATGAGGCGAAGCGCGAAGGCGTGGGGCTTTTGATTACCTGCGACAACGGAATTGCCGCGTTTGAGGCGCTGCAATACGCGAAGGAGCAGGGGATTGCGGTCATTGTCACCGACCACCATCAAATCGTCGAAGAAGAAGGGGAAGAAAAATTGCCGCCTGCGTTGGCCGTCCTCAATCCGCACAGCTGCACTTCCGGGTATCCTTTTGCGGATCTTTGTGGCGCCGGGGTGGCGTTCAAGCTGATCGAAGGTCTGTTCGCCGCGCTTGGTGAACCGCGGCAAGCTGCGGCACCTCTTCTGCAGTTTGCCGCATTGGGTACCATCTGCGATATGATGCCACTGGTCGGTGAGAATCGCACACTGGTGAGCCTGGGCTTGGAACAGCTGAATCACTCGCCCAATCCGGGCGTTCAGGCGCTTTTATCTTGTTTGCGCTGGGAAAAAGAAGTCAACGCCTATACCGTCGGCTTTTTAATCGGTCCCTGTATCAATTCCTCCGGGCGTTTGTTTACAGCGCGTCTCGGCGTGGAACTCTTCCTCGAAGATAACGAGGACGATTTGGCGGAATACGCGCGTCAGCTCGTCGATCTCAATGAGGAACGAAAAGCGATGATGAAAGATGGCGTGGAGCAGGCGATTTCTTTGCTGGACGACCGGACAACGGCACTTCCTTCCATTGTCATGCTCTACCTGCCGGAGGTGCACGAAAGTGTCTGCGGCTTGATTGCCGGGCGCGTGAAAGAGCGCACCGGAAGACCGACCTTGGTATTTACGGATGCACAGGAAGAGGTGGAGCCGTTGCTGAAGGGATCCGGTCGCAGTATACCTGCGTATTCGATGTTCGAAAAACTCAATGCGCACCGCAAGGAATATGTTGCGTTCGGCGGACATGCCATGGCCTGCGGGATGACAATTCGCAAAGCGGATTTTGAGCGGTTGCGCGCACTTTTCGAGTCCGAGGCGGATTTGGAAGCCAAAGATTTTGAGCCGGAACTTGAGCTGGATTGCCCGCTGGATCTGCGGCGACTCGATTTTCAGGTCATCGACCTTATTGAACAACTGGAACCATTCGGCATCGGGAATCCGAAGCCGCGTTTCGGCGAAAAAAATTTGCATGTCCGGGCGATGCGCCTTGTCGGAAAAAGTCAAAATGTGCTACAGATTGCCCTTGAAAAAGAAGGGCGCCGGGTGCAGGGCGTGCTTTTTCGCGCGGAGGAGACGGTGGAAATGCTGCGGCGGGAAGCCAGCAGCGAAACGGAAGCATTGCTTTCGGGAAGAAGCGCGAATTTGAATCTGGATATTGTGTATTCGCCGGAGCGTAATGAATACAATGGGCGAAGCTCGTTGCAATTGATTTTGGAAGATGTGCGTATTTCCGCCTGATGGATAGATCGCATTTCGTGTTATAATATTTTATTAAAGGTGTCGGAATTTGAAATTTCCGGGAAAGGAGCGGCGATGAGTTTGGATGAATTGATTCAAGCGGTACAAGCGTATAATCCGAATGCGGATGTAGCGCTAATTCGACGCGCCTATCAGTATGCCGAGGAAGCGCATGCGGGACAAAAGCGAAATTCCGGCGAGCCCTATATTACCCATCCGCTTAATGTAGCGATGATTCTCACGGAATTACACATGGACGACGCCACGATCTGTGCGGCGCTCTTGCACGATGTGTTGGAAGACACGCCAATTACGTATGAGGAAATGGCCCGGGATTTCGGGGAAGAAATTGCAACGCTCGTCGATGGCGTCACGAAGTTGAAGCAGATCCAGTCGAAATCCAAAGTGGACAATCGTGTCGACAATTACCGAAAAATGGTCATGGCCATGGCGAATGATATTCGCGTCATTATTGTGAAGTTGGCGGATCGTCTGCATAATTTGCGCACCTTGGATTACAAAACCCGGGAAAAACAGATTGAAAAGGCGAAAGAAACCATTGAGATTTATGCGCCGATTGCCCATCGACTGGGAATTTCGACGATTAAGTGGGAACTGGAAGATCTTTGCCTCAAATATCTCGATCCCGACGCCTATTATGAAATTGCCGAGCTGATCGATCGGAAGCGCTCGGATCGAGAGGCATACATTACACGCATTGCGAAGGATTTAAGCGAAAAACTGGACGAATTGGGCCTGCATTACGAAATTACGGGGCGTCCAAAAAGCTTGTATTCTATCTATAAGAAGATTCATCGCCAAGGCAAGACATTTGACCAAATTTTCGATTTAACGGCGATTCGCGTTTTGGTAGATACGGTAAAGGACTGTTATTCCGTCCTCGGGGTTGTGCATACGATGTGGAAGCCGATTCCGCGCCGCTTCAAAGACTATATTGCCATGCCCAAACCGAATCTGTACCAGTCGTTGCATACCACGGTGATCGGTCCGCAGGGCGAAACCTTTGAAGTGCAGATACGAACCTATGAGATGCACCAGACGGCGGAATACGGCATCGCCGCGCATTGGAAGTACAAAGAGGGTCTTTCCAAATCGTCCAATTTTGACGAAAAACTCAACTGGGTGCGCCAATTGATGGAGTGGCAGAAGACGACAACGGATTCCGGAGAATTTCTGGAGACGTTGAAAGGCGATTATTTTAGCGATGAAGTCTACGTTTTCAGTCCCAAGGGCGATGTGATTGAATTGCCGAAGGGCTCGACGCCGATTGACTTTGCGTACCGCGTACACAGCGACGTCGGAAATCACTGTGTCGGCGCGAAGGTGGATGGGCGCATGGTGCCAATCGATGTGCCGTTGGAAAATGGAAACATTGTCGAAGTTCTTACGTCAAAGAATTCGACCGGTCCCTCTTCGGACTGGCTTAAAATTGTCAAAAGCTCGCAGGCAAAACAAAAAATCCGTCAGTATTTTAAGCACCAGAAGCGTGCGGAAAATATTGAAAACGGGCGCGAAATGCTGGAGCGTGACATCCGCAAAGAGGGTCTGCGCGCTTCCGAGGTGCTGACGGAAGAATGGATTGACACGGTCCGGGAGCGGATGAAGTATCCGACGGCGGATGATCTCTTTGCGGCGATCGGATACGGCTCACAGGGACTCAACAGCGTCGTCCAGAAGTTTCTGGCGCTGCAGCGCGAAAAGACGGCGGCACATGCGCGTGAAGCGATTCACGAAGTCGGGTTGGAAGAATCGCCCATGCCTTCGCACACGCAGCGCATTGGCGATCGCACGGTGCGCATTCGCGGCGAAGATATCGGCAATTTGCAGGTGAAATTTGCCCAGTGCTGCTCGCCCGTACCCGGCGATGCCATCATCGGGTATATTACCAAGGGAAAAGGCATCTCCATTCACCGAAAGAATTGTACGAATATTATCAACAATGCTGCGCCGGAGCGCCTGATTGAGGTGGAGTGGGATCAGACGGAGCAGACTTCGTTTTATGCCAAGTTGCAGGTGACGTCGCTAAACCGCAAGGGGTATTTAGCAAATATTGCGGAGGCCATTGCAAAGATGGGCTTTAATTTAGTGGGACTTACGGCAAGACCGAATCACGATCACACCTTTTCCACCCTGGCGACCCTGGAAATTACCGATGTCGACCAGATTGCCGATGTCATGCGCAAACTGCGCCAGGTGCCGGGCACGTTGGATGTGTTTCGCGTCAGTCAGTAGCTTGCAGACGTGGATGGATGATGCAGGGGAACTGCGAATCGGGCTTACGGGAAGGAGTCAAAATGCGTGCAGTGGTGCAGCGTGTAAAATGTGCCTCCATTGATGTGGAAGGAAAGCGAATCAGTCAAATTGAGCAGGGTTTGGCCGTTTTGGTGGGGGTTGAAACCGGTGATCAGGAGACGGATGCCAAATGGTTGGCGGAGAAATTGGCGCATTTGCGTATTTTTGAGGATGAAGCGGGGAAGTTAAACCGCTCTGTGCAGGATGTGACCGGCGCCATGCTTCTCGTTTCGCAATTCACCTTATTGGGCGACGCGAAAAAAGGGCGGCGTCCCAGTTTTGTCCGCGCAGAAAAAGGAGAACGTTCGAAGAAACTCTTTGAGACGGTAGCCGAGCATTGTCGCTCCTATGATCTGCCTGTGCAAACGGGGGTTTTTGGCGCTGATATGCAGTTTTCATTGGTGAATGACGGGCCGGTGACAATTCTGTTGGATTCCCGGCGTCCATTGTAATGGTGAAAGGTGGGAACGGTGGAAATTTTTCACGATATAACGCCGCGTTTTCAGACCAATACGTACCTACTTTATGACCCCTCTTCCAAAGAGGCGCTATGGATTGATCCGGGGGAACGTTCGCCGCGCATCGAGCGCCTGTTGGACGAGGAAGGGTTGAAATTGCGTACGATTCTTTTAACGCATGGCCATGCGGATCATATCGGAGCGGCTGCTTTTTACAAAGACAAATACGGCGCTGCGATCGCGGGACCGCAATTGGAAGCGCCCTTGCTGGCAGATTCGAAAGCAAATTTAACGGCGATGATGGGCATGGGTGCGCAGTCGATTGTCTGTGATTTCGAAGTAAAGGAAGGTGACAGCATTGCTCCGTTTTCTCTGCGCGTTCTGGAAACACCGGGGCATACGCGGGGCAGTTGCTCGTATGTGGTCGAGCACATGATTTTTTGCGGCGATCTGATTTTTCAGGGCTCCGTGGGACGATGGGATTTGCCTACCGGAAATTATGCGCAATTGGAACAGTCAGTGGACCGCATCTTACAGATGCGAAACTATAAAATTTTTCCGGGACATGGCCCGGTGACGGATACGGAAAAGGAACGCGTTGGGAATCCCTTTTCTTCGTATCAGAGATAGACGGAAAGGAACGGCGTATGGAAACAATCGTAGGCATGAAGCGCAGCGATTTTTGCGGAAAGCTGCGCGTGGAGGATATCGGCAGGACGGTTACCGTTATGGGCTGGGCGCAGCGGACGCGCAATCTTGGGGCCTTGAATTTTATCGATCTCCGCGATTTCAGCGGCCTTGTGCAGTTGGTGTTCAATCCGAATACGGAAAAAGCGCTGTATGAAAAATCGAAGCGCGTTCGCCAGGAATATGTATTGGCAGCGCGCGGGGTGGTGGCGCAGCGCAGCTCGGAAAATCCGGATCTGCCCACAGGAAAGATTGAAATCCTGTGTACAGAGCTGCGCATTTTGGATGAGGCGAAGACGCCGCCGATTTATATTCGCGACGACGATGCGGTGCAGGAAGCGACGCGTTTGCAATATCGCTATTTGGATCTGCGCAAACCGCGTATGCAAAAGATGCTGCGCGATCGTGCGGAAATCAATCGAATTTTTCGAGAGTTTTTGTATAAAGAAGGCTTTGTCGAGGTGGAAACGCCGATGCTCGGCAAACCGACGCCGGAGGGCGCACGCGATTATCTCGTGCCTTCGCGTGTCAATCCCGGGAAGTTTTACGCACTGCCGCAAAGTCCGCAGCTGATGAAGCAGCTGCTCATGATCGGCGGGACGGATCGCTACTATCAGCTGGCGCGCTGCTTCCGCGATGAGGACTTGCGTGCCAACCGGCAACCGGAATTTACACAGGTGGATTTGGAGATGTCCTTTGTGACGATGGAAGATGTTCTTGCGGTCAATGAACGTCTCGTTCGCCATCTGTTCAAAACCTTCCGCGGCATTGCATTGCCCGATCCGTTTCCGCGGATGGATTATCGGGAAGCCATGGATCGTTACGGCAGCGATAAACCGGATTTGCGTTACGGATTTGAAATCCATTGTTTGGATGGGGTGGCAAAGGAGGTGGATTTCGAACTTTTCCGTGCGGGGCTGGAAAAAGGGCAGTCGCTTTTCGGCATCAATTTTAATGGACTTTCCAAAGCGTATTCCCGCAAAAAGTTGGATCGTCTCACCGCGTATGTCAAGGGAATTGGCGCATCCGGCCTTTTATGGATGCACAAAGATGCAGGTATCCAGGCGAGCTTTGGCAAGTATTTGAGGGAAGCCAATCAGGAAGCCTTTGTAAAGGCGCTTTCTTTGCAGGAAGGCGATCTGGCGCTGTTCTTATTGGGCGAGCGCGATAAAACGCTGGAACAGATGGGGATGTTGCGTGTGCAGGTGGCACAGGACAATCTGCATTTTGATCCGGATGATTTCGCCGTTACCTGGATTGTCAATTTCCCGATGTTTGAGTACAGCGAAGAAGAAGGGCGCTATACTTCCAAGCATCATCCCTTCACGCATCCGCTGACAGAGGATTTGGCCATCTGGGAGGAGCACCCGGAGCAGGTGCGCGCGATGGCGTATGATGTCGTATGCAATGGCGAAGAGATGGGGGGCGGTTCCATCCGTATCCACAACGCGGAACTGCAGAAGCGCGTCTTTGAATTTTTGCAGATCAGTGAGGAAGAAATTCAAAATCGCTTTGGATTTTTTGTCGAGGCGTTGCGCTACGGGGTTCCTCCACACGGCGGTTTGGCCTATGGGTTGGATCGTCTGATTATGCAGTTGACCAATACGCAAAGCATTAAGGATGTCATTGCATTTCCAAAAACGCAGTCGGCGACGGACCTTCTGACCGAAGCGCCGACCGGCGTCAGTGAAGCGCAACTGCAGGAGTTGCATATCGCGCTACGAGAACAGGAGGAATAAATGATTACCAAAGGATTGGTTGTCAATACGGAGAAAGATCGCTGTGAAGTACTCGTCTTTCGTGAAGAGGCGTGCGGCAGTTGTGCTTCCTGCGGGGAAGGATGCAGCGCCTCTCGTCCAACAAAGTATTGGATTGCGAATGCGCTGGATGCGGAATTGGGTGACGAGGTAACACTCGAGGTTGAAAATCGTCGCTTTTTCTTCAGCATCTTTCATTTGTATGTGTTGCCGCTGCTTTTGTTTTTGGGCGGCATCCTTGGCACCGCACAGTTGCTTGTCGCCATGCACGTTCAAAGTGAATTGCTCGCCTTTCTGGGCGGACTGGTCGGTCTTGGAATTTACTCCGTCATTGCCCGCTTGACAAATCGCAAAGTCGCGGAACGCATGCAGGTGCGCATGATTGCAAAGCAAAAATTGTCCATCGAATCGACGGCAGCATAGTCTTCCAGGAAGCTGAAAAATTGCAAGATGAGGACAGAAAAGTCTACTTGGAAGGCGGCCGCAAGGGCGTAACAGAAAAGAGGAATCGGATGGGAAAACCCGTCGTTGCCATAATCGGTCGTCCGAATGTGGGAAAATCGACACTTTTTAATAAATTGGTGGGTAAGCGCGTGTCGATTACCGAGGACACGCCGGGCGTGACGCGCGACCGCCTGTACCGCGAGGCCGAATGGCAGGGACGCAGCTTTTTACTCATGGATACGGGCGGCTTGGAAGTCGATTCGGACGATGTCATGGCGCAAAGTATCGAAATGCAGGTGGACATTGCGATAGAAACTGCGGATGTCATTCTTTTTGTCGTGGACGGGCGCGCAGGGGTGACGCCGTTGGATCGCTTGGTGGCGCAAAAACTACGCCGTGCCGGGCGTGAGTGTATCGTGGTGGTCAACAAAGTGGAAGTTCATCCGGTTCCTGCGGAAATCTACGAATTCTATGAATTCGGCTTTGCAAATTTGTCTATTATATCAGCGGAACAGGGATATGGCTTGGGAGATCTTCTGGATGATATTTTTGCCCAACTGCCGGAAGCGGACACCGGTATCTGGGAAGAAGATGCCCTGAAAATTGCCCTGATCGGACAGCCCAATGTAGGAAAAAGCTCGCTGGTGAACTGTCTTTTGGGCGAAGAGCGAATGATCGTAACGGACATTCCGGGAACGACGCGCGATGCCATTGATTCCCACTACGAACGCAACGGCAAAAAATATATTTTGATCGATACCGCCGGGTTGCGCCGGAAACGGTCTGTGGATGAACGCATTGAGAAGTATTCCATTCTCCGCACGTACAGTGCGGTGGATCGGGCGGAGATGTGCCTGTTTTTAATTGATGCAACGCGCGGTGTGACCGAACAGGATACCAAAATCATCGGTTATGCGCATGAAGCACAGAAAGCATCGATTATTGTTGTCAACAAATGGGATTTGATTGCGCGGGAAACAAACACGCAGCGAGATTTCGAACAGAAGTTGCGGGAAACCCTGTCGTTCGTGAGCTACGCACCCATCGTGTTTATTTCCGCAAAAACCGGACTCCGTCTCGATCGTCTTTTTTTCACGATTGACGAGGTGGATGAATGCTACAGTTTTCGTATACAGACGGGGTTGCTCAATCAAGTGCTGCGCGATGCGACGCTGTGGAACCCGCCGCCGTCAGACAAGGGCAAAAGGCTGAAAATTTTCTATGCACAGCAAGTCACCGTGCGACCGCCGAAAATTATTTTTTATGTGAATGATGCGTCGTTGTTTCACTTTTCCTATCTACGGTATTTGGAGAATCAATTGCGCAAGAGCTTTCATTTTTTAGGTACGCCGCTCACTTTGGAAGTGCGGGAACGGGGCGCATCAAATGGGTAAACTGTTGGCAGTCGCCCTGCTCAGCTATGCCATTGGCAGTATTCCGCCCGCGTATCTGATCGGGAAATACGGTTTTCACATGGACATTCGAAAACAGGGCAGCGGCAACTCCGGCGCGACGAATGCGCTGCGCACCATGGGCATTGTTGCCGGTGTCGGAACGCTCCTGTTTGATGTGTGCAAGGGGGCTCTTTGTGTAGTTTTGGGGCAAAAGATCGCCGCAGCGGACGGCGCCTGTTGTGCGGCCATTTTCGTGGCGCTCGGGCACTGTTTTTCCATTTTTCTGAAAGGAAAGGGCGGAAAGGGCGTTGCTACGGCGGTAGGTGTGCTGTTTTGTCTGTCGCCTGCGTTGGTATTGCCGCTTTTTGTCGTCTTTTTTATTGTCGTGGCAACGACGCGTTTGGTTTCACTGGGTAGTATCTTAGCCACCGTAACGGCACCCATTGCGGCGTACTTTATGGGCTTGCGTGGAAAGCCGTACGGAGTGGTTTGCCTTTTGGTGCTCTTGATCTTGTGGAAACATCGGACGAATCTTCACCGTCTGTTGCGCGGTGAAGAAAAACCGATTGCGGTGTCAAAAAAGAAGGAGGATGACTAATGCGCATTGCCATACTGGGTGCAGGCAGTTGGGCGTCCGCTGTGGGAGATCTATTGGCGGATCGCAATGAAGTGATCTTCTATGCGAGAAATCCAGAAGTATGTGAAGAAATCAATGCTTCCGGCACCAATCGCCGCTACCTGCAGGGGTTTCGTTTTCAAAACCCGGTGCAAGCCGTTACGGATCCGAATCAGGCGGTGTCAGGTGCTGCGTGGATACTGCTCGGCGTTCCCACGCAGTCCTGTCGCTGCGTATTGCAAAAACTCAATCCCGCAAAAGTGACGGCACCCATCGTCAATTTAGCCAAGGGGCTGGAAAAATCTTCGGGCAAGCGTCTCTCTGAGGTGGTAGCTGAATTTTTTCCGAATCCCTATGCGGTGTTGTCCGGACCATCCCACGCGGAAGACGTGGTACAGCGTGATCCGACGACGGTGGTCGTCGCAGGAAAGGACGAAACGCTCACTCGGGCCCTGCAGACTCTATTTATGCGACCCTATTTTCGCGTATACCGCGGGGACGATGTCACCGGCGTCGAGTTGGGCGGCGCCGTCAAAAATATTTTTGCCTTGGGGATCGGCATGGCGGACGGTTTAGGCTACGGGGACAATGCCAAAGCGGCACTGGTTACGCGGGGTCTGCATGAACTGGTACGCTTCGGACAGGCGCGTGGCGGACGGGCGCGCACCTTGTACGGATTGGCGGGGTTCGGCGATTTGTATGTCACCGCAACCAGTTTGCACAGCCGAAACCGCAATGCCGGGGAATTGCTGGGACGCGGCTATACATTAAAAGAAACGCAAATTCAGATCGGGCAGGTCATTGAAGGGGTGACGACCTGTGAAGCCGTTCATGCCATTGCACAGCGGGAATCCATTGAAATGCCGATTACTGAAGCGATTTATCAAATTTTACACAGGGAGTTGTCGGTCAAAACCGCTGTGGAGCAGCTGATGTTGCGTGAGGGGAAGAGTGAGTTTGGCACAGAATAAAAAACCGGAAGTCAACAAAGGAAAATTGGGAGAGAAAGAACGGCATCAAAGACGCCGTGTCATGCGCGGTGTTCTGCTCTTTATGGGACTTGCCTTTTGTATCGGCGTTGCTTTGCTTTTCCGCGAGCGAACCAATGCGACGACGGCGGTTCTCAATCACTACACCTATACGGATTTGTGTGAGGGACGCGGCGCCCTTTATTTCGATGAGATGGTACCGGAATTGCTTCCTGCACCGGAGGAGGCCATTCAGGTGGAGGACGGAAAACGCGTGCGGGTTGACACGCCGATCTATGCACTGAATGCGGAGCAAAAAAAGCGCGTACAGCTGTTGTTGAACGCGCGACAGGCGGCCGGAGAAGCGGCAGGCATAGCGGAGAAAAAACAATGGGCACTGGCGGAAGCGGCACTGGATACCGGCGTGGTACAGGCTCCATTTTCTTCGACCGTACAATTTACAAAAGATGGCTATGAACAACTCTTCGATGCGGAGGCGCTTTCCGTGGTTCAACCCGGAGATTTGGCGCATGTGCCGGAAGATACCGTGTTGCAGCCAGGATTGAAATTTGTCGAGAATCGCTCGTACGCGCTTGCGGTGGACCTGCCGCCCACGCTGCGGACGCGCACTTGGAGCGTGGGCAAAAAATATGCGCTCCTGCTGAATGATGTGAAAATCGAGGGAGAACTCCGAGAAGTGCGCGGCGAACCGGAGTCCGGTGAATTGTTGATTTTCACGATTCGCGGAGGATATGAAGCGGTGCGCGAGGACAGATTTCCGGAGGTGCGCATCGAAGTGCAGCGCCACATGGCATTTTTTGTGCCGACGCGGGCCGTTTTAGAAGAAAAGGGGCAATACTATTGTTATGTCCTCGATGCCAGCGATATTGCGCGAAAGACGGAACTGCACATCATGGATGCTTCCCCGGACTTTACTCGTTTTGTGGTCTACGCCTATAGCAAAGCGGAGCGCAGTGAAAAACAGGAACGGCAGTTACAGGATTTTGACCGGATTTTATTAAATCCGCAGGGAACGCAGGAAGGAGAATTGCGATGAGCCGGGTGTGCGAGAATTTAGCGAAGATTCGTGCGGAAATGGAAGAAAACGCACGTCGTTTCGGGCATAGACCGGATGAGGTGTCTTTGGTCGCTGTGACCAAGTTTGTCGAAGATGCGAAGGTCCGTGAAGCTTTGGAAGCGGGCGTTTGCGATGTCGGCGAAAATCGGCCGCAGGAAATTGTGCGGAAAGAAGCGCTGTTTCAAGGGGTGCGTGTACACCTAATCGGGCAATTGCAACGCAACAAAGTGCGCGCGATTGCAGGAAAAACGGCGTTGATCCACTCTGTGGATCGACTTTCTCTGTTGCAGGAGCTGGAGCGCATCGGGATCCGCGACGACGTGGATTTTTCCTGTCTGATTCAAATGAATCTTGCGCAGGAGGCGTCAAAGTCGGGGATTGCAGAAGAGGAATTGCGTCCGCTCTTGGATGCGGCGGAGGAATTGAGTCGTGTGCGCGTGTTCGGCTTGATGTGCATGGCCCCGGAGACGGAAGATCCGGAGTCGGTGCGCTGGGTTTTTCGAAAAGCGAGAAAAATATTCGAACAAACGCAGAAGTTCGGGTATAATAGGTCACAAATGAAGATCCTGTCGATGGGCATGTCAAACGATTTTCGTATCGCGTTGCAAGAAGGCTCCACGATGGTTCGCATCGGTTCAGCGATCTTCGGCAAAAGGGTCTATCAATAAAGCGGAGGTAAACTATGGGATTCATGGACAAGCTCAAGAATATGATTGGGATCGAAGACGAATACTACGACGAGGATGATTATTACGGGCATCCGGAAGAGTCGGAAAATGCTGCAGGAACGGAGCAGGCACCCACATATACGTCGACGGAACCGACGCGCTCTTCGCGTTCCAATGTCGTAAGTATGGCAACCGCGTCCGGGAAAATGAAGATCTCCATTCAGGAACCGTTGACGTATGAGGATGGTCCGCAGATTTTGGATGATATTATGGCGGGCAAGACGGTTGTTTTGAATATTGAGATGCTGGAAGTCGATAAGAAACGCCAGATTTTTGATTTTGTCAGCGGCGGAATTTATGCGCTGGGTGGCAGTCTGCAAAAGGTGACCAAGGATATCTTTGTTATCGTGCCGAAGGGCGTGCAAATCGACGGGAAAATTGTCGACACAATGGCAAAATCCAGCATGTATCAACTGTAAAATTTCAAACATCAGCACGGAAAATGAGAAATGTTGGGACGTTTCTCATTTTCCACGTGCTATACTGGAAGAGGTTGGATATGCTTTTTTTTCTCATCGCGGCCGTTGTGGTCTTGTGCGATCAACTGACGAAGGCCTATGCGGTGAAGACGCTGGCTGGAACGGCGGGGCGTTCGGTGCTCGGCACGCTGCTGCGCTTGGAGTATGTGGAAAATCGAGGTGCTGCGTTCGGCATGTTGCGTGACTGCCGCCTTTTTTTTATTCTGCTGACGGCGGTCGTGTCCGTCGGCATCGTCGTGTATTGGCTGCGACACCGCAACGCGTCTCGCGTTCTGACGATTGGATTGGGGCTGCTTTTTGGCGGAGCCGTCGGCAATTTTATTGATCGCCTGATCAATGGATTTGTGGTCGATTTTTTGAAAGTGGATCTCGTTTCTTTTTATGAGTTTCCGGTTTTTAATGTGGCGGATATCGGTGTAACGTGCGGCTGCCTGTTGTTGCTGATTTATTTTCTTTTTTTGGAATCGCGGGAAAAGGAGGAAAAATGAGCGTCCATATTGGCAATGACTGGGACAATTTGTTAAAGGAACAGTGGACATTACCCTATTACCGCACACTCCGAAAACTTCTCATCGAGGAGTATCGCAATGAAACGGTCTATCCGCCGGCGGATGCCATTTTTGAAGCGCTGAAGCAGGTCTCCTATGGCGATTGCAAAGTTGTCCTTCTGGGTCAGGATCCGTATCACGGGCCGAATCAGGCGCAGGGATTGAGCTTTTCCGTTGCGCCGGGGATTGCGATTCCGCCTTCGCTGCGGAATATTTATCAGGAGTTGGAGAGCGATTTAGGAATTCCTCCGGCACAGCACGGAGATCTTCACGCTTGGGCGAAGCAAGGGGTGTTGCTTCTCAATGCCACGCTGACGGTGCGGGCCCATCAGGCGAATTCCCATGCCAATATCGGTTGGACCGTTCTGACGGATTACATCATTCGCTGTCTGGGTGCGCGGGAAAAACCCCTGTGTTTTTTGCTTTGGGGTGCCTTTGCCCAAAAAAAGGCTGCGCTGATTCAAAACCCGAAGCACCTCATTTTGCGTGCTCCACATCCCTCACCGCTATCCGCGCATCGCGGGTTTTTCGGGTCGCGCCCTTTTTCACAGGTGAACCGCTTTTTGCAGGAAAACGGGATCGAACCGATTGATTGGAAATTGCCGGAACAAGCGGAGGTTTCGCATGCGCCTGCTCGTTGAAGCGGATGAATGGTTTGAGGAAGAAGACGGCGCCAATCGACTGGATCGCTATCTCAGCCATTATTTTCCAGAGGTTTCTCGCACACGCATCGCAAAGGCCATTCGCACCGGACAGATTCAATGCAATGAAAAGTCAGTGAAACCCAGCACATTGGTGCGTCCGGGCGATGCGATTCAGATTGCAGAAGATGCATTGCAGCTGGCGCCGATTTGTCCGGAACCTTACCCACTTTCGGTCCTTTACGAAGACGATACTTTGCTTGTCGTCAATAAGCCGCCGCAGATGGTTACCCATCCGACCTCTGCAGTTCGGACGGGCACGCTGGTCAATGCGCTGCTCGCCCGGGGTCATGCGTTGAGTACGTTGAACGGACCGGAACGGCCCGGCATCGTGCACCGCTTAGATGTCGACACGACCGGGGCCCTTGTAGTGGCGAAGGATGACGCGACGCATCAGGCGCTTGCCGATCAGTTTCGCAATCGGCAGACGGAAAAAACCTATGTCGCTCTTTTAGAGGGCGTGATGAAAGAACGGGAACAAATGGTGGAGGCGCCGATCGGACGCCTGCATCATCAAAGGCGTATGTCGGTTTTCGAGGATGGCAAAGTAGCGAAAAGTCGCTTTCGAAAAATCGATGCAAAAGAAGGCTCCGTCTTGGTCGAAGTGGATCTGTACACGGGGCGTACGCATCAGATTCGTGTGCATGCAAAATATGTTGGGATGCCGGTGCTGGGGGATGCGCTGTACGGTGTGAAAAAGTCGCGCTTTCATGCAAGGCGTCCCTTTCTGCATGCTTGGCGTTTGCGTTTTCTACACCCGCAGCGCGGTTATTTTCTTATCGTGCAGGCGCCGATTCCGGAAGATTTTGTGGCGCGGGCTCTTGCATGCGGGTATGCGCAGGCGGTGCTCGCTCCTTATCAAAAAAACCAAGTGGTTTGGGAAGAGTAAAACGAGGGCGAAAAAACAGGAGGGTCTATGGTTTCAAGAACGACGACGTGCCAGCAACTCGGTACGCGCGTTGCACTTGCAACGGTGGAAGCGGAAATCCTTAACGGATTTACCGCTTTTTTTATTGTGGGATTGGCGCAAACCAGTGTGCAGGAGTCCAAGGAACGGATTCGTTCCGCCTTGGCGTCGATGGATCTGCAATGGCCCGTGGGGCGTCTGATTGTGAATTTAGTGCCCGGAAATTTGCCAAAGGGCGGCACCCACTGGGATTTGCCGATTGCGGTCGCTATTTTTCAGGCGATGGAACTCATTTCACCAAAGCGCACCGAAAATTTCGGTTTTTTCGGAGAGCTTTCTTTAGATGGTACATTGTGCGGTGTCGAGGGAGCCTATGCCTTTGCCGAAGGGATGCGCGATGCAGGGGTTACAAACCTGATTTTGCCGCAGGAAAATGTGGAAGCCTGCAAGTTTGTGCCGGGAGTGTCGCTATACGGCGCAACCGATGTACAATCCGTATTCCGCTTTCTGCGGGGCGGCGATGTCCTGTCCTGTACCAAAGGGCGACAGGGACTCCGGGAAGAGCGGGCACAGGTCGGGGATTATGCCGACATACGCGGACAGAGTACATTAAAGCGTCTCATGGAAATTGCCGCTGCCGGCGGGCATGCAGCGCTAGTCATTGGTCCGCCCGGTGTCGGAAAAACCATGGCGGTGCGCCGACTTCCGGGCATTCTTCCACCGCTTACGGAAAAAGAAAAAAGTGAAATCTATCGACTGCATTCGTTGTATGGCGGCGATTCTTCCGGCAGTGTGCGTCGCCCTTTTCGCACTGTGCACCACACAATTACCCGTGCGGCGCTGTTGGGCGGGGGTGTTCCGTTCGGCTTCGGCGAAGTGAGCTTGGCGCATGGGGGCATTTTATTTTTTGACGAGTTATTGGAATTTCCGCGCCGTACGCTGGAGTTATTGCGGGTGCCGATGGAAAAAAAGATCTTGCAGGTGGTGCGTGGACGTCAAATTTGGGATTTGCCCTGTGATTTTCAGCTGATGGCGGCATCCAACCCCTGTCCCTGTGGAAATTATGGCGATGATACGCGCGCCTGCACCTGTCCGATGGCAACCGTACAACAGTATCGCGAGCACTTATCTGCAGCAATGTGCGATCGCTTCGATCTCTGTCTGGAAGTGCGCAGGCGAGACGAGAAAAAACCTTTGCCGGTCCCGAAAGCGGAACGACAAGATGGGAATACGGATGCTATGCGTCGGCGCGTGGAAAGCGCAAGGCTGCGGCAGGAAAATCGCTATGCAGGACTTTCCTTTTCTAAAAATGCGGACTTTCCGGACAGCGGGAATGTAAATCTGCTCAACCCCACCGCAGCAGCAAAGCAGGCGCTCACATCGTTGGAGCGTTCGACCGCCCTTTCCGAGCGCGCACTTCGAAAAATTCTACTCGTTGCGCGCACGATTGCGGATCTGGAGGGTACCGCATTGGGGGAGGAAGAAGTTCTCGAGGCATTTTACTTTCGCCGTTACGGACTCGATTTTCGCCGGCAAAATTTGGTATAATCATTCCAATGACATAGGCAGGAGGATAGTATGATTTCAGCGAATGATTTACGAAAGGGCGTAACATTTGAATACGATGGGGATGTGTATCAAATCGTCGATTTTCAACATGTGAAGCCGGGCAAGGGAGCCGCCTTCGTCCGCGCAAAGATTCGATCGGTAATGAATGGCGGCGCAAAAGAGGTGACGTTCAACCCGAATGACCGCTTTGCCGAGGCGCGCATCGACACGAAAGAGATGCAGTACCTGTACAACGACGGGACATTGTATTATTTCATGGATCCGGAAAGCTATGAACAGATTCCGATGAATTTGGATATTGTGGAGGAAGCCATTCGCTATATTCGCGAGAACGATATGGCGACCATTCGCTTCTATAACGGGAAGGCCTTTGATGTGCAACCGCCGAATTTTGTGGAATTGGAAGTGACGGAGACGGAACCCGGCGTCCGCGGGGATACGGCAACGGGAGCGACCAAACCGGCAACTGTGGAAACGGGCGCCACCGTCAATGTACCGCTTTTTGTCAATATTGGAGACGTCATTAAAATTGACACGAGAAACAATGAGTACCTCTCGCGCGTCTGAACCCAAAAAGGATAAAATTCGACGGTCGGAAGAACGCGAATGGCTGGTGCGCCTTGCCTACGAGACAGAGGGAGAAATTACGGACGAGCAGCACATCACCGCCTTATTGCAGGCGCACGCGTTGCCCGATTCCTCTTATCTGCGGGATTCTCTGCGTTCACTTGCGCAAAACCGTCCACAAATTGATGAAAGTATTGCAACCCATTTAAGCGGGTGGTCTTTTGACCGCCTGCTTCGCATTGATTTGGCGATTTTGCGGATTGCCGTGAACGAACTTTGCTATACGAGGGCGGCGCCCGTTCGCGTGGCCATCAATGAGGCGGTTGAGTTGGCGAAGCGCTACTCCGATGCGGACTCGTATCGCTTTGTAAATGGGCTATTGGCTTCCATTGTAAAGGAGTCGCAAGCAACGGACGGGACGGCACAATGAGACCGCTTCGCGTGGGGGAATTAGTTCGGTATATTTCAAGCATCCTGACGCAGGATTCTCTGTTGAAACGCTTTCAAGTGGAAGGGGAGGTCGTCAATTTTCGCCGAACAAAGTACGGTTACTTTGATTTGCGCGAGGGCGATGATCTGATCAGTGCCGTCTGCTTTCAACCAAAGATACTTGAGGGGGTGCAGGAAGGCGAGCGCATTATCGTAAGCGGCCGTATCACCACATATGTGCGCGGCAGTAAATATCAGATTCTCGTCGATGCGGTCGAGCGCGTAGGACGCGGGGCGCACTTACTGGCGTTGGAAAAACTGCGGCAAAAACTTTACGCAGAGGGATTGTTTGCCCCTTCGCGAAAAAAGCTTCTTCCACGTTATCCGAAGACCATCGGCATGATCACATCGGCCGGCGGTGCAGTTCTGCACGATTTCCTCAATGAATTGCAGCAACGCTATCGCTTGGCGGAGGTAATCGTGTGCCCTGCGCAGGTCCAGGGAAAAGAAGCGCTTTCGAGTCTGCTTGCCGCAGTAGACTTTTTGGAATCGGATGTCTTAGAAGAACAGGGGATTTCGAAACCGGATGTGCTGGTATTGGCGCGCGGCGGCGGTTCGAATGAGCATCTGGAAGTCTTTAACGAAGAAGCCCTAGTGCGTCGCTTGGCGCATTGTCGGATTCCTGTCATTAGCGCAGTCGGTCATCAGGTGGACTTTACCCTGTGCGATGAAGTGGCGGATGTGCGGGCCAGTACCCCTACGGAGGCAGCGGTTCTCGCCACTCCGGCCACTTCGGAAATCCATCAGTGGATCGATGCCTGTTGTACGCAGATTGCAGGTGCGATTCAAGGGCAGATTGCGCATCGACGAAGCGCGATTCACCGCTTGATTGCGGAGATGGATGCGCATCAGGTGAAGCGCTTTCAAACGGAAAGCTACCTCTTGTTTGAAGGGGAAGCTCCCGTCCCGGAACAAGCCATCGCCGTTGGAAAGTCCTATGTGCTGGCGGGAAAAACGCGCCGGTTTTCTATACGCGTGGAAGCGGAAATGGGCAAGAAAGAGGAAACACAATGACCGATTCGCAGAATTTCGAAAAGAAATTGGCGCGACTGCAGGCACTCGCCCGTTCCTTCTCACAGGAGGAACTCTCTTTTGACGAGATGGGGAAACGCTATGCGGAAGCGAAAAATCTGGCGCAGGAACTGCATGCGATGTTGGATGAAGCGGAGTTGCATCTGCGCATGATCGGTTCAGACGGACAGGAAATGGATCGACCGGAGGATGCCATGATCCTATCAAAAGAGGAGTTCGAATGAATCATATGGAAGCGCTCCGGGAAGCGTTCGAAAGATACCGTAGGAAGCGTTTTGACGCGGAGAAAAACCGTTGGGAAGAAGACGAGCCCGCCCTTCCGAAAAATCCGGTGCTGGAAGCGATGGAATATGCGACCGAAGGCGGAAAGCGCGTGCGCCCGCTCCTGCTGTTGCTCTCGTACGAGGCTTGCAGCGTACAGACGTTTATTCCGGAGTATGTTTTTGATTTCGCATTCGCTCTGGAGTGTATTCATGCCTATTCGTTGATTCACGATGATTTGCCTTGCATGGATGATGACGATGAGCGGCGCGGCCGACCGAGTACCCACGTGGCGTTTGGGGAATGGCAGGCGCTTCTGGCGGGCGACGGACTGTTAAATTACGCGTTTTCGCTGCTCCTGCAGACGGCAGAAGAGGTGGAAGGATCGGCGCATCTTCCCTGTGTGCGCGCCGGACGCGTTCTGGCGCAGGCTGCGGGGTTGCACGGTATGTTAGGCGGGCAGGTGCTTGATCTGAGTCCGCAGGTGCTGAACGAATCCGATGTGATTACCCGTATGGTTGAAAAAAAGACGGCGGCGCTTTTTCGCGGCGCGTGTACCGCGGGTGCACTGCTTGCCGGCATGGAACCGGGCGATGCCGCGTTGGCAAAGCTGGATGAATATGCACGCTGTTTGGGGCTTGCATTTCAGGCAAAAGACGATCTGATGGATCGGATGCAGGACGAAGAAGAAGAGAAGATTACCCTCATTTCCGATTGGACCGAAGAAGAGGCACAGGAGCGCATTTGCGCCCTCACCGAGCGCGCTGCGGCTCAGTTGACGGGGTTACTGCATCCGCAAATGCTGATCGAATTAGCACAGCAACTGGTGCAAAGGCACCACTAATAATCTTGCATACAGAGAGGGTGGCAATGAACAAGTATAATCGACAACGCATCATTTTAGACATCATTTCCAGCAGTCCGGTAAAGACACAGGATGAATTGTCCGATAAACTGCGCGATCGAGGCGTGCGCGCCACGCAGGCGACCATTTCACGCGACATCAAGGAGCTGCGCATCACAAAGGTGCAGACCCGCGACGGGGAATACCAATATGTCGCTTTGGATACGGTTTTTGACTCCATGAACGATCGCATGGCCAAAATTTTTCGTTCCGCGGTGCTGTCGGTACATGATAATGGCCAGATGATTATTGTGCAGACCATCGCGTATACGGCGACTGTCGTCGGATGGACCATAACCAACGCCAAAATTGACGGCATTGCCGGCATACTGACGGGACACGACACCATTTTTATTGCTGTTGACAATAAAAAAGACATTGATCGCATCGTCCTTCAGATTCAGGAGCTTATGAAGTAATGATCATCAACCTCGGCATTCGAAAATTCGCGATTCTTGAAAATTGGATTGTCGACTTCTCGGATGGAATGAGTGTTTTCACCGGAGAAACGGGAGCCGGCAAGAGCCTTTTTGTCGATGCATTGAATTTCGTTACCGGCGCCCGCGCGCAGAGCCGATTCCGACGAGAGGGAGCGGAGGAGGCTGTGGTGGAAGCCGCCTTTTCGGTGGATGAACGGACGGCAAAGCAACTTTCTGCACTGGGATGCGAACCGGAAGACGGCATTTTGATCTTTCAGCGAATGTTGAACGATTCGGGGTCACAGGCGCGGATGAACCGCCGCATAACGACGATTTCCGCGCTGCGGGAGGCGAGTGCGCTATTGATGGATATTCATGCACAGAATGCGCAGTCGCTGTTGGCGGATCGAAAGAATTATCTGAATCTACTGGACGAGTTTGCCGGCCCGGAGACGGAAGATCTGAAAGCGCATTTGGCCACCGAGTTACAGGCGCGCAGCGATTGTTACAAGGCGCTTGACAAAATTTCCATGAGTCCGGAAGAGACGGAGCGGGAAGCGGATTTGTTGCGTTACCAGATGCAGGAAATTGCCGATGCCGATTTGCCTTCCATCGACGAAGAAGCGCTGAATACGGAGTATCGGTTGCTCAGCGGTGCACAGGAGCGTGCACAGGCAATGGATGAACTCTTGCATCAACTGGAAGGAGGTCACCACCCGATCCATTATGCGATGCAAGAGGTGGCGCGCGATCTGGATCATCTGCAGCACACCGATGCCGCGTTGCAGGAGGAGGCAGAACTCGCGTGGCAGATTGAGGCCGAGTTGGACAGTTTGCAGGAAAATCTGGAACAGTACCGCGAGAATATTCGCATCGATCCGCCGCGGATGGAAGAAATCGACGCCATTTTTCAGCGTTTGCAAGGGCTGCGGCGAAAATACGGGAGTACAAATGAAGAGGTGTTGCAGTTCGCCGAAACGTGTCGCCTGCGGCTGCATGCGTTGGAGGGAGCGCATCAAACGCGCCAGAGGCTGCAGCAGGAAATTGCCGCACATACAAAGGCGAGCGAAGCGGATGCGGCGCAATTGCATCAATTGCGGCGCCAGGCCGGAGATCGTCTGCAGGCGCGCATTAAAGAGGAATTGACACAGATGGCCATTAAAAAGTTGTCCTTTTCCGTTTCTGTGACAGGCGCCGGGGAAATCGGACCGAACGGGGGCGACACCATTGACTTTCTGATTTCGACGAATCCGGGCGAGCCGATGCACAGTATCAGCGAAGTCGCTTCCGGCGGTGAAATGTCCCGATTTATGTTGGCATTTAAGATTGTACTGGCCGAAGTGCGACAGATCGGTACATTGGTTTTCGATGAAATTGATACCGGGATCAGCGGCCGAACGGCGCAGGTTGTTGCCGAAAAATTGGCGCGCCTGGCACGCACGCATCAGGTATTGGTGATTACGCACCTGCCGCAGATTGCTGCGGTAGCGGACCATCACTTTCTCATTCGCAAACAGGTGGAAAACGGAACGACGTACTCCCAGATTACACAACTTGACGCATATGATAGGATTGAAGAACAGGCGCGTTTAATCGGCGGTGCGCAGATTACCAATGTGACGCGCGACAGTGCGCGGGAAATGATTCAACAGGCGCAGCATCTGCGCAAAATGGAGCGCGAAGGAGGCAGGTATGACCCATCGGGATAATCGGGAGAATACGTTAAAAAGTGAAACGATTTATGAAGGTCGCATTCTCACGCTTCGCGTTGAGACGGTAGAATTACCGGATATGAAGTATGCGAAACGGGAAATTGTGGATCATCCGCGCGGTGCGGGCATTGTGGCAATCGACGGGCAGGATATGTATTTTGTTCGCCAGTATCGGGTTGCGGTGCGCACACATCTCCTGGAAATTCCCGCCGGTCTCGTGGAACCGAATGAAGATCCGAAGAATACTGCGGCACGGGAATTGCAGGAAGAAATCGGATTCAAGCCGGGAAAACTGGAATATGTGTTGGACTGTTACGCATCTCCGGGGTTTACCAATGAAAAGCTTAGTCTTTTTGTTGCAACGGACTTACAACCCTCCAAACGCCCCTTGGATGAGACAGAATTTTTAGAACCGATTCGCATGCCGATTGAAGAGGCCTATCATAAAGTATTGAATTTGGAGATTGTCGATGCCAAAACCATAATCGGCATTCTCTACGCAAAGCGTCGCTTTGTTGAGGGGCTTCATGTTTGATTGGAATCTTTCCAGCACGGTCGCACGTGTGCTGGCGCTGATTTATACTATTACTTCGCATGAATGTGCACATGCGTTAATGGCTTTGTGGAACGGAGACACAACGGCGCGCGATGCCGGTCGACTGACGTTGAACCCACTGTCGCATTTGGACCCGATAGGGGCATTTTGTCTCCTTTTTTTTCGCTTCGGTTGGGCGAAACCGGTTCCGATCAATGCGCGAAATTTCCACCATGTACGTAGCGGGCTCATTACTACGGCACTTGCCGGAGTGACGATCAATCTCCTCTCCGCCTTTTTGGCCATGGCGCTGCAGCTGCTTTTGCCGAATTCGTTGGGCTTTCTTCAAGAGTTTCTTTCCATGGTGACGATTTACGGCATTGCGTTTTGCGTCTTTAATCTGCTGCCCATCCCGCCGTTGGACGGATCCCGTGTTTTAACAGCTTTCCTGCCGCGTTCGATACAGTACACCTTTGCGCGCTGGGAGCGCTATTCGTTTTTCCTGCTTTTGGTGCTTTTAGGGACGGGCGCCTTGCAGCGCATTTTAATTCCGCTGACCCAAATGATATGGACGGGGATGTTGCACATCCTTGCGCCGATTTTCTCATGATTCGCATCGAGGAAGCGCCCTTTACCGGGCCCATGGACCTTCTTCTTGACTTAGTCGAGAAGGAGAAAATAGACATATACGACATACAAATCGCTTCAATTACAGAAAAATTCCTTGCCGCCATGCAGGAAATTCCGATCTCCTCGGAAGAACTGAGTGACTTTATTCGCATGGCGTCGCAATTGGTGCTGATGAAGGCGCGGATGTTGGCACGCGATCAGGAAGAACCGGAAGAAGAGGGGTTGACGCGCGAAGAATTGATTGAGCGCCTGCGCCTGTATCGTCAGTACAGGGCGGTTTTTCCTTTCTTTCAGCAACGGGAAGCGTGCGCATTTGCCGCCATTGCGAAATTGCCCGAGGACTTAACCCCGTATCAAGAGCAGGTGCCGGATGAAATTATCGCCGATGTTGTCGTGCTTTTGCAGGAAATGCAGGCAGTCTTGGCACGGGCAAATGCACAAGAAATGGTGGCGCAGCGCATCGACGGCGTACTTTCCGGCGATCCCTATCCGCAGGAAGTGATGCAGGCGCGTATTCGGAAGCGGTTGCAAACCGGTGTTCGTTTTACGCTCTTTGATTTATTGGATGAATCGCCGTCAAAGGCGCAAGTCATTGCGGTATTTCTATCTTTGTTGGAACTCACGCGAACGCGCGAAGTCGCATTGGATCAGGAGGGGAAAACTATTCGCATTACCCCGGGTCCGGGAGGTGGCTATGACAAAACCGAATCATCCAAAAGCCGTTATTGAGGGACTGCTCTACCTCTGGGGCGATCCGTTGTCACTTCGCGATATGGCGGATGTATTGGAGATGTCTCCTACAGAAGTGGCACAGCTGCTCGAAGCGCTACGAAAAGAATACGATTCGCCGGAGCGCGGACTGCAATTAAAACGCTATGGGGATGCGTACCAATTTGTAACAAAAGAGGATCACGTCGACTGGTTTTCAAAGTTGATTGAGGTGCGCAAACCACCGAAGCTCAGTCATTCCTCCATGGAAACCTTGGCGATTATCGCGTATCGGCAGCCGGTTACGCGCGTAGAAGTGGACAATATTCGCGGCGTAAAAAGTTCCAGTTCGGTCGATACCCTTTTAAGCCGCGGACTGATTGAAGAAGCGGGGCGACTGGATCGCATCGGAAGACCCATTCTTTATCGCACCACGACGAAATTTTTACAGGTATTCGATTTGACTTCTCTGGAGCAATTGCCTGCCCTGTCGGAAGAAAGTGGGGACGAGGAATTGGATGTCGCAGACGATGCGGTGCCTGTCGAAAATTCCAATCCGGACAGGGCGGCTGCGGAGGACGACGATGCGCATTAACCGCTATTTGGCTGCTTGTGGCGTCGGTTCGCGGCGTGGAGTGGAATCGCTCATTACACAGGGACGCGTGCAAATCAACGACAAAGTAGCCGAGCTCGGCAGTACAGTGGAATCTTCGGATTGTGTCTGTGTCGACGGTAAGGAGGTGCATCTGCTGCAAACGACAGTCTATGCGTTTCATAAACCGACGGGCTGTCTGTGTTCCCATGGCGATCCCCATGGAACGCACCTGATTTATTCCTATTTGCCAGCAGAGGAAGGTTTATTTTCTGCCGGGCGTCTTGATTTTTCCAGTGAAGGGCTATTGATTGTCACCAATGACGGAAAGTTGGCAAATCGCATTACGCACCCGAAAAATACGATCGAAAAAGAATATCTGGTCGTTTTGGACAAGGCATTCTCCCCGCAGGATCGCAAGCGTTTGGCACAGGGATTGTGTTTTTCCGGCATTTCCTATGCTCCGGCGCGCTGTTTTTTCCATGAAGAAAAAAATTGGCCATTTTTAACGCAGATATTGGCAAACTGGCCGCCGGCACTTGCGCGCGAACAAATGATCCATGTCCTGCTGACGGAAGGCAAAAAACGGGAGGTGCGCATGCTGATGCAGGCGTGCGGGTATCGCGTATTGCGTTTAATTCGTCTGCGCATTGGGGGACTGCGTTTGGAAACCTTACATCCGGGTGCGTATCGCCGACTTGCGCAAGAGGAGATTGCAAAGTTATGGGAAAAATAAAAATTGCCATTATCGGTGCCGGCGCTGCCGGGGCAATGGCGGGCATTGCCGCGGCACAAAGGGGCGCTTCCGTTGTGCTTTTTGAGCGCAATGAAAAATTAGGAAAAAAAATATATATTACCGGAAAAGGGCGTTGCAATCTGACCAATGCGGCAGAAGGGGCTTCCTTTATGGAAGGCATTGCACGGCACCCGAAGTTTTTATACTCTGCGTTTTCTCAATTTTCCAATAAAGATCTCATGCAGTTTATGGAGTCGGAAGGACTGCCCCTGAAAGTGGAACGGGGACAGCGCGTTTTTCCATTGTCTGACAAATCGAACGATGTCAATCGCACCCTAGAAAACGCACTTCACAAACGCGGCGCTCTGGTACAATACCGTCGAAAAATCACGCGCATTCTTTCAGCGGACTCTGTGTCGACACCGCGCTTTTTTCTTGAAGATGAAACCGGAGCTCGGGAAGGTCCTTTTGACCGACTCCTCCTGGCCTGTGGCGGGAAGAGTTACCCGACGACCGGATCCGACGGCAGCGGATATGCTTTGGCGGAAGCTTTGGGGCACAAGGTGCAGCCGCTTTTTCCCTCCTTAGTACCCTTCCGGTTGGGCGATCCCTTTATCCCGGCGCTCGAAGGACTGTCCCTGCGCAACATCGCGCTGCATATGCGGACAGGGCAGCGTACGCTGACGGAATTTGGGGAACTTGTCTTTACGGCGCGCGGCATCTCGGGTCCGGCAGTTCTCACGCTTTCGGCAAAAATCAGTGCAGAAAAAGCGACGCGCACTCTAGTTCTCGATTGGAAACCGGCGCGCAGTGCGGAGCAATTGGCGGCTCGCTTTACAAAAATGCGCCGTCAAATTCCGAACCGAGCGCTTCGCCGCGTCTACGAAGCGCTGTTGCCGCAGAAAGCCATTCCGGTTTTTGAAGCGCTGGTCGAAGTGGATGTCCACAAAAAAGTGAATTCCTGGACTCGCCAGGAAGAACAGAAACTGATAAGCTACCTGAAAGAGTTCCCGCTCACCTATCTCGGGTTGGGCGATTTTCGCGAAGCGGTCGTGACGCGAGGTGGAGTGTCCCTCAAAGAAGTCAATCCTGCCACCATGGAATCCAAGCGCGTTCCCGGCTTATACCTGGTGGGGGAATTGTTGGATGTGGACGGATATACGGGAGGTTTCAATTTGCAAATCGCATTTTCAACGGGCTGGGTTGCCGGCTGTTGTGCGGCAGAGTAGGAGGAATTATGCAAAAAGCCATCGCTATTGACGGTCCGGCCGGAGCCGGGAAAAGTACCATTGCAAAATTGATCGCGAGTCGTCTGGGGTTTGCGTATCTGGATACCGGTGCGATGTATCGCGCCGTTGCTTATTATTGCCTGCAACAAGGCATTGACGTCCACGATGAAGAAGCCGTGGTAGACGCGCTCTCCACGCTACACATGGAAATGCGCGACAATCGCCTGTACCTCAACGGGTCGGATGTCCATGATTTTTTACGTACGCAGGCGGTGGACCGCGCGGTCAGCCCGATCTCCAATTACGCCGCCGTGCGGGAGCACCTCGTCCGTCAGCAGCGCGCGATTGCGGAAAAAACGCCGAGTGTTCTGGATGGAAGAGATATCGGAACCGTTGTGCTTCCGCAGGCGGCTCTGAAATTTTATTTGACGGCAACACCGGAAGAACGCGCGCGGCGGCGCATGAACGACGCCAAGACAGGCGAAGCGCATTCCTTTAACGAGGTCCTAAAAGACTTACTGCGGCGCGACGAAAACGATAAAAACCGCCTTCATTCGCCACTGCGGCAAGCGAAGGATGCCCTGCGTATCGATTCGACCGATTGCACCATTGCACAGGTGGTAGATCGGATGGTGAAGGAGGCGCAGCACCGTGGACTGACGGGCACGCTTCCTTTCGACGATGTGCAAAAGGAGGGGCAATGAGCCTGTTTTATCGTTTCATGCGTCGCCTCGCATGGATTTTCGTACACCTGTTTTTCCGCTTTCGTGTAGAGAATTTTCCCGCGGAGTTGCCGCAGGATCCGCTCATTCTCTGTGCCAATCACAAATCGATGTTGGATCCCGTGTTTTTGGGCATTCTATGGCCGCGTCCGGTTTATTTTTTAGCGAAAGAAGAGCTTTCCCGCTCCAAGTTTATGAATTGGCTGCTGCGGCATTTGGGCGTTATTTTTATTGATCGCAGGGAAGCGGATTTAGATGCCATGCGGCGCTGTATGCGCATTTTGAAAACGAAAAAAACGCTGGGCATTTTTCCGGAGGGGACGCGCACAAAAGTCGATGCGCCGGAGAATATGAAAGAGGGCGTGGCATTTCTTGCGCTGCGCGCACAGTGTAATGTGCTCTGCGCTACCATTCAGGGGAAAGTCGGCTTTCGAAAACCGATCACCGTGCGTTTTCAGCCCTTGCTTTCGCCGGATGCGTACCGCAAATTGGGGGCGACACAGGCGCGAAAAGCCATGACCGGGGATATCTACCTGCGCATTTATAATAAGGAGCTTGAAGATGACCATTGTTCGCTGTAAGAAAGCGGGTTTTTGCTTTGGCGTTTCACAAATCGACCAAAAAGTTGAACAGGCGCTGCAGCAGGAGAAAAAGGTGTTTTCCTATGGGGCACTCGTCCACAATCCGCGTTATGTTGCCCAACGCGAGCAACAGGGCCTGCGGGTGTTGGAGAATCTGGAAGAAGCAAAAGACCGCCTCGACGCGGACAGCCTTGTCGTGCTGCGGGCGCATGGCGTGACGAAACAGGAGCGGGACGCACTTCGCGCGACAGGCGCCACGCTGATTGACGGGACCTGCCCGGTACTGCTCGGCATATACAAGCTGGGGCGGAAGAAAAATGAGGAGGGTTTCCGCATCGTCATTATCGGAGATCCCTGCCATCCGGAAATCCGTGCGATGAGGAGCTATTTCCGTGAAGATACCGCGGTTTTGCATACATTGCCGGAAGCCCGTGCTTTTCGGTCTGAGGTGCCAGTTTTCATTTTGTCGCAGACGACAAATCGTCCGGTCTACTTTGAAGAAATGGCACGCGAGGTGCTTGCGCACAATGAAGGGCTTTCTCGCAGTACGATCTGTCATGCAACGGCGGAAAGACAGCAGGCCGTTTTGGATTTGCAAGGAAAAATCGATGCGCTCCTCGTGGTCGGCGGCGAAAATTCCTCCAACACGGAAAAACTTGCTCAAGTGGGGCGCAGTATCACGGAAAATGTGTATAAAATTACGGGTTTTGCGGATTTACCTTTGCAAAAACTCCAAAAGTTTAATAGAATAGGGCTAACGGCCGGCGCAAGTACGCCGGACTGGATCATTGAGGAGGTCGTCACAGGAATGGACAATTTTAGTAGCAAAGATTTCATGGAACAAATCGAGGATAGTTTTGTCAAGATCTATCCCAAAGACATCGTCAAGGGCACGGTGATTTCGGTCAAGGATGATGAAGTCTTTGTCGACATTCGTTTTCGCGCAGACGGAATTGTGAAGTCGGATGAGATGACGGATGAAGAAAAAGCGGATACGCATGCCGCATTCCATGAAAATGATGAGATCGATGTGTACGTTATCAAGTTGGATGATGGCGAGGGCAACGTCGTTCTCTCAACACGCCGCGTCGAGGGCTTGCGGAATTGGCAGAAGTTGGTCGAGCACTACGAGGCGAACGAAACCGTTGAGGCTAAGGTCCTCGGAGATAACTCAGGTGGGCTTGTCGTCAGCGTTTTCGATATTAACGGATTCATGCCGGCTTCCCAGATCACCACGCACTACGTAAAGAACCTGAAAAAATACATCGGGCAGACAATGGAATGCAAAATTATTTCCATCGATGAGCGCAAACGTCGCGTCGTCTTGTCTCGCCGTGTTTTGAAAGATGAAGAGCTGGATGCCGTTTGGGAGACCATCGTCCCGGGTGAACGCGTAAAGGGCAAAGTTGTGCGCATGACGGATTTCGGCGCATTTGTCGATTTAGGCGGCGTGGACGGGTTGATTCACGTTTCCGATATTTCTTGGGAACGCATTGCCAAGCCCTCGGATGCCTTGGAAGTGGGGCAGGAAGTGGAGCCGGTGGTTCTCAAGGCGAATCGCGAGCGCAATCGCATTTCGTTGGGGTTAAAGCAACTGATGCCCAAGCCTTTTGATGTTTTCGTAGAAAACAATAAAAAGGGAGATGTGGTGCAGGGCAAGGTGATGAATCTCTTGGACTTCGGGGCCTTCGTGCGCCTGAAGGAAGGGGTGGAAGGACTCGTACATGTGTCCCAGATTGCCTCGCATCACGTGGAAAAACCCTCCGATGAATTGAATATGGGCGATGAGATTACGGTGAAGATTATCGACATTGATGTCGAGCGCCAGCGTATCGCCCTGAGTATTCGCGCTTTGCAGGAACCGGAGGAAGAAAAAGACAAAGAAAAAGAGACGGGAAGTGCTGAGTTACCGCGTCGTAAGCGCGATGATTCGCGATTTGAGCGCCGCCCGAAGCCGGAGCAGCGCAAAGCAGCTGCGCCGAAACAACCGCGCGAGCGTCGCGAAACGCACCGCGAGAGTTTCTCCTTTGACAGCGGCGATGACATCGGGACGAATCTCGGTGATCTGATTTCGGCAAAGCTCGGTGCACTGGATCAGATGGATCTTCCCGAGGCACCGGAAACACCGGAGGAACCGAAAATCGAAGAGCAAGCGCCTGTTGCGCAGGAAGCGGTTTCGGAGGAAGCACCGTCCGTGGAAGAACAGCCGGAAGCGCCGGAGGAACCGAAAATCGAAGAGCAAGCGCCTGTTGCGCAGGAAGCGGTTTCGGAGGAAGCGCCGTCCGTGGAAGAACAGCCGGAAGCGCCAAGCGATTCGGAAGAAGAGTAAGATAAGGCCTCGGGCAATTGCTCGAGGCTTTTTTTATCGACGGCGGAGCGGTCATGGAGAAATTGGAACAAAAATATTATAAAATCGTCACATACGGTTGTCAGATGAATGAACACGACTCGGAGCGCATTGCCTATTTGCTGGAACAGATGGGATATTGCCCGACGGAGGACCGGGAAGAGGCGAATATCCTACTGTATAACACCTGCCTGATTCGCGAAAATGCGGAATGGAAAGTCTACGGTCAGCTGGGGGCACTGAAGCATTGGAAAGAGCAGCACCCGGACAGAATTCTTGCAGTCAGCGGTTGTATGATGCAGACGGGGCCGGCGCGGGACGTGATTCGCAAAAAATACAATCATGTGGATATTATCTTTGGCACACGCAACATTGCGAAGCTGCCATTTCTTGTCGACCGCTTTTTGCAAACCGGACAACCGGTCTGTGACATCTCGGATTATCAGGATGAGCAGAATTTATACGAGCGCAGAGACGCACACTTCGCCTATATCAATATTACAACGGGTTGCAATAATTTCTGCACCTATTGCGTCGTGCCGTATGCGCGCGGACGAGAAGAGAGTCGCGATGCGGACTCCATTCTTGCGGAAGTGCGCGCGCTGGGACGCCGTGGATATAAAGAAGTCATGCTTTTGGGGCAAAATGTCAACTCCTATCGTTGCGGGAATCTGCGCTTTCCCGATCTTTTGCGTCAGGTCAACGAAGTACCGGGCATTGAGCGCATCCGCTTTATGAGTTCGCACCCCAAAGATCTGTCGGAGGAGCTCATTGCTGCGATGGCGACCTGTGAAAAAGTTGAAAACCACTTTCATCTGCCCTTGCAATCGGGCTCCGATAAAGTGCTGCACGATATGAATCGCCATTACGATCGGGCGCGGTACCTCGATTTGGTGAAAAAGCTGCGCAATGCCATGCCGTCCATTGCGCTCAGCACGGATATCATCGTCGGATTTCCCGGGGAAACGGAGGCGGATCATCGCGAAACCATGGCGCTGTGTCAGGAAGTGGAATTCGACTCGGCATTTACCTTTCTCTATTCGGCGAGGCCCGGAACGCCGGCGGCGAAGCGCGACGATCCCGTTCCGGAGGAAACGGCATCAAGACGCTTTCAGGAGCTTTTGGACGTCTTGTATCCCATTTTCTTGAAAAAAAATCAAGCGGATGTGGGCAAACTTTCCCGTGTTCTGGTAGAGTCGGTGAGCAAAAACGATCCGGAAAAACTGACGGGGCGCAATGCGGAGAATAAACTGGTACATTTTCCCGGGTCGAAGGAGTGGATCGGGCAAATGGTAGATGTTCGCATTACCGATTGCACTTCTTTTGCCCTTTCAGGGCGCTTGGAGAAACGAGAACAGGAATGAAGATCGATCGAAGCCGACTGACGCCGATGATGCAGCACTATCTTTCCATTAAAGATCAACACCCGGACGCGATCATCATGTATCGGTTGGGCGATTTTTATGAGATGTTTTTCGAGGATGCCAAGCAGGCGTCGCGCATTCTTGAATTGGCGCTCACTTCTAGGGAATGTGGACTGGAGGAACGGGCACCCATGTGCGGCGTGCCGCATTATGTATTGGAGTCGTATCTGGCAAAATTGGTCGGCGCCGGTCACAAAGTGGCGGTCGTTGAACAGATGGAAGATCCGAAAGAAGCGCAGGGACTGGTCAAGCGCAGTGTGACGCGCGTCATTACCCCGGGCACGCTCACAGACGGGGATGTTCTGAAAAAAGAGGAGCACAATTTTTTGCTGGGGCTTTTTTTCTTTGGCGGCGATCTGGGGCTGTGCTACGCCGATCTTTCCACCGGAGAGATGCGTGCCGGGGAAGAACGCGGCATTGAAAATCCGTCGCGTACGGTCGCCGATTGGGTGCGCGCGCTGTCACCATCGGAACTCGTTGTCATTAGTGAGGATTTCGACAAATCGCTATGGCGGCGTTTTGAACAAGAAGGCATTTTTATTACCTACCTTGCGCCCAAGACAGCAGATGTCGCCGCCGCACGGGTCTATCTCCGTTTGTATTTGTCCGCAAAAGCGCTGCAGCCGTTTCAGCGGCATCGTCTTGCGCTGCTTACCACAGCGACGCTCTTCTCCTATATTTACTCATTCCAGGAAGAACCGCTCGCCCATTTGAATCGTATCGACTGGATGAATCCGCGACACTATTTGCGCATGAATGCGGCGACGCGCGAAAATTTGGAGTTGCTGCAAAATATACACGACCGCGGCAAAAAGGACAGCCTCCTGTGGGCTTTAGATCGCACGAAAACGGCGATGGGTTCCCGTCTGTTAAGCACTTGGCTGGAATTTCCGCTTTTGGATCCGGCGACTTTAGATGCGCGGTTGGACCGCGTGGAACGCTTGGTCACCGATCCGCTCTTTCGGATGAATGTACGCGAGCAGTTGGACAAAGTCTACGACCTGGAACGGTTGCTCGGAAAGCTGTCATACAATCGCGGCAATGCGCGTGATTTATTAGCGTTGGCGCAAGCACTGGCGCCCTTGCCCGCCTTGAAAGAAGCGCTTTTGCAGAGCGGCGATCCGCTTTTTGCCACAATGAATGAGCGGCTGGATCCCTTGGAGGATCTGCGGGACCCAATCTGTCGCGCCATTCGGGAAGATGCGCCCATCGGATTGACCGAAGGCGGTCTGATTCAAAGTGGCTATGATGAAGCCTTGGATGCGGTGCGCGGCGGCAGCGATCGGGCGCAGCAGGCGCTGCTTATGTATGAAGCTTCCGAAAGGGAGCGCACCGGCATCAAAAATTTGCGCATTGTCTATAAGAAAAATGCCGGCTACTTTATTGAGATTACCAATTCCAACGTCGACAAAGTGCCAAAAGAGTATCGGCGACGGCAGACGATGAAAAATGCGGAGCGTTATACGACCGATGAGTTAGAGCGACAGGCGGGGCGTATTGCCGGCAATGCGGAAATGATCTGTCGGATGGAATATGAAATTTTTCAGTCCTTGCGGGAGCAAGTCGCCGGGCAGTCGCTGCGCATTCAGATGACGGCGCAGGCGCTGGCGGAATTGGATGTCTTGGCTTCTTTTGCACAGGTGGCATTTGACGAAAAGTACTGTCGACCGCATTTTACAGACGAAGACCGCATTCAAATCCATGACGGGCGCCACCCCGTGGTCGAACGAACCCTCCGGGACCCGTTTATTCCGAACGATACGGATCTTGGCGCAGCGGACAGTCGCATTCAGATTATAACGGGTCCGAACATGGCGGGGAAATCGACCTATATGCGTCAGGTGGCATTGATTCAGGTGATGGCGCAGGCGGGCTCTTACGTGCCTGCGAATGCCTGTGAACTGCCCATTGTCGATCAGATTTTCACGCGCATTGGCGCCAGCGACCATCTGGCGCGCGGCGATTCGACATTCATGGTCGAAATGAAAGAGATGGCGGAAATCCTATCGTCTATGACCAAAAAGAGTCTGCTGATTCTCGACGAGGTGGGGCGCGGAACGAGCACGAACGATGGACTTTCCATTGCCTACGCGATTTTGGAGTATTTGGCGAAGAAAAAGCCGGCAAAGACTTTGTTTGCCACACATTATCACGAACTTACCGTGCTGGCGGATCGCTTGCGCAATATTGATAACCGAAAGGTGGATATTGAAGAAGCGGACGGAAAACTGCTTTTTCTGCGCAAAGTGGTACCCGGCAAAGCGGACCGCAGCTATGGCATTGAAGTGGCAAGATTGTCGGGCTTGCCGGAAGAAGTGCTGCGTCGCGCGGATTACTTGTTGCAGAATATCGATCGAGTCAATGATGTCTCCTTTTTAGAGGAAGCGCAGGAGACGGTGGAACGACAACGCGACTTCAGCGACTTTCAGAAAGATTCCCTGCTTCAGGAACTGCAAAGCTACGAGGTGGAGCGGGTCAGCCCGTTGGAGGCGATGAACGCGCTGCATCATTTCATCGAAGCGGCAAAAGAATTGTTGGGAAAGGATAACCAATGATACGGCGACTCAGTGAAGATACCATACAGAAAATAGCGGCAGGCGAAGTCATCGAACGACCGGTTTCTGTGGTAAAAGAACTCGTAGAGAATGCGGTCGATGCCGGCGCGGATGAAATTCGCGTGGAGATCCGAGAGGGTGGGAAAGCGTTGATTCGCGTTTCCGATAATGGCAGTGGAATTGCGGCGGAGGAATTTCCCCTCGCCTTTGAACGCCATGCGACATCAAAGATCGAGCAATTTGAGGATTTGTATCGCATCCACTCGCTGGGCTTTCGCGGAGAGGCGCTCGCTTCGATTGTCGCCGTAGCGCGCGTGCGCGCACGTTCCCGGGTTGCAAGAGCCGCCGTCGGCACGCAGCTCTACCTGGAAGAAAGCCGGATTGTAAAGCACGAAGAAATCGCCATGCCGGTCGGAACGACGATCGAAGTGCAGGATCTTTTTTACAATGTGCCTGTGCGCCGTCGGTTTTTGAAAAGTGATGCAGTGGAATCTAATCGGATTACGCAACTGCTGTATTCCTTAGCCATCGGAAATCCGAAAATTTCCTTTTCGCTGACGCGGGAGGATCGACGTATTTTTCAAACGCAGGCCGCCTATCGTATGGAACAAAACTTACTGCTCCTTTTTGGGCGCGCCTATTATGAAGCGCTGCGCTCCTTTGCGGCGGAGAAAGAAGCGTATCGCATCCACGGATTTGTCGGCAACAATACCTTTTACCGCGCCAATCGGCAGCTGCAGTTTTTCTTTGTCAACGGGCGCTATATTGAAGATGAAACCTTGCGGGACGTTGTCGAACAAAAATATCGTTCTGTGATTCCGAATGGACGGTTTCCGGCGTTTCAGATTTTCATTGAGACAGATCCCTCCCAGATCGATATCAATATCCATCCGAATAAGCAAAAGATAAAATTTCACCACCCGGACAGCCTGCTCAATCTTTTGGCGCAGACGGTGGAGCAGACGCTGCGGGAAGCATCGGATTTGCCTGCCGCCACGTTTTCGGAAGCAAAAGCAAGAAAGCCGTTGTTTGCAGATTTGTCCCGTTCCGGCGGCTATGAAGCCGTCTTGGAATCCTATCGCAAGGCGCGGGACGCGGGAAACGGGAAGCGCGCCGGGGAAAGCACCTCTGCGGAAACAAAGGCAGAAAAGGAAAATGAGACGCAGAAACAGCGGGAAGCGTGGATGCGTCGTATCATGGAAACGCAGCAAATCGAGTTTTCCAAGACGATATCCGAGGCGGACGCATCGTTCTCGGCAGAAGACCTTGTGCTCATCGAAGACGAAGCAGAGCAGGAAGTCGAAGACAGCGGGGACGCGGAGTACACCGGCGTGCAGGATATATCAAGGACCGTGCTGCCGAGTGCCGATGCGGACGATGAGGCAGTCACGCCTTCCGCCTCTGCCGCGTTACTGCCGTCCGCTTCCCATTTGCGCTATCTGGGAACCTTGTTTCGCACCTATCTACTTTTGGAAGAAGCGAGCGCCGATCGCTGCCTATTGGTGGATCAGCATGCCGCACATGAGCGCATCAATTACGAACGCTTTCTGAAACAATTTCGCAACCGCACCGTCGTTTCGCAGCAGCTGGCGCCCCCGTTGCGCATTGCGTTGACCGCATTGCAGCACACAGCATTGCAGGAACGGGAAAATGTCCTGCGCGCCTGCGGCTTTGAATTTTCCGGTTTCGGGGAAAAGGAAGTGGCTTTACGCGCCGTTCCTGTGTTGTTTTCGCAGGCGCAGAAGGAGCAGTTGTTTTTAGATCTTCTGGACATCGCAATCGACGATCTCAACGACCTCGATGCCGTTTTGGATCGAGTGGCGACGCGCGCCTGTAAAGCGTCCGTAAAGCAGGGGGACCACCTGCCGGAGCCGGAGGTATGGGCACTCTATCGCGACCTGCAGCATTGTTCCTATCCGCTGACCTGCCCACACGGCAGACCCACCATCATTTACTGGACAAAGGCGGAGATGGAAAAGCTGTTTTTGCGCATGAAGTAGGAATTCCATGATTTATCTTGTCGGACCGACTGCCGTCGGGAAAACCGCTTTGAGCATACAATTGGCAAAACGCTACCACGCCGAAATTCTTTCGATGGATTCCATGCAGATTTATCGCGGTATGGATATCGGTACGGCGAAGGCGACTCCAACAGAGCGTGCCACGGTTGTGCATCATCTATTGGATTTTCAGTCGCCGGATGTCCGTTTTACCGTCCGGGATTATCAGGCTCGGGCGCAGCAGTGCGCAAAAGAGGTGCTCGCGCGCGGCAAACTCCCGCTGTTTGTGGGCGGAACCGGACTATATTTGCTGGCCCTTACAAAAGATTATCAATTTGGCGACTTCAACGTCGATCCGCAGCTGCGCAGCGAGTTGCAAGCGGCTTACCAACGGGACGGCGGCACAGCTTTATATATGCAACTGCAAGCGGTAGACCCGCAAACCGCGCGGGGATTGGTTCCTGCGGATCGCAAAAAAATCATTCGCGCCATGGAAGTGTATTTGCGAACGGGAAAGCCGTTAAGCGCGCATCATGCGCTCGATCAGGCGCGACCGGTGAACGAAAACGCACTCGTGCTCGTTCTTACGGATGTGCGAGAGCGCTTGTACGCGCGCATTGATCGTCGTGTGGACGAAATGCTGCAGCAGGGGTTGGTACAGGAAAATCAACGTCTGTTGCAAGAGGGAATTTCTCCCCATGCGCAGGCGATGCAGGCGATTGGCTACAAGGAGGTGCAATGGTATTTGCGCGGACTGGTCAGCTATGCGGAGATGCGCCGACTCATTGCGCAGCACTCCCGAAATTACGCAAAGCGACAGCTTACCTGGTTTCGAAAAGTACCCCATGCGCAGTGGTTTTCCCGAAGTGACTACACACAAAGTGAATTGTTTACGGCTTTGTGCGCGTCCATTGACGAATTTCTATTGAAAATAAAAGATTGAAAATAATGAGGAATCTTATGCAATCACCGTATAAAAACTATTTTTCACTTTCGCCGCAAGCGCTCCGTGCGGTTTCCCAAGCGGAGGAATGTCTGTCTGAACGCTTTCGTTCCCTGGAATCGATTCGTACGCACAATCAGTGCAAGGTCTTAGCCGCTTTTCAAAAAAATGAACTGGCGCAGGCAGATTTCTTTTCGGCGACTGGGTACGGCTATGGCGACACCGGTCGGGAAAAAACCGAACGTATCTTTCGCGACGTATTTTACGCGGAAGATGCAGTTGTGCGCCCTTCGATTGCTTCGGGGACGCACGCGCTTTCCACGGTTCTATTTTCGCTTTTGCAGCCGGGTGATTTTCTGCTCGCGGCCACGGGCGACCCCTATGATACGCTGCAGGAAGTGATCGGACTGCGGGGGGATGAGGTTGGAACCTTGTTGGAAAAAGGTATACGGTATCAATCCTGTGCACTTTTGGACGACGGGAAAATTGACTATGATGCCTTGGAAAAAGCGCTGTCTGACGCTCCGAAGCTGGTCGAGTTCCAACGCTCCACCGGGTATAGCCACCGGCGTGCCTTCACCATTGAAGAATTGGAAAAAGCGATGGCATTTGTGCGTGCCCGCGCGCCGGAAGCGATTTTGATGGTGGACAATTGTTATGGTGAGTTTACGGACCGGCGCGAGCCCATTGAAGTTGGAGCGGATATTATTGCCGGATCCCTAATCAAGAATCCGGGCGGCGGCATTGCCGTTTCGGGTGGCTATATTGCCGGACGAAAAGACCTCGTTGCGCGCTGCATCAATCACTTGACGGCACCGGGGCTGGGGAAGGAGACAGGGCTCACTTTCGGAACGACACGCACCACTTTGCAGGGATTTTTTCTTGCCCCCCATATCACGGTGGAAGCGATGAAAGGGGCGTTGCTCTTCGGCGAAGTATTCCATCAAGAGGGGTACAGAGTGGTGCCCGACGTTGACGATCCGCGCAGCGACATTATCCAAGCCATTGATTTGGGCGATGCGGATAAGGTCGTCGCCTTCTGCCGCGGCGTGCAGGCGGCGGCCAGCGTAGGTTCCACCGTCACGCCGTATCCCTGGGATATGCCCGGTTACAGCGATCCGGTGGTGATGGCCTCCGGTGGATTTATCGACGGTTCTTCGATTGAGGTGAGCGCGGATGGTCCTATGCGCCCTCCGTATACGGTATACTATCAGGGGGGCTTGGTATATGAACAGGCGAAATTAGCAGCCATGCGCGCGCTGGAAGCTGTGTGGCAATGCGGCGCCGAAGGAAGGCAGAATTTCTAAGGGCAGCGGGTATCGTTGCTTCTCTGCAGGAGTCAAATATGGAGCAAAACTACGACCGGTTGATTGAAATCAGTTTGGACATCGGAATCGGCATTTTGCAGGCGGGCGGGCGCGTTTCCCGCGTTGAAGACACGATTCATCGCATTTTATCTGCCTATGGCCTGCAAAAAATCGGTGTATTTAATATTCCTTCCCTCATTGAAGTCAACGCGCAGACGCCGGACGGCAAAAGCCTGGTTCGATTGCGCCGTATTCAGAACAACGGGGCAATTCATCTGATTGCATTGGAGAAATGGAATGCCCTGTCGCGGTGGATCTGTGCCGAATGTCCCGAAACGGAGAAAATCGACCGCCGCCTGCGCGCCTTACAGTCGGAGTTACAAAAGCCGATGGTGGGGCAGTACCAAGGAAATATTTTAGTAGCCATCGGCTTTACCTTATTTTTCGGCGGCACCCTAATGGACATTCCGGCGGTTATTCCGCTTGCTTGCATGATCAGCTTTTTGGACGCCAAGGGGCTTTATAAAAACCAAAATCGGCTGCTCTTTTACTTCCTCTGTTCGTTTTTTACCGGATTATTGGGTTGGTTTCTCGTTCGCTTCGGTATCGGACAAAATTTGGACCAAATTCTCATCGGCTGCATTATGATTACTATTCCGGGCATTGCAATTACGTATGCCGCCCTTGATATGTTGTTGGGGGACACGATTACGGGGCTTCTCTCCCTCGCGGAATCGTTGCTTACCGCAGCCAGCATTGCCGCCGGATTTCTTTTGTCTCTGAAAGCGGGGGCGTTCCTATGATAACAAAATTCCTGCAACTTCTTTACGCAATGATCGGAGCGCTCGGCTTTTCGATTCTGTTTCGCTCCAAACGCGACTATATCCCTTTTATCGTTTTGAATGCCGCGCTTTCCTGGGGTGTTTATTTGCTGAGCAATTCTCGCTTCGGAGATTTTACGGCGAATATCCTCGCCACGGCCTTTTGTGCCCTTTTTTCCGGCATTGCCGCACGATTTTTGAAGGCGCCAACCATCGTTCTGCTGACGCCTTCTGCGGTACCGATGATCCCGGGCGGACGATTGTATTACACGATGTATTATGCATTGCAGCATGACGGAACATTGTGTTTATCATGGCTGCTCTCGACATTGAGTGCGGTATTTGCCATGGCGATCGGCATTGCTTTGGCGGAGATCTTTTTCCGCCTCTACGGCGCCAAAATCAATCGCGGCATTGCACGTTGGAAGGGGGAAAGGGCATGAAACAAAATTATCAGCGGATATTAGAGCACACCTTACAGGAGCTCGCCAAGCAAAATCACGTGCCCACGTTGCTGCTCCACTCCTGCTGTGCCCCCTGTTCCACCTATGTGCTGGAATATCTGGCAAAATCTTTTTCGATCACCGTTTTTTATTACAATCCGAACATTTATCCCGCCAAAGAGTACGATTTTCGCGAGCGCGAACAAAGAGAACTCATCGAAAAGATGAATGCGCAGATCAAATATCCGATTCACTTTCAAAAAGCGCCCTACGATCCGTCCGTGTATTATCAGGCGGTTCAAGGCCATGAATCGGATCCGGAACGCGGGGCTCGTTGTCACATCTGCTATCGTCTGCGTTTAGTAGCGGCGGCACAGGCAGCAAAAGCGCAGCACTTCGATTATTTTACAACGACATTGTCCATCAGTCCGCATAAAGATGCGCAAGTACTGAATACTATCGGAAGGGAAGTAGCGGAACAGGTCGGCGTTGCCTACTTATTTTCGGATTTCAAAAAGAACAACGGTTTTTTGCGTTCCTGTCAGCTGAGTGAACAGTTTCACATGTATCGACAATCGTACTGTGGTTGTGAATTTTCTATGAATGCGCGGACATCGACAACGGAAGGAATAAATCCGATTGCGAAAAACTGATGCTTGACATCGAACAAATGTTCCCTTATACTGAACTCATCAAACAAATGTTCGATTAAGGAGGCATTATGAAAACTTACCGCATTGTTTCGACAAAAAGATTTTATACGTTTCTCGTGGGCGTCGTTGTCGTTTTATCGCTTCTGCTGGCATTTCTTACGAGCCTTTTCTTTCACCGCCCGACACTTGGGGCGCCGGAAGTTGCCAAAGAGACCATTTTAGTAAAAAGGGGAGACACGCTTTGGACGATTGCCGAACCCATCGCGGCGCGCAGGAACGTCGATATTCGTGATGTCGTACAGACAATTTCGGATTATAATGATTTACAAACCTCGTTGATTCAACCGGGACAATCCATCGAAGTGCCGCTGTATTAGTGCCTGCCCCTCACACGAGGGCTTGAGTACAGGGGCGATGACCGCAAGCCGCACCTCCTACGGGGGCGTGAGCATTTCTCACAGCGGATCCGGCTGCCGGTTGCCTGCACCCCAGGGGCTGAGGCAAAGAAATGGCAGTTGACAATCAAAAAAAAACAATATACAATGACCTAGTGCCTGCGGATGTGGCGGAATGGCAGACGCGCCAGTTTCAGGGACTGGTGGCCGCAAGGTCGTGGGGGTTCAACTCCCTTCATCCGCACCAGAAAAGCGCTGAAACTGTAGTTTTCAGTGCTTTTTTCGTACCGGAAAATAACGAGATAGGAAATGCGATGAATAAGAAACCGTGCGCACCGGTGCCGAATGCGCAAAAAATCGAAACTTCACAGTTTGAACTGGCAGAAGCGTGGCCCTCAAAGGCGCATCGCATTATGGATGTGGCGGTGCTTGCCGGTGCGATTCTGGCGCAGAGCGGGGCGGAAACGTACCGCGTGGAAGATACCATGGAACGTATCCTACGTTTGGAACCGAACCGGGAGGTGGATGTCGTTTCCTTGATGACGGGGTTGTACGTGACGCGCACGGAGGAAGACGGCTCCTATATCAGCGTCGTGCACCGGATTCGGAGGCGCGCCATCGACTTGGGCAAAATTGACGAGGTAAACCGCATTTCGAGAAACCTTGCAAACGGCGCCTGTACCATCGAAGAAGGCTATCGCGCACTTCGCGCGGTGGAGCTGCGTCCGCAGCAGCAAAAACGGATGGAGTTGTTGGAGATCGTCGCTGGCGTCGCCTTTGCCGTCATGCTCGGCTCCGGTTGGCTTGAAACGCTCTTCGCCATTCCGGCGGCAATGGCGCTCATCGCATCCCAGCGACTTTTGCGCTCCGCAGTGCTCGGAAATTTTGTGCCGACATTTTTTCAGTCGCTTTTCACTACCTTTCTGATCGGTCTCAGCGCACGACTGGTTCCCGACATTGATCCGCAGCGGCTGACTTCGGCGGTGTTGATGATCTTGTTTCCCGGAACGACGCTTACCAGCGGCATTCGCGATATGATCCGCGGCGATTATTTGGCAGGCGGCGGGAATTTGCTCCACGCACTGGTGACATCCTCTGCTTTGGCAATCGGTGCGGGCGCCGGATTCTTTTTAGGAGGGGGCTATCATGGCTTGTAACGGGTTTTCTTTTTGGCTTACCGTACTCGGTGCCGGCGTCGCTACTTCCGCCTGCGCCTTGATTCTCGGCTTGCGCCAGAAGATGCCCGTCTTTTACGTATTCTTTGCGGGTGCGGCGGGCTGGGGCATTCAATCCGCGATGATTCACCGCTTTGGCGACAGTTCCGCGATTTTGCTGGTTGCTACCGTGCTGGCGACAGCGGGTGTCTCCGTATTTACACAAGTCGGGGCGCGCTTGTTTCGCACTCCGGTGACGGTGCTCTTAATTCCCAGTCTTTTTCCCATCGTTCCCGGTGCCTTGTTGTATCGCATGGCCTTCGCCTTTTTTGTCGGGGATGTACAGACGGCAAGCACCTGCGGCATACAGGCACTGCTGACATCCGGCGGCATTGCTCTGGGGATTTTATCTATTGAAAGTTTTGTGCTCGGCGGGCGCATCCTCCGCGGGCGATTTGGGCGCCGACAGATGCGCTAACGGATTTTTCTGGACGGCATCGCGAATTTGTTCATCTTCCACATGGGTGTAGATTTGCGTTGTAGCGACGGAGGCATGGCCCAAAATGCGCTGCAAAGTGCGTATGTCGACGCCTTCGCGATAGAGCAGGGTGGCGGCGGTATGGCGCAGTTTATGCGTGGAGTATACACCAGTATCAAATCCCGCTTCGCGGAGAAAGTGTTCGATACGATGCTGCACCGCGCGCGGACTCATGCGAGATTTCCGCGAGGAAAGGAAAAGGGCGTTTTCCTCCGGCAGGTTCGGTCGAATGGCCAAGTAGCGTTGCAGCGCCTCGCGGCAGGATTCGGTCAGGTAGACAGTGCGTTCCTTATTGCCTTTGCCGATGACGGTGAAGCGATCTTCGCGCAAGACACCGAGGTTCATACCGCACAATTCGCTCAAGCGGATTCCGGTCGTGAGAAAAGTGACCAGTATTGCCACATCGCGCGCTTGAAAAAAGCGATTTTCCTGCTTTGCCGCCGTTTCAATCAGATGAAGCGCTTCGGGCAGCGTCAAATACACCGGATGTCGTTTTTTTACTTTCGGAGTTTGCAGGCGCGCCGCCGGATTTTTATCCAGCAGCAACACCGTATTGGCAAGGTAATCGAAAAAAGTGCGAATCGAAACCGTCTTCCGGGCGCGCGTCGTAGGCGAATCCCCCCGTTCCAGATCCGTATAGGCAAGATAGGCGTGCAGATCCGTCAATTCAACGGATTTTAGGTCGTCAATGCGCATTTCGGTAATGTCGACGGCTTCCAAAGCGATGGCACTCCATTTTTTCCGATGTAGTCGTTTTTCAATAAAGCGTAGAAAGATCCCCAGATCGTAGGCATACTCGCGTATGGTGCTCGAAGACAGGGCGCGAACCGTGCGCAGATAGTTTAAGTAATCTTCCAAAAATGGGGGAAAGTCCTCGTACATGACGGCTCCTTAGTTTTCATGAATATTGAAATCGACAGAAATTTGCAATCGATAGTGCGGATGACGCAAGGCGATCTGCTCTTCCATTTCCGTTTGCACCCGTGCGCAGTTGGCATATTCCGAACGCGGAATGAGGATATCGAATTGCAGCACGGGCGGATCTTCATTCAAACGCCGGAAATCGTGAATACTGTACGCCGGATTCATTTGTCGCAAGAGCGCCGTCACTTCGCGCTGCAATCGGTTTGTCTTTGGGTCGTCGGTAATCATGGGATCCATATGAATGGTCAATTGCAGCCCCATGGTCTTTTCAATTTCACGCTCCATACGATCAATCAGACGATGGCTCTCCATAATGGGGCGATGGGCGTCTACCTCGACATGAACGGTGACGAATTGGTGCCCCGGACCGTAATCGTGAATCATCAGGTCATGCACGCCCAGTACGCCATCATAGCGAAGAAGAGCATTTTCCAACGACTCCACTTCCTGTGCCGAAGGGGCACGTCCGAGCAGATGATTGAGTGTTGACAACAGAATTTCATAGCCGGATTTCAAGATTAAAACGGCGGCAACGACACCCATCCAACCGTCCAACGTCCATCCGCTCAGACGGGCGACAAAAAGGCTGAGCAGAATTGCCGCACTGGACAGCACGTCGCTTCGGGCATCCGCGCTCGTGGCATAAAAAAGCTCAGAATGCAGGCGTTTCCCCATTTTCTGATAAAGACTTGACAGCCATATTTTCACGCCGATGGAAAACAGGAGCAAAAACACCTGACGCCATTCAAAAAGCTGGGGTTGTGGCGCCAGAATTTTACGTACGGATTCCAAGCCTAAGTTTATGCCCAAATAGAGAATAAAGAGCGCCACAATACTGGATGCCACGTACTCCACCCGCGCATGACCAAAAGGATGCTGCGGATCGGGCGGCTTGGAGGCCAAATGAAAACTGAAAAGCGATACTCCTGCGGAAGCGACATCCGAAGCATTGTTAATGCCGTCCCCGAGAATGGCAACAGAGTTGGTAAGCAAACCGACGATGACTTTGGAAACGGCGAGCAGAACATTTACTGCGATGCCGAGCAGACTCATGGCATTGCCGTAACGCGCGCGCTGCTGCAGCGGCGTAAGCGCATCAAAATTGGGATTCAATCGTTTGATAAGAAAGTCAATCATGGTACCCTCCTGAAGTCCTATTCTACCATGTTTTGCAGAAGGCGTTCCTCGAGATCGGTTCAGAATGTTGAGCGATGCAATTTGAGAAGAGGCCGATAAGTTTGCTATAATTGATAAAAAGGAGGCTCTTATGAAAGGAATATTTACATTACATTGCCTCTCAACAGGCAATCAATACTTAGCCGCAGCTGACGATGTCGATCGGGCAATGCGTCAATGTCGCGACGCCCTTGATCGGGGCGAATTTCCGAATGCGGTTTTACAAAAAGAGTGGAATGAATACGGGATGAAGGATTTTGAATTCGGCGTACCCGAACAGATCTCGGAATCGGATCCCGATGATGCCGTCCTGAATGAAGTGGTGGACGATTGGATGAACATTTTAGAAAATGTGGAGTATTTGGGGAATCTTGATCGGGAGGATCCGGCATGAACAAATCGTCGGAAGTGACGGATATTTTTAAGAAACTGAGCGATCGCATTCGTCGCTCCATCGCAGAAGTTATTGTAGGAAAAGAAAAAGTAACCGAGCGGATGTTAATTACGCTTTTCGCCGGCGGGCATCTGCTGATTGAAGATATTCCGGGCATCGGCAAAACGACTCTTGTGTATGCACTCGCCAAAGCGCTGCAGTTGGATTTTCGACGGATTCAATGCACCCCGGATCTTATGCCCTCGGACATTACCGGATTTAATTTGTACAATCCGAAGGCGGGGGATTTTGAATTGCAGGAAGGCGCCGTCATGACGCAAATCCTTCTTGGCGATGAGATCAACCGCTCGACACCGCGTACGCAGTCCGCACTTTTGGAGGCGATGCAGGAGGGGCAGGTGACGATTGACAGCGTCAGCTATCCGCTGCCTTCGCCCTTTATGGTTCTGGCGACACAGAATCCGACGGGACACATCGGCACCTATCCTTTGCCGGAGGCGCAGCTGGACCGCTTCATGATGCGCATTTCAGTCGGTTATCCGTCTTTTGAAGAAGAAATGGATATCATATCGCTGGATGCATCGAGTACCTTGCAAAAACCGGTCACGCCCGCTGCCGAAGCGAAGGAAGTTATTTGGATGCAAGAACAGGTGCGCGGCGTCGAAGTCCATGACGATGTAAAAAAATATGCGTTGACTCTCTGCCGTGCGACGCGCAAACAGGACCAGATTGCATTGGGGGCAAGCCCGCGCGCCGCGCAGATGCTGCTCTCAGCATCCAAAGCGCGTGCCCTGTTACAGGGGCGTGACTTTGTTACGCCGGACGATGTGCAGGATCTTGCCTGTGATGTGCTGGCGCATCGCCTGATTTTGACGCCGGCAGCGCGTGCCCAGGGAATTTCCGTAGAATCCATTCTCCAAACCCTCCTTCGGGAAACGGCGGCGCCTCGATGAAAGGCGTTCGTCCCCGCTTTTTTCTCTGGGTGATCGGGCTGATACTTCTGTATTTTCTGGCAAATTTGCAGCTGCGCGCCTTTCCGCACATTTTACTGGTTTTCTGGCTTCTGATGCCCATCCTTTCGGTGGTTTGCAGTCTGATTTCCGCCGGGCGCCTAACGCTTGCGGTGCGTACGGAACCGGATCACCTGACGCGCGAGGAAAAGGGCTTGTGGCGCTGTGTCTTGCAAAATCGTTCGCGGTGGCTCGCCTTTTTTTTACGTTTTCCGGAGTTGAAACGCAAGAAAGGCCATCGGTCGCATCCGCTGGAGCTCATGCTTCGCCCGGGAGAAACGCGGCAGGTGGTCCTTCCTTATGTGGCGCCCCATGCAGGGCGGTATTCTCTGCAAGCAAAAGAGCCAATTTTTGAAGATCTGCTTGGTTTTTTTTGGCTGAGTTTTTCCCATCGTTTTGCGGATATCCGAACCAGCTGTTGCAGTTTGCCGAAAATGGAGTCGGTCGTTTTTCCGGCCGGATTTTTGCGCACATTTGATCGCTTTCAGACGCCGAAACAGCGCAAAAGCTTTCAATCGCTTTCGGATGAAGTTTTCTCGATTGAGCCATGGAGCCATGGGCAGAGTCTTGCCCATACCCATTGGAAGCTCAGTGCCCGGATGCAGCAGTGGATGATTCGTCATTATACCGATTCGACGAGGGAACCGCTCCGCTTCCAATACGTGTTGCAATCGCCGAGCAGAGAGCCCTCCATTTTTCTTTCGGGCATAACTTCCGATGCCGATCCTGCGGACGAGGCGCTCCTTTCGCGCAGGGATACCTTATTGGAAGCGTCGCTTGCTTTTCTGCAGTTTTCACTTTCCATGGGAAGCGCTGTGGAAGTGCAACAATCAGACGGTTCGCTGATCCTGTTTCAGGATTCGAAGGAATTGACCGCGGCGCGCGACAGGATGGGTTCCTTTCCGTTTCGAGTGGCCGAACAACGCTTGCAACTACAAGCCGATCGACGTCTGGTTCTCTGGGTTCAAAAAATCACACCCGTACTCGTCGGAGCTCTGCTGGAGCGACCGGCGATGGCGCAAAATATCCTAGTGCTGAGTTTTCAAGATACTGCGGAAGCGTCCCTGCAGCATTCGTTGAAGCAGGCGGGGTACACCTGCCTCTGGCTGGATCAAAAATCGGAGGATACCGATGCGTGCAAACAATGAACAGCGTTGGAATCTTTTACAGTCGTGGCTGACGACGGCCCTTTTCAGCGTGGTTCTTTACCATACGGTTTTTCACTATGCCGGGTTTTCCAATGAAAACTTATTGTTGGCAGCGCTGTGCAGTCTGCTATTTACCGTCGCTTTTCGTTGTATTTTTCAATTTTGGAAAATCACATTGCCGATTTTTGCATTGGTTGTCCTTGTCGTGGCGTTGCAGTTTTTTGTTGGATGGAATTTTCCACTTTCGATACTGTCCCGTACCTTCTGGGCAGCACTATTTGAACAGGGTAAAGCGGTTTTTACCGCTTTTCTTGCGGCGCCGGGTGGGGTGCTGGACCTTGCGGGCGGCTCTGTCTTTGTTCTCCTGCTGACGTCGTTTCTTGCGACCGTTACGGTATGGGTGCTGCCCATTCCCATCCTTAACATGGCCCTGTTGATTCTTCCGTATTTTACGATGAAGGATCTTACATCCGATCCCAACTGGATCCTCTATCTGTTGCTGGGGCTGTATTGTGTGTATTCCTCCTATGCCTATCGCCAGGATCCGAGCGAACGAGAGCAGCGTCCGCCCATTCTATTCGGTGTCGGGCTCCTCGTTCTGACCTTCCTCGTACAATCTTTTTTGGGACCGGAGTTCTTTTTTAATGAGGAACTCTCCAAGCGCTTGAACGACTGGAACCCCTCCGAGGGCGGCGAAGTGTCCCCATTCTCGCTCGAAGACCTCGGATATTATCCGATGGGACGCCGCCGAATTGGGGGTCCGATTGCACTCGATGAGGCACCGTTTCTGGAAATTTCCGCGCCGCCGTTTTCCTTTTATCTGCGCGGAACTGCCTACGACTACTTCGACGGACGTGCATGGGGATTTTCCGAGCGTCAGGTCTTGCAGGGCTTTCGTTCGGATCCGGATTATCCCGATCATTTTGACGGAAAGCAGGCACAATTGTTTTGGTTTCCCACGCCAGAGGATCGGGATGCCCTGCTTTCCGAAGGAATTTTTCAGCCGATTCTCTATACCTTGCGCTCTGTCGGTGCCAATCGCACCGTCTTTCACGGGGGAAAGCCCACGCTATTGGCGCGAAATGCACGCGGCTCTGAGTTTTTGTCTTTCCCCGATTTTGCCGGTGCCGCCATTGCTCAGACCGATGAATTTCTTTTCAGTCAAAATGGAATGCTGATTGCACGCCATTACTACTCCGATGCGCCGATCTCCATACAGGATTGCGTGCTGCCCTTAAAGCAGACCGATTTTACGGAAGAACAGAGCGCAATGCTGGATCGTTTGGAGCCGTTGCGAAAAGGCCGGGGGATGCGCCAATATGAACCGCTGGTGCGCGCCTATGATCCTGCTTTGGCGGAAATCCTCTACGACGAATCACATTCGTTCGGTACTTTGGTGCAGGACTTAAACGCTCATTTTAATGAATTTTATCGGTATACACTGGCAGTGCGGCCACTTCCGGAAAAAGAAACGGTGCTGTCGGATTTTCTGCAAACCAAGGAAGGCTATTGTGTATATTTTGCCAGTACGTGGACGGCATTGTTGCAGGATTTGGGATACGACGTGCGATACGTGGAAGGATTGCTTGTCCCCGCACAGGAGGCGGCACCCGGAAAACAGGTTTCGCGCACGTTGAGTGCCCAACAGGGCCATGCCTGGCTGGAGATCAATACGGCAAAAGCTGGGTATGTACCTGTTGAAGCTACGCCCGCATCGCACATAGCCGATGTTGCAAATTTGACGGCGAGCGCCGAAACACCGCAGGACTCGATCGAAGAATCTGTGCCGCCGCAAGAATCTTCTGAACCCGCATCGACATCTTCCGTTTCCGATTCAAGGGAACCGGAGGAACCGCCTGCACCCGAACCGGAGCGTTCGAAAGCAACGCTGCTCTGGGCGCTGCCCGTCTTACTGCTGCTTTTCGTCGCCCTTGTCGCCTTTTTGCGACTGCGAGCATGGCACAACAGCGTGAATGAAGTGGCTGCCTTGCAGCGCTACGATCAGGCAGATTCAAAGGGGAAAAGGGAACAGGCCTTGGCAAACTGGGCGCGTCTGCGCCGTCTGCATGAATACAGCGGAGAAACCTTCCATTTGGAAGATACCGTACGTACCATCTTTGCGCGGTTGGAAAGTGCGGAGGGTGGAATAGATTCCTCCGAATTTCTTACCGGAATGGAATCGTTGTGTTATGCAAAACGTCCGCTTTCGACGCAAAATTTCCAGCAGTTGCTGCGCCTGCGCATCGAAAAAGAGTACCAAGTTCGTTCCACCTTGGGAACGATGCGCTGGTTTTTGCACTGTGTCGTCGCTGTGCCGAAATGAGAATATATTAACAATTAAACAACAAAAGATTCGAAATGAGAGTCCTCTGCCACGAAAGGAGCATGAAATGAAAATCGTAATCTTAGATGCATTCGGCATGAACCCCGGAGATCTTTCCTGGGCGCCATTGGAAAAATTGGGAGAATTTATCTGCTACGAAGAAACGGATTCGGATGATCGCGCGGAAGTTCGTCGGCGCATCGGCGACTGTGAAATTCTTTTAGACAGTAAGGTGATTTTAGATCGGGAGCTTCTGCAAGATTGTCCGAATCTTCGTTATATCGGCATCACGGCAACGGGTTATAACTGCGTGGATCTCGACGCTTGTCGGGAACTGGGCATTACTGTGACAAATATTCCGCAATACAGTACGGAAGCGGTCGCGCAGCATACGATCGCGCTGTTGTTGGAAGCTTGTTGTCAAGTTGGTCATCATGCACAGGCCGTGCGCGACGGCCGTTGGGCGCAAAGCAATCGCTGGTGCTTCTGGGATATGCCATTGATTGAGCTTGCCGGAAAAACGATGGGCATTATCGGCTACGGCGCCATCGGAAAAGCCGTCGGACGTATTGCCGAAGCGCTCGGTATGAAGCTGCTTGTCAATGCGCGCACAAAACACCCGGAGCTGGAACATGCGAATTTGCGATTTGCCGACAAAGAAACCATATTCGCGCAGGCGGACGTGATTTCATTGCATTGTCCGCTGACGGATGCGACAAGGCATCTGATCAATGCGACAAGCATCGCTGCGATGAAAGACGGCGTCATTTTACTGAATGCGAGTCGCGGACCCTTGATTGACGAAAAAGCTTTAGCGGAGGGACTGCGCAGTAAAAAAATTCGCTATGCAGGCCTAGACGTAACGGAAAAAGAACCGCTGCCGGAAGACAGCCCGTTATCGCAGCTTCCAAATTGTTTTATCACGCCGCACATTGCATGGGTGCCGGTGGAAACGAGACAGCGTTTGTTGGATGCGGTCGTAGCCAATTTGGTCGCATATCTGGAAAAATGCCCGGTGAACGTGATTTCTTAGCTTCCTAGGCAAGGCGCCCTATCTTGTCGCAAAATAATCATTTTGTGACAAAAATTATATTTCGTTTTCGACCTCATTTTGCATGGACGCATGCTCCTTTCCCCTGCTCCTATAGGGATCCTTCTTGTGCGGACCTTCAAAACTGGAACCCGAGGCTGCTCCATGATAAAATGAGTACATCAATTTCGGCGAATTGCATTGAATTGCATTTATGGAAGTATTTTGTTGCATTTTCGATTCGCTGAAAATACTGTAATAAGGAGAGTTTCATGACAGATTCCCGTAATCGTAAGACCGCCCCGACGGATCCGCGCGAAGAATCACCGCAGGCGACGAATTTCATACATCAGATTATCGACGAGGAATTGGCGCCGGGCGGACGCTGTGAAGGGGAAACGGTAATCACCCGCTTCCCTCCCGAGCCCAACGGATACTTGCACATCGGGCATGCCAAGGCCATTTGCATTGACTTCGGAACGGCGGAGAAATACAACGGACTGTGCAATTTGCGCATGGATGATACCAATCCGGTGAAAGAAGATGAACACTACGTCCAACGGATCAAGGATGATATCCATTGGCTCGGCTTTGATTGGGGGGATCACTTTTATCACGCCTCGGATTATTTTCAAAAAATGTTTGAATGCGCCATTGTCTTGATTAAAAAAGGCCTTGCCTTCGTTTGTGATTTGTCTGCGGAAGAACTGCGGGAATACCGCGGGACGCTCACCGAACCGGGCAAAGAAAGCCCTTATCGCAATCGCAGCGTCGAAGAGAATTTGGATCTGTTTCTACGCATGAAAGCCGGCGAATTTGCGGACGGTGAAAAAACGCTGCGTGCCAAAATCGATATGAGCTCCGGCAATATCAACATGCGTGATCCGGTGATTTACCGCATTGCGCATCGCTCGCATCACCGCACGGGCGATGATTGGTGTATCTATCCGATGTACGATTATGCGCATCCCTTGGAAGACGCGTTTGAGGGCATTACGCACTCCCTCTGCTCGCTGGAGTTCGAGTCCCATCGCCCGCTCTACGACTGGGTGGTGGACAATACGGATGTACCGCACAAGCCGCGTCAAATCGAGTTTGCACGTCTCAATTTAACGGGCACGGTCATGAGCAAACGAAAATTACGTCAATTGGTGGAAAGCAAGGTTGTGGACGGTTGGGACGATCCGCGACTCCCGACTCTGTCCGGATTGCGTCGTCGCGGGTATACACCGCAGAGCATTCGCAACTTCTGCGAACGCATCGGCGTGGCAAAAGTCGACAGCATGGTCGACCATCGTTTCCTCGAATACTGTTTACGCGAAGATCTCGACCGCACGGCACCGCGCGGCATGGCGGTATTGGATCCGGTCAAGCTTATTATTGACGACTATCCGGAGGGAAAATCGGAAGAATGTGTCGTATCCAATCATCCGAAGGACAATTCCATGGGCACACACACCATCCCCTTCCGCCGCGAAGTATGGATTGAACGAGAAGACTTCATGGAAGTGCCGGCAAAAAAATATTTTCGTCTTTTCCCCGGAAATGAAGTGCGTCTGCGCGGCGCCTACATCATTCGCTGCACCGGCTGCGAGAAAGATGAAGACGGGAACATCATCGCCGTCCATGCAACGCACGATCCGGACAGTTTCGGCGGGCAGGCGCCGGACGGAAGAAAAATAAAGGGAACCATCCATTGGGTGCCCGTCAAAGAAGCCGTTTCTTGCGAGGTGCGTCTCTATGATTCGCTTTTTACGGTCGAAGTACCGGATGCGGATGAACGCGAATACACGGAGCTCATCAACCCGAATTCACTGCAAGTGATACCGACGGCATATTTGGAACCGTGGCTTGCCGACGCCGACCCGGATATGCGCTATCAATTCATGCGACAGGGTTATTTCTGTGAGGACAATCATTACTCCACTCCGGAACAGCGTGTTTTTAATCGGATTGTGACATTGCGAGACAGCTATCGCCCGGAGTAAAGAAAAGAGGGATTTATGAAATACGATCTGACGCAGGTGGCTGCGGGCAGGGATGTCCTGGCTCTGCGCCGTAAGGGACAAAAAAAACGAACCTTCGGCTTGGTTTTCCTCAGTTTTTTGTTGCCGATCGTAGCGCTGCTTCCAGGGTTCGCCTATGCCGGCATTGCGCCGTTCGGTACGAATACCACAATGGCGGTCGATCTGCGTCACGAATATGTAGGATTTTACGAGGCATACCGCTATGCACTTGCGCAGCCGTCCGGATTCTTTTATTCGATGACGAAATCTCTGGGCGGCGAGATGATCGGGACTTTCAGTTACTACATGGCAAGTCCCCTTCATCTCCTGTTCTTCCTTTTCCCGAGGGAAGCGCTGCCTGCGATAATTGAGATCGTACAGCTGTTAAAGATCGGCCTTGCCGGCGCCTCTTTTTCGCTGCTTCTCATTCATCGGGAGCACGGCGAGGATTGGCGTGTCGTCTTGTTTTCAACCCTGTATGGTCTTTTGTCTTTTGCGACGGCGAATTTGCTCAATCATATGTGGCTGGATCCGATTCTTCTCTTCCCTCTGGTCATACTTGCACTGGAAAATTTACTGCGCGAAAAAAATCCGCTCCCCTATGTTCTTGTTTTAGCTTTGAGCATTTTTACGAACTACTACATTGCCTATATGGGCTGCATTTTCCTCGCCCTTTATGCAATCTACGCCTTGGTGCGCATGCCGCGCGACCCGAAGATGGAGCACGGTCACTGGTTTATACAGCAGATAAAACGCTATCTCCGTTTCATTTTTTATTCCGTACTGGCCGCTGGCATTTGCGCTTTTGTACTGCTTCCCACCCTGCAGTCGATTCTTGCCAGCAAAGGCACCTATGCGGAAAATGTCGTCGCCGGCTGGGTATTGGACTATCCGCTTGCGGACTTTTTTGCGAAACTGCTCCCGGCAGCGTTTAACTACGACCAAGTTCCCAGCGGTCTGCCCAATGTTTTTTGCGGCACGGTTACGCTGCTTTTCAGTATTCTCTACTTTATGAACGGACGGATTGCTCTGCGGGAGCGCTTTGTTTCTTTCGCCATTCTCGTCTTTCTGTTTCTCTCGATGAATGTCAAGAACCTTACGATTTTTTGGCATGGAATGCAGTATCCGATTTGGTATGAATACCGTTTCTCTTGGCTGTTCAGCTTCTTCTCGCTGCTTCTCGCCTACCGGTCGATGCGCCGAACGCCCCGCCCTGCTCTGGTCTTTTACCTGATCGCCACCATTCTCTATGCGGGGTTGCTCGTTTATCTGTGGCGGAATTTGACGCGCTATCCTTTTCTCACGCATTACCACATTCTTGCGGGCGCCGCGGTATGGGTGATTGTATCGCTTCTTCTGTTCCTGCGCCCGGTGCGCAACCGCGCGGTCGCCGTGCTTTTGCTCTTGGTCTGTTTCTTGGAAATGAGCACGAATGCCGCATTTCACACCGGTTGCTACAGCTACGAATCCTGGGCGGAGTTTTTGTTGATGGAGAAACAGGTTGGCGAACCATTGCGTAAAATTTCACCGTCTACCGACGAGTTTTGGCGCACGGAAAAGACTTTTATGCACGATAACAATGATGGAATGCGTTTTTGTTCTCCGACGATTACCCACTTCAATTCCACCTTGGAACGGGAGAATGTCGATTTATTCGCCTCTCTTGGCTTTGCCACGACGCAAAACTCGATTAACGGTACGAACGGAACAAAAATAACCGATGCAATTTTCGGCGTTCGTTACTATCTGGAGGGGAATCCCAACGCTTTCAAACTCCAGGCGCCGGGCATTGACCGCCTCAAACCGAAGAGTCATCGACCGGATTTATCGAGTATGACCCTGTTGGAAGAGACGCCCTATGTGCGCAGCTATGAAAATAAACAGGCAATGCCGTTGGGACTTCTCGCAGAGGCGGATATCGCCACGCTGTTGTCGAATCACGCCAATCCGGCGGATTATCAGGACCGCCTGCTCAATGTGTTGGATGGTGCGTCCGGAGAAGTCAATTATTTGGAACGCCTCCCGCTCGATGGAGTGACGCTCGAAAATTGCACAGAGACAGGTGCCAAATCCCTGCAGGATGAACCGACGACGTATCAGAAAACGGATGAACAAAAGCCGGCTCGTATTTCTTTTACCTTTACCGTAAAAGATTCCGCTGCGCATTACCTGAGTGTGTCCAATCTTCTGAATTCGAAAAATTCGAAGTTGTTACTGGATGGAGAAGAACTGAGTAACAAACGGGTGGGCAGTCACCGCAATTCCCAGCTTTACAATGTCGCAAACGGAGAAGCTGGCGGCGAGCAACATACCTTTACGGTGGAAATGAAAGATACTTCATCCCTTATCATTTCTAATATCAGTTTATTCCGTCTGGATGAACCCGGATTGGAAAAAGCGAGCGCATTTCAACAGAAAAACGGCTTGCGTTTAACGAAGCGGAGGGACACGGAAATTGAGGGAAGCGTATCGGCAACAAAAGACACGCCCTACCTTCTGCTTACATTGCCCTACAGTTCCGGTTGGTCGGCGACGGTGGACGGAGCGCCCGTTGCCACCAAAAAAGTGTTGGGACAACTCCTGGTTCTCCCCATCACTCCGGGGGAACACGACATTCAATTGACCTACTCCCTGCCCGGTTTTGAGGCTGGAAAAATTGTCTCTATCGGTACACTGACGCTGGCGTTAATGTTGGGCATTACCCATGCGGTCATTCAACGTAGACGGCGCAAAGAAGAAGGAGAAATCGCATGAAACTTTCCCGCGTACGTGTACTCTACGCAGTTCTCTCCTCCGCAGCTATGGGACTTGCCATGATTTCCCTGCTCAATCTCTTCCCGCAGGCGCGCATTTTTCTGCTCCTGGGTGCGACGGTTTTGATCGCCTTGTCTTCCTATATCGATTATCATTATTGGCGCTGTCCGCATTGTCATACGCATTTAGGCAAAAGGATGAGCCGAAAAATGAATGCTTGCCCGGAATGCGGGGCAGAAATTGATTTTGAGGCAATAATAAAGTAAGTCGATGGGTGCATGCAAAGAGAACAAAAAGTGCTGCGATAGGATTGTTCCGCCGCAGCACTTTTTTTTGTATTCTATTTTTCAAGAATTACTTTACCAGATAAAACTCGGGCCGTTCAAAGATGGTGCGTATCGCGACAATGGCCGCACCGTGAACCATGGAATCATGTTCTACCATACTCATGCGAATCTGTGTGGTCTTAAAAATCGAGGGAAGCACGCGTTCTTTTACTCTTGTGATAATGCGATCGAGCATCCGTTCCGGTAAAATGTGCGCCATTTCATCACCAATTACGACCACCTGGGGATTAAAGGTATTGATGACATTTACCACTCCGATTGCCAGATAATCACAGGCTTCAAAAAACAGCTGGGCGGCTTCAGGATTCTCTTCCTTTACCATAAGTGCGGCATCCTGAAAATGCAATTCCTTTTTTGGTTGAAGCTTTTCATTCACTGCACGGGTAAATGCAATGGAGGAACAATAATTTTCCAGGCAACCACGGTTCCCACAGCTGCATTTCGGACCGTGTATATCAATACAAGTATGGCCGATTTCTCCGGCGGTTCCATTGTAGCCGACTAACAGTTCTCCCTTGCTGACAATGCCGGCGCCAACGCCTTGACCAGCGGCAATGTAGACAAGAACATCCGGCTCGGTCTTATCATCGCGGTACCAATACTGCGCCATGGCCGCTGCATTGGCATCTTGCTCGATGCAGATTGGAATTGAAAAACGTCGCTGAAGTTCCTCCCGAAGATGAATCTTGCTCCAGCCTTCCATACTGGTCATCAGCTGAATCCGCCCCTCGCGGTAACTGTAGGGTCCCGGGATAGCAACCCCCATCGACAGCACGCGGCGCCGTGGATATGCTTTAATCTGTTCCTCCATTTCCCGCATGATGCGCTGAAAAACCTGACTTACCTCTTCTTTCGAAGAGATCGAACCGCGCTTGACAGACACCGCTTCGCCCATTAGATTAAACACGCCGACGGAATAATCGCGACGAGCAATTCGTATACCTGCCACCAGATAATTATCCTTATTGATTTCCAATGCAATGGAGCGCCTGCCCTTGTTTCCCGGTAGGAATCCCACTTCCCGGACCAGCTTCCACTCCAGAAAATCATTGATGATATTCGTTACCGTTGCTTGCTTGAGACCCGATTGATTCGCCAGGGTAATGCGTGCACACTTCTTCTCTTTTTGGAGGATATGGAGCAACAAAGTGCGATTCATATCCTGAATATTGTCTTGGTTGTATCCTCGAATCGCTTTTTGCATGAATCCACCTCACTCTGCTCTTACGAATCGACTCTTTAAGATCCGCTTTTCATTTTGTCTGCGGGAACAGATCTTTCACTCTATGATACAATTCATGAAACAAGCTCTGCTTTTCACGATACATGCGAACGTTCGCAGCAATGGGCTGTGTAACATGATCGCTCAGCTTGACCAGAATCTTACATGCCTCCGATACATCAGAAAATACCCCAATTCCAACAAAAGCCAAAATGGCAGCACCCAAGCAGGCTTCCTCCTCAACGACGGTCGTGTGAACCGGCATATCGAGCATATCCGCTTGAATTTGCTTCCAAGTTTCTCCGCGCGCCGCACCACCGGAAGAAATCAAAAGTTTATGCTCCACCTGCAACTCATCCATAATTTCCAGGCATTCCTTGAGATTAAATAGGATTCCCTCCATCGTTGCGCGAATCATATGCTCTTGCGTGTGCTTCATGCTGAGTCCAAAATAAACACCCTTTGCCATCGGATCATCATAGGGGGTTCGTTCTCCGACTAAATAAGGAATGAATACTAGCCCTTCTGCCGTCGGCGCAACGGTGCCGGCGGCGCGATCCAATTCCGCATACGGTCTTTGATCCCGAAAGATTTGATCGCGGAGCCACCGAAGTGCATTTCCCCCATTCAAGGTTCCGCTTTGTACAACCCATCGTTCTTTTACCGTATGGCACCAGGTCTGTATCCGCAGTTGCGGGTCAAAGATCGGCACATCCGACACGACTGCGAGTTGTGAGGAAGTACCAATATTACAGGCCATAACTCCTTTCTCAATGACGCCGTTTCCGGTCAGCGCGGCCATACTGTCCCCCGCACCGTATATAACGACCGTTTTTTGTGACAAGCCAGTTGCCCGCGCCGCTTCCTCCGTCACTTGACCTGCAATCGCACTGCTTTCATAGACCTGGGGCCAAATATCTTCCCGAAGTCCGAGTCTCCGAAAAAGTTCGCTGCACCAAACCCGGTTTTTCACAGAAAATCCAAGTGTTGCACCGGCGTCTGTGTACTCAGTGCCAATTTCGCCACAAAAGCGCATCCGAATATAATCTTTCGGAGACAGCACATAATCCAGTGCTTCATACCGCTTCGGCATATGTTTTTTCATCCAATATACCGTCGCGAGCATCATTCCCGCACTGGGTAGATTGAGCAACTCCGTTCGCATCAGATCTCCTGCGAGCGCTCGGATTTCCGCAAGTTCTCCGGAAGAACGCTGATCGAGATGAATGATGGCATTTCCGAGAAGCCGCCGCTTTCGATCGATAGCAACCATGCCGTGCATTTGACCGGAAAAGGAGAGGGCGCTGATTTCATTTCCGCTCGTTTTCGCCTCTTGCAATGCAATGCCAATTGCCTGGCTCACTGCTTTCCACCATGTCTCAGGATCCTGTTCCACCTGAAATTTCCCGGGAAAATGCAGGCTGTAATTTTTGCTTCCAGACCCAAGCATTCGGCCCGATTCATCTACAATCAACGCCTTCGCGCTGGAAGTCCCGATATCAATACCAAGAACCTTCTTCATACGCCCATTCTGTCCCTTTCCCAATGATTTATTATTTGGTAATAATATCTCGACCCTTCGTATCAGAATTGATATATACCGCAATAATAAGAATAATACCGATGATAATATTTTTCCATAGCGGATCGACGCCCATCATATTTAAGCCTGAGGTGATTGCTGTAATTGTGATGACCCCGATGGCCGTACGCAAAACGCTGCCGCGCCCGCCGGCCATCGACGTGCCGCCAAGCGCAATGGAAGCAATCGCGGAAAGAGTTAGCGCATCTCCTATGGTCGGAACGGCAGATTTTTGTTTGTAGGCATACAGTACCCCTGCCATAGCGCTACACGCGCCGCTTACGACAAAAGCCATGAGTTGTGCCCGATTGGTATCAATGCCAGCAATACGTGCTGCCTGAATATTTGCCCCTACAGCAAAGATGGATCTTCCGGTCGGTGTATATTCTTGAAACAGATAGAGCACACAAACGCAGAGCATCGCAATCAGAAAAATTACAGGGATGCCCGCGAGTTTCTCCGTCATCCATTTGATGGCCCCGCGGAATTGCAAATCGATCGCAACAGAACCGTCCGGGCAAAAAGCCAACGCAATAAATGACCATAGATTCTGCGTGCAAAGAGTCACAATGAACGAAGGGATTTTCAGATGGGTCACGCAAAGCCCGTTAATTGCTCCCAATACGGCGCCTGCAAGGAGCATCAGCGGGATAATCGAGTTGCCAAATTTGCTCACATAAAGCCCTGAAATGACACAGGTTGCCGAAATCATGGCGCCCGATCCGAGATCAATGCCTCCGGTGAAAATGACAAAAGAAAGTCCACAAGACAGTAAAATCAACGGAGCTGCCTCAATCATCATATTCTGAATGCTATAGGCGGAAAGAAAACTCGGATTCAAAATACGAAACACTGCAAAAACGAGCACCACACTGAACCCGATCATATATTGTGAATACTCGGAAAGGCTTATTTTTTTTATTTTCATCCCCTGCGCTCCTACATCATGTACTGCACAACTTCATGCTGCTGTGGCTTTTTTCCAACGGGACAATCAAAAGCAGCACTGATAAGACCATCACGAAGTACCAACACCCTACTGGAAAGTCCCAGGCACTCATCCAGTGTATCTCCGATTACAATCACGGCGTGTCCGGCCTCTGTCACTTCTCTAACCATGCGATAAATCTCTTGCTTTGCACCAACGTCCACGCCGCGAGTCGGGTGATTCAAAATCAAAATTTTGCATCGGCTCTCCAATGCACGCGCAAAAATCACCTTCTGTGCATTCCCACCAGAAAGCTTTGAAATTCGCTCTTTTGGACCCGTACATTTGATGCCGGCTGCCTGAATCCATTTTTTTGCGGTTTTTCGTATATTTCGGCCCGATAGAATGCCGTTTTTCTTCATCTGGGACCAGCTGGATATGGTCACATTGTCCTCAATGGACATGATGCCGATCATGCCTTCATCGCGCCGATCCTTCGGCACGGAAATGATACCGCTCTTTCGCGCCTGTGATGGATTGGCAAAGGTCTTTTCCTCGCCATTCACCAAAATTTTTCCAGCCGTTGGCTTGACTTCCCCGATCAGTGCTGCGCATATATCCTCCGTACCGGAACCGTCCAGACCGGCAAGGCCTAAAATTTCTCCCTCATGCAACTGAAATGAAACGTAGTTAAACGCACCGAAAAGGCTGAGATTTTGCACCTCCAGCACGACTCTCTTGCCCGGAGCCGTCTGCTTTTCCTCGACGTAGAATGCACCGGTTGTGGAGCGTCCGACCATTTTTTCATAAAGCACGTCAATATCCGCATCCTTGGTCGGAAGCACGGCCGTCTGTGCACCGTCCTTGAACACATAGATCGTATCGGTAATCGCAAGAATCTCATCCAGATGGTGAGAAATGAATACGACGGCATTGCCCGCTTCTTTCATCTTTCGAATCTGTTTGTATATCTTCTGAATGCCTTCATCGGAAAGCACTGTTGTCGGCTCATCGAGTAGAATCAGCGCATGCTCGTTGGCAGCTTCGGTAACTGCATCGAGCACCTTGGCAATTTCAACCATCTCCCGTGTTGCCATATCAAGATCCCGCACCTTTTTTCCGGGGTCGACTTTCAAGTCGATCCGTTCCAAGGCGCGCTCGGCATCGCGATTCATCTTTACCCAATTGACAAGGCCACCGCGAGCATATTTCTTTTCTCTTCCCAGGTAGATATTCTGCGCAACGGTCAAATTTGCAACTAAGGATTGTTCCTGAAAAACCATCCCGATTCCCTGACGGCTGGCAGAAAGCACTGAATTTGCAGAATAGGGCTTACCCACATAAAGCATCCGCCCTTCCGATGGTGCTTCAACGCCGCTAATCAATTTCATCAAAGTAGATTTTCCAGCGCCGTTTTCTCCGATGAGACCGATCACTTCCCCGCGGTGAATCTTCATAGAAATATCATGCAGCACCGTATTGGTTCCATAGGTTTTTCCGACAGATTGTGTCTCAAACAATACCTCTCCCATAGATCCCCTCCTACTTGGCGACAGTCTTTCGATTGTGTTCAATGGTCGCCGCAACTGCAATGATAATAATCGCTCCTTGAATCACTTTTTTCACGTTGGTGTTGACGCCCATCAAGGTAAGCCAGTTGGCCAGTTCAGTATAAATCAATACACCGGCAAAGGACTGCAAGGCACCGCCCTTTCCACCCGTTACGCTGCCACCGCCTAATACGATGGCGGTAACGACAGGGAACATCTGGTTCAGTCCCAAATCGGCCTGCCCAAGCTTTAAACGCATACATTGCAAAACGCCGGCAATGGCTGCCGTGCACCCGCACAAGGCGAACGCCTTGATTTTCGTCCGTGAAATGTTAATGCCTGCGGATGCCGCCGCCGTTTCATTATCGCCGATGGCAAATACGGCGCGACCAAAAGCCGTCTTGTTGAGAATCAGCGCACCTATGGCAAAGACAGCAAACGAAATCAGAGTGATATACGGAATCCCGAAAAACTTTCCTTGCGAGATGGCAATGAACATTGGGTCCTTCACCTGAATTGGGGTTCCTCTATACATTAAAATTGCCGCCCCGGTCATAATGCAGCCAACCGCATAGGTCACAATGAAACTGGCAATTTTTGCTTTTGTGTGTAGAACTCCGGTCACAGCACCAATAAAAGCACCGAAGCCAATCGCAAGCAATACTCCCCATATCCCGTACTGATTCGCATTGGTTGTATTCATTACCAAATAGGCGGACAAGGTGCCGGCAAATCCCATATTGCCTTCAATGGAGAGGTCAATACTTCCTAAGAGGAGAACGTAACTCAGACCCACAGAAATTACGAGCGGGATTGACATCTGAAACATGATATTCACGATGTTCGACCATGTGAAAAAATTTTTCTGTGATACCGCTCCGATCACAGTCATGACAACCAGCAGGATCAGAGGAGTGTATCTCCTTACCTTATCCATCTTGGCATTATTCTCCGCCTGGGCAACAAATTGCTGCGCCACCGACATATTTTCCATCATCCCATTCAATTTGTTCTTCATGGACATCCTCTCGTCTGCTGATTGCTATTAACACTGAAGTAGGAACAAACAGAGGGGAATACCTGTAGCGCATCCCCCTCCTTCTTGTCCATTTGTTACATAAATGTGCAAGTCTGTGATCACTTCTCCTGGTATTTATCAACACAGTAGCTGAGATCGGAGTAGTCATAGCCCGGATTTTTGGTCTCAATAAACTTCGCGTAAATTTCATCCGCGTTTTCTGCCGTAACTAAAGTGGTTTTGCTGTAGATTAAGCGCTCTGCCGGATCCATCTTTTCCGGATCGAGAATGCCAAGAGCTGCCTGCAAGGAATACGCTGCGCCATATCCACCAATGCAGAAACCATCATTAGCGTTGGTAATGACCAAATCACCATTCTTTACCGCAGTAAGTGCCGCTTCAATGCCGTCACATCCGCTGACCTTGACTGCACCATTCTTCCCCGCGTTTTTCAGTGCTTCAATAGCTCCGAGTGCCATCGTATCGTTTGCAGAAAAAACGCCCTTAAGATCCGGATAGTTTACAATCCAGTTCTCCGTCAACGCCATGGCATCCGATTGACTCCAGCTTGCTGTTTGGCTGTCCACTACTTCGATGTCGGGATAGTCTTTCAACGCCTCTTCAAATGCCTTGTGACGGTTTGCTGCAGAGTCATCACCCAGCAACCCTTGAAGCTCCACTACCTGTCCTTTGCCGCCGATGGATTCAAACAGCGCCTTCGCGGTCGCTTTTCCAATGGTGATGTCATCCAACGCCAGAGATGTCACAAAGTGTGGGAAATCCTTTGGATACAAGCCGTCAGCACGATGGAAAAGAATGGCCACATAAACACCTGCTTCCTCACAGGTTTCAGCAATGTTGACCGTATTGGCGGTCGAAGAAGGATCGACCACAAAGCAGGCTTTATCGCCATACTGTGCGATGTAATCCTTGATCCCCTGCAATTGCTTGTTGTCATCGCTTTCACAAGTCAGAATATCAGATTGCACACCATAGGCCTTCGCTGCAAGCTGCGCACCTAATGCTTCCTGTGCCCAGAATTCGTTATCCATGGAGTGAATACAAATTGCAAGATGATACTCCGACGGATCCACGCCTTCCGGAATCAGTTTCTTGATTGCCTCGTCGACCGTGCCTGAGACTTCCTTTGCCGCTTCTTCCGAAGCAGAAGATGCGGAATCAAGCGATTCTGAAGTCTCTTTTGACGCCTCTTGCCCCCCATTGTCTCCACACGCGGTTAAACCGATAACCATTACAAGCGCCATAACCAAAGATAGTATTTTTTTTCTCATATCTCCCTCTTTTCGCATCTCTTGAACAGAGCCTGCTTAAAATTTTGAACAAATATATATTAAATCAATTAATTCATTATGTCAATAAATTTTGAAATCGTTTTTCAAAGAAAATTGATTTTAGAAGTGAATGCTACATAGGGCTCATTATTGCCAAGTGACGCTCATCCTCTTTTATTCTTCTCCCGTCAAAATAGAAAGAATTTCTTCAATCACCTTCTTCTCCTCTCGGTTGGATTCATTAACATCGATCATTGTTACCTTTGGATGGCGCACAATTTCCGGCCAGTATAATTCCGCCGGCGCCTGCAAAACACCCAAAGTTGGAATTGCACCGTCGAGTAATTGCAGAATTGCGGCATGAAATGCGGCGGCATAAGATTCATGGGGCCCTAATTCATCCATAACCAGTAACGAGGCGCCGGCGGATCGATTAAGAAGATCGCCGACCAAACGGTTAAACCGCTCACCAGTTTGCTCGTCAAATTGTCCGCAGACGAAGAGGAGATTGTGTGCACTGGGAAAAAACGCTTCCCCCCAGGCACAGAAATGGACAGAGTAGCAATCGCGCAGATAGTCGCTTGTTTTAACGGTTTGAAAGCCACCCACGCAACCGGAATATTGGGCAAGTATTTTTTTCAAAAGGGCGGATTTTCCGACGTGCTTTTTCCCGGTCAAGAATACATGGCGAACCATTTCAAAACTCGCTTTCATCCCGCAAAAGCGTAACATCAATGATTTCACCGGGATTTTTGACCGCTGTGCCGAGTTCGGTAATGTAAAAGGCACCGGCGCCCAAGCTGTCCGCCATGCTCCCGCCTTTCCAAGGCTTTTGCTTGACTTGATAGCCCTCCTCGCTGCGCATGACATCCATTAAACATAAGATTTCCATGGAGGGCGGTGCAGCAATTTCATGGGTCAAAACGCCGGAAATGACTTGTCTTTTTGGCATGGGAATGTGGAGCAGACGATTGACAAGGGCTCGAATACACCAATCCATGCCGTAGAGCATGGCTACCGGAGGTCCCGGAATATTGATGACCGGCTTATTGTCGATAATCGCTACACACATGGGCTTTCCTGGGGCAGCCGCGACCCAGTGAAATAAAGCAGCGCCACGCTCCTCTAAAATGCGCGCATTGTAATCTTCTTCCCCTTTTGACGAGCCACCGCTTAGAATGACAATATCTGCGTCACAAAGGGCGCGCTCCAAGACGGCATTCAGATCCTCTTTCCAATCCTTGGTAATGGGATAGAGCAAAGGCTCCGCCCCCATTTCGAACAGCATATGCTTCACCAGTATGCTGTTGCTGTCGATGTTTTTTCCACGCGATACTTTTTCCCCATGTGCCACGAGCTCACTTCCCGTTGGAAGAAAAGCGACCTTCGGTTTTTTATATACTTCCACCTCGGTAATCCCGCCCATCGCCAAACATGCCAGATCAAAAGAGCGCAGAAGTCGATTCTTTCGCCCCACCGTTTCACCCGGATGAATCGTACTGCCGCGGGGACGAATATTCATACCGGATTTTACGCATACATCCGGGAATATTGTTAATTTCCCCTCGGGAGAAATTAACACGGACTCAATGGGAATCACGGCATCAAAGGCATCATCAAAATCATCCCCGGTATCGGCACGGCAAAAGTCTATCCCAAGCTGCCAGGAAGAGGTGTCCGGAATTCCATGTTCAAAGCGCGCGGAAATGACGGCAACTCCGTCCATGGCAGAGGCGCGCACGACGGGAATTGCATAAAGCGCTTCAACCTTTTTGGCAAGTACACGATGGAAGGCACCATCCAGGGCGACAACTTCCGTTTTTGCTTCCGGTTGCCACTGTGAAAATAAGGTTCTTAATACCGTCTCTCTTGTCGGTAGCTGCTGCATATTACACCCCCTGCCCCATCGAACGGTAGTCCGGGCGCTCCACTTTTTGCCGGACATCCCACAATACTCTGCCGTAGGACGCATCGGTAACTTCCCGGATCATCCCCTCCTCATTTACATGTTCTTTTAGCCAGCGTTCAATTAGCTTTGCATTCGATCGCGTTTGCTCTTGTGCGGGCAGCATATGCTCCATCATGAAATCGACATATTCCTCATCCGGGGAGATCTGGCGCTCCTGATGCCGTGTTTCATAAGTGGTTTCCGGCGCATAGCCCATTAAAAACAAGACGTTGAAAAGCGAGTAAAACCAGCGACCGGTCCAGGACGGCGACACGGCGCGTCCAAATACCTCTTTCATGATTTGTTCGCGCAGAAAATTGCGTCCGCTTAAATGCGTGATGTGACAGCACCAGCCGCGGCTCATTGCGATGCATTTCATCAATCCGTTCATACCGTGGATGGCGGGAGTCATCGAGCTGAAAACGACATCGAAGGCTTGCTCGTAGCCCTCTTTTTTCACATCAAAGGTCTGAAAATCCGCAGTGCGAAGAATCGCATTATGCAGCCCCTTCTCTTGAATATGTTCCCTTCCGTGCGCAATCATTTTTTCAGAAATATCCAAACCGACGACATGATGTACCTGTTTTGCAAAAGCCGCTACAAAGCGGCCCGGACCGCATCCGATATCGATAATATTGAAGGTCGGCTGCAACAGCCCCCGATTGGACAGATACGTGACAGCGCTAGTGACGCGTTCATCCCCCTTGCGGTGATTCTCACGTTCTTTTTTCCAAAATTCGGCGCGCCGATTCCACATAGCCGCCGAGTGATCGGGTGCATTTGTTGGTCGTTCTTCCTGAAGGGAAATAAAATAGGCCAAATCTTTGGCATTGGGGCCATTTTGCAGGAATGTTGGTATGGCTGATTTTTGCATGGGTTCCACCACTTTCTATTGCGTATTGGCTGGATGTCGAAGCTCTTTGACCGGCAGACAGATGGTGCGCTCGGCTCCATACCGATCGTGAAGCGTTATGACATCCATTTCTATATCATAGACAGACTGCAGATTTTCCGGCGTAATCACGGCTTTTGGCGAACCGAATCCCGCCACTTGCCCCGATTTCATCAGGAGCACTTTACTGCCTACGGAAAAGGGATGCTCCGGGCTATGCGTCGACATGACAATACAGTACCCTTGCCCCGCCAGTTCCAAAATCACTTTCATGAGCAGTTGATGATTGGCGTAATCCAGGTTTGCCGCCGGTTCGTCCATGACAAACACTTTAGCGGATTGGCAAATCGCACGGGCAATCAAAATCAACTGTCGCTGTCCCCCACTGAGCGTCGTATATTTTTTATTGGCCAGATCCAGTGCATTGACCTTCTCCAAGGCGGCAAAGGCGGCTTCCCGGTCAATTTTTTTCGGCGTGTCAAAAGCGGAAAAATGGGATGCGCGTCCCATCACGACGACATCCAAGACCGTGTAGGCAAAAATGGGGGAATGATATTGCGGAATGTAAGCGATCAGGTTAGCTAATTCTTTTGGACGCAGATTTCTGGTATCCCGACCGTCGATGTATATGCTGCCTTTCGTGACCGGAATGGAGCCGAGTAGGAGTCGAAAAAGGGTTGTTTTTCCACAGCCGTTCGGTCCCACGAGGCAGAGTACATCGCCACGATCTGCATGGCAACTCACACCTTTAACGATATCCCCTTTTCCGTATCCGCCATGGACATCCTTGATCTCTAAAAGCATCAGGCGCGCTCCTTTCGCTTGATGATGAGGTAGAGAAAGAATGGAGCGCCCATAATGCTCGTGACAACGCCGATGGGCAGTTCCATTGAGAGGATCGAGCGTGCGATATCATCCATCAAAACTAAGTAGCCGGCGCCCAACATCGCACTGGCGGGAATTAAACGGCCGTAGTCGACCCCGACTAAGGAGCGTGCCAGGTGCGGGACCATCAAACCCACCCATCCGATCAAGCCGCCAAGGCAGACGGAAGCGGCACTCAAGAGCGTAGCGGCTGCGATAAACAATAAGCGATAGCCTCGTATATTGATTCCTAAACTTTTCGCTTCTTCTTCCTCCAAGGTTAGGAGATTGAGTTGCCAGCGAAACAGCAACATGATACTTAAGCCGAGGAGCATAGGCACAAGGCTCCATTGAAAGGACTCCATCGTCGTTTTCGTCAGGCTTCCCATCAGCCAAAACGTTATTTGCTGCAAAATATCATTCGGATCGGCAATGTATTTGATCATGGTAACGCCCGCATTACAAAGGGACATAATCATAGAACCGGTAAGCACCAAACTGAGCGTATGCGAATGCGCTGATTTTCGGCTGATAAAATACGAAGCGGAAACGGCGCTTGTGCCGCCGATAAAGGCCGCCAGTTGAATCGTCCAACTGGTGGCGCCGTTTAGAATGGCAAAGGCAGCACCAAGACTTGCCCCGGACGAAACGCCCAAAATATCGGGCGATACCAAGGGATTGCGAAACATGCCCTGAAACGCCGCTCCCGCCACGGACAAGGAAGCGCCGATGAATACGGCGGAAAGAATGCGCGGCAAACGGATGTTCCAAAATATGGTAATCGCTTGCGGCACTAATTCCCCCTTATAGCCGAATCGGGACAGAAAAGCTTGCATCACCTGCGCCGGCGACAGCGGATAATAGCCGATGTAAAAAGAAAACAGCATGAGGAGCAATAACAAAATCAACATGCCCGTCATCAAGAGACGGTACCGGCGTCGCTGCGCGGCTTCCTTTTTTATTGCAATATGATTACGGTACATAATATTCCCCTGTTTTTTCTTGACGTTTTTTAATGTCCATGCTAAACTTTCCTAGCGATATATTTTTAAAAGCAACTCGCTTTTAGAAGCATATTGCAAGAACTCTGCTCTGTCAATCTTTTTCAATGCCACCGCAGGGAAAAAAACAGAAAGGTGCATCATGATGAAAAGCAACAAACGTTTGCTTGCTTTGCTTCTGGGTCTCGTAATGGCGGTGAACTTACTTGCCGGCTGCGGGCAGACGGCGAAACCCGCCGAGACACCAGCGCAGAGCACCGAACAAAGCAGTGAGTCGGTTGTTTCCGAGGAATCTGCGCAATCCGAAAAGGCAGAAACACCGTCCACGCGTGAGATTACGGACATGGCCGGACGAAAGGTAACCATTCCCGCCGCCGAACAAATTGAGTCCGCATACTCCACGAATCCCGTTTCGGCAATTTTCCTGTACATGGTCAATCCCGATAAACTCTTGGGCTGGAACTATGAGCTCAACGACATCGAGAAGTCCATTATTTTGGAAAAATACCACGATCTCCCCAATTTCGGCATGGGTGATGCCGTCAACTATGAGGCGGTCATCGCCGCAAAGCCGACGATTGCCGTCCATTGCGCGAGTATCAAGGATTCCACGGCAGCCGATTGCGATGAACTGGAAGAAAAATTGGGAGTGCCGGTGATTGCCGTCGATAGCGATCTGAAGAATTCCGCCGCCGCATTCCGCTTTATGGGTGAGTTGCTCGGCGAAGAAGATCGCTGCGAGAAGCTTGCCGCCTATGCGGAAAAGACCTTTGCGGATATTGCAAAACTGGCCGATATTCCGGAAGAGGAACGGGTTCGCGTTTACTACGGCAACGGCGAAGATTCTCTCGAAACCGCCCCGAACGGCTCGAAGCACGCGCAAATCCTCGACGCAATCCATGCGATTAATGTTGCCGATCTCGAAATGGGCGACGGTTCCCGCGTTCAAATCTCCGCCGAGCAACTCTTGGCATGGGATCCCGATGTCATCGTCGTCAACGGCGAACCCAAATCCAACATGAGCGGTAGCTCCGCTGCCGAAGCCATTTTGAACAATCCGGATTTTGAAAGCCTGAAAGCCGTTCAAGAAGGCAAGGTGTATGGAACGCCCAATGCCCCATTCAGCTGGGTGGATCGTCCGCCAGGACCGAATCGCCTCATCGGGATGCGTTGGTTCTCTGCTTTGATTTATCCGGATATTATCCAGTGCGACATCAAGGAAGAGGTCCATACCTTCTTTGATCTGTTTTATCACAGTGATCTCAATGAAGAGCAAATGGACCGTCTTCTTAAGGGAACTTTATAAAGAAACGAGGAACGCCTGATCCTGCGGGCGTTCCTTTTTTCTTGAATTTCATTACCCGTCGTACTATATTGAACGCGTAATGCAAGCAGGATTCGAATGAAAATCAGGAGGAAGGCAATGACCGCTGCACTGATTATCGCTACCGGAAGAACCGAAGACAAAGACCGCTTTTCACCGGAGAGACAAATCGGAAATATTTCCGCCATTGAACGCATGGCTTTGCTGTTCCGGGTCGCGGGTATTTCGCGCATTGTCGTCGTTGGCGATGAAGAAAAGCTGCCGCAGAAATTTGCCTCTTCGATGAATTTGATTTTTCTGACCGTTCCCAGAGGTGTGGAAATGTTCGACAGCATCAAGGAAGGGCTTCGTTATTTACAGGGCAAGTGCACGAATGTCCTGCTTTCCTACGTCGATGTGCCGATGACTTCTTTAGAAACGGTCAAAGCCTTATTGGCAGCACGTGGGACCTGTGTCCCCTCCTACCGCGGACGTTGCGGTCATCCCATTCGCCTGAAGGAAGCCTGTTTTGAAGAAATTCTTTCGTACCATGGTCCGAACGGATTGAAAGGCGCGATGGACGCAGCCGGCATAAAACGGCAAATCATTGACGTCGATGATGCGGGGATTTTGACAGATACCCGATCCGGGGTGTCGTATGAGGCGCTGGCGGCGGAACACGAGCTGTCGAAACTGCGAGCCTCCTTCAGAATGCGAATCAGCCGAGAAAAATGGTTCTACGGGCCCGGCGCCCATCAACTGTTGCAGTTGATCGACGAGTCCGGTTCCCTTTCGAGTGCCTGTGAATATATGGGGATGTCCTACACCAAGGGGCGCAAAATCATCGCCCTCATGGAGCAGCAGCTCGGTGTGCCCGTATTGGAGACACAGCAAGGCGGAAAGACCGGTGGCGGATCGCGCTTGACAAAAGCCGCAAAAGAAGTCATGCGCCGCTATGATGCCTTTATTTCGGAAGCCGAACCTGCGCTGCAAAAAATCTTTCACAAGCACTTTGATGACTTGATGCCATAAAGGTTGCAGAAAAACGATGTTATTCTCCATTGAACTTGCGGCGCAAAAAAAGGGGCCAAAGGACCCCTTTTTCTTTGAAGCTGTTTCCATCCCTTACTTCGCCACGTCGGTGGCACGGGTTTCGCGAATCAGGTTGATTTTGATTTGACCCGGATATTCGAGCTCATCTTCGACTTTCTTCGCAATTTCATGGACCATGACGACCATCTGATCTTCGCTGACGCGATCCGGCTTCACCATAATGCGGATTTCACGTCCCGCCTGAATGGCGTAGGATTGCTCCACGCCGTCAAACGAGTTGGCAATTTGTTCAAGATCCTGCAGACGCTTGACGTAATTCTCCATGGATTCGCGTCGTGCGCCCGGGCGTGCCGCCGAAATTGCATCGGACGACTGGACCAGCAGCGCTTCGATCGTCGTCGGATCCGTATCGTTATGATGCGATTCGATACAATGAATCACTTCCCACGTTTCCTTGAACTTCTTGGCCGCTTTTACACCCAGTTCCACATGAGAACCTTCCACCTCGTGGTCGATCGCTTTGCCAATGTCATGCAATAATCCGCCGCGCTTTGCGACGCGGATATTGGCGCCGACTTCCTCGGCAAGCATGGCACAAATCTGTGCAACCTCAATGGAGTGCTCCAGCGCGTTCTGTCCGTACGATGTGCGATACTTGAGCTTGCCAAGCAGTTTGACCAGCTCCGGATGCATCGTCCGTATACCGACTTTCTCCAAGGCCATCTCCCCCGCTTCGCGAATGGAAGTATCGACTTCCTCCTCTGCCTTTTGGTAGAGTTCCTCGATGCGTGTGGGGTGAATGCGCCCGTCGATGATCAGCTTTTCCAGTGCGACACGCGCTTTTTCCCGTCGAACCGGGTCAAAGCATGAAATAACGACTGCCTGCGGCGTGTCATCAATAATCAAATCGACGCCGGTTAACAGCTCAAACGTGCGGATATTGCGTCCCTCGCGTCCGATGATGCGTCCTTTCATTTCATCGCCGGGCAATGTCACGACCGAAACGGTAGACTCCGCCACATAATCGGAGCTGTAGCGTTGAATCGTGCGCGTGACAATTTCCCTCGCAATTACATTGGACTGTTCACGCATCTGTTCTTCAAAGGCGCGCAGAATTGCCGCCTGATCGTGCACGGTGTCCTTGCGCACCTGATCGAGAATGCGCTCCTGCGCTTCCTCGCGGGTCATCGCTGAAACGCGCAGCAATTCCTGCTGTTGCTCTTCAATCAGGGAATCGATTTGACGTTCTTTATCCGCCATTTTTTTCAGGTTTTTTGTCACCTGCTCATTTTTGCGGTCGAGTTGATCCGCCTTTTTATCGATATTTTCTTCTTTTGCAAGAACGCGACGCTCCAGATCCTGGATTTCATCCAGTCGCTTTTGATTGCTGCGCTCCTGTTCCTCGCGCAGCCGATGCATCTGATCTTTCGCTTCCACAAGGGATTCGCGCTTTTTTGTCTCCGCCTCGCGATTGGCATCGTCTAAGATTTTCTGTGCGATCTCTTCCGCACTGCCAATACGCTGCGCATTCTTCTTTTTCCGATAGGCATTTCCGCCGAGAAAACCGATAACCAACACGGCGGGCAGTGCGAGATATAGAATCATATCTGTGGGCATAGTTCACCTCCTTTCTCTAAGAATTTTTCAAAACATTTATTCGTCTTTGTCGTCCTCCTGCAGCTCATCAAAATCGTCTTGTGCCCCGGATTCCTCATCATCCGAATCGGAATCGGAGAAGAAAGCATCCTCCGAGTTGGGGTCCGCAATTTTTGCGCGCACCGCTTCCTCGATCTCCTTTGTCAACTCCGGTTGTTCTTCCAGGAGCTTTTTGACGTTTTCTTTTCCCTGCGCCAATTTATCTCCCTTGTAGTAGAACCAGGAGCCTGCTTTCTCGATGACTTCCAATTGTACGGCGGTCGCCAGAATCGCACCCGTTTTGGAGATTCCGGTGCCATACATAATATCAAACTCCACTTGCTTAAATGGAGGAGCAACCTTATTTTTGACCACTTTGACTTTGGCAATCGAGCCATAGACGTGATCCTTATCGCGAATTTGCTCGCCGCGGCGAATGCGCAGGCGCACACTGGAATAAAATTTCAGGGAAAGTCCGCCCGTGGTCACTTCTTCCGGGCCGTACGGACTGAATCCACCGATCTTATGCCGCACCTGATTCAGGAAAATAACACAGGTGTTCGAACGTGCCACATTCGGCGTTAATTTGCGCAGTGCCTGACTCATGAGACGCGCAAGCAAACCGACATGCGTGTCCCCCATTTCGCCGCGAATTTCCGCACGCGGCACAAGCGCCGCCACCGAGTCGATGACGATGACATCGAGTGCGCTGGAGCGTACGAGATGATCGACAATTTCCAATGCCTGCTCCCCGTCGTCCGGCTGGGAGAGAATCAGATTATCGACATCGACGCCAAGTGCCTTGGCATAGCCGATGTCCAGAGCATGTTCCGCATCAATAAATGCCCCCATGCCCCCCATTTTTTGTGCCTGGGCAATAATTTCCAAGGCCAGCGTGGTTTTCCCCGAACTCTCCGGTCCGAAAATTTCCACTACGCGTCCGCGCGGCACACCGCCGATGCCCAGCGCCAGATCCAGATTCAGTGCGCCGGTCGGAATCGCTTCGATTTCCTCGCGAGGGACGGATCCCATGCGCATAATGGAGCCCTTACCGTACACTTTCTCAATTTCTTTTAAGGCGTCGTTTAATGCGCGGTCGCGTTCCTTTTCATCGGTCGGACGCTTGAGCGCGATTTTATCTTTCATTACATTTCGTGCCATACTTTCCTCCGTTTGTTCTCGTTAAATATTGTTCAGATCGAGTACCTGATGATTCTTTGCTATGTAGTCAATCGCCGAAATTACCGTAAAGACGACGGCAATGCCTAAGAGCACCTCCGCAATAGCCGGCTTTGTTGAAAATAGCGCCGGAATTGTATTTTGTAGAAGAAAACAGACGATGGACAACATTTGTGTTGCCGTTTTGTACTTGCCCCATTGGGAAGCCGCAATGGTGACGCCGCTTGATGCGGCAACCGTGCGAAATCCCGTAATCATAAGTTCCCTGGAAACAATGAGAAGAACGACCCATCCGGGGATATATCCCGACTCTGCCAGCAAAATGAATGCCGCTTGTGTCAATAACTTGTCCACTAGGGGGTCTAAAAACTTCCCAAATGTGGTGATCAATCCCCGACTGCGTGCGATCCACCCGTCCAGCCAATCCGTCAGCGATGCAACGATAAACAGCAGCGCCGGAATCGGGCTGTCCAAACCCACCGTGTAATAGGCAACGACGAAAACAGGAATGAGAAACAGGCGAAGCAGTGTAATTTTATTCGCTGTATTCATCGACATCCCCCTCATAAATCAAAACCGGACGCGGCTTGGATCCGTCCTGCGGTCCGACCGCCCCCATGGCTTCCAATTCATCGACAATGCGCCCCGCGCGCGAATATCCGATGCGAAAGCGGCGTTGCAATCCGCTGATGGAAGTCGTCTTTTCATGCTTGATAAAGTCAATGACTTCTTCCAACAGTTCATCCTGCGGTCCGTCCGCTGTCAGGTCGGCCTCTTTGCCCCCCTTATCGACAGAGAGGGCAAGGTCCGCATCGTATTGCACGGTGTGCTTTTCTTTGATATACGCAACGATATTCGCCACTTCGCGATCGCTGACAAAGGCGCCCTGTAAGCGCTTCGGCTTTGAAAAATTCGCCGGGTAGTAGAGCATATCCCCTTTGCCCAACAGTTTTTCCGCGCCCGCCATATCCAATATGGTCCGGGAATCGATGGAAGAGGAGACCTGAAAGGAAATCCGAGAAGGAATATTCGCCTTGATCGTGCCCGTGATGACATCCACCGAGGGACGTTGCGTCGCAATAATGAGGTGAATCCCGCACGCGCGCGCCATCTGCGCCAATCGCGTGATATGCGCTTCGACGTCTTTGGAAGCGACCATCATTAAGTCGGACAGCTCGTCCACAATGACCACCACATAGGGCAGATTTTCCATATCCTCGTCGAGTGCCTGCTTTTCCCGATACCCTTTAATATCGCGAACGGCAAATTGGGAAAAGAGCTTAAAACGCCGCTCCATCTCCTGTACCGCCATATAGAGCGCGCGACTCGCCTTTTTCGGGTCGGTCACAACCGGAATCAGCAGGTGCGGGATATCGCTGTACACAGACAGCTCCACGACCTTCGGATCAATCAGAATTAGGCGCACATCCTGCGGCGTATAGCGATAGAGAATGCTCATAATGATGGTATTGATGCACACCGATTTTCCCGAGCCGGTCGCCCCGGCAATAAGCAAGTGCGGCATTTTTGCGATGCTGGCGATTTGTGGCTGTCCGGAAATGCTTTTTCCAAGCGCCATGGGCAGCACATCTTTGCTTTTTTGAAACGCGTCGGTCTGTAAAATTTCCCGCAAAAGGACATCGTCTTTTTCGCGATTCGGTACTTCCACACCAACATAGGGCTTTCCGGGAATCGGCGCTTCAATGCGAATATCCGCCGCGGCAAGTGCCAGTGACAGATCGTCCGCCAGATTGACGATGCGACTGACTTTCACACCAGATTGCGGTTTCAATTCGAAGCAGGTAACCGTCGGGCCTCGATCGATGGAAACCACCTGCGATTCGATGCCGAAACTGGAAAGCGTCTTTTCAATAATTTGCGCATTTTTTCGGAGCACTGCTTCGTCCGTCGCCCCTGCGCCCTTCGGAAGTCGCAACAATTCCAATGGCGGCGGCGTATAGAGCGCCGGTTCTTCTTCCATTTCCAGTCCCAGCGACTCCACATCCATCTGCTTGGGCGGCACCGGGCGCTTCAAAACTTCCGCCGGTTCGCGCGGCGCCGCAGAAGGCGCCTCTTCTGGTACCCGGGGAGCCGCTTTGCTTTCCGTTTGCAGCTCTTCGGCATAGTTATTGATTCGCACCATGGTCGCTTCTTTAGACGGCGCCTCCGCTGCCGCTTCCGCTACGGTGTCGGTAGGAGGCGATTCCTCCTCCAGCGCCCGGGTGGAGCGCATCTCCCGGCGCTGCTGCGCGCGCTCCTGATGCCTTTGGTGCGCCTTTTGCACGCGGCGCGCGCCCCGCTTTCCCACATGAAAAAGCCCGTCGCGCAAAGCGCCCAAAAGCGCCACCACGCCTTGCACGAATTTCGTCAGAAATGCCGTCAAAGGAATGGAAAAAAGGTGCAGCACAAAAAGCAGGAGAATCAGCGCGCTTAAAACGTAGATGCCGATTTTTCCGATTGCCTTCGACAGAAAAAAACTGAACAATGCGCCGAAAAATCCCGCGCCGCTATGCGTTGCCCCGCGCTCCGCACCCATGTCCAGAGACGTCTGCAAGGTCCCGCCGGGCAGTTGGTGCACGCCCACAATGAGAAGGAAGCAGAAAAAGAGCGTACCGAGATAGAGCAGCGTTCCCGCTAATTTTCCATGAAATTTATCATAAATTGCCGGAACATACAGCAACAGAAAAAGCGGCGGAACCGCCGGAGCACCCGCACCAAAAAGGCGATAAAAGAAACCGCCCACGGTTCTTCCCAACACCCCCGTATGCGGCTGAAAATAGATCGCAATGGAAACCAGAAGAAAGAGCGCTACGCCGATTGCTGCAGCAACTTGCCTATTTCGTTGTTGTCGTACCGTTTTTGACGGTGTGCGTCGCTTCGACATCTTTTGCGCCATGTTCCCTCCTTCAGACTATTATAACACAAAGGACGGACCATGCGGTCCGCCCGATTCTGAGGAGTCCCTTTTTAGCGTCGTTTTCCGCGCTCTGCGGCATAGCGTTCCGGACGTCTTGGATGTTCGTGCCGTTCTTCTCCACCGTGTCCATGCTCGCGCGGCAAAAGTGCCTTGCGTGAGAGATTCACACGTCCCTGATCGTCGATTTCGATGACTTTGACCTTTACGGGATCGCCGACATTCAGCACATCTTCCACTTTATCGATGCGCTCATTCGCAATCTTCGAAATATGGATCATCCCTTCTTTTCCGCCACCGATGTCGACAAAGGCGCCAAATTTGAGAATGCGAACCACTGTGCCGTCGTAAATGTCTCCGACCTCCACTTCGCGTACGATGGCTTGGATCATTTCCAAGGCCCGTTCACCGCTTTCCCCGTCTGGTGCCGTTACGGTGATGTGACCATCATCTTCCGTATCGATTTTTACCCCCGTTGCATCAATGATGCCGTTGATCGTCTTGCCGCCCTTTCCGATGACGTCGCGCACTTTTTCTGGATCGACGTCGATCGCGTAAATGCGCGGCGCAAAACGCGAGAGCGCTTCCCTCGGCTGTGCGATGGCAGCGGTCAGCACATCAAGAATCTGTAAGCGCGCCTTCTTTGCCTGCGCCAGAGCCACTTCCATGATGGCGCGATCAATACCTTGAATTTTAATATCCATCTGGAGGGCGGTAATGCCGTCTGCCGTTCCCGCGACCTTGAAGTCCATGTCGCCCAGATGATCTTCCAATCCCTGAATATCCGTGAGAATGGAGGTGTATTCCCCTTCTTTGATCAGCCCCATCGCAATACCGGCGACGGGTTTTTTAATGGGTACGCCGGCGTCCATCAGGGAAAGCGTGGAGCCGCAAATCGAGGCCTGCGAGCTGGACCCGTTGGAGCTGAGCACTTCTGAAACGACGCGAATGGTGTACGGAAAACTGGCCGCATCAGGAAGCACCGGTACCAGCGCGCGCTCGGCGAGGTGTCCATGTCCGATTTCGCGACGTCCCGGCGAACGCAGCGGACGCGTATCGCCGACGCAGAACGGCGGGAAGTTGTACTGATGATAGTAGCGTTTGACAATCTCTTCTTTGTGCAGCCCGTCGATATACTGCACATCCGACGGTCCGGCAAGGGTTACGACCGAAAGAACTTGGGTCTGCCCGCGGCGGAAAAGCCCCGATCCGTGGGCACGCGGCAATAAGCCAACTTCCGCTTCCAAAGGACGTACCTCATCCATGGCACGGCCGTCCGAACGAACTTTCTCGACGGTAATGAGCCGGCGCACTTCATCGCGGACGATCTCTTCGAGGACCGCATCGATGTCTTTTTTCTCTTTCGCATATTCTTCCGGATCGGCAGACTCGAAAATCTCGAAGGTTTCTTTTTTAATTGCGTCAATGCCGTCTTCCCGCACCATTTTATTGTCTGTGCGCAGTGCGGCAAGCAGACGATCCTTAGCAATGCGCTCGACGCGCTCGCGCAGCTCATCGGACGGACGGTGTACGGTGTACTCCATTTTTTCTTTGCCCGCAGTGCGAACAATCTCTTTCATAAAACGGCAAATGGATTGAATCTCGCGATGCCCGTAGAGAATGGCGCCAAGCATCACATCTTCCGAAAGCTCATTGGCGCCCGCTTCCACCATCATAATGGCTTCTTCGGTACCGGCAACGGTCAAATTGAGTTCGGAGACGGCAAGCTGTTCCTCCGAGGGATTGATCAAATAATTTCCGTCAATATAACCGACAATGACGGCACCAATTGGCCCGTCAAACGGAATATCCGACGTGGAAAGCGCAACGGATGCGCCGTTCATCGCACAGATTTCCGGTGGATTTTCGCCATCCACGCTGAGTACCGTGGCAATCACCTGTACATCGTTATGAAATCCCTCCGGAAACAGCGGACGAATCGGTCGATCCATCTGCCGCGCATTGAGCGTCGCCTCTTGGGAGCCGCGCCCTTCCCGCTTGATATACCCACCGGGCACGCGACCCACCGCGTACAGTTTTTCCTGATATTCACAGGTCAGTGGAAAAAAATCGACCCCTTCGCGCGCTTCCTTCGACGCGACTGCGGTAACGAGCACCATGGTATCCCCGGCGCGGACGATACACTCCCCGTTGGCCTGTTCGGCAACTTTTCCCATGGTAATGGAAAAAGAATTTTCTGTGACATCGGACTGATAATGAAATTCCTGCATAACCCCTCCTGACCGACCTTTCTTTGCCGGCTTCTTTCTACATTTTGTATATTCGCCCCATTATAACGCATTTTCCCGGGGAATGCACTGCCTTACAACGTTTCACGAGCGGTCAATTGCAGTACATCCGGGCGGGCGTAGTGGCCGCACACGTCGTGCTCCATGCGGCTCGCCGGCACATCCTGCATGGACAATTCCGCATAGATGATGGCTTCTTTATCCCATACGATTTCCGAAACGGGATGTCCGTAGGGATCAATCACACAGCTCCCGCCGCGACAGACGATCTCTGGCAGGCGTGCAATTTCTTCCGCGCCGCTCGCCGTCGTCGGATAATCCGATTTTTTGAAAAAGAGATTGGCATTGACAAAAAAGCAGTGCCCTTCGATTGCAATGTGGCGGATGGTGTCTTGCCATTCGGGATTATCATTGGTATTCGGCGCCAAATAAATCGTAATGCCCTTTTGGTACAGCGCAACGCGCGCCAGCGGCATATACGACTCCCAGCAGATCATGCTGCCCATCGGGCCCCACGGCGTATCCAAAACCGGAAAAAAGTCGCGATCGGCATCGCCCCACACGACGCGCTCGCTGCCGGTAGGCTTCAATTTGCGGTGATTGCATACGGTGCCGTCCGGCGCCACCATGAGATTGGAATTGTAGAGCGTAGCCGTTTTTCCGTCGCGTTCGGAATAGCCGATGCTGAGGTATACGTGATTCTCCACCGCCTCCTGAATGAGAGCCCGTACTTCCTCGCCTTCAAAAAGCAGCGACTGCTCATAGTATGCCTTCCAATCCAGGCGTCCCTGCGGATTTCTGCTGCCCACAGTGAACCCGAAGGTCATGCCGTAGGGATAGCCCGGAATAAACAGCTCCGGGAAAACAACGAGCTCCGCTCCGTTTTCGGCACATTCGCGTATGGCGTAAAGTGCCTTTTCCACACTTTTCTTGGCATCGAATAAAATGGGGCTTTGTTGAACTACAGCGACTTTACAAGTATTCTTTAATGATTTCATAGGAACTCCTCGGCATGAAAAAAGCGCCACCTTCGGCAGCGCTTGCGTTTCAGTTATCCGCGCAGACCCAAACGCTCGACGATACTGCGGTAGCGTTCGATATCCCGTTCTTTGAGGTAATTCAACAATCCGCGGCGACGTCCGATCATCTTGAACATTCCGCGGCGCGAATGGTGATCTTTGGAGTGCGTCTTAAAATGTTCAGTCAATTCGGCAATGCGCTTGCTCAACATGGCGATCTGAACTTCCGGAGATCCCGTATCCGCCTCATTGGCACCGTATTCGGCAATCAATTCCTGTTTTTCTTCACGTGTCAGCATTTTTTCTCCTTTATCGGTTGAATTCGCAGCACTGCGCAATGGTCGGAGTGTCCGAAAGCGAAGTGCGCGTACTTGAGTATTATAGCGGGTTATCGCACATTGCGCAAGGGATCACTCCCCCAGCTGTTCATAGATGGAAACCCAGCTGCGCAAAATTTGCTCATCGCTTCGCATTTGCGCAATCAACGCCTCTTTATTGGGAAAGGTGATATCTCGGCGTTCAAAACGCAGGAATTGCAGACGAATTTCCTGCCCGTACAGATCGTCATTAAAATCGAGGAGATAGGTTTCAACCTTGATCGGTCCCTTCTTCGCAAAGGTCGGATTCGTTCCCACATTGGTCAGTCCGAAATATTTCTTCCCGTCCGAAAGCAAGACACGAGTCAAATACACGCCGTCGATCGGCAGGCAATAGGGAAACGACAGCGCCAGATTTGCCGTCGGAAAGCCGAGCTTTTTTCCGCGGTCGGCGCCGGAAACCACCGTTCCCCGGAGTATATACGGGTACCCCAGCATACAGTTGGCAATTTCAATGCCGCCGGCGGCAATGCAGCGGCGAATGCGCGTAGAGCTGATGCGCTGCCCCTGATAGTTCACGTCGGGAATGACGGAAAGATGATATCCGAATCGCTCGCGTTGTTCCTGCAAATACCGTACCGTGCCCAATGCCCTTTTGCCGAAGGTGTAGTCCTCTCCGACCACGATATGGCGCGCTCCTAAACTTTCAATCAGCAGCGACTGTAAAAAATGTTCATGGGTCATGCCCATCAATGCGCGGTCAAAAGTTAAGAGAAAGACACTGGAAATCCCCAGAGCCTCCAGACGCTCCAGTTTATCCGGCAGTGAACTCAAATAACCCTCTTTTTCTTGTGGAACAATCTCCGATGTGTGGTTCTTGAAAAGCAGCACCGAAGAACGATGTCCATTTTCATGCTCTTCCTGTACCGTTCGACGAATCAATTCGCGGTGTCCGTTGTGAAATCCGTCAAAATTGCCCAATGCGATCGAAATGCCTTCCGTCGGGATGGCGGGACGCTCTTTCGCCAAATCGATGATTTTCATCTAAACTCCTTCTATTGTAGCCGGTCGATCAGTACTTTTTTCATTCGCAAATTGTCATTGCGATCGATTTGCCCGATGCCGAGAAAATTTGCAGAGGAAAAGACAGACAGCGTGGTGTCCGGCGCATACGCGAAGGGACCTTTGACAATGCGCCCGTGCAGCGCATCCTCCGCCTGTGCGTGGGACAGATGGACGCGGGGCATGTCTGCGACCGCGCGCTCCATCGGCAGCAGATGTGCCGCAATCCCCTCTCGCCCCTTTTCTTGAATGGCAGACACACGAAGCGCATCCGCCTGCGTGAATCCGCAGGATTCCAAACGCGTCAGTGCCGTCATCGTTCCGCATGTACCCAGTTTTTCAGCAATGTCTTCCACGAGCACGCGCATGTAGGTGCCTTTGGAACAGGTGCAGGTAAATCGAATTTCATCTTGCTGCAATGCTTCCAGCCGAATTTCATAAAAATGTACGCGCCGCGGCGGACGCGGAACGGATTGTCCCTGACGCGCATACTCGTACAATTTTTTTCCTTGTATCTTGACCGCCGAATACATGGGCGGGATCTGTTCCTGCTCGCCGAGAAAGGAAGTAAGCGCCGCCTCCACATCCCCTCGCATCAACGAAGGAACCGATACGCGCTGCAAAACCGTCCCGGTAATATCTAGCGTATCGGTTCGGAGTCCCAGCCGCATCGTACAATCATACCGTTTTTTTCCTCCCGTAAGATACTCTGCAAGGCGCGTCGCACGCCCCAGACACAAAGGAAGGACGCCCCGCGCCATCGGATCAAGCGTTCCCGTATGTCCGACGCGTTTTTGACCGGCCGCGCGTCGCACAATGGCAACCACGTCATGGGAAGTCATGTCCGGCTCTTTATCGACGATCAAAATTCCATTGAGAGGCTCGAGCATGGTATATTCTCCAATACGCGTTTCATTTCCTGTAGGGCGTCTTCATTGTTCATTTCCAGCGTACAACCCGAGGCCTGCACATGTCCCCCGCCGCCGTAGCGCTGTGCCAATGCCGAAACATCGAAGAAGCGCTTCGATCGGAAGCTGACTTTCTGACAATTTTCTTCCTGATCCTTCACGACCACCGCGACTTCCACCCCGGAAAGATTCTTTAACACGTCGACCACACTTTCCGCCGCTGCCATCGGCACACCAAAATAATCCAGCAGCGACGGTGTAAGATTCGCCAGCGCAACGCGCCCCTCGTGCAGGTACAGAGCATGCTCGACCACATAGCCCTGCAAGGCAAAAAGAGCGGCATCGATATTCTGATATTCATGGAAATAAACGCGCGAAGCATCCGCCCCGCATTCCAACAGGTCGGCGGCAATGCGCATGGTGCGTGCCCGCGCCGTCTCATACAAAAAACGGTTCGAATCCGTTACGATGCCCGCAAATAGCGCAGTCGCCGCGTCCTTCGGAATCTCCATGGACTCCCGCAATAAAAGCGCAGCAATCAATTCGCAGGTCGACGATGCCTGTGGGCAAACCCAATTCACATCACAGATGCCTTCATTGGTACGATGGTGATCGATGCAGATGCTACGCGCCGATTGTTCATAGGCTTGAATCGCCGAACCCATGCGCGGTTTGTCGCCTAAATCGACCAACACAAAAAGGTCATAGGCATCTTCCCGTAGCGGCTGCAGACGCGAAAGCGCAGGCAAATAGGCAAGGTGCGCTGGAACGGCATCGGTCAGCAGGTAGTGAACTTCTTTTCCCGCTGCCTCCAGCGCCAAGCCCAGCCCCAGCTGCGCTCCGAGAGCATCGCCATCCGGGTTCAGATGGCGCGCAATGACAATGCGCTTTGCTGCGTGTAATTCGCGCACAACGGTTTTATAAGAGGCATCCGCGCTCATTCGACACCGTCCTGCGCTTCGCCGTCAACACGCACTTCTTCGCCGCGCGCACGAGCGGCTTTTCGGTCTTCTTCGAGTGTTTTTTCAATCAATTTATCCATGTAAAGTCCATGTTCGATGGATTCGTCCCCATGAAAGCGCAGTTCCGGCATACTGCGCAATTTTACATCTTCCCCCAGTCGTCGTTTCAAAAACCCGGCCGCATTCTCCAGTCCCTCCAGCGTCTGGCGCTTCTCCCATGGGGTGCCCAAAATCGTCACATACACATCCGCATAGGCCAAATCGGAGGAGACGCGCACCTCTGTAAGGGAGGTGATCGCCGCAATTTTCGGGTCATTCAATTCAAAAGAAATCGCATGAGAGAGCGACTTTTTTATTTCCTGCGAAATTCTTCGCACACGTTTTTGATCCATGATTCACTCCTTCAACAAAAGCGTCTTGCAAGGCTTTCGCTGCTACTGGGCAACCTCCACCTCGTGGTAGCATTCGATTTGATCGCCCACCTTGATATCATTGTAATTTTCAATGCCGACGCCACCTTCGTACCCGTTTGCCAATTCCTTCACATCATCCTTGAAACGGCGCAGCGAAGCAATCGTCCCCTCATGAATGACGATGTCATTGCGCAGCAGTCGAACGGAGGCATTGCGCGCCAATTTTCCAGAGGTCACATAGACACCGGCAACCATTCCCGCATTCGGCACCTTGAACGTTTGACGCACTTCGGCACGCCCCAAAACCTCCTCGCGGAATTTCGGAGAAAGCATTCCCTGAATCGCCTTTTGTATGTCCTCCACGGCTTCGTAAATCACGCGATAGGTGCGGATATCGATCGCATCTTTTTCCGCCTGCAACTGCGCTCCCTGACTCGGGCGCACATTAAAACCGATGATAATCGCATCCGAAGCGGCGGCAAGTAAAACGTCGGACTCGGTAATTCCGCCGACAGCGCCGTGGATGATGTTGACGATGACTTCGTCATTGCCCAACTTGGACAGCGACCCTTCCACCGCATCGATGGTGCCCTTGACGTCAGTTTTGACGATGACGTTGAGCTCCTTGAGCTCGCCCTCAGAAATGCGGGAATGTAGCTCTTCCAGGGAAATATGGGTCTTGTTGAGCTTTTCCTCCCGTGCTTTTTCCATCGCTTTTTGCGCATAGGCGCGAGCAATTTTTTCATTCGCGACGGCGTAAATATGATCGCCGGCTTCCGGGACATCGGAGAGTCCCAAAATCTTTACAGGCATGGACGGACCGGCTTTTTTCACGCGTTTGCCCTGCGCATCAAACATGGCCCGGATGTGTCCGCTGACGCTGCCGGAAACGACATAATCGTCGTCGCGCAGCGTACCCTTTTGCACCAGCACCGAAGCGGTGGCGCCGCGCCCCTTTTCCAGCTCGGCTTCAATGACGATGCCGACGGCGCGTCGATTCGGATTGGCTTTCAGCTCTTCCATTTCCGCCACCATAAGCACCATTTGCAGCAGCTCTTCGATGCCCGATCCGGTTTTTGCCGAAACCGGTACCATAATCGTATCGCCGCCCCATTCTTCCGCCAGAAGACCGTATTCCGTCAGTTCCTGCATGACGCGATTCGGATCCGCTTCGTACTTGTCCATTTTATTGATCGCCACGACAATCGGCGTTCCCGCCGCCTTTGCGTGGTTGATCGCTTCCACGGTCTGCGGCATCACGCCGTCGTCCGCTGCCACCACTAGAATTGTAATATCCGTCGCCTGTGCGCCGCGCATTCGCATCTGCGTAAAGGCCTCATGACCCGGCGTATCGAGAAAGGTAATCTTCTTGCCTTCAAAGTTGATGGTGGACGCGCCGATGTGCTGGGTAATGCCACCGGCTTCACCACGCGTCACTTCCGTGCTACGGATGGCATCGAGAATCGAGGTTTTCCCGTGATCGACGTGTCCCATAACGGTAATGACCGGCGGACGTTCGCGCAGATCTTTATCGCGATCCGGGAAGTCCAAATCGGCGAAGATGTCCTCATCGCGTTCGCCGCTCGGCTGCATAATCAGCACCCCAAATTTCTCCGCGACTTTTTCCGCTGTTTCAAACCGGATGGTTTCGTTTAAGCCTGCCATAATCCCCAAACGGATGAGTTCGCCGATGACCGCCATGGAATTTTTACGAATGGCGTTGGCAAAATCGGCAACGGTGATTTCCGCCGGAATTTCGATGATATCTTCAAAATCATCCTTGGGCTGTTCGTTGACCGCTTTTTTCTCTTTTTTATTCTTCTTGCGGCTTTTTACCGGACGCTGTTCGACGGATTCTTCCGTTTGCTCCTTCTTTTTCCCTTCGACATTTTTTTTGCGATTATGCCGCTCGCGTTGCTCCAAATCATCCGGATCCTCCTCATCCAAGCGCTTTTTCTTTCCGTGACGTTTGGGCAAATCGGACGAAGCTTCCCTGTTTTTCGCCGGAAGTTTGCTTCCTTTTTCTAGACGCTTTTTGCGCGGCGATTTCTGCGAAGCGACGGACTCTTTCCGTTCCGGTTTTTCCGCCGCAGCAATGGGCTCCTCTTGTGCGTAAAAAGTTCGTGCCTGTGCTACTTCTTCATCACTCATTGTCGACATGTGCGACTTATAACTCAGCGAACAATCCTCCGATAATTTTTTCAAAAACAGCTTGGAGCTGAAGCCCAATTCCTTGGCCAATTCGTAAACTCTCATTTTCCCCATACAACACCTCACTCTTGTTCTACATAGTCCATGATCTCCTCATAGATAGTTTCATCGATCGAAGCCTTCAAGGCGTGGCGCAACAGATTTCTCTTCTGCGCTTTCGCGATACACTGCGCATCGCGGCAAAGGTAGGCGCCCCTGCCTTCCGCCTTGCCCGTCGGGTCGATGACGATGCCGGCCTGTGGATCGCATACGATGCGCACCAGTTCGCGCTTCGGCTTTCGCGCTTGGCAGGCGATGCATTTGCGCAGCGGAACGCGACGATTCATTCGCTGCTCTCCTCGTCGGCTTGTTTCTTCGCCTCCGCCATTTTCACCAAATCGGCAAGCGTCTCCCCGCGCAGCACCTCCTCCGGTTTCTCCGGCATGACTTCCGGTTCTGGTTCGACGTTTTGTAACAATGTTTGGACGGAATCCTTGGCCTCGCGAACCGGCACCGCTGCCGCCGCGACTTCCATCGCATCAAAGCCTGCCGGGTCGGCAAGATACTGCTCGTGCCCTTTGATGTCAATTTTCCACCCGGTCAAACGCGCCGCCAGACGCACATTTTGTCCTTCTTTACCGATGGCAAGCGAAAGCTGGTCATCCGGCACAATGACGACGGCTGATTTTTCCGGGACATTCGTGATCACGCGCTCCGCCTCGGACGGACTCAGCGCATTGGAGATGAATTTCTTGATGTTCGGGTCGTAGATGACAATATCCATCTTTTCGCCGCTCAGCGCCGCAACAATTTCATTGACGCGCACTCCCTTGTACCCGACACAGGCGCCAATCGGATCGATATTCGGATTTTCCGTATAAACGGCAACTTTGGAACGCGATCCCGCCTCCCGGGCAATCGAGAAAATCTCCACTATTCCGTCTGCAATCTCCGGCACTTCCTGCTCAAATAGACGGGACACCAATCCTGTATGCGAACGCGAGAGTACAATCTGCGGACCGCGGGTCGAATTGCGCACTTCCGTCACATATAATTTCAGACGATCGCCGGCATGGACATTTTCTCCGGGAATCCGCTCGTTCTTCGGCACAATGCCCTCGGTCTTTCCCAGATTGATGTAAATATTGTTGCGGTCCACGCGCTGTACGGTTCCGGTAATCATTTCCCGCAAGCGGTCGGCATACTCCTCGTATATGGCTTCCCGCTCCGCATCGCGCATTTTCTGAATGATGATATTCTTCGCCGTCTGCGCCGCCACGCGGCCAAAATGCTTCGGCTTCACTTCAATGCGCATCGTATCGCCCAATTCAATGCGCTTGCGCTTCGTGCGCGCCTCTTCCAGACTGATCTGCTGTTGCGCATCTTCCACGTGTTCCACAACCTCTTTGAGCGCGTATACCTTCATGTCTCCGGTTTCTTCGTTAATTTCCACTTCGACATTGGTGTTGTCTGAAAAGTTCTTTTCATAACTTTTCTCCATCGCCTTGGCGAGCGCTTCCAGAATGGCGTGTTTGGGTATTCCCTTCCCGCGTTCCAATTCATCCAGCGCCCGGATCAGCTCCTTGTTCATCCCCTCTTTCCTTTCTTCCTATGAAAACAGAATCGCCGGTTTAATTTGAGCAATCTCTTTCCGTGCCAACCGTTCTTCTTTTTTCCCTTGCGACAATACCAATTCGTCCTCGGTAAAACCGAGCAACGTAGCCGTGTGCTTCTTTGTGCCGTCGATCTTACGATATAAAGTAATTTCCACCGCTTCACCGATATTGCGCTCCAAATCGCGCGCCGTCACCAGAGGACGGTTCAGATCCGGCGAACAGACTTCCAAGTAATACGCCGTATCCTGCGGATCCCATTCATCCAACAACGGACTGAGGTGGCGACTGACCGTCTCGCAATCATCGACGCGAATGCCCTCCGGTCGGTAAATATAAAATCGCAGGTACGCCGCGCCCCCTTCCCGCACGTATTCCGCATCAATCATCTCATACCCGAGGGACGCGATTTCCTCGGCGGCACGCGGCCGCAATGTTTGCAATATGTTTTTATTCACCTTTTCCACCTCTCTGAAAAAAACAAGAGCGGGGCACGCCAGCTCTTGTTCCATCCATCCTTACAAACTGTTATCAGTATAGCAGAAATACAACCGTTCTGCAATTCGTGCGGGAAGCGAGTCCGAAATTCGCCACATGGCGCTCAGCCGAAGAAACTCATCTGATTCGTCTGCGGGAGCACATCCAAAAGTCCGTACTCGCGCATGGACTCCATGCATTTATTCGGCAGGTTGGCACGCTTCTTCATCTCCTCCTGGGACAGGAACTTACCCTCTGCGCGCGCATCCACCAGCGACCGCGCCATCGCTTCCGAGAGCCCGTCCAAGGCCGCAAGGGGCGGCAAAACGCAGTGCTCATCCGTTCCGTCAAAGGCGGTTGCCTGCGAATGGTAGAGATCTGCCCTTGCAAAGCGGTATCCGCGCGCATACATTTCTTCAATAACTTCCAACAAGGTCCATTTGGCGGCGTCAACTTCTTCTTCCGAGTCGCGCAGCGCCTGCATGGCGTTTTGGACCTGCTCCAGACTTTGAAAGAGATATGCCGTTGAAAAATCGGAGAGGCGCTGTGTGAAATACGTGGCGTAAAATGCCGTCGGTCGATGGACTTTGAACCAGGCGATGCGATAACTCATCATGACATAGGCAACGGCATGCGCCTTCGGAAACATGTATTGGATTTTATTGCACGAATCGATGTACCACTCCGGTACCCCGTGTGCACGCATATGGTCCTCATATCCCTCGGGAATCCCCCGACCCTTGCGAACTGCCTCCATCGTCTGAAAACTCTCCAACTTATCCATGCCGCGTGCAATCAGGGAAATCATAATGTCGTCGCGCGTACAGATCGCCTGTGTCAACCCGATCGTTCCCTCCTCGATGAGTTTTTGCGCATTGTTCAGCCACACATCCGTCCCGTGGGACAAGCCAGCAATTCGAACCAACTCTGCAAAGGTCGAGGGCATGGTATCCTTCAACATACCGCGCACGAAACCGGTCCCGAACTCGGGAATGCCCAATGATCCATCCGACTCATTGGAATACGGCGCCAGGCTTTTTAAGGAAGACGCCCCGCGAAACAGAGCCATGGTTTCCGGATCGTCGAATGCAATCTCCAAGGGAGAAAGACCTGTCATCTCCTCCAGTTGCCGAATGATTGTCGGGCTGGTGTGACCCAGTTCGTCCAACTTCAGCATGCGACCACTTAAATTTTTATAGCTGAAATGCGTCGTGACGACACCGCTTTTCGGATCATCCGCTGGGTATTGAATGGGACAGAAATCTAAAATATCCATGTCCTGTGGGACAATCATAAGCCCACCTGCATGCTGTCCGGTGGTGCGCTTCGTTCCTTCCAGAATGCGCTGCAGCGCGTGAATGCGCGCCTCGTTCATGCTGCGGTCCGCCTCCGGAATATACGGCTGTTCGAGATATTTTTTGATATAACCGTAAGCGGTTTTCGACTGAATCCCTGAAATCGTCCCCGCGCGGAAGACCTTCCCCTCCCCGAAGAGGGTCTCCGTGTATTTATGAATGACGGGCATATACTCACCCGCAAAATTCAAATCGATATCCGGTTCCTTATCGCCGTGGAACCCCAAAAACACTTCAAACGGAATATCGTGCCCATCGCGGTGCATGGCAGCGCCGCATTCGGGACAGGATTTTTCCGGCAAATCAAAACCCGATCCCACTTCTTCCTTTTCAAAAAACTCGCTGTGCTTGCAGTTCGGACAGACATAGTGCGGCACCAACGGATTGACCTCCGTGATGCCCGCCATGGTGGCGGCAAAAGAAGAACCCACAGAACCGCGCGAACCAACCAAGTACCCGTCCTCGTTCGATTTCAAAACGAGCCTTCGGGCAATGACGTACAGCGAGGCATAGCCGTTGCTGACAATGGCATCAATTTCGCGCTGCAGCCGCTTTGCAACCGGCGCGGGAAGCGGATCGCCATAGATCGCCTGCGCCTGCTTGCGCGTAATGTCGCGCAACTCTTCTTCCGCGCCCGCCAGCTTCGGCGTAAACGTCCCCTCGGGGATCGGACAAATCGATTCCAAGCCTTCCGCAAATGCAAGCGGCGCTTCGAGAACTAGCATCTCCTGCAAGCGCTTCGGCAGCCAGGAAAAGCCCGCCATCATCTCCGATGTTGTAAAAAGCCGGTAGCGCGTGATGTCTTCCATTTCCGTTCTTCGTTGATAATTGGCTAGGATATTGCGTGCCGTTTTCTCCCCCGCATCCAAATAGCAGGGCATGCCGATGGCAAAGACAGGAATTTCCGCCTGCTCTGCCAACTGAATGATCTGCTCCACAAGGGCGCGATAATGATCCTGATCGCCCGCCAATTCCATCTGCACGGCCTTTTCCCAATAGTAATCCGGCTCCACGACAAGAAAGTCGAAGGAGCTCGCAAGGCGCAGCAGTTCCGCCTGCGGCAGGCGGCGCGAAACGGCGGCAAATAACGCGGATCCGACAAAACCGGAGCCGATCAAAAGGCCCTCAGAATATTGCCGGTACAGTGATTGCGGAATGCCCGGCATATGAAAAAAGTAGTCCATATTCGCCCGGGAAACGAGTGCATAAAGATTCTTCAATCCAGCTTGTGTAGCACAATAAATTAATGCTTCGTCATTTTCATGGCGCGCCAACGGGAAATCCGAAGGGGTCCGGTTGATATCCGAAAAGGCCATCCCCTTTTCCCGCCATTCTTCAAAGAGTTTCAGGAAGGCTTCCCCGGTCGCCTGCGCATCATCGCAGGCGCGATGGTGGTTTACCAGCACGACGCCGAGCTTTTTGGTCAGGGTATCCAGTTTATGGTTGTGATATTCCGGATGCAGACAGCGCGCCAAACCCAACGTATCCACATAAACCGGTTGGAAGTTGATATTCTGTCGACGGGCGTTTTCGCGCAGAAAACCGATGTCGAAATCCGCATTGTGCGCCACAAATACCGAACCGCGCGCAAAATTCAAAAATCGCGGCAGTACAGATTCAATGGGATCCGCCCCCGCCACCATGGCATCATCAATGCTTGTCAATTCGGTAATTCTTGCGGGAATTGGACGCTTGGGATGCACAAATTCACTGAATTCGCCGACTTTCTTTCCCTTTTTATAGCGCACCGCTCCAATTTCGATAATGCGCTCAAGGAAAGGAGAAAATCCCGTTGTTTCAATATCAAAAACCGTAAAATCATCCGGTTGTTCCGGCACCGCATCGCCCAAGCAGGTCAGAATTTTGTGCTCATCGCGCAAAATTTTGGCGTGATAACCGTAAATCGGTTGAATGCTACTCTTTTTGAAGGCTTCATAAACGAGGGGATAGGCCTGCACCGAACCGCGGTCGGTAATGCCGACATAGCGATGTCCCCAGGATTCCAGACGCTTTTGCAACGCCTTTGGCGCAATCAGCCCCTCCATATTGCTCATCTGCGTATGGACGCTCAGTTCCACTCGCTTCACGGGCGCATCATCCATCGGCATCACCGGGGTTGTCTCCAAAAAACCCTCGGCGGAAAAGAGATTTTCCTTCGCAAACTCATCGTACTGCAGCCGTCCACGCACATAAACAGTAATGCCGTTTTGCAACACTTCCTGCGCGGCTTTCTGCTCTTTTTTCTTGATAAATGCCTTGCCGCGCAGCGCCGAACCCTCCGGCGTATCGAGATCGAAAGATGCGATTAAATAGCCGGTTTTTGTCATCGTCCACTGCAATTCGGCAAGACATCCCCGCGTCGTGCACATGCCGCGCTCAAAACTGACTTCCGCCAAAGGCAGCCAGCTTGCCACATCACTTTCTTTGATGCGCCCGATGACAAAGCCCGAGGGCGCGGTTGTGACACTCGTTTTCTTCGAGCGTACAATCTCAATCGTCTCTTCCTTCGGCAATTTTTTTGCCAATTCCGTCGAACTGAGTGTGCTGCGGATCGGCGGTAAAAATTGCAACACTGTGGGCGCACCCATGCGTTCGGAAAGGCGACTTTCCAGCTCTTTGCGCGTCTCGGCGTCCGGCTCTTCGGTGCAGAGGCGCACAGAAACACGGCGCGCCGACTTGTGATAGATCACTCTTTCAATCGAAACGCCGGATAAACCGCTCTCCTTTTCAAGGGAAATTAACTGCTCTAAATTCATACATCCAACTTTCCGATTTCCTCCAGAAGGGCATCCAAAAGCGCCGCTTCGGGTACCTGACGAATGACTTTTCCTTTGCGGAAGAGAACGCCGTACCCGCGCCCGCCGGCAATGCCCAGATCTGCCTCTTTCGCTTCACCGGGACCGTTGACCGGACAGCCCATAATCGCGACTTTCAAATTCTTTTTCAGCGGTGCAAGGCGTCGCTGCGCTTCTTCTACAATCCCAATTAAATCAATCTTTGTGCGCGCACAGGTCGGACAGGACACAAGATCGATGCCCTCGCGCAATAACCCCAGACTCTTCAAAATTGCGCGGCCAACGCGCACTTCTTCCACCGGATCGCCCGTCAAGGAAACGCGTATCGTATCGCCAATGCCGTCGGCTAAAAGCGCGCCGATTCCAACGGCGGACTTGATGGTCCCTTGGAAAGGCGGCCCCGCCTCGGTGACCCCGAGGTGCAACGGACAATCACTTTCCTGTGCAAAGCGCCGGTAGGCGGCAATCATCGTCGGTACATCGCTGGACTTGATAGAAACTTTAATTGCGTGAAAATCGTAGGCTTCGATGCGGCGCACTTCTTCCAACGCGCTCGCGACGAGCGAATCGACATTGACGCCGTGGTATTTTTCAATCATTTCGCGGTGCACCGATCCGGAGTTGACGCCGACGCGGATGGGAATATCCTTTTTTTGACAAGCTTCGACGACTTTCCGCAAGTTTTCTTCGCTGCCCAAATTACCGGGATTGATGCGCAGACAGTCACAGCCGTATTCCACCGCGTACAGAGCCAGGCGGTAATCAAATTGGATATCTGCGATAAACGGAATATGGGTACGCTCCCGAATGACGGGGATGGCGCGGGCATCTTCCAAATCATTGATCGCCGAACGTGAAATATGACAGCCGGCATCCTCAAAAGCGAGAATTTGTGCCACTGTTGCGGCAATATCCTTCGTATCTGTGTTTGTCATTGACTGCACAGATATGGGAGATGGGCCGCCCACCGCGACGGATCCGACGTGAATGGTGCGGGTACGATGTCGTTGCATAATCTCCTCCTAAAACAGCCGCATAATATCGTGAATGGAGACGAGAAGAATCAAACCGAGCAAGCAGAAAAAACCGACCATGGTAATGCGCCCTTCGATTTCTTTGCGAATAGGTTTCCCACGCAATTTTTCAATCGCAATGAACAGGAGTTTTGAACCGTCCAGCGCCGGAATGGGCAGGAGATTGAAAAAGGCAAGGTTTAATGAAATATACCCCGTCCACATGACCAACGCACGCGCCCCTTCCTGTGCAGCGCGTCCGATGCTGGTGACAACGCCCACCGGACCGGACACGGCGTCGAAGGACAACTGCCCGGTAATCAGACGACCCAATACGGAGAAGAGCTGAAGAAACAGTTCACCGGTCATTTGAACACCGTGCGCAACGGCGTAGAGCGGATCAAAAACCGTCTTTGCTGAAAAAAGCAGACGGTACATGCCGTCGATTTGCAGCGGGCGCACGGAAACGGAAAAATTGTGTTCGCCGCGCTGCAGACCGACCTCCACGGGATTATCCTTCGCTTCCTGCAGCAGCGGCGCAATCTGCTCGAAGGACGTGATCTCCTGTCCATTGACAGAAAGAATCTTATCGTCCGGTTGCACATCAAATTCGGCCAGTGGCGAGCCCGGGACAATTTCATCAATGATCGGAACGGGTTTCCCGTTGAGGCCCGCGAAAAGAATAAAACAAAGCACCGCAATGACCAGATTCATGAGCGGACCAGCAAGAATTGTCAAAAATCGACGCCCCGGAAGGGCTTTTTCAAAAGAATCCGGCGCATCGGACGTTTCATCCTCGCCCTCCATCGCGCAGTAACCACCCAATGGCAGTGCGCGCAGCGTGTACAGCGTTTCCCCTTTTTCACGCTGCCAGATTTTCGGCCCCATGCCGACGGAAAATTCGTTAACACGAATGCCGGAGGCCTTGGCGACGAGAAAATGACCCCCTTCATGAAAAAAAACGACGAGCAAAAAAATGCCCAGCGCAATTAAAATACTTCCAAAACCCATAATTCCCCCTTGCGGGTTGCCCCGCTATCCGATATGAACCAACAGCCACAGGACAGGCGCTGCGAACAGCACGGAATCGAAGCGATCCAGAATGCCGCCATGTGCCCCGAACAGATGACTGTAATCTTTTATGCCGACATGCCTTTTGAATTGTGACGCACACAAGTCACCCAGCTGCGAAAAAACGGCACCGACACCTACATACAGCAGCGGTTTGATCCAGGCCTCCGTAGAAAAAAGCAACAGGAGCAACCGGGTGAGCAGCACAGAGCCCAGTACGCCGCCGATTGCGCCCTCCACCGTTTTTTTCGGCGTTACACGCGGCATGAGTTTATGGCGTCCAAACAGCGTGCCGACGCAATACGCGGACGTATCACAGCCCCAAGATGCGAGAAATACAAGCAGGATCAGTTGTTGATTTTCCAGTGCCATGCGCGTTAGGAAGGAAAAAAACCCGCTGATGTACAAAAGCCCAAAGAGCCCGGTAAAGAGATCTTCCGCTTTTGCAATGAAACCGAAAGTGAGACGGATTAACAGCGCCATGACATAGGCAAAAAGGACAAAAAGCATCCAATCCGTTTTCCCACAGTACGCCGCCCACTGAAACAGGATACTGGCGCAAACCGCCCCCGGAAAATCCGCATGAATCCCCTTTTTTGCAAAGGCCGCATACAATTCCCACAGCCCCAAAGAAGGGACAACCAGTCCAAATAAAAGCGTGAGCCAAGGGGGTCCTGCTACCATGCCGATGGGCACCACAAGCAAGGCGATGCCAATAAACAGGCGACTCAAAAAGGTGTTCATGCGAGGCCCCCGAAACGACGCTTGCGCTTTCCATAGGCGGCAAAGGCGTCGTGCAAATCGCGTACCGAAAAATCCGGCCACAGCGTGGGCGTGAATACAAATTCCGCATACGCCGCCTGCCATATCATAAAATTGGACAGACGCTGCTCGCCTGCCGTTCGGATGATGAGATCCAACGGCGGCAGCCCGCTCGTATCCATATAGGCGCTCAATTGTTCCTCGTCCAATTCTTCTGGCAAAAGGCCGGCCTCATAGGCGCGTCGCACCGCGCGCAAAATTTCATCGCGCCCGCCGTAATTTAATCCGATGTTCAGAACCATGCCGGTGTTTTTTCGCGTCGTTCGAAGTGCCATCCCCACCGCCGTGCGCGTTGCCAGAGGTAGGCGGGAAAGATCCCCCATCGTCATCAGTCGAACATTATTTTCATTCAATTCATCGAGGTACGACTTGATAAAGTCAATGAGAAGCTGCATCAGCGCGCGCACTTCGACGGCGGGACGCGTCCAGTTTTCCGTGGAAAATGCGTACAGACTCAACGCCCGGATGCCGAGATTGCTGCATTCACGGGTAATGGTGACGACATTTTCCGATCCCGCGATGTGCCCTCGGGTGCGACTTTCCCCGCGCGCCTGTGCCCAGCGCCCATTTCCATCCAAGATGATGCCCACATGAGCGGGAAGCGTTCTTTCCTTTTCGTTTTTATGTTCCATTTCGCCCCCCGTCAGATTGCCATCAGTTCTTTTTCCTTCTCCTTGGCAATGGCGTCAATGGAGGCAATCACGCGGTCGGTAATCTTCTGCACCGCTTCCTCAGATTGAAAGCGTTCATCTTCCGTCAACTCACCGGATTTTTCCTGCTTTTTGATTTCTGCCATCGCCTCGCGGCGAATATTGCGGATCGCGATGCGCGCTTCCTCGGCACGGCCACCAACGCCTTTTACCAGTTCTTTGCGGCGTTCGCCCGTTAACTCCGGGAAGGGCAGACGAATGACTTTGCCGTCATTCCCCGGTGTGATACCGAGATCGGAGGCCAAAATCGCCTTTTCGATCGGTTTAATATTCGAGACATCCCATGGCGCAATGACGAGTAAACGCGCCTCCGGCACCGATATTGAAGCGGCCTGATTGATCGGCGTATCCACGCCATAATACGGGAAAGTGATGCCCTCGAGGACTTTCGGATTGGCGCGCCCGGCACGAATGGATGCCAATTCGTCTTCAAATGACTCCACACTTTTATTCATGCGTCTTTCCATTTCTTTCGTGTTGTACATCTCATTCTCCTTCCACGATCGTTCCGATCGTCGCTCCCTCCGCAATGCGTTCCATATTCTGCGGTTCATCAATGCCGAAAACAATCAACGGCATTTTGTTATCCATACACAGGGACGTCGCGGTTGAATCCATAATGCCCAATCCCATGGTTAAAATCTGGCGATACGTTAAACGAGAAAATTTCTTCGCGTCCGGATTTTTGTTGGGATCTTTGTCGTACACGCCGTCCGTTCCCTTTTTCCCCAATAAAATACACTCCGCTCCGATCTCACAGGCGCGAAGTGCCGCCGTCGTATCCGTGCTGAAATACGGAAGCCCGGTTCCCGCTCCAAAAATGACGATACGCCCCTTCTCGATGTGGCGAATTGCACGCCGCCGAATATACGGCTCCGCGACTTCCTGCATGTGAATGGCCGTTAAAACGCGCGTGTCGATGTCCATACTCTCTAAAGAAGCCTGAATGCGCAGCGCGTTGATGACGGTGCCGAGCATGCCCATGTAATCGGAGCTCGTCCGGTCAATGGAGGTGGAAGACCTGCCGCGCCAGAAATTACCGCCTCCGACGACAATCGCAATTTCCAATCCGCGTCGATGCATGGCGGCAACCGATTGACAAATGCGGTCGATCGTCATGTCATCCAAACCGACACCGCGCTCGCCCGCCAGAGCTTCCCCGCTGAGTTTTAATACCACACGCCTGTATCTAAACATTCGATCCTCCTCTGAATTTCAAGTACGAGTGTATCATTATTTCCCCCTGCTTTCAATTCGTGTGCTCTGAATCGGCCCTTTTTCCAGATTTCCAAAGAGGCTGCGTTCGAAGGAATCCTACCTCAAAAATTCAGAGCGCTCATACATTAGCACTCTTTTTAATCGAGTGCTAAAATTTGCTTGACAGACAAAAATTACCTGCTATAATATAGGTAGGTCAAAGAAAGACAGAGACCAGAATAAATGGAAAAGGAGTATAAAAATGAGAAAATTAGTTGCCTACAACAGACCCTTACAGCGTTACAATACGGTCAATGATTTTATTGATGATTTCTTCAATACCAGCCTGACGAATGGATTTTTGGACACTACGTTTAAGGTAGATGTCGAAAATCAGGAAAAATCCTATGTCGTGACCGCCGATCTTCCTGGTATCGACAAAAAGGAAGTGCAGATTGATGTGGAGGACGGTACGCTGACCATCGCAGTGGAAAAATCGGAAGAAAGTTCCGACTCCGATGAGAAAAAGAATTATCTGCACCGCGAACGGCGTTTCAGCTCCTGCTCGCGCACGATTCGCTTAGCGGACATCGATGAGAGCAATATCTCCGCTTCTTTGGAAAATGGCGTGCTGCGCGTTGAAATCCCGAAGGCGGAAGAGGTCATTAACAAAAAGACGATTCAAATTCAGTAACGCCAAAAAGCGACCCTGTGGTCGCTTTTTGCTATCAGAAGCGCTCTCCGATACGAAAAGGCACCCTGCAGGGCGCCTTTTTCGTTTCTTCAAAGCCTTTCGATTTCGGACTCCTTATGGGGATCCGTTTGCCTTTCTAAAAACCGACTCGTCGGTTTTCAGCGCCTTCTACCTCTGTTTCGCTCTTTTTTTCGAGGGAACAACGACAGAAGCAACAGCGCAGCGGAACCTGCCAGTATTGTCAGCGGCGTTGCCGGACCTTGGTCGCCGGTTTTCGGCGTTGTCTTCTCGGAAACCTCTTTCGTGATCTTCGGTTCCGGTATCTCCGTGTTGATCACCTCGAAGCCCTTTGCCGCATTGCCTCGAATTTCGCTCGTATACCCCTTGCATTCCACCTCGGCAAGTGTGTACTCGATTTCTTTTCCGCCTTCGTAGCGCGGCAGATTCAAGAAGTTGTGCGTCCAATGCCCATCGGGCCCTTCTTTTAACACAAACTCTTCCATCGGCTTTCCATTCGCAAAGAGACGAATTTGTACCGACTGCGGACGCTGATTCTTTGCATTCTTCCCATCTACCCAGAGTTTTTGTGCCGGGATATCGATTCGTTCCGGCTCATGCGTGTTGACGACCGTCCATTTTGCGCCGTCTGCTTCCGCAGCATCGCTCCCGTCCGGCGTCTGCTGAATTTCCGTCTCATAATCCGGTACGGGATCTTCCGTTACCGTCCAAGTGATCCAGTTGCCTTCGGCATCGTAAGTCGGAACCTCCGGGAAAGCAAAACGCCAAGCCGCATCCTCTCCTTCGCGAACCGTCAGCGTCTCTACTTCCTTTCCGTCTGCCAAAAGATGCATCGTTACCGATTCCGGACGCTTTCCATCCTGATTGTTCGCATCCTTCCAAATCTTTTCACCGGAAATAACCCGCTTCGGATTGACCAGCGTATTGACAATCCGGATGCTTTTGTCCGGCATCTCCTCATAATGGACGGAATAGTCCCGTGTTCCGATCGTCAGCGTTTGTCCTTCTTCGACAATCTTGCCGTCGTCCTGAAGCTCTCGGACCGAATAGGTGTTCTTCGGACTGATGCCATCGATTTTGTCCGTATCCTTCAGATTTTCGAAGGTCGCCGTAAAATGGTTGTCCGCATTCAGGGTCAAAATCTGATCGGTCGGCTCTCCGTTCTTCAGAAGCTGGACGCGCACAGTTTCCATCGCCGCATTTTCCTCAGAAAGACCTTCCCAGGCTTTCGAAACCTGCAACTTACGGGTTGCCGGAACAATCGGCGTCCAAGACAGCACCTTCTGGTTCGTGATGGTAAATCCGTTCTCCGCACTTCCTGTGACCTTGGCAGTGTACCAGGCATCTGCAAAGTGGATCTGGTCTTTGGAATCCAGTCCCGGCTCCCGGACGCTGTAGACATACTCTTTTTCCGTTTTCGGATCCGTTTTTGGAAGATTCGTAAAGGTGAATTTCCACTCGTTGCCGACGGATAGTTCAGCTTTCTTCAGGAAATTGCCGTCGCGAAGCAACTCCACTTCCACGCTTTGTACGGGCGCATCGAGTTTCTTGTTGTCCCAATCGGTCCAATCCTTCTGTACCGTAACCGCTCGGGTCGGAATAAACTTCCAGACACCGTAGACCGTTTCATCTTTCTGGATATTTTGCTCCGTAATTTCCTTTTTGCAATCCGACGTTGCACTCCAGCCCCGGAATGTCCATATTCCCTTCGTTCCGTCTGAAAGAGTCTGCTCAGACGAGGTCAGTTTGCCTGCCAACTTTTGATTGGTATCATATTCAATCCCCAGGACTTCATCCGGCGTGACACTGTCCGACGGCTTTCCATAGACCGGATCTTCCTGCACTACATAGGTCAACTTGTAGGTGCGGGTTACCTTGTGCCAGGTCGTGTCGCTTTCCAACTCGGCCGGCACCCCCTCGACCTCCGTTACCTTCGCCGTATTTGCAAAAACGCTCGTCCGAATCTGCTCCTTCTCCAGGGAAACCGGAATAAAGAAGGAAATGCTGGCATTTTTGGGCAGGCTGGTCAGAAGAAACTCCAGTTTCCTCCCCTTCTGATTCAGTCCCATTCCATCAACCTCACGCAGCGGCTTCCTGTCCAGTTTCAGCGCCACGCTGCTTACAAGAACCTCCTCTGGATTCAAGAGCAGCCCTTCGGGCAGGTCGTCCTGCAGCTTCACCTCCGCAAGATCCAGAAGGTCATTCCGGTTCGTAACCGTTACGGTGTACCCGATCGTCGCGCCCTTTTCGTTGACAATCTCTGCAGGCGCCTCCTTCGTTCCACTTTCCGGATCGGAAACCTTGGTCAGTTCGAGATCGGGCGCGTGCAGCGTAATTTTCGCTCCGGCTTCATACCATTTCACCGGGGCGCCCTCTGCGGCGGCATCTCCCGCAAAGTTTCGGGCGCAGGCGATCGTCTGATTGACCGCCGTCTTCTGATCCAGCGCTGGATCTGTCGGAGCTTTCATATACACAAAGAGGTTCAATCCCATGCCCTGGTCCAGGATAAAGTCCTCTCCGTTCTTTGTCTTTCGACAATCGACGGCGATTGCTCGGATTTTTGAGGAATCCGCTGGGCGCACTTTCGACCAGATGGAGCCGTCGTCCACGTCAAAGTTCTCCGGAACCTGAGTTGCATAATAGAGTACGGGGTTCGCCGTATCTCCTGGATGTCCGTAAGCAGGTTTTTCCTGAATCGAGGTCAGATCGACCCAATCCAGCGTGCCCCGCCAATTCGAAGCTTCCTTTCCGTCTCCGTTTTCCAGCACGTCGTAGAAGACGAGCTGATCCGTGCGGGTGTTGCTGGACGTCGCATAGCCCAGGCGGTAACTGTAGGAATTGCCCAGGTGGGCGTCCGTCCGATCCCGGTAGCTTCCATCGTGTTCCGCGGCGACTTCCTTGACAATTCCCGACTGGGTAATCGTCACCGGATTGTAGGTGATCGTACTTTCTGTAAAGCGCCAGTTTGCCAGGGAATCTCCGGTCAGATTTCCGTACCACTCTTTCTTTTTCAGGCTTTCAAAGCTCTTCCGGATCGACTCTTCCGGTTTCAGGACAAGATCCTTCCCATCCGGATCGATTTCAAGCGCACAGGTATTGAGGACGCTGCTTCCCCGGTCCACGATATTGCTGTAGGAATTCCGCATATTGTATTTCAGCGTGATCTTAAATCCCGGATGAGAATATTTCGTCACATCGGCAATATCCTCCGGAAGGGTGTAAGCGACTTTCAGCATCGTCTGCCCGGACCCCTCCCAGTTGGGAATCGTCTCAATCTGAAAGTCCTCGCCGGGAGTCAGCTTTTTATCGCCAAAAGGTCCACCGAGAAGTGAAATGCTTTCCGTCGGAACCTGGACTCCGGATGGCAGCAGGTCATAGAGAGTTCCCTTCCGGTAGACGTAGGACTTCAGATAGTCCCGGTCCGGAAGTCCCGTATACCAGAGCGAGGATATCTGTCCAAATTGCACGAAAACCCGGCAATCCTGAATGCCCGCTGACGAATCATCCGAAATCGCGCTATCCGGTCGTTTATCGTCTCCAAACCACGGCTTGATATCCGCAAGCGAGAGGGAGGACTGCTTCAGGACCTGACCACCGGTATCAGCGCTTTGCTCCGGCGCTCCGCCCGCATCTTCCGTAAAGGTCACCGCAGCTTCCGTCGAAACGATGCTGTCCTTCCCATTCGCCTGATGCTGCTTCAATAGCTCCGTCACATGCGGCGTCGGATGCATCGTCAGCAGAGTCCGCGCAAAAAACTCATAACGGAAATAGGAGGAATGCACCTGGTACTGCAGACCGGCGGTTCCTTCCGGAAGCGGTATTTCTTTGCCTTTGGCATCCGCAACGGCGACACTGCCGTCCTCGGAACGGAAGGCCGCTGTTCCGTCCGCGTCAAAGGTAAGCTTTCCATAGAGGCTGTAGCCCGCTCCGGCCGCCTTCCGTACGTACACGTCGACCGAAGAAAAGCGGGCATTGGTCTTGTCCGGGTTGCTCTGCGCCGTCCAGGCGCCTAAAGGGGATTTTTTTGCGTTATACCCGTTCAGCGTAAAGACAACGCTCTGATACGTGATGTCCGCATCCTCGTAGGGCGTCATCGCCGCCTTTTGCTTGCCATAGTAGTCGGACCAGTTCAGACCCGTCGTATCGTAGAAGCCTCCTTCCGTGATCCTGGCTGTATACGGCTTTGCCTGATACTCCCCCGCAGTTTCATCGAATATCGGCTCAGAAAGCGCGCCTCCCTCCACATGGGTGAAAAAACTCTGATCCTTCAGTTTGTAACGCAGCAATCGGTCTTCCCCGTTCAGCACAAAACTCCGGGAGCCTTCAATCCTTGTTCCCCCGCCGGTTTCATCGATGTACGTGTCGTATTTCCAGATCCGATTGACCCCGGCATAGGGGTAGACGTGGATCTTCTGTTCTTCGGTATCCTCCCGGGTTTCTTCCGTTCCATTGGCGCGCCGGGTCACCACCTCGACTGTATTGGTGATCGGAAGCCCGTCTGCCGCAAGATCAATCCCCTCCGCCTTCGCCTGCTGCAAAAGCGACAGGGGGTAGCGCTTCAGCATACAGAATCGCGCAAGGTTCCAGTCGTCCGCCACGCCAAATCCGTTCACACTGACGGACGGATCGCAGTACAAATTTGTCATAACACGATAAAGCCCTGTCTGCTTCAACGCCGCGAAAGAATCTTGACTGTAAATACCGGAAAAAGTCGTATCCGTATTGCTGTCAAGACCGTACAAGCTATTGGCAAAACCCACGACGGAGCCGCGAAACGGCGTCTTTTTGACCCCAATCAGCTCTCCCTCTCCCGGTTTCTGCACGACCTCATAATCGTAGGGAATTGTATTGTATCTGGGGTGCTGGACGTCTGCGAACCAGACGACATAAAAGTATTGATCGGCATCCTGCGGCTTTTCGCCCCAGGCATCCTGCCAATCGAAAAACACTCCGTTATTGGCGCTCAGATGATCGGCTTTCAGATCCACGGTCATCGGAGCGGTCTTCGTATGAATCTCCGCACTGAGATCCGTTTTCTGAGAATAATCCGGTGTGCCGTCTCCGTCCGAATCAAGGGTGATCGTAACGGTAAAATTTCTTTTCTGGACGCCCAGTGCATCAACGTAGATGCGATGCGGCCGGAAAGGAAAGGCCTGATCAAAGCTGAGTTTGGATCCGCCGGAAATCGGCTTGAAGTTGGTGACCGTACGGGTGCCGTCGCCATTGTCGATGTAATGAAAGTCGCTGACCGTAGAGGTTTGCGGCGCCTCCGGGAGCTGCCAGACGACCGTTTTGCCGGGATCATATTTCCAATTTTCGTAATTGACCTGATACCGGTCGTCCCAGGTCTCGAAGAGATAGTCTGGCACGGTAATTTTCACCGCTCCGACAGGCAACACCGTATTGGCGTCGTTATTGATTGCCAGAGAATAGGTGAGGGTTGCGGTTTTCAGGTATTGGTCGACGGGTGTATAGATCAGATGTCGATGTTCGGGATCCTGCGCCTCGTCATAATGATAATCCTTTACATCAGAAGAGGCGGCATTCGCCCATCGAACGTCAAAGGTATAATCCAGCGTGTCGGAACCCCTTACAGGTTCTGAAGATACGGTTTCGCCGGATTGCAGTTCCGCGGTATCCTCCTTTGAAGTGTCCGCAGCAGGTTCCACCGAATCGGAAATCGGTTTTTGATTTTCTTTACTTCCGGGAAGCGCGCTTTCCACTTCGGAAGCAGCGCCGAATTTCGGGTCTGCGTTGTCTTCTGCCGGAACAGCGATCTCCGGTTTCTCCTGTAAATTTTCCGAAACGCCGTCCGCAGATTCCTCCTGTTCCGCGCTTATCTGATCATCAGCATAAGTCCGCGCACCCCCTCCTGGTATAAATCCAGCTACCAGAAGAGAAAGAGAAAGAAACCCTGCTAGAACTTTCTTTCCTCCAGTCCTTTTTCGTTTCATCCTTTCCTCCCTTCGTCTACGCCAATGAAACCGCTGTACCGGAGCAGGTAACCATCAGCATACCGTTATCGGCGCCAAGCACTTCGTAATCAAATTTTACGCCGACAATTGCATCCGCTCCGAGCGCTTGCGCACGCTGCACCATCTCCTGCTCGGCATTTTTCCGCGCTTCCAACAACTCTTCTTCGTAGCCCTGCGCGCGTCCGCCGAAAATATTTCGAAGACCGGCGCCGATATCTCGAAGCATGTTTACACCGGAAATGACTTCGCCAAAAACGATCCCGCGATAGGCGGTAATTTTTAATCCTTCCACACTGGGGGTTGTCGTGACAATCATTGTTTTCCTCCCGATATTTTTCACAGCTGCTTTCCCATGCATTCCAACCTATGCGAAAGTGATTCTATGAAGAAGTCCGACGCTGTGCACGTCGGACTCTTTGTGGAATGCTTATTTTCCCATCTGTTTTGCAACTTCTTCGGCAAAGTTTTCTTCGCGCTTTTGCAAGCCTTCCCCAACTTCGTAGCGGGTGAAGCGGCGGATGCTGATATTTTCGCCGATTTTCGCGCTTAAGTTGAGACGAAGTTGTTCCACGGTCATATCCGGGTCCAAAATGTACGCCTGATCCAGAAGGCAAATTTCTTCGTAGAACTTATTGAGACGTCCCTCCACCTTTTTCTCCGCAATCATGCGCGCCCGATCTTCCGGAACCTTCGGATTGTTCTCATTCAGCGCCTGTTGCGTCAGGATTTCCCGTTCGTGTGCCACGACATCCTCCGGCACATCATCGCGCGACACGTATTTCGGATTCTGCGATGCGATCTGCATCGCGATATGGTGGACGAACTCCTTAAATTCTTCGTTTTTCGCCACAAAATCTGTTTCGGAATTGACTTCAACGAGCACGCCGATACGCCCACCGTGCACGTACGAATCGATAATCCCTTCGGCCGTAATGCGATCTGCCTTCTTGATCGATTTTGCAATCCCCTTTTCGCGAAGGAGATCCGCGGCGCGTCCCATATCACCTTCGGACTCCACCAGCGCCTTCTTGCAGTCCATCATGCCTGCGCCGGTCATTTCGCGCAGTTCTTTCACCATACTTGCTGAAATTGCCATAGTTCCTCCTACTCGTTATCCTGCTCGTCGTCTTCCTCGTCCAACTCTTCAAAATCTTCCGCATCGTCTTCTTCGGAAACGTCCTCCGCAGGCGATTCTTGTGCCGCTTCGCCTTCGTCAAACTGTTCGCCTTGACGACCTTCAATGACCGCATCTGCCATCAAGCCCGTAATCAATTTTACGGCACGAATGGCATCGTCATTGCCCGGAATCGGAAAATCGACTTCGTCCGGATCACAGTTCGTATCAATAATCGCAACAACGGAAATCCCCAGTCGATGCGCTTCGTTAATCGCAATTTTTTCTTTCTTCGGATCGACCACATACATCAGATTCGGCAGACCGCCCATTTCTTTGATGCCGCCCAAGAAACGCTCAAGACGCTCCGCTTCATGCTGCAATTCCGCCACTTCTTTTTTCGGAAGCAGATCGTAGGTTCCGTCTTCCGCCATTTTTTCCAGTGCTTCCAAACGATCAATGCTCTTGCGAATCGTCTGATAGTTTGTAAGCATGCCGCCCAACCAGCGCTGGCTCACGAAAAACTGATTACAACGCTTGGCTTCGTTTTCAATGGCGTCCTGCGCCTGTTTTTTCGTTCCGACGAACAAAACCTTTCCACCGTCCGCCGAACAGCTGCGCACCGCTTCATACGCCAAGTCGATCATGTGTACCGTTTTTTGTAAGTCGATGATGTAAATGCCGTTGCGCTCCGTAAAGATGAACTTTGCCATCTTCGGGTTCCAACGTCTGGTTTGATGTCCGAAGTGAACACCCGCCTCTAACAGGCTTTTCATAGATACTACTGCCATAAAATCCTCCCGTTTTTTCCTCCACGCTCCTCGTATCGACATGCACCCCGCAGGGAACCGCCTGTCGATGATCCGACCGTGTGTGTAATCCTTATCGATACTATCATATTTTCCCAACGTGCGCAACGACGCCCTAAAAACTGCTTTTTCAGTGGTTTTCACAGGATTCGTTGTGACAATACGTGCGATCTTCCCGTCGATTTTTTCGTCGAACCATCAGATCTCCACAGCGTTCACAGATTTCTCCCGTCGGCTTGTCCCAGGAAGCCCAATCGCAGGCGGGATAAGCGGAACACGAGTAGAAGATTTTCCCGCGCTTGGAGACTTTTTCGACAATTTCACCCTTTTGGCACTTGGGACAGCGGATGCCGGTGGTGATGACGATATTTTTTGTAAATTTGCAATCCGGAAATCCGGAGCAACCGATAAAATCACCGTTGCGTCCGTGTTTGACGACTAAGTCTTTTCCGCATTCCGGACATTTTTCTCCTGTTTTTCGCTCCGCAACGCGATAGGACGCCGTATCCGACTGTGCGCTTTGCAAATCTTTGGAAAAGACCTGATAAAAGTTGGAAAGCAGCGCACGCCACGCCTGCTCCCCCTCCGCCACGTCATCTAAACGCGCTTCCATCTTCGCCGTGAATTTTTCATTGATGATGTCCGGGAAATTCTGCACCAAAAAATCGGTCACATTCTCCCCCAGTTCTGTCGGTACAAATTGTTTCTTTTCCAGCACGACATAGCGCCGTTTCAAAATGCTCTGTATGGTAGCGGAATAGGTACTGGGCCTGCCGATACCGTTTTTTTCCAGTGTAGCGACCAAAGAAGCCTCGCTGTAACGTGCAGGCGCCTGCGTAAAATGTTGCTGTTTTTCCGTTTTTTTGGAAAGCAGTGTTTCACCCTCGATCAGTTCCGGCAACAATGTCGTCGTATCCTTCAAACTCCAGACTTTTTGAAAGCCGTCAAATAAAGGCTTATTGCCCGTCGCGCGAAATTCCTGTTTTCCGTTCTGCAAACGCAAGGACGTCGCAAGATAACGTGCCGGCTTCATTTGAGACGCCACGGCGCGCTGCCAGATTAATTGATAAAGCCGAAACTGATCTTTGGTTAATGCCCCCTCCAATGATGCGGGATTGTGTAAAAGGGACGTCGGCCGCACCGCTTCGTGGGCGTCCTGCGCATTGCGCGCGCCGCCATAGCCTACGCCACGTGTCGCATACTCCGCGCCAAACACGCGCGTAATATAAGCACTTGCTTCGGACTGAAACTGTGCGGAAAGGCGCGTCGAGTCGGTACGCATATACGTAATAAGTCCGACATGTCCTTCTTTGGGCAAAGCCACGCCTTCGTACAGTTGTTGTGCCACGCTCATCGTTTTGGACGTGGAAAAGCCGAGACGGCGCGAGGCTTCCTGTTGCAGCGTGGAAGTGGTAAAAGGGGCATAGGGTTTGCGCGAGCGGCGTTTTTGTTCCTGCCGTACCAGCAGATATGCGCTGTCGAGCCCCTCGAGAATGCGCTGCGCCGCCTGCTCATCGGGCAGTGTTCCCTTCTCCACCGTCCCATCCGCTGCGTAAGTGCCGTACCAATCGGCGAGAAAGGAAATTCCGCCTTTTTGAAAATGCGCATGCACACTCCAATACTCCTGAGGAACGAAAGCGCGAATTTCGCGTTCGCGGTCCACAATGAGCCGTAAGGCAACCGACTGCACCCGTCCGGCAGACAATCCGCTGCGCACCTTTTTCCACAGGATTGGAGAAATTTTGTATCCGACAATGCGATCCATCACGCGCCTTGCCTGCTGCGCGTCCACCAGATTGCTGTTAATGGTACGTGGATGCGCAATCCCCTCTTCAATCCCCTTTTTTGTAATTTCCTGAAAAGTGATCCGATTTTTTTCGTTCGGGGAAAGCCCCAGCAAATCGCGCAAATGCCACGCAATCGCTTCTCCCTCGCGGTCCGGATCCGGCGCGAGAAGGACTTCATCCGCTTCCTTTGCCGCTTTTTTCAATTCATTGATCGTTTTTGCCTTCCCGCGCACATTGATATATTGGGGCTCAAAATTATTTTCAATATCGACGCCGAAACGACTTTTCGGCAAGTCGCGCAAGTGTCCCTTGGAAGCGAGTATGCGATACTCTTTTCCCAGGTATTTGGCGATCGTTTTTGTTTTCGTGGGTGATTCTACAATGATCAGTTTCTTTGCCATCTTCTCGTTAGCGACTCCGCGCAATCCTGCCCGGTCCGTCTCGCCGAATCCATCCTTTCTGTTCTAATCGGGTGAGTGCCGCCAACACCTGCGACAAGGTCATGTTCCCGCCCGACAATATTTCATCCACACTGCACGACCCGGAATCGAGTGTATCATACACGAGCTGTTCCGTCTTTGACAAGGTGACTTCTTTTTTCTGTTTGGGAATGCCCGTGCACTTCTTGCATTCACCCGGCGCATCTTCTTCCTTCCGGGGAATTTCTTCCAAGATTTGTTCCACCGAAGTGACCGCTTTCGCGCCCCATTGAATCAATAAATTGGGACCCTCGCTTTGCGGACGCCCAATGTCCCCCGGCAGCGCAAAAACATCGCGTCCCTGCGCCAATGCGCAGCGCACGGTGATCATCGTCCCGGATCGCGCTTGTCCCTCGATCACCACGGCCCCGCGACTCAAGCCGGATAAAATCCGATTGCGTGTTAAAAAATGATGGGGTAGCGGTGGCGTCCCCGGAATCTGCTCCGTGAGGATTGCCCCTTTTTCACACAGCTGCTGCGCCAATTCCCGGTGAACCGCGGGATAAATCCGATCGATGCCGCCTGCAAGCACGCCGATACTCGTTCCGCCACCCGCCAGCGCACCGCGGTGCGCCTGTCCGTCAATTCCGTGAGCAAGACCTGAGACAACCGTAATGTCCGCTTCCGCCAACAAACGGCTCCACTGTCCCGCATAGAAACGTCCGTAATCACTGGGTTTTCGCGTGCCTACAATGGCCAGGCTGCATCGACGCAGGGCTTCTTTCTTTCCCCGTCCGAACAGAATCAGCGGTGGATCGCTGATTTCCCGCAGCAACGGTGGATACGCTTCCTCCCAAAAACAAATCGTCCACGCAGAAAGGCGTTGCAGAATTTCCATCCCTGCCTGTGCTTTTGGCGACGTCTTTTGTGGCAAAAAAGACAATTGCGCGCATTGCGACTCCAATGCCTGCAAAACCGACAGGGGTCTTGCCCCGCACAAGAGCATTTGGAGGCAGCGCTGCGAAAATGCCTGCTGCTGAATCGTGGGCAGCCGCCGAATGCGCCGCGCAAGAAGCGCCAGGCGCTCCCGAATCAAGATGCCTTTCATCGGCTGACTCCAAAGGCATTTTGCAGCCAGCGCACTTCCCGCTTGGCACAGTCAATGGCAATCACATCGAAACGATAAAAGCGCTGCTTCGTCGCCCGCGTCTCAATGTATTCCTGCGCCGTTTTGCACAGACATTTCTGTTTTCTTTCATCGACAAATTCGTCCGGCGCACCATACCTGCCGTTTTTTCGAACCTTTACTTCGACAAAAACTAAGACATCCTTTTGAACGGCTATAATATCAATTTCTCCCTGCTGCAGCCGGGAGCGAAAATTTCGATCAACAATGGCATAGCCATCGCTTTTCAGCAATAATTGCGCACAAAGCTCCCCTAACCATCCGTTTTCTCCGCTTTTCGCCACGAACTTTCCCTACCTTTCAGAAAACTTCGGCGATGCAGCGGCAATAAGCCGTAGCGCTCGATGGCTTCGTAATGCGCCTTGGTGCCATATCCTTTATGCCGTTCAAATCCGTATTCTGGGTGCTGCTTCCCATAGGCAATCATCTGCCGATCACGGGTTACTTTTGCAATAATGGAAGCACAGGAAATTTCATAAATGAGATCATCGCCGTGCACGACTGCGATCTGCGGCAAGGGCGTATCGATCGTTTCCGCGTCCACGACCACCAGATCTGGAAATGGGGCATCGGGCATCAAACAAAGCTGTTCCAGCGCCTGTTTCATCGCCAATAACGTCGCTTGGCGGATGTCGATCGCATCGATCAATTCCGCCTCTATCTGCCCAATTCCCCACGCGCGCGCCCGCTCCAAAATCGGCGCATATAAAAGCTCCCGCTTCTTTTCGCTCAACTTTTTGGAGTCGCGCACGCCCGGTATATGATCTCCCTTGTCCATGATTATAGCACAGGCGACGACGGGTCCGGCAATCGGTCCGCGTCCCACTTCGTCGATCCCACAAACGGCGGAGTGCGCTGCAAGTTCCCGGTAAAGCGCCTGTAATGCACCTTCATCCAATGTGCGCTTCATCGCGGCACCCGTTCCAAGGTGAGACGTCCCAATCGTGTTTTTCGGAAATCGTCGAGCAACGTTTTGGCGGCGCGCTCTTCGTCAATCATCCCGCCGCGCTGCAGGGCACCGGTTTTGCGCCCAATTTCCTGCAATAGTTCCATCGGATCCGCACCAGCTACGCCATAGCGGTCATATACACGAGCCGCATCCAGTTGCAGCAAATCTTGCAGTAAGGACAGTGCCAATTCCCGAATATCTAACACTTCGTCGCGAATGGCGCCGGTATACGCCAAATGCAGCGCCTGTCGCTGCTCCAATTTCGGCCACAAGATGCCCGGGGTGTCGAGCAGCAGCAGTTCTCCGGTCTTAATCCACTGTTTCTGTGTTGTCACGCCGGGTCGATTGCCGACTTTGGCGCTGCGGCGTCCTGCCATGGTGTTAATCCAGGTCGATTTGCCCGAATTCGGAATTCCGAAAACCAACATGCGCATTTCCTGTTTTGCCATGCCTTTTGCACGACGGCGGGCGCGCTGCTCGGCAGTCAAAGCGCGGGCGGCGCGCAAAATCTCCGCATAGTTGCGATCCGTGCGCGCATTGAAGGCCAGCGCCATGTGCCGCGACTGCTGGAGGTGTGCAATCCATGCAGTCGTCTCGTTTTCCTCCGCGAGATCCCTTTTGTTTAGGATGGTCAATAGGGGTTTGCTCTGTGTGATTTTGCGCAATAATTGGTTAACGCCGGATTGCGGAATCCGCGCGTCGACGATTTCACAGCATACGTCGATTAGCGGCAGCTGTTTTTGAATTTCATCCACCGATTTTTTCATATGACCCGGAAACCAGTTGATCTGCATGGTGCCTCCTTTCCATCGACAAAAAAGGCCCTAACGGGCCCTCTTTTAGTAGTTCGTTTTCTCTTTGACCTTGGCGGCTTTGCCCTGACGGTCGCGCAAATAATACAGGCGAGCGCGACGTACTTTTCCCTGGCGGGTGACCACGAGTTTTTCCACCCGTGGGGAATGGGTCAGGAAGGTTCGCTCCACGCCCACACCGTAGCTGACGCGACGCACGGTGAAGGTTTCATTGACCCCGCCGCCCTGCCGTTTAATGCAGGTGCCCTCAAACAACTGGACACGCTCTCTGGAACCCTCTTTAATGCGATAGTGAACCTGAAGCGTATCACCCACGCGAAATGCGGGCAAATCCTGCTTCATTTGTTCCTGCTCCAAGTTTCTAATATAGTCCATTTTTTCCTCCTTCCGACGCTTGGTCGGCATTATATTTTTCATAAAGGTCGGGACGCTTTTTCTTTGTGTTTTCCAAGGCACTTTGCCGTCGCCATGCGGCGATTTCAGCGTGATTGCCATTCAAAAGAATCTCCGGCACCGTATAGCCGCGAAAATTGCGCGGTTTCGTATATTCGTCATATTGCAATAGCCCGTCCACATGGGAATCGCTCGCCGCACTTGCTTCATTGCCCAACACACCTTTTACCCATCGCAAGACCGCATCGATAAGTACCATGGCGGGCAATTCACCGCCGGTCAATACGTAGTCCCCAATCGACAATTCTTCATCGATGAAGTGATTCGTCACCCTTGCGTCAATGCCTTCATAGTGTCCACAAAGAAGCACCAGGTGCTCTTCCGAGGCAAGCGCCCTCGCTTTTTGCTGCGTCAAAACCGGTCCCTGTGGGCTGAGATAAATGACGCGCGCCTGTGGATCGCGCACGGAGTCAATCGCATCAACCACCGGCTGCGGTCCCATCAGCATCCCCGCAGCGCCGCCGTACACCGTATCATCGACCCGGTGATGACGATCTTCGGAAAAATCCCGGATACACACCGTTCGCATCTCCACCAGTCCGTTTTGCAGCGCTCTGCCCAACACCCCGTAATTTTGCATAACAGATACGACTTCCGGGAAAAGGGTGAGCACATCAATTTTCATCAAATAACCCTTTCATCGGCTCCAATTGCATAGATCCGTTCGCTAGATCCACGTGACGCACGATGGTGCGCAGCGCAGGCACCAGCACTTCCCCCTGCTCGGTACGCACGACGTAGACGTCATTCGCCGCATACGAGAGCACATCCGTGAGCGTTCCCAATACTTTTCCGGAAAGATCCTCCACGCGCATTCCGATCAAATCCTTGATGTAGTAATGCCCGTCTTCTAGTTTTGGGAGTTGCTCTTCCTCCGCGACGAAGAATTTTCCGCGAAGCGATTCGACCTGTTCAATCGAATCCATCTCCTGCAGTTGGAGAATGCCAAAAAGTCCTTGTCCCCGATAGGACTGTACGCGATAGGTACAATCGGTTCCCTCCAGAATCAAAACGCGATCCTTTGGGAAACGAGCAGGATTTTCATCGGCAACCCGCACTTTCATCGCACCCTTGAGCCCGTGGGGGGCAATAATTTCCGCAACCGTTACCCTGCTCATTCTTCTGCAATGTCCAGACGTACTTTCACATTTTCCTTGATCGCACATGCTTTGAGCACTTGACGCATGGCATTGGCAATGCGTCCCTGTTTTCCGATAACTTTCCCCATATCATGCGCGTCAACCGACAGCACTAAATTGACAACCCCACCCTCACGAGTTTCTTGCACTTCGACTTTTTCGGGCGAATCCACTAGGCTTTCGGCAAGAGCCTCTACGAGCGCTTTCATTTTATGCCTCGTTTTCTTCGTTGCGCGCCGGCTCCGCTTCCGCCTTCGGTTCTTCCTGCTCGACTTCTTCCGCTTCCTTCACTTCTGCGGGCGCCGTCTCTTTTTCCACCGGCTTCGCGGCGCGTTTCGGCGTCGGCAGCCCTTCGCACACCATGCCTTCCGTCTCCAACACCTTGTAGTTTTCGAAAAGATGCGCCACGGTATCGGTCGGCTTTGCGCCGTTGGCAATCCATTCCTTGGCTTTGTCGGCATTCACGCGAAACTGACGCGGTCTTGAAATGGGATCATAAAATCCGATTTCCTCAATAAAGCGACCATTTCTCGGAGCGCGCGAATCGGCGACGACGATACGATAGAACGGTCTCTTCTTTGCACCCAATCTTTTCATACGAATTTTTACTGCCATAGTTTCCTCCTCATTTTAGAAAAAGGGATTTTTGAAACGCCCTTTTTTCGCTTTTTTCTGCAATCCACCCATCTGTTTCATCAATTTTTTTGTCTCTTTGAACTGCTTCAACAGGCGATTGACCACTACGGGGCTCTGCCCCGCACCCTTTGCAATGCGCTCGCGGCGTGACCCGTTGATGAGGTCGGGATTGCGTCGTTCCTCATCGGTCATAGACGTCAACACGGCTTCGATGCGCAGAAGTTGCTTCTCGTCCGCCTGAAACCCCGCCGGCAGCCGGCTTCCCACACCGGGGAGCATTTTTAAGAGATCATCCAGCGGGCCCATGTTTTTCATCTGTTGGAGCTGGTCATAAAAATCATTCAAATCGTACTTGGAAGAACGAATTTTTCGCTCCATCTCCCGTGCCTGCTCGGCATCAAAGGCTTGTTCAGCGCGCTCAATCAGCGACAGCACATCCCCCATGCCTAAAATGCGGCCGACTAGGCGATCCGGGTGAAATTCCTCCAAATCTTCGAGTTTTTCGCCGACGCCCAGAAACTTGATGGGTTTCTTCGTAACCGCGCGCACCGACAGTGCGGCACCGCCGCGCGCATCGCCATCCAGCTTGGTCAGCAGGACACCGGTCAACTCGATCGCTTCATTGAACGTCTCCGCGACGTGGACCGCTTCCTGGCCCGTCATGGCGTCGATCACCAGCAGGGTTTCCTGCACGGGTACGGCGCTTTTAATCCGCTTGAGTTCCTCCATCAATGCCGTATCGATTTGCAAGCGCCCCGCCGTATCGATCAGCAGCACATCGTGCCCGGTGCGCTTTGCTTCCGCGTAAGCCGCTTTCGCAATCTCCACCGGATCGACGTCGGTGCCCATGGAAAACACATTCGCCTGCGCCTGCTTGCCGACGACCTGCAGCTGTTTGACCGCCGCCGGGCGATACACATCACCGGCCGCCAACATCGGACGCTTGCCCTTTCGAATCAGCCATTTGGCGAGCTTGCCGACGTGCGTCGTTTTTCCGGCGCCCTGCAAGCCGCACAGCATGATAACGGTGGGCGACGTCGAGGCAAAGGTCAATTTCTGATTCGGGTCGCTCATCAGCGCCGTCAGCTGTTCCCGTACGATTTTTATGACCATCTGCCCCGGTGTAAGAGATTTCATCACTTCTTCGCCGATACAGCGCTCTTTGGTCTCTTTCACAAAATCCTTGACGACCTTGTACTGTACGTCCGCTTCCAGCAATGCCAAGCGAATTTCCCGCATGGCAAGATCTACATCTTTTTCGCTGAGTTTTCCCTTATTGGTCAGTTTGCCCAGTGCATTTTGTAGGCGTCTCGCCAGATTGTCAAACATCTTGTCCCCTTTCCCTGCCTTATTCGGCAATGCGCCGGTCAATCATATCACTTAACCGCGTCGTACACTCCTGCAATGCTTTCGGAGACGGATCGGATTCGAGCCGTTTGATGACGCCCCGCAAAATCTCATTTTGCGCCCGAAGCCGCTTCTTGAACCCCAGTTGCCTCTCCATTTCGCGCAGCTTGTTCTCGGAGCGTTGCAGCTGCTCCGATACCGCCTGCTTCGACACGGCAAGGTTTGCTGCAATCTCTGTCAGGGATAAATCGTCCAAATAGTACTGCTCCACGACTTCCCGCTGCCGCTCGGTGAGCAGTGCGCCGTATAAATCGTACAGCATCGCAATTTCGACGTTCGATTCCACAAGTCCCTCCCTTTCGCATTCCCGAAAGAATCCTGTGCAAGTGTACACTGCTTTTTTTATGGTGTCAAGTGTTTTTGCTTGACATCTTTTGTTTCCACTCACACCCGCAAACACGCTATAATAAACAAAAAGGAGGACAACATGAACGATCCCGTAATTCGCGCCTGTGCAGAAAAGTACGACAGTTTCTATCTCTATGACGAGCAAACCATTTCTCGACAGGCGTTCCGCCTGCAAAATGATCTGCCCGGGGTACAGTTTTTGTATTCGATGAAAGCCAATCCGCATCCCGCCGTATTGCGTACCTTGTTTGCGCAAGGCTTCGGCGCAGATGCAGCAAGTCTGAACGAGGTGTTGCTGGCCCGCGACGCCGGACTGCGCAAAGAGCAGATCTATTATTCTGCGCCGGCGAAGACGACGAACGATTTGCGGCGCGCCCTGCCCCATGCGATATTGATTGCCGACAGCATGGGCGAATTGGAGCGCCTGCAGGAGATCGCCCGGGAAGAAAACCGCATTTTTTCCATCGGCGTGCGCATTAATCCGAACTTTTCCTTTGACGGCGGGCCCGGATTGCCGACAAAATTTGGCATCGATGAGGAAGCACTCTTCTTCTATCTGGAGCGCGGACGTTCCTTTCCGAATTTGAAAATCGACGGGCTACACGTGCACCTGCACAGCCAAGAACTGGATGCCGCGGTGTTGACGCGCTACTACAAAAATCTTCTGCTGCTTTGTGACCGCTTTGCCGTGGCGGTGAAACGCCCGATTGCCTTTCTCAATATGGGATCCGGGATCGGTATCCCGTATGCTCCGGAGGAACAGGAAGTCGACACCGCTCAATTAGGACAGTCCCTTGCCGCAATGCTCCCAGATTTTCGCAAGCGGTTCCCGACGACAAAAATTTTGATCGAAACCGGGCGTTATGTCGTCGGAGATGCGGGCATTTACGTGACAAAGATCATTGACCGAAAGACCTCACGCGGAAAAACGTATTTGCTGTTAAAAAATACATTGAACGGCTTTCTGCGCCCTGCGCTTTCGTTCGCGGTGGAAAAAGCTGCCCGCGGTGCCATAGACATGACGGAGCCGTTTTATACCGGAAAAAACACATTCCAACTGTATACTTTCAAAAATGAGCCGGATACCGAGCATGTGACGCTGGTCGGCAATCTTTGTGCCGCCACCGACCAGATTGCCGAAGACATTTTACTGCCGCGGCTCGTTCCGGGCGATCTCATCGCGGTAAACCACGCCGGTGCCTATGCGGCGATTTTATCTCCGATGCAGTTTTCATCCCAGGAAAAGCCCGTGGAATTGTTTCTGAAGAGAGACGGGACGATTTTGGAACCCGCGCAAATGCAGGGATTGTCCTGAATTTTTACAATAAAAAGGCTGTGGTTTCACAACGCCTCCCTTCGGATGGTTTGTCCAAGATTCGTTCCAGGCGCAACCGCAGCCTTTTCTGTGCAAATTCTTATTCAAACAAAGCGCGTACAAAATCATCCGAATCAAAGGGGCGCAAATCCTCGACGCTTTCGCCAATGCCGATGAATTTTACCGGCACGCCGCACTCCATTTGCAGCGGAAATACGACGCCGCCCTTCGCCGTTCCGTCCAATTTTGTCAAAACCAGCCCCGTCAGAGAAGCCACCTCCGAAAATGCCTGCGCCTGCGCAATGGCATTCTGTCCGGTGGTCGCATCCAGCACGAGGAGTGTTTCACGATTTGCCTCTCCAAATTCCCGGTCAATGATCCGATTGATCTTTTCTAACTCGTTCATAAGATTCTTTTTATTGTGCAAACGCCCCGCCGTATCGCAAAGCAGTACATCGATATTGCGCGCACGCGCCGCCGCAATCGCATCGTACACGACCGAAGCGGGATCCGCTCCTTCGTCGCGCTTAATAATGGGGACATCCGCACGTTTTGCCCACAGATCCAGTTGATCGATGGCCGCAGCGCGGAAGGTATCCGCCGCCGCCAGCAACACGGCATATCCATCTTTTTTCAGACGCGCCGCCAGTTTCCCGATCGTCGTTGTCTTGCCCACGCCGTTGACCCCGATGACTAAAATGACCGTCGGCGTCCCTTTTTGCACGCAAAGGGCATTTTCTACATTTTTCTTTGCCAAATTCTCACGCAGCACCTCAACGAGCGCGGCGCGCACACCGGCAACCTCTCGGATATGTTCCTCGCCCACTTTTTCACGCAAATCGTCGATCAGCTGCATCGTGGCATCGACCCCAATGTCTGCAGAAATTAAAAACTCCTCCAGTTCGTCAAATAAGTCATCGTCAATATCCGCGCGTCCACGAAATAAATTGTCCATCGCATCGCTGAAACTGCGCCGCGTTTTCTTAAGCCCTTCTTTAAGCGATTGAAATAAGGAAAACATAATCCCCCCTTCTTACAAGTTCGATGAAAGGATGCTGCATCAGCTGTGCTTCTTTTTGCGCCGCTGTGCCTCGTATTCGTCCAAGCGCAACACCAAAATCTTTGACATCCCTTCCTCCATGGTGACACCGTACAGCATCTTGGCATGTTCCATCGTCTTGCGGCGATGGGTGATGACCAAAAACTGCGTCTGCTTGGTCAAGGTCTGCAAATAACCCGCATAGCGCCCGATATTTGCCTCATCCAGCGCCGCATCGATCTCATCCAGCACGCAGAAAGGCGTCGGCCGGATGGAGAAAATGGCAAACAACAGGGCCATGGCCGTCAGCGAACGTTCCCCTCCGGAAAGCAAGCCAAGGTTTTGCAGTTTTTTTCCGGGCGGCTGTGCGGAAATTTCAATGCCCGCCTCCAGCACATTCGCCTGATCAAGCGCCAATTCTGCATGTCCCCCGTTAAAAAGAATCTGAAAAATCTCGTTATATTTTTCGCGAATGCGCACGAACGTCTCCTGAAAGCGTGCAACCATGGTGTGATCGAGATCCTGTATGAGTTTTTCAATGTCCTCTTGCGACCGGTGCAGATCTTCGATCTGCCGATCTAAAAAATCCACCTCTTTTGTCAAATCATCATAGGCCTGAATGCTTTCAAAATTGAAGTAACCGATCTGATTCAGCGCCTGTTTAATCTCCTGAACCCGCGTGCGCGTCGTTTCGACCGGTTCCAACACGCGCAGACGCGCCGCCACTTCTTCTTCGCTGGTTGCATACTGTTCGAGATACGTATTCAGCACATTGACGCGCTGTTCTTCCGCCTGCTCCAGACGAAGGCGCTCCCGAAACAAGGCTTTTTCCGATTCCTCACAGGCCCGTCGCGCCGCTTCCAAAGCCTGTTGCTGCGCTTCCATTTCGCTCAGCTGCTCTTTCCGCCGCGTGCGAAGGGCGTTGACATCCTGTTGGGCCTTTTCCTGTTGCCGCAGAAATTCTTTTTTGCGCTGAGCATACGCAGAAAGCCAGGTTTCATTTTCCGCACATTGCCGGTCGAGTGTGGCACTGCGCTGCGTCGCACGCTCCGTCTCCTCGTGCAAAGCCGCCAAACGGTCGGTGGCATCGGCGGCACGATTCTCGATGAGCTGCAACTCCCGCCGTTGAAATTCGACTCGATTTTCCAATACCGCGCACGCCTGTGCCAGCTTTTGACGTTGATCTTCATCCGCTTGCCGCTGCGTTTCTGCCGCGGCGAGCGCCGCGCGCACCTCCTCGAGATTCTTCGTCAGTTCATTTTTCCGGGCTATGTAATCCGCTTCAGAAAAACTCTGCTCGCGCGCCAACATCGTTTCCAATTCCCGTTCTTTTTCTTCGAGCCGTTCCAGATCTGCCTTTTCCTGCAAATAGCGAGCCTGAATGGAAAGGCGCTGTGCCTCCTTGTCGGTACGCTCTTTTCCCGCCGCAACTTCGCGCGCCTTGGCTGCATCGATTGCGCGTTCCAACGCCGCCATATCTTGCCGGATTTTTTCTAACTCGTCCTGCAGGCGGCGTCCCTCGCTCTGCCATTCCTGCAGTTGTTGTTTTCGGTTCAACAAAGACCCTGTGTTTCGCTTGGAGAGGCTTCCCCCGACCATGGAGCCCCAAGCATGAATCAGATCGCCTTCTAAAGACACGATGCGGTTTTTATCCGCATTTCGGCGGGAAAGTCGAATGGCATCATCAATCGTCGAGACAATGGTCGTCCGACCCAACAGGTATTCCACAATGCCCTGCAGCGACGAATCGTACGCGACCGCGTCCATGGCATTGCAGAGCGCTTCAGGAGCATGGGTGCGTTGGACCGTGCCACGAATGCGGTGCCTTGGAAGAAAGGTACAGCGTCCGTAATTCTTGTCTTTCAAAAATTGAATCAAAAATTTTGCGTCTTCTTCATTTTCCACGACCACATTTTGAAGCGCCGCGCCCAAGCAGACGTCGATGGCTGTCTCGTACGGCGATTTGACCTGAATCAGGTCGGCAAGTACGCCGATAAAGCGCGCGCGCAGAGACGGATTGTCATCCGCCGCTTTCAATAACCGCTGCACGGGGCGAAAATAGCCCTCGTAATTTTCGATCACATTGGAAAGAATCTGCACGCGCGAATGCAGCGCCGCAAGGGTCTGCTCGATGGAAGAGCGTGCACGCCGTTTTTCTTCCTGCTCGTTACCCCGTCGCAGGACCTCCTCCTGCGCCGCTTCGGCATCCTTCTGCAGTATGCGGATCTGCTCGCTCAGCGTCCTGCCCTCCTCTTCCAACGCTTGCAATGAAATTTTCTTTGCCTGGATTTCTTTGCGCCCTGCGTCCAAACGGGTGCGCCCCTCCTGCTGTTCGCGCGCTAAAGAGGCGTCCGATTCCGTTTTTTCTTTTTTTTCGTATTCCAAAAAGTGGATGCGTTCCGACAACTGCTCCGCCGACCTTTGCAGCGCCTCATAGGATTCATCCGGCGATGCCGTCGGATTCGCGGGCATCAAAGCCCGCTTTACGCGAAGTTCTGCTTCTAACGCAGCAAGGGTTTCTTCCGCTTCCTTTTTCTGTTGCAATCCCTCGGAAAGTGCCTGCGTCAACTTCTCGGTGCGTGTTTGGCGCTGCGTTGCTTCCTCTGACAGGCGCTTTCGATCCTGTTCGTAAAAGCGCAATTGTTCCAAACGCACCGAAAACTGTTTTTCGTCTTCCGCCTGTTTCTTTTCCAACTGTGCGAGGCGTTGCGCCGCTTCTTCTTCCTGCGTTTCAAAGGCCGCGATTTGTGCCTGTTTCGGAGCCATCGCCGCTTCCGCCGCGTCGCGATCGCGTGTCTGTTCCTTCTGCTCGGCTTCCAACAATTGCACTTCCGCCTCCGCACGCGTTTTCTTTTCCTCGAGGTTGTTCAATTGCTTTTGTAAGAGGGAAAGCTCATGACGCTCCAGTTCCTGCGTCAATTTATAGCCGCTGCGCGCATTGTCCGCCTGCTTTTTCAACAGCACCTGCTCGCGGTGCTTCAAGCTGAAGTCCGCTTGGACGGCGACAAGGGATGCCTGCGTTTTTTCCAAACGCCGCTGCGCTTCCATTTTTTGATACTTGTACTTGGAGATGCCGGCTGCTTCTTCAAAGACTGCGCGCCGATCTTCATTCCGCGAACTGAGGATTTCGTCGATGCGCCCCTGTCCGATAACCGAATATCCCTCCTTGCCGACGCCCGTATCAAAAAAGAGCTCCCGCACGTCTTTGCGCCGCACCAAGCTCCCATTGATGCGGTATTCGCTTTCCCCTGTGCGATATACCTTGCGTGAGACGGCGATTTCCTGATAGGGCAACGCCACATCGCCGGAACTGTTATCGAAGCCGATCGTCACTTTGCATACATTCATAGCGGGGCGTTTGGAGGTTCCCGAAAAGATGACATCTTCCATTTTATCGCCACGCAGCGCCTTGGCAGACTGCTCCCCCAGCACCCAGCGAATGGCATCGGAAATATTCGATTTTCCGGATCCGTTCGGCCCGACCACCGCGACAAAATCATCGTCAAATTGTAAGCGGATTTTTTCGGAAAAGGACTTGAAACCGTACAATTCCAAATACTTTAATTTCAACTGTGTACTCCCCCGACACGCCCCGTCTTTTGTATCTGCTCGTAGGCGATCTTTGCCGCCGCCTGTTCTGCCTTCTTTTTATTGGCCCCTTCCGCTTCACAAACCTTTTTTCCCTGCACATACAGGGCCATGGTGAAGCGCTTTTCATGATCCGGTCCTTCTTCGCGCACCAGCTGATACGAAAAAGACAGGTTGCGGTGATTCAACCACTCCTGCAACAGCGTTTTATGGTCGACAAAAATGCGTTTGCGCCGCGTTTCCTCGGCAATCAAGTGCTCCAGCGAATCCTTGAATCGCGCATAAAGCCAGTCATATCCACCGTCAAGATATACGGCACCGCAAAAGGCCTCAAAACAGTCGGAAAGAATGGACGGTTTTTCGCGTCCTCCACCGGCTTCTTCCCCTTTTCCGAGCAGCAACAACGCCCCCATGCCGAGTTTTTCCGCAATATAGGAGAAAGAAGCCTCGCACACCAGTTGCGCGCGGCGCCGCGTCAGATCCCCTTCGGGTTCATTTTGAAAACGCCGATACAGTAAATCACTGAAAATCAATTCTAAAACGGCATCACCCAAAAATTCCAGCCGCTCATTGTGCGCGGACTTTGCGGCATGCGCTTCATTTGCATACGAAGTGTGCGTAAATGCGAGATTCAACAGCGACTCCTCGCGGAATCGGTAGCCGACTTCTTCCTGAAATCTTTGCAGCGCACGCGTACGCCCTTCTTCTCGCATTTTTCGCCTCACATCAATTCCTGCACGCGCTGCGCAAGGTCTTGTACCGATTTCATTTCCGCTAAATCTTTATCTAAGAAGGTAACGGAGAACTCTTCCTCCACCGTCATAATAAAGTCCAAGACGCCGATCGAGTCCACTTCATACTTCTTTTGCAAATCGGCGGAAGGATCAATATCGCTCACCCCGATTTGCGCTTCGATAATGGCGGTAATTTTTTCTTCAATTTGTTTCCGATCCATGAAATTCTCCTTCTACCAGTTCTCGGATATGTTCCGCCGCACCGCTTTGCACATAGGCGACGGCATCGCGTATGGCCAACGCAAAGGTGTCTGCGGAAGAGTTTCCGTGTGCTTTTAAAATCGGCTTACGCACACCCAGAAGGGGTGCAGCGCCGTATGCTTTATAATCGTACATTTCCTGAATGCCGCGAAAAACGGGTTTTAATAAAAGCCCACCCAGCTTTCCGCGCATATCGGCATAGATACCGTCTTTTAACGCATGAAAAAGTGTGGATGCGGTACCCTCGATCGTTTTCAGTGCAACATTGCCCGCAAACCCGTCGCAAACCACGACATCGGCATCTCCGGCAAGGAGTCCGCGCGCTTCGACATTTCCTATGAATTGCAGAGAACTTTCCGAAAGCAATTGATACGTTTCCTGGCTGCGTCGATCGCCTTTTTCGGCTTCCGTGCCAACGTTCAATAAGCCGACACGTGGTCGAATCGATCGCTGTGCTTCGACATAGGCGCTGCCCAATACGGCAAACTGATGCAGGATTTCGGGGGTCGTGTCCATATTGGCGCCCGTGTCCACCAGTACGGTTCCACCTTTCGGATTGGGAATGGTCACGGCAAGACAGGCGCGGGAAATGCCGGGCAGGCGCTTTGTAATAAAATAGCCCCCTGCCAACAGTGCCCCCGTACTGCCCGCGCTGACAAAAGCATCGCCGTCTTCATTGAGACGCCGGAGCCCCAACACCAAACTGGAATGTCTCTTTTTTCGAATAGCAAAAACGGGGTGTTCCGTATTGGCAATATATTCCTGCGTATCGATCACTTCGATGCGATCCGGATAGGCCCCAACCAAGGGCTTTGCCGCCGCCTGCGGACCGACAAATACGGCATAAAAATCATAGGTTTGCATGGCGCGCAAAACGCCTGCCGCAATTTCCTGTGGACCGCCATCCGATCCCCATGCGTCGATAATCAGCTTCATAGCCACCTCCTGCCTCATTGTAGCACAGAAAAAAGCGCATAAGAAAAAGGCCCGGGAACCCCGCGCCTTTCAAGTGCTTACTCCGCCTGGGGCACAACTTCCTTGCCCTTGTAGTAGCCGCATGCCGGACATACATGATGCGGAAGCACCGGCTTGCCGCAATGTGAGCAAATCGTCGTCTCGTGCATCACCAGCCGGTACGAAGACGCTCTGCGCTTATCGCGGCGCGCCTTGGATGTTTTTCTCTTCGGTACTGCCATCTTGAACACCTCCTGCTTTGAACTCTGTCGCCGGAAGGCTCCAAGCGACCTTTAACGTGACAATTATATGCATTGCATATTGTGCTGTCAAATGCTCTTGGGGTATGCGCTGCGAAATTTTCCACTCAAGAAAAATTATGACAGCAATTTTTCTACTTCACATACTTCTTCTTTCGAATACAGAGAAGACCGACACCGGCCGCAGCTGTGCAGAGCAGAAGACTGGCGAATCCGGCATCTCCGGTGTGAGGAACAGGCGGCACCGGCGGCTTCTCCGGTGGTGTCGGAGGCGTTTCCGGCGGAACCTCCGGAGGTATAAAAGTGTTCACGATTGTATAGGCCTTTACCGCATCTTCGACTGTTTCTTCATCGGTTGCGGGCGCAAGCTCTTTTTCCATTATTTCACTTCGGTAGCCTTCGACCGTATCCTCACGGATCGTATACTGGATCTCTTTGCCCTTTACGAATTTAGGCAAGTCTTTAAAGGTATAGGCCCAGTCGTTCTCCGCTGTCAGTTGTGCAGAATTGATTTCTTGCCCATCCGCATACAGACGCACCGTAATCATTTCCGGTCTTTTATTGTGGACATCATTCTCGTCTTCCCATTGTTTTTCAACGGAAACGGATGTTTTTGCTGTATTTGACAGAATGACTTTGTAAATCCGGTTATTTGCATCCTGTGACTCTTCCTCCACGGCTAAAATATAATTGACACTCTCTTTTTCCTGGAAGGTGATCGGAAGCAGTTCACCCGTATTCGCATCTTTAAGGCTTTGCGGATCCGGGAAATCTGTCAATTCGACAGACCAATCATTGGCTGCGGATAATTCCACATCCTGCACATGATAGTCTCCAACAAACATCTCTAATGTGATGGCCGTCGGTCGAGTCTCCTCTTTGTCTCCGAACCATTTCTTTTCAATACGCAAGGTATACACGCCCGGTTCACCGAAACTCAACTCACCGTTGTTTGTGATGGCACCACCGGAAATGCCGGTTCCTGTCGCCACATTGCCCTCAAAGAAAACATGGGCCAATTTTGCAGCAAGATTCTTTGCTTCTTCTGTAGGCACCGATTTAAAGACGGCTTGATCGGCAATGACCGTGTCATAGGGCACGGGTTCCCCCGGATTTTTCGCATCAAAGCGAGGCGCCTGATCCCCATGATCAAGGTTCTCGTGTATGCCGTAATAGGAACCGTCTTGGTACCATGCCCGTGGAGAACCGCCCAGCATTCTTGCAGAGATTGATACAGCGGGATGATTGGCTGGATCTTTTAAGGTGTCTTTATCATAGATATGTGGACGAATATTCGCAAAATCGTCTCCTGAGCCCTTATTCTGTCCATTGAAGACATCCGGAGCTACGTTATCAAAGAGCGCAAGCCCCCGATTGATATGCATCGTCGTGTGACCGGTCGGACAATTCCAAATGCCACCGCCCTGTGCACTGACGGGATGATTTCCGGCTTGAATCAGAAAGCCGGTCTTAATTTGATTATTTCGGACCAATGTATCGAATAATTGCAAATTGGCCCTACCGTCATTATAAATGGCGCCGCCTCCCCAAAAGCCCTCCGCCGTATTCGACAGAAAATGACCGGCATAGATGGTGCTGTTACAGCTGCCTAGAAAAGCAATCGCGCCGCCGGATTTTTGTGCCGTATTGTTTTCAAAGGAACCGCCGCTGATTTCACAGTTTGTGTTTTCTGCATAAATGGCGCCGCCGGATCCGTTTGCCTGATTTCCGGTAAAATTTCCCGCGGATATGTGCAATTCACCCGATTCAATAAGAAGCGCGCCGCCGACCCCATTGTAGTCGCCATTGGTATTGCCTTGAAATGTTCCGCCGCTGATGTCGACTGAGCTGTTTATCAGCGCAATGGCACCGCCCCATTCGGTGCTGTTCTCGGAGAAGGTTCCGCCGGAAATTGCAGCTTTTACGTATTTCCCGTAGATAGCGCCGCCGCTGGCATTTTTCTTGGGATTTACCGCTTTGTTGCCGATAAATTCCCCGCCGCTTATTTCCAAAATTGCCGGTACGTCTGCCGTTCCTTCCATACGGACCGCCCCGCCATTATAAGAATTTTGATTCTTTGCAATGGAACCGCCGCTGACTATAAAAGATCCGCCGCGAATCATAATGACGGAATTTACCTCGGAGGTCAGATTTTGCGCCGTATTGCCGGAAATTTCTCCGCCTTCGACGCGAAAAACGCCACCCTCCACGTCGACGAGGGGATAATCAAAGGCGGAGTCATTGATTCCACCCTCTTTCAACACCAGATTTCCTTTTATACAAAATTGTGTATCTTTGAAAACGGGTCCCTGAATCGTTAAGGAGCCGCCGGTTTCCACGACAATCGAATTCTGCTTGATCCCCGTAACTTTCCCAGATCCCGTAAGAATGATGTTTTGTCCCGCTTTTACAACGATGGAGTCGTGATCCTCTTCCGTCGCAGCGAGGTCTTCCGCCACATGCACTTCCACGGCTTGATTTGCCGGAGCTTCGGCAACGGTATGTACGAGTTTTTTCCAAGGCGTTAAGACTGGCTTTTGCTGCAAACTCATTGCATCGGCCGACTCCTCAATGCTCTCCTCGCTTGCACTTTCCTCCGGAAGCATCGAAGTTTCTTCTTGGGGATCGGGAGTACTTTCCTCTTCCACTACGCCCTCTTCCGGCGTCGACTCCGTTATTTGTGGCTCCGCACTGACTTCACCGGAACTAGTGGATTCGACGGCACTTGTTTCTTCTTCGGTAGGACTTTCTGAAATACTTTCTTCAATAACCGTTTCTTCCGTTATGCCGGTCGCATTCGCCGATTGCACAACCGCAAGCGACAGCCCCAGGATTACAATCATCAAAAGCGCAAGGAAGCGCATTGATTGATGTAATTTCTTCTTCATTACTAACCTTTCCTTTCTCTGCCCTCAAGAGATTCTGCAGATCTGTTGGCTATTTTTTTGAAATACGACTTATTTTGTATAGTTTATTCCTGCGTGCGAGAAAATGCAAGGCGATCTCAAATTCACTGTCACATTTTTGGCGAGAATCTTTTTCTATTTGCTGAAAAAGGTTTCAAATAGGAAAAATGATGTAAGAAAAGAGCATGTAAAGACAACATTTGCAAATAAAAAGAGGTATGAAACGACGTTTCATACCTCTTTGCTTCCCTATTGTGCTTTTGGAGAAGTGCGCTGCGCAATGTTATGCAGCAACCCGGGAGCTTTCGCACCGGTGACTACGCAGCTTTCTCTGTAAAGCCGTATTTAGTAAATCTTGGCGCCCGCCGGGATCGCATCGTCAACAATCAGAAGATGCAGCCTTTCTTCTCCTTCTTCTTCGTGAATCGCACTCAAAAGCATGCCGCAGGAATCAATCCCCATCATCGCACGCGGCGGGAGATTGACAATGGCGATGCATGTCTTTCCGACGAGCTCCTCCGGGCAATAGTACGCGCGTATGCCGGAAAGAATGGTGCGCGGAACATCCGTCCCGTCATCCAGTGTAAATTGAAGCAACTTCTTCGACTTTGGAACCGCTTCACAGGCCAAAACTTTTACTGCGCGGAAGTCGGATCGACTGAAGGTGTCAAAATCGACAAAATCTTCGAATAAAGGCTCCACTTTCACTTTTGAAAAATCGATGGGCGCCTTTTGAATCGAGGTCGATTTGGCGACCGTCGTCGCGTCATCCGGCTTTTCCACACTGATCGGCTTCATCGTTGGGAAAAGAAGAACATCGCGAATGGAAATCTGATCGGTCAGAAACATCACCATGCGGTCGATCCCAATACCCAAGCCGCCCGTCGGCGGAAGTCCGATTTCCAGCGCGCGCACAAAATCTTCATCCATCATGCCCGCTTCCAAATCGCCGGCTTCGCGCAGCGCCATCTGCTCGTCAAAGCGCGCCTTCTGATCGCGCGCATCGTTGAGTTCGCTGTAGCCGTTGGCGATTTCTGCGCCCAGTACAAAGGCCTCAAAACGCTGTGTCATGTCCGGTTGGTTCGGGTCACGCTTCGCCAGTGGACTGATTTCCACGGGATATTCATAGACAAAAGTCGGTTGCACCAACTTATCTTCGCAATAGGCGTCGAAAAAGGCGGCCAAAATTTTACCTTTGCCTGCGGAAGCATCTACCGCAATACCATGCGCTTTGGCAAGTTCATGCGCCTGGAAATCATCGGTTACAGAAGAAAAATCCACATTGCCGTATCGACGTACCGCTTCGGTCATGGAAATGCGGTTCCACGGCGGCGTGAAGTCAATCTCCTGTCCCTGATACATCGCTTTTGTACTGCCGTTCACCGCCTCGCAGGCGGCGGCTACAAGCTGCTCCGTAATCTGCATCATCCCTTCGTAGTCGGTATACGCCTGATACAGTTCAATGGCGGTATACTCCGGGTTATGTTTGGGATCCATGCCTTCGTTGCGAAACATCCGCCCCATCTCATAGACGCGATCAAAGCCTCCGACAATCAGTCGCTTGAGGTACAGCTCATTGGCGATGCGCAGATACATATCCAAATTCAAGGTATTATGATGAGTCACAAAGGGTCGCGCAGTCGCACCGCCGGAAATCGTATTGAGAATAGGTGTTTCCACTTCTAAAAATCCGCGGGCATCCAAAAATTGACGCACGGAAGACAAGATTTTCGTGCGCTTGAAAAAGACATCTTTGACTTCCGGATTGACAATCAAATCGACATAGCGCTGCCGATAGCGCAGATCCTGATCTTTCAGACCGTGAAATTTTTCTGGAAGAAGCTGTAAGCTCTTGGTCAACAGAACAATCGACGAGGCGCGCACCGTGATCTCGCCCGCCTGCGTCTTGCCGACCTCGCCGACGACGCCGATGATGTCGCCCAAATCCAAATTTTTGACATCCGCATAGGACGCTTCCCCGATTTCATTAAAACGCGCCAGCACCTGAATTTTTCCCGTCGCATCCTGCAAATCAATAAAACTGATTTTACCGTGTCCCCGACGACCCATAATGCGACCGGCAATGGAAACTTTTTGTCCTTCCCACTTTGCAAAATCCTTGGTGATTTCCGCCGCATGCGCGCTGACCTCATATTTCGTCTGCCGATGCGGATCCCGTCCCTGCGCCACCAAAGCATCCAACTTTTCATTGCGGATGCGAATCATCTCGTTGTCACTCGCCTTTTCGCGCACTGTGTCCTCCCGTTACTTTACCAATTCAAGAATTTTATACTCGACCATGCCACCCGGCGTCTCCACCGTAACCGTCGCACCTACCTTTGCACCGATTAATGCTTTTCCCAACGGCGATTCATTCGAAATTTTTTGTTTCTTCGGATTGGCCTCAACTGTCCCCACAATGGTAAAGGTCATTTCCTCTTTATATTCCACATCGAACACGCGGACGGTGGAACCAATTTTAACCGCATCCCCCGCACTTTCCCGGTCATCCTCGATGATCTTCGCGTTTTTCAGCTGCTGCTCAATGGAATAAATGCGTTCTTCCAACTGCGCCTGTTCTTCCTTTGCCGCGTCATACTCGGCATTTTCCGATAAATCGCCGAAGCCGCGTGCCACACGTATCTTTTCGGCAATATCTTGGCGTTTCGTAGCCTTGAGGTACTCCAGTTCCGCTTCTAACTTGTCATAGCCTTCCTGGGTCAGAAAAATTTCCTGCGTCATCTCTACTCCTTTTCATGCCCGGGTTTTCCCGTTCCGCTTGTTATAAAAAGCGGGCAGGCTTTCGCCTGCCGCGCTAGAGGTCGCCTACTTCGCCCTATTATAAAAGTCCGGTGTGAGAAAGTCAACGCCGCGGCGTTCCAACTCCTGCAACTGCGCAATAGACAAGGTACTGACCGCCGTTTGCGGAATTTCCAAAAGCGCCAGGATGGACTGCAAATGTGCCTTGGATTTTGCCTCAATCTCCATATAAGGCGTGGCCAGCGTCTGGGCATCCCAGGTGTCAAACTCAATGCGTGCCCCGGAAAGCAGATAGCGCCGCCGCTTCTTTTTGCCCATGGAAACGCGGTCATAGCCCAACAGGGACAACAGCTGCAGCGTCCGGGACACGTCGTCCACGTGCACCGTAATTTCCTCGTTGACGCGCGCTCCATCTTCCGACAGTCGCTTTTTATACGTCAACTCCGCGGGTTGTTCCCGTCCGTCCACGCGCGTCTCCCGAATGCGGAGATAATCCGATCCGGGAAGCGGATGTACGGACGATGCGATGTGGTAATTCGTCTGATGTTCCTCTTTGTCAAACCGGGCGCCCAGTGCGGTTAAGCGAGATGCAAGCGACGCTTCTGAAAAGCCGAACACCTTGACTTCAATTTCCGTTTCCGGCAAAGGGCTTTGTTGCTCCGTCAAGTCAGCATTCCTCCAAAAGAGCCGCCGCTTCTTTGTCACAGAGCAAAATGGCATCCGGATGGCAACGCAGGAATCCCGCCGGGAAAGTCGTACGCACGCGCTTGCCGGTTACCAGCTCCAGGACGGCGTCCTGTTTTGCTTTTCCGGTGGCCATGAGTACGACGCGCTTTGCGTTCAAAATCGTCCCCATGCCGCTGGTGACTGCCGTCTTGGGCACTTCCTCGGGATCGTCAAAAAAGCGTGCATTGGCTTCGATTGTTGACTCGGTCAACTTCACCAAACTCGTATCCACACTCAGCGTTTCATCCGGCTCGTTAAAGGCGATGTGCCCGTTGCGACCGATGCCTAACAATTGCAGATCAATGCCACCCGCCTTGGCAATCTCTTTCTCATAGGCGCCGGGGACAAAATCTTCTTCCCGATCGGCAAAGGGGAAATGTGTCGCTTCCTTTTTAATATTGATCTTCGAAAAGAGATTTTCATTCATAAAATAGCGGTAACTTTGCGGATTATCTTTGGAAAGCCCGACGTATTCATCGAGGTTAAAACTCGTAACCTCGGAGAAATCCAAACCCTTGTCGCAGGCCTTCGCCAACTCTGCGTATAGACCCAGAGGAGTCGAACCGGTTGCAAGTCCCAATACAATTTTTGGATTCTTGCGAATGGCATCAATAAAAATCTCTGCCGCTGCCTTGCTGACTTCCTGTTCATTTTCCAAAATGCGAATTTCCATTGTATTCTCCTATTCCACGACCCATGGGTCGCTTCTGTTAAATTTCCACCGGCTGAAAGTCGATGTAGTCACCGGACAGACAGTGAAATTGTACGCCTTCTATGAGGCCTTCGCGCACCCATTGCAGCCCCGATGCGTGAAGATGCCCGTAAACGCAGACGTCTGCGCCGTGATCGCGTACCGTTTGTCCGATTTCATTCAAGGTGCCATCTTTCAAAAAGGGCGGATAATGCAGCATGCACACCGTTCGCGCATAGGACTCGGTTTGGCAGTCAAAACTCAAATTCAACCGAATCACTTCACGCAGGTATACTTTGCGATCGGCTTCCTTAAATTCCGCCGAATCCGGCGATGCCCACCCGCGCGTGCCTACAATGCGCGTATTCTCGACGACAAAAGCATTGTTTTGCAGAAATGAAAAGCTGCGATAGCCCGCTTGTTCATTGCGTTTCAGCGATTGCCACCAATAATCGTGATTGCCGCGCAGAAGTATCTTCCGCCCGGGCAGCCCGTCCAGACGCGCAAGATCGCGATCGGCAGAGGCCAACGTCATCGCCCAGGAAATGTCCCCGGGGATCAGCACGGTATCCTGCTCATGCACCGTTTTTGCCCACTTCTGAAAAATTTTTTCCTCATAATTTTCCCACGCGCGCCCGAAGACGCACATGTCTTTCTTCTTCGTCGCATCCAGATGCAAATCCGATACGCCGTAGATCATAGTTCTTCCTCAAATTCCTCCTCCGCCAAAAGATGGAACAGCACTTCCGCCTCCTCGCGCGTAAAGGTAATACCCTTGCTCATGCGCGAGTGGTCCGGACTCCAGGAGCGCAGATCGTACTTCGCATCGCGCTCATTCCAAGAAACAAGATTGAGCTCCTTTTTCCACCCCTTTGCATCCACACTTAAAACGCCTATATTTTCAACAATTTCGTATTTAATTTCCGCCATGTTTCCTCCTTTATCTGATTTACGCGTAGATTTTACCACAGAACTAACGGTTTGTCCTTTTCTCACCCACCCCTCCAAAAAAATTTTGGGACGACCTGCTATAATGAAAATAAGGTTAAAAAAGGAGTGGACATGCGCATCCATTGTATTTCGTATGATGAAAAAAAATCGTGGTTTTCTTTTCAGATGGAAGAAGACACCGTTTTTGCCGTTTCCTATCCTGTGTATTTGCGCTGGAATCTCAAGGTCGGCGATATCGTCGAAGGCGAGCGTTTGAAACAATTGTGCGAAGAGGATGAAAAAAATCGTGCCCATGCCGTTGCGCTGCGCTATGCCACCTTCAATCGCCGCACGGAAAAAGAAATTGTCCTGCGGCTGCAGCGAGAAGGCATCCAAAGTACAATCATTGCGTCAGTCGTGGAAAAGCTGTACGAACTGCGCCTTTTAGACGACGCCCGTTATGCGGTGGACTATGTAACCGAAAAAGGTGAATTAAACGGGTGGAGTCGCCGTAAAATCGAAGCCTCGCTCTACAAAAAGGGGATTTCTCCCGTGCACATTTCCGCGGCGCTCGCCACGCTGTCGGAGGAAAAAGAGCAAGCGAACGCACAGCAGGCATTTTGCAAACGCTATGGACATCTCGATTTCACGCTGCGCAAAAATTATGAAAAAGCCTACCGTGGTTTGTTAAATCAGGGTTTCTCCTCCTCGCTGATCCGTCCGCTCTTGGATGAGGCAAAGGAAGAATCGGAGAACGACGCATGACCGGGCACTGCACTGAAAAGGAGGCGACACACACCCCTGCCGAAGAGACTGCGTATTATGTCTATATGTTACGCTGCCGCGATCAGTCGTTCTACACGGGCTACACGGTCGATGTTGCAAAACGCCTGTGTGCGCACAACGCGGGAACCGGCGCAAAGTACACGCGCAGCCGGCGCCCCGTTTCGCTGGCGGCGCAGTGGCAGGTGCCTTCAAAAAGCCTCGCCCTGCAATGGGAGGCGGGAATCAAGCGCCTGTCCCGCAAACAAAAAGAGCACTTACTTGCGCACGCCGGCGACAGCGACTTTCTGCAAAAAATGATTGCGCCGAAGAACGCTGGGAAAACAGCCCCACGAACCCGGCTGCCCGAGGAAGAAGTCCCCGTGCGCTAGGTTAGCGCTTCCGCCCTGTCTTTGTCGCGCCGGCTCAAGAACCCCGTGCCGGGTTATTTCGCTTCCACATCCTCTTCGCTGGAAAAGCTGGGGTCGTAAATGACCTGCGGCAGAATGGCCGTTTGGTCTTTTATCGCATCTTCCCATACATCCGCATGGGCGTCATACGCTGTTTCCATCATCACAACGGAGCTTCCGGCAGGCAGCTGAATACTGAGCAGCGGGCTGCGATCGATGCGCCCCTCCAGAATGCGATAATACTGCAATTCATTATCCGTCAAAATCAATACACGCTCTTTATTGGGTGTGGAAAAAGCGGCGCTGGCGCGGTAACTCTTATTCGTCACCTGCGACCATGGAACCGCCAATGGATCGGAGTCCATCACAGGAACGCTCTGCAGAAGATCCAGAAAAAGCGGCGCCGAGCGCAATTCTCCGTCGACGGTAATTTGCGGCGTGCAATGGAAAGACCAGTCCGTTGTTTTACGCTGAATGCCAATATCGGTGTAGTCCAGCTCCGCCAAAAGGGACGTGGTCGGGGTGTCCGGATGCAGTTGCTGCAGGCGATTCTCGACCTGCTCGCGGTAGGTTTCCTGCCCCTCCTTCCCGGTCAGTTGTTCCACCGTATAGGGCATGCCCTTTGCCAAAGCATCCAAGGCAAAAATATCTTCCTTGCGCTGCACAATGCCCGTGGAAAGCGAAACGATATTTTTGTCAAACGCGACAAAGCCATCATGCACATACGTCACCGAGCGGTTGAAGGTATCGATGAGCGTGTTTTCTTGGGAATTCGGATCCGCCGTGGTCAGAGTTGCCTGAAAAGTTGACTCCAGCACGCCGTAAACGGGATTGCGATCTTGAATTTGGTAGCGCAAAAGCGTGAATGACTGATTCCCGTGCGGTACGAGAATTTGTTCCGCCGCGTAGACGCGGGGGCGGCGACTCAGCGCATCCTCCCGAATTAAGTACGTGGCATAGGAATACACCGGAATCGTATCTGCATCGTAGGACTTGGTTTTGATCCCGACAAGCAGCGCGCGATTGCGATTTTCTTCCGGCTGCACCTCCTCGCGCTTTTTTGAATCGACAAGGCGCAGAAAATTTTCCCGCACTTCATTGGCAATTTCCGTCGTTTCGCGTTCCAAATAATACATTTTCGACTCATACGAAAACGCACATCGATCCTTCTTCAAACTCAAAAAATCCATGGAAAAAGACTCTCCGTCACGCACCATGATGACGCGAATCTTATCTTCGTCATAGTCCTTCAGTGCCACTTCCTGCCCCGAAAATCGCGCATTCAAATAATCGCGCGTATTGACAAATTTTGCGGAGATACTTGGATTCACCGTAAAAACGCCATTGATGCCGACAAAGCCATTGCAAAAATACAGGCTGTCCGAGACTGCGAATGCCGACGGCTTTTCCACATTCGACTCTTCCCCGAAGGAAACGACGTCCATCACCTTCCAAGTGCCTTCCAACAGCGTAGTCTCATTTGTTGGCTTTTGAATCCCTCCGGCATTTAATTCGCCAGAATTCTCATTTTTTCTACAGCCGACCAAAAGCAGCAGGAGGGCGAGAAAAAGCAACCGCCCGCAATATTTTTGAAAATCTTTTTGATCCCGTTTCATGCCGCCTCCTACGCCAACTCCCTGGGAAATTCTGCGCGAACGGTTGTGCCGACGCCAACCTTACTTGTAATCTGCAATTCCCCGCCGTGCGCCGCGATGATTTCCTCGCAGATGGAAAGTCCCAAACCCGTGTGGGATCCGCTGGAGGAACCTTTCCAAAATTTTTCGGTAACCAGACCAATTTCCTCTTCCGGGATGCCGACGCCGGTATCCGTTATGGTAATCTGCACGTGTTCCTTGACCAGACTGACATCCGTCAGAATCGTCCCCCCTTCCGGTGTGAACTTCAGTGCATTGTCCAGAATGTTGAGAAAAAACTGTTTCATGCGATCCGCATCGGCAATCACTTCAATGGATTCCGAAGAGTAATTCAGCAGCATGTCGACGGATTTTTCAACGCTGCGCGGACGAAATTGTGAAATAATATTGCGCGCCACTTCGACAATGTTGAATGAAGTTTTCGCCAATTCGACTTTTCCGGCGGAAAAACGGGAAAAATCCAGCAAATCCTCCACCATCGCGCCCAAGCGATCGGACTCTTTCTCGATGATTTTTAATCCCTCCTCGTTCATTTGCGGGGGGATCTTTTCCCCCTGAAGCGTAATCGCCCATCCCTTGATCGACGTCAAAGGCGTGCGCAATTCGTGGGAAATTGAGGAGATGAACTCATTTTTCATCTGATCTTTTTTTACAATATTCGCACTCATAAAGTTCATCGTGCGCGCCAATTCCCCAATTTCATCGTTGGAATCCTCCACCGCGCGCGTCTGAAACTGCCCATCCGCCAATTTTTGCGCCACCCGCGTCAACTCTTTGACCGGCTTGGTGATGGAGCGTGCAATCAGATTGCCGATCAAAATCGCCAGCAAAACAATAATCAATCCGAATCCCATAAAAAGGATCACGCGCGTCCGAATCAGGGCATTCACGCGCTCCAAAGAAGTCGTCAGGCGCAACATGCCGACCTGACGCACCTGACTGCGCAGGGGATACGAAACGCTCATCACCGGCGTATCGCTGTACGATACCTTGCCGACATAGGGAACGGATTCTCCGGAATTATTTTCGATTACATCCGCCGTTTTCAGAACGGTTCCGACTTGTTCCGTGCCGAGGTTGTCGTATATGACTAATCCCGAGTTGTCCAGAATCTGCACCTGTGCGTCATTGCCGCGGTAAAACTGATTTTTATTTTTTACAACGACATCCATCAAGTCCTCATCGCCCAGATAGCTCAAATACAGCTCGGCATTATACCGTGCCTGGGTATAGAGCGTGTCGGCGGTATTGGAATAGTAGTAATTTTTCACGGAGATATAAGAAAACACCTCAAAAAACAGCGTGACGAGAACAATGAGGAGCACAAAAAAGCCGAGAATCTGTATGCCCAAGCGACTCATGCCTTTGAGAGGTCCCCATTTGATGCGATGTTTTATGCGTTTCGTTTCCACCGATATCCCACTCCCCAGACCGTCTCCAGATATTCGGGCTTTGAAGGATTTTCCTCAATTTTTGAGCGGATGCGACGAATATTGACATCGACGATTTTCGTTTCGCCGTGGAATTCCTCTCCCCATGCCAATCGCATAATCTCCTCGCGCGTATACGCCCGTCCCGGATTTTCGATAAAAATTCGAACAATGGCAAGTTCAGTCGGCGTGAGGTCGATTTCTTTGCCATTTTTGAAGAAAGTGCGTGAATACAAATCCAGACGATACGGCCCGTCTGTTACGCCTTCCGCTTCCGATTCCCCGTCGAGCAGCGCAAGCCGGCGCGCCAGCGACTTGACGCGCAACACCAGTTCCTTCGGATTAAAGGGCTTGATCATATAATCATCCGTTCCCTTTTCCAATCCCAAAATCCGGTCCACTTCCTGCGACTTTGCCGTCAACATAATAATGCCGATTTTCGGCATCTTTGTACGCAATTGCTCGCAAACTTCATACCCGCTGATGCCTGGAAGCATCAGATCCAAAACGACAATATCCGGTTTTTCCAAAAGCGCCACGGCGACGCCGCGCTCGCCTGTCTCAGCCTCCAAGACCTGAAATCCCGCCATTTCTAAATTTATCTTCGTAAACTTGCGAATGGACTCTTCATCTTCCACAAGTAAAATGCGTATCACACTCTGCTCCCTTCTCCACGTTTTTGATACTGTCCGGTAAACATACCCGCTCTTTCCATAAAAGCATCCAAGCGCCTAGAAACAATATCCAGCGGTCCATTCAACACCCCCGGAATCGGCTCGAAACACAGGCGATGCGCAATCAACATCTGTGATGTAATGCCCTGTGCGGGAAAAGTCGGTCCGCCGTACCGCGCATCGCCCACCAGCGGATGTCCCACATGCGCCAAATGCACCCGAATTTGATGGAAACGCCCGGTCGTCAGTTCCAATTCGACCAGTGAATAGCGTCCGTCGGTGACCAGCGGAGTCACGTGCGTTTGTGCCTCTTTTCCGTCCGGACCCACCCGTGTAACCGCTTCCTTACGTTCCAACGGCGCAGCGATTGAAAACGCCTCGTGTACCGCCCCCACACAAAGGGCCCGGTAGTACTTGGCAATCGAATGCGAACGCATCTTTTGATTTAAGGAGACAAGCGCATCGTGCGTTTTCGCGGCGATCAGTAAACCCTCCGTCTGATAATCCAGCCGATTCACCAGCGCAGGACGAAAACTCGGTTCGTTGCGCGGCACATAGATCCCGCGCGCCATTAAATCAGCGGTAAAAGCGTCCACCACGTTGTGCCCATAATCCTTTTTTGAAGCGGCATGCGATAACAGTGCCTTGGGTTTGTCAATGATGCAAAACGACTCGTTTTCAAAGAGATACGAAAGCTTCACCGCACTTTTTCCCGAGGACGGGACTTCCTCCAGCGGCTTCAGCACTTCTTCATAGAGATAAAACTGTAACTCATCCCCGACGAGCAATACATCTTGTGCCTGCGCCTTCTGCCGATTGCGCTTGATGCGTTTTTCGCGTATCCATTTTTGCAGCAGTGATTTTGATGCCCGCGGCAAATACTTTGCCAAAAACCGATCCAATCGCTGATTCGCATCATTTTTTCCAATGGAAACCGTGCGCATCCCGCCTCCTTGTTCCCTACATATCTCCTATGGTACACTATCACCGGGAGGAAACCTATGAAGATTATATCACGTATCCGCGACTTCCTTTACGTCATCGTCGATTATGCGTTTGTTTTGGTGGTTGGCGCCGGATTGGCCGCCATCTGTTGGTTTAGTTACAAAAATTTAATCGGATATGCCGAACACAGTGTCCCGCAGGACACCTTTGAAGCGGTGTCCGAAGAGTCGAATCAAGCGGCGCTGACCGTGAAAGTGACGATCCCGGAAGCGACCACGCCGGAGCAACTGTCGACGCTTTTGCAAGAATACGGCGTTCTTTCGGAGGCGCGCGCAGCGGATTTTACAGATTATCTGAAGGAACACTTTTCTGCAGAAACCATCCCTTCCGGAGACTATTACTTTCGCGCGGACGAGGATTTTTCTGAAATTCTGAATGCCTTGAACAATGCCTCGGCGCCGTCCACTTCGACAGAACAAAGTACGACTGCGAGCGATCGGCCGCAAAGCGACGCTGCCTCTTCGGCGGCTGAGGAATCGGTTCCGGAAAACAGCACTTCTGCAGCCAATTGAGTCGAAAAACTGCCCGCATAGTGAAGAGCCCCCAAAGTTCATCGTGAACTTTTGAGGGCTCTTTGTTCGCTCCAGAAGAGTTTTATTCTTCCGTACTCAACTCCACAATCTTGACCTCGCCACAGGGCGGAATGGATCCCGCTTCCCCATTGTAGCCGATGAGTAACTCCACATTGTTACTTTCGCAGAGACTTGTAAAACGTTCACTGAAATCTGAAATAAGGGTGTTCATATCGAGCAATTCATAAATCCCATCGACGTAAATTTTTTCGATGTCAAAATCCCTCGAAATAATTCCGGCAAAAAATCCGTACAGCTGATCCGCATTTTCGATGCCGAAATCCGAGGCATTGATTAGACGGACGCCGTGATCCAGAGAAAAAATATGCGAGTCGTCGCTGTCAATGAATACAATATTGCCGTTTCCCATCTTCTTGTCGCGATTTGCCTGTTCAATCAACCAACGCGTTTTCCCGCTGCCGGAAGGCCCTACAACAAATGTCAGCATTCGATTCCCCCTTTATTTTTCGTCCGATTCGCTTTCTTCGCCATCCTCGAGGTCGTCTTCCACGGCCTCATCCCATTCTTCGTCGTCCCCATACGCCTCCATACGCAGGTTGAACTCCTCGGAAACTTTCTGAAATTCGTCGTCGCTGTCGATGGACGTCAACTGAATTTCATCTTGGGTAACATCCCCCTCCAAACGATAGAGAAGAATGTTCGGCTCTTCCTCCATTGCCTCCAACGCAATGTAATCGACTTCTCCAACCGGAAAAACATCGACCACGCGACATTCCAGTTCCGTGTCGTCATCCAGCGTAAGGACGAGAATTTCGTCCTCGTCGTCAAGATCCTCCCATTCTTCTTCGTGAGAAGCATCCTGATGTGCACACGACTCGTGTTCCCCGCAACCGCAGTGTTCTCCGTGCCGATGTTTATGTTCGTTATTCATATAGGCCCTCCTTGTGGCTTTGTTATTTCCTTTTTACCCTGCAAAAGAATATTCAATCCCTTTTTGACTCATCCACGTACTCTTTTGCGATGGAAGTCACAATCGCTTTCAACAACTCATACGTCCGCTCGGTAGACCCGATGGACAAGCGCTCCCTGGTCGTGTGCGCCCCCTTAATATCCGGTCCGAACGAGATCATGTCAAGATGCGGATGCGTCTGCGCAAAAAGCGCGCATTCCAGCCCCGCATGGATGATCAACACTTCCGCTTCCTTGCCGAACATTTCCCGGTATTGTGCTAAAAAGCGTTCGCGCAGCGGAGAATCGGCGCGATATTCCCACGCGGGATACCCGTCGCGGAAATGACACGCGGCGCCGAACAGCTGTGCCAAGGCGCGTACTTTGTCCTGCAACTCCGCGCGACGTGCTTCCGTTGCACTACGCACCGAAAGGATCATCGTCATATCCGTTTCATCAGTATGCGCCGATGCCAAATTATCTGACGATTCGACAACGGAACGGTCCGCCATCATGGTGTTCACGCCATGCGGCAGCAGCTGCAAAAGATTCAAAAGCGCCGTTTTTGTCTCGTCTGTCAGAGGTGCTTGTGCCGTCTGGATCTCCTTCCAGGCAAAGCGAATGTCCGGCTCGAATTTTAGGATTGCCTCCACCTGCGCAGCGCGCAGCGTCTCCAGTTCGTGCAACAGAGCCGGGACCTGTTCTTTCGGTACAGACACAATCGCCTCCGCCTCGTTGGGAATGGCATTGTGCTTTTCACCTGCATGGAAGGCGTGCAGATCAAACGAAATCGCGGCATCCAATTTCAGTAAAAACTCGGTCAACACCTTGATGGCGCTGTGGCTGACTTTCAGAATTTCCATGCCAGAGTGTCCACCCCGCATGCCGTCGACGCGGATGGAAAAGACGTCGGAAGGCGTCGGTGCTTTGCGCTGCAAGGGCAGCGACAGCACGCCCGTCGAACCGCCTGCACAGGAGACAGTGACAAAACCTTCTTCCTCGGAATCAATATTTAACAGATACGAGCCCGTCAAAAAATCCGGCGCAAGACCGATCGCCCCGTCCATGCCTGTTTCTTCCGCCGTCGTCACGAGAACTTCCAGCGGTGGATGCACAAAATCTTCGTCCAACAGTGCAAGTCCCATCGCTACCCCGATCCCGTCGTCCGCGCCGAGGGTGGTATCTTTGGCGTGCAGCCAATCGCCGTCGATCTCCATCGCAATCGGATCCTTGGAAAAATCATGGGTGCTCTCCGGGGTTTTCTGGCACACCATATCCATATGACCCTGAATCGTCACGGTCGGTGCGTTTTCATAGCCGGGACTGGCGGGTTTTCGCAGAACGACATTGCCTGCGCTGTCCCGTTTCGTTTCCAACCCCATTTTTCTGCCATGCGCCTCCAAGGCTCTTCCGATCGCCTCTTCCTCGCCGGAACCGCGCGGCACTTGATTGATCTTATAGAAATACTCGAAAACCTTGTGCGGTTTCAGTGCTTCATACGTGCCCATCAATCCGCCTCCTTTTCTTTCCCTTCTCCCGATTTGTCCATGGGGGAAGTATAATACTTTTTCACCTCGTAGCGTTTCTGTAATGCGCGTATCCGCTCCACATAGGTCTCCTGCTGGCGAAGTAGCCGCACTTCCTGCTGCAACTGCGCATGCATCGTCGCATAGTCCGGTTTTTTGTGCGATTTCGGATCCTGTGGAATTTTTTCATATTGCTCGCGCAACTCCGCTTCCGTGACTTCCACACTGTCCAACAACTTGCGCAATGTGTACTGCTGCAGCATATTGCGTTTGGCTGCGGCCAGTGCATTCTGAAATTCCGCATCTTCATCCAGTTTTTGTTCTTTTCCGTCAAAATACAAAAGCTGTTGATGCACCAGCTCGTCACGCAGGCGATTGCGTGCTTCCTCCTCGTCGAAGGCGCGTCCCGCCTCGCCCATCAGTTGCTGCAGGGTATCGACATCTTTTTCGAGGATTTTTACGCCGTTGACTTCGGCGATGACCGCACCGGCTGCTATTTTTTTATGTTCTTTTTCGACTGCGTTTTCTGCCATCGAATTCCCCCTTCTTCCAATCGAATTTGTCGCTCTTTCAACAGTCTGCCCACTGCGCGCTTAAACTGCGCTTTACTCATGCCGAATAAGCGTCGAATTTCTACCGGGGAAGAATGATCATTCACCCGCAAAAAGCCACCATTGGCACGCAGCATTTGCGCAATGCTCCGCGCATCTGCGCGCAAGGTCTCGTGGGCGCGGCTGTGCATACTCAAATCAATTTTTCCGTCCGGCTTGATTCCCTGCACCCGCGCGGTGATTTCCTGTCCGGGGCGCAGCGCGCCTACCTGCTGACTCGGCGCAATACGTCCATTGTATTTTCCGTCGACCAGAACAAAGGTACCGACTTCCGGCGTATAGGCATACACGACGCCCGGCACGCGATCATTTTCCTGCAGATGGTGCGGCCTTCGAAACGCTTGGTTCGTACGCATGGTCGCCGCAATGCGACCGGATCGATCAATGAAAGCGAGCACCAACACCACATCGCCGCGTTTTATGCGCCTTGTTTGTTCATCATAAGGCAAAAAAAGGTCTTTTTCGAGTCCCCAGTGGAGAAATGCCCCCACTTTTGTGACATCCGCCACCGAAAGAACGCCCATCTCTCCCACTTCGATCAAAGGGCGACGCGTCGTCGCCACCAGACGGTCCTCACTGTCTCGCAAAACAAAAACGTCCAATTCGCCGCCCACCGTCATCGATTCGGTCACATAGCGATTGGGCAATAATACCGATTTTTCTGCGACGTCCTGCCCATCGGCAGCCTCCCGTTTTCCCGGCAAATCGCTTAAAAACAGACCGAATGCACTCTTTCGTTGAACCATCAGTTTTTGTGTTTTTCCCAGTTTCATAATTCCCCCTGTCCCGGCAGTGATCGCTCAAACGTAAAGCCCTCTCCAAATACTTCATTCACATAGCCGATATAGACAAAGGCATCCGGATCCACCTTGTGAATAAACTCTTTAATGCGAATATATTCCGCGCGATGGACGATGCTGATAATGACCTGGTGCCAATCCCCGGAATACGCGCCGCGCGCATCATATACCGTCGCACCGCGATTCATCTCGCGGTTGATGAATTGGCTGATTTCCTCCACATTCTTTGAAATGATGGTCATGATGATGCGCCGATTGGACCCGGCAATCGCACGGTCGAGAATCACACTCTGTAAATAAATTCCGACGGCGGCATAGAGCGACTTCTCCAAAGAGATGCACACAGCGCTGAGCGCCACTACAACGAAATCCGCCAACAGCAAGCCCTTTGCCAAATCCAGATGAAAATACGTATGGAGGATTTTCCCAAGAATATCCGTGCCGCCCGTCGAAGCATTTTGTTGGAAAACAAGAGCCAAGCCATAGCCCATAAGCGCACAGCCCAAAATCAAACTGATTACGACATCCTGGGTCAGTGCCTGCGTGCCCGTACTCAGTTTTTCCAGCACGGCGACAAAAATGGAATAGAGCAGCGATCCGTACAGCGTCAAAATGCCAAACTGGCGTCCCAGAAGAAAAAGCCCCAAAATAAAAAGAACGGCATTCCCCACAAACATCAGCAGACCCACCGGTAAAAAGGGGAAAACATAGTTTACGACAACGGCCAATCCGGTCACGCCGCCGGCAGCAAGGGCGTGCGGTACCAGAAAAAAGTGGGTTCCCAATGCCATCAGGGACACCCCCACCGTAATCAGTACCAATTGTCGCGCCATTGTTTTCATATTCCGCATCCTCCCTTTCATTATGCAAGAAAAAGCTTCGTCTGTAAACTACAAACACATTTACAGAAAACGGCTCAATGCTTTTCCGCCCAATCCGGGACAACCGAAGAAAAATCATGAAAGCTGTCGACAATCTCTTCAAAGCGGCGCGTCGCATGAGCCATATCCTGATACTGCACCGCCCCTTCTGCTACGTCAACAAGGCGTTTGAGTGTCGTGACCGCCGTGTAAAAGCTGAGCAGGCGATACGTGCTGCGCGCGGTGTTTCCCCCGCTGTATCCTTCCAGAAATGCGCGGCAAAAAGTGGGCGAAAATTCCGCCACATCGTTCAAAAAGACCAAGTCATACGCCCCGTCGCCCCGCCGCACCCGGCTCCAATCGTCCAGTGCAAAGCCGCCCCGCACACCGTGCAGACGATCAATGGTCACGCTGCCAATGACCGACTTCTCCGGCAACGCATGCATCCAGTGGCGCGCTTCGGAGATAAAATCGATGAGCACATACTCGCGCCGGGTTTTGTTCCCGACCCGCCCGTGGCGATACAACAGATAATCGATGTCCGTCTGAAAATCTGCGCTCCAACCATTGGAAAGAGAATCCTCCGTTTGAACCTCCGCTTGTTCCTGGAACGCATGAACGGCTTTTCCCAGGGCATATCCGCTCTTTCGATGTTGCGCCATGTCCGTCTGCGGAAGCCAACAGCGCAGCGGATTCTTTCCGCCCTCCCGTTGTAAAATCCAGCTGAACCGCCGATTTCCGTTTTGCAAATGCGTCACTTCCACAGTCCCGTAATAGCGATCGGGCAGCAAGAAAAAGCCCATAGCTTCCGCCCGCTTTTCCCACTGCTCGGCGTGTAAAAAGAGGTCCGCCTGTTCGGGCGGAGCAAAGGCAATCGACCACAAGCGTTGCTGTGCATCCTCAAAAAGCCAACGATCGCCGCGTTTTTGAACGCGATGCGGCAAACAAAGACCCGCGGGAAGCGCAAGATGCGGCAACCAAGAGGCTTCCTGCTCCTCGCGCTTCCTTCTTTCCGTTTTTATCGTCGATTCCACCTGCAAATGCGTTTTACCGATGTGCATTTTCTTCAATAAGTTTTTCCACTTCTCGCAACGTCCCGCAGGCAAGAACATTCTCCGCAAAGGCGCGCGCTTCTTCAAAATTAGCAGTACGAATGAGATCTTTTACTTTCGGCACCTTTGCCGCCGGCGCGGAAAATTCATCCAATCCCATCCCTAAAAGCAGATAGGTCGCATCAGTGTCGCCTGCGAACCCGCCACACATGCCCGTCCATTTTCCGGCCTCATGCGATGCGCGAATTACGCGGGCAATCGAACGAAGCACTGCCGGGTGGTAGGTGTTGTAAAGATTCGTGATCCGCTCATTGCCGCGGTCCACCGCCAACACGTACTGAGTCAAATCATTTGTTCCGATACTGAAATAATCACAGTAGCGAATCAGTTCTTCCGCAAGAATCGCGGAGGCCGGTGTTTCCACCATAATGCCAACATCGACCGATTCATTGAATGCCTTGCCTTCTTTGCGCAATTCTTCTTTATACTGCGCAATCCGCTCCTGCACGTGCTGAATCTCTTCGACGGAAATGACCATCGGCAGCAGAAATTTCACATTACCGAAGGCGGAGGCGCGCAGAATGGCGCGAATCTGATCGCGGAATACGTCCTCTTTGTCAAAGCACACGCGAAGCGCGCGCCACCCGAGGAACGGATTCTCTTCTTTCGGGAATTCGTAGTAGGACAAGCCCTTGTCGCCGCCGATGTCCAGCGTGCGGATCAGCAGGGCGCGACTGCCAAGTTTTTCCGCTGCCGCCTTGTACACGACAAATTGTTCCTCTTCCGTCGGAAAATGCGTGTTTTCCATGTACAAAAATTCCGTACGGAACAATCCGACCCCATCGGCACCGTAGGAAAGCCCTCGATCCAAATCTTCCAAATTCCCCATATTGCAGGCGACTTCCACATGATGTCCGTCGCGCGTCACCGCTTCGAGATTTTTGACTTCCTCGAGGTGCGCTTTCTCTTCTTCCAGCGCCTGCATTTTTTTCCGGTATGCCTGCAGGGTTTCTTCTTCCGGATTGATGATCAGACACCCGTTTTGCGCATCTAGCGCATCCAAAATCAATACATCCCCCTGTTTGACTCGTCCGGTCACGCGCTGCATCCCAACGAGGGCAGGAATGCCCAGTGTTTGCGCAATAATCGAGGTATGCGAGGTTTTCCCGCCCAGATCGTTGGCAAAGCCCAAGACATGCTGTTTATTCATCGTGGAGGTGTCGGACGGCGTCAATTCTTCGGAAATGATAATGCAATCTTCTGTCAGATCGGATAAGTCCGCCGCATCGATGCCCCTTAGGGCATAGAGCACTTGCTGTCCAATGTCGCGATAATCGGCCGCCCGTTCGCGCAGATACGGATCGTCCAGCGACTCAATCATCGCTGCCATCTCATCCACCGTTTCACGCAAGGCCCAGTCACACGAAACGCGATTCGTCCGGACTTTTGTCAACGCTGTCTCAATAAAGTAGGGATCCGACAATAATTCAATATGTGCGCGCACCACAGCCACTTCTTCTTCGCTGCCGGACGTGCGCGATTCCAACTCTTTCAGATAGTGCGCAAAAGCGCCCTTTAATTTTTCCTGATGTGCATCGACATCCGTCTCCGCAATTTCCGTCTTTACAACATCGACTTTTTCCTTTTCAAAAATATAGGCGGGTCCGATTGCCAACCCCTGTGACGCGACAATACCCGTCAACCGCTCGACCATGCTCCCTCCTTTGTCGTAACAAAAGGGGATGCCAAGCACCCCCTTTGCCCTGTTTCTTCTTACTCGGTCAGACCCTCGATAAATTCAACCACTTTGTTGAGGTTTTCTTCTTCGTTGTCCCCGTTCACACGCACTGTAATCTCGGTTCCCTTGGAAATTCCCAGACTCATCACATTGAAAATGCTCTTTGCATTGGCTACCTTTCCCTCCTTGACCAACTCGACGTCGCCCGGGATGTTCTTCACAAACTGCACCAACGCTGCGGCAGGGCGCGCATGCAACCCCGTCTCATTGACAATTGTAACTTGTTTTTCAACCATGCCATCCTCCTTTTGTCGCCGCTTCCGCGGTTTTTCTTTTTCTCTTGGGAAACTGCCTCTTCGCTGCGGTACGCCCGAACGACTTACAAGGTCTTTACCGATCCGCGCTCCATCAAAGTGGTCGGCAGATAAATGGATTCCGTCATTTTCTCTTCATTTTTCAACGTCTTTGTCAGCATACGCATCCCGACAGCGCCAATGTCGTAATAAGGCTCGGAAATCGTCGTCAGCGTCGGACGGAACAGTTCGCTCAACGGAGAGTTTCCGAATCCGACGATGGACACATCCTCCGGCACGGCAATCCCGTGATCGTACAGATAGCCGATCGAGCCGAGTGCCAAAGCGTCCGATTCCGTAAGAATCGCCGTATACTGCCCTTCCCGCAGTTCCGAAAGCAAAGGTTCCAAAACGTCGCCCGCGTATTTCGCGCCACCGCCCTGCGTTTCCACATAATGCGATTTCAGTCCATGTGCGCGCATGGCCAATTCGTAGCCCGCGCGTTTTTGTGCGGAAACCTCGTAAACAGAAGACACTTTCATATAAAGGATGTTCTTATGTCCCTTTGAAATCAGATGCTCCGCAGCCATACGCATGGCATTCTGGTAATCGACCGTAACCGTATGGAAATCGTTGGACTTATAGTAGCGATCCAGCAAAATATACGGCAAATTGTACCCCCGTATTTTTACTATGATCTCTGCTTCAATGTCTTCCGAAATGACAATAATGCCTTCCACTTGCTTGCGGTAGAGAAAATCGACCGTTCGTTTTTCCGATTCCAATTCCCCGTAGGTGCTGGAAAGCAGAATGTCGTAGTGATACATCTTTCCGATTTCTTCCACACCCCGGATCATTTGTGCCATGTAATCGATGCCGATATCCTTGACCAGAACACCGATCGAATTGGACTTTTTCATCACGAGACTACGCGCCAATTCATTGGGCTTAAACCCCAATTTATTGATCGCATCGATGACCTTTTTTTCTGTCTCCGGACTTACCGGCTTCGACTTATTCATCACCCGGGAAACCGTGGAGATGGATACGCCGGCGAGACTCGCCACATCTTTAATCGTTGGTTGCCGCATGAGCTTCTCCATTCTGCTTCTACTATGGTAACGCTACCGTACCTGTTTTTCTATTCGTCTATAATATCACAGGAAAACAGCTGCGTACACAGTTTTAGGCGTAGATTCGTATATGAAATTAAAATCAATTCGTTTTCCCGGATGGAATCCGCCCTGAAAGAAAGAGGGCTTCCCGACAAAGGCGGAGGCCCGCCGGGATTCCTTCCTATTTCTTTAACACGCCGCGAAGAATGTCGATAACTTCCTTGATATAACCCAGCGAAGCAGCGGAACTGGAGAGTCCCTGCGTCACCGAATCCACCGTGTCCACCGTGGACGCCGCTACATACTCCACCGTATCGCTGACATCCGCCGTCAGACGTGTCATATTGCCCAGCGTCTTTTTGACTTCCCTGACGCTGTCGACGAGATTCGGGCTGCTCTTCTCTAAAAGATCATTGACCTTCTCCAGCGCTTCCTTGCCCTGTTCGGTCACGTCCGGCAAGGCTTCCAGCGTTTGATCCAAAGACTTTCGATTCTGTTCCAAAAGCTGTGCCAATGCAGTTGCGCTGCGGGACAATTTCGAAAGAACGAGGATCAAGTAGACCAAAGCGACAATCCCCGCAATGCATAGAAGCGCCAGCAGCAATTCATTCAGTGAAAATGAGATAATGAGTTGATTCCCGTTCACATTGGCCTCCTACTACTTCTTTTGCTCCTCTTTGGCATCTTCTTTGGCGCCCTTGGCGGTCTTTTTCGCTTCTTCCGCACCTTTTTCCACTTTGTCCGCGGCTTCTTCGACTTTCTCCGCCGCCTTTTCCTTGGCCTCGTTCTTCACGGTCTCAGCTTTCTTCTTGGCCTCTTCCGCTCCCTCTTCTATGGTCTCTTTGGCGCTTTTTACCGCTTCCTGAATGGCCGGACGAATGCTGGTGAGCTTTCCTTCCAAGCGTTCGGAGTAAAAGTTTTTCGCTCCCTCCACCACATCATTCGTCTTGGAGCGCATCGCTTCCATCGCATCATTCGAGGTACTGCGAACGGTTTCCGCCACATCTTTCGCTTTCTTCGCCAGTTCTTCCCGCGTCTCTTCGCCCGACTTCGGCGCAAACAAAACACCGACAGCTCCTCCGATTGCCGCTCCGAGAACTAAGCCGAGTGAAACGCGCTTGGCGTCTTCCAGACGCGCACGTCGAATTTGTTCTTTTCTCTTTTGTGCCAAATAATCTGCAATTCCCATATTTCCTCCTTTATTAACTCCCCATTTAGCTTCCGAACGCCGTGTGACTTCCCTGCAACGTCGATCGGGAATTCTTTCTTATTGTACCCCAAAAGAGGAAAACATACACCCCGGTACAAACCTTTTTCAAAACAAGCGGTTCAAAAAAACGGCAATAGAAAAACCGCATCCCGCCTTTGCGCAGACGGGATCCGGTCATCCCCGGGCCCTACTATATTAATACCTTCTATATGTGAAGGTGGGTTTGCTGCTTCACGCTTCAAACGTCCACTCTACCGAGGCTTGTCCTCCGCATCAAGACGGTGCAATCCCTTATAATCGGCGTAGGTTTAATGCTTCGGGCGTATTCCGAGGACATCTGTAGTATAGCGTATGAAAGCGATTTTGTCAAAAAGGGGGTTGTTTCCGTCTATCTGTGGTAAGATGAGACCAGACAAAAAGGAGGGCGCTTTGAAACCCTGGATCAATCTCTTCGTAAATCCGTCCGAAAAATCGGAGGCGATGAAAAAACGTGTCGTTGCCTATTTTTACGCGCATGGTTATGGCATCAGCCGCATCTACCGCGAGGATGCGAAGTACAATGTCGTCATCGGTGGGGACGGCACCTTTCTGCGTGCCGCCCATTCCAGCGGTTTTTCTTCCATCCCCTTTGTGGGCATCAACACCGGGCATCTCGGTTTTTTTCAGGAAATTGATCTGACCGATCCGGAACACTACCTGGATCGGCTCCTCGCCGGCGAGTACTGTGTGGATTCGCTGCACCTGTTGCAGGCAATCATCCAGACCGACGCATGGCACTACGAACTACTTGCCATTAACGAATTTGTATTGACCTCTACGACAACGCGCATTCTCCACTTTTCTGTGCGTTTTGACGACGTTGCGCTCATCGATCTTGCCTGTGACGGGTTGCTTCTGTCCACCCCCGCCGGATCTACCGCCTATAATCTGTCGGCGGGCGGTTCGATTCTCTATCAGACATTGGAAGGGTTTCAGTTCACCGCTCTGAATCCGGTGCGCTCCAAGCGGTTTCCTACGCTGCCGGCTTCCATCGTCGTTCCGTCCCGCTCGGTCTGTGAGGTACGCATTCCGCCCGAGGAGGCCAACGCGCTTTGCGTTGCCACCGACGGCATGGAGCAAAATTTTAAGGGGATGCAGCGCATATCGTTTTGCGACCCCAAGCGCACCATTGAACGGATTGTGTTCAATCCGGATTGGTACTGGTATAATTTGAAAGATAAATTTTTATAGGAGGCGATATGAATATCGTCATTGTTGGTGCGGGAAAAGTTGGCACGGCGCTTTGTGCAACGCTCAGCGAAGAAGGGCACGACATCATCCTGATTGAGCGCGACCGGCTGCGATTGCAGGCGCTTTTGGACCGCTTCGACATTCTGGGCATCGAGGGCAACGGTTCATTCTACGATGTGCAGCAGGAGGCGCAGGTCAGTCGCTGCGACATGTTTATTGCCGTCACTCCGGAAGATGAAGTCAATATTATTTCCTGCGTAATTGCCAATAAACTGGGTGCGAAAGAGACCATTGCCCGCGTCCGCACGCCGGAATATGCGTCTCATATGGACTTTGTTCGTGAAAATTTGGGCATTACGCGCATGATCAATCCCGAAATGGAAGCTGCGCAGGAAATTTACCGGATGCTGCAGTTCCCACAGGCGCTCAGCGTGGAACCCTTCGCCAATAACCGCGTCAACCTCGTCGAATTGCCCATCGTAAAGGGCGCGATTCTCGACGGAAAAAGCATGGTGGAATTCCGGAAACACTTTCCCGGATTATTGGGCGCCGTGATTCTGCGCGGGGATAAAACCATTATCCCGTCCGGGCCGACCGTTCTGCAACCGGGCGATCTCTTCTTTGTGACCGGTGAGCGGGAAGGGCTCAATACACTCTATAAGTCCGTTGGATCCTTGGAGCGCATTCGTTCCCTGTTGCTGATCGGGGGCGGTCGCATCAGTCACTATCTATTGAAAATGCTCGACCGCGTGAAAATGCAGATCAAATTGATTGAACAAAAAGAAATCGTCGCTATGGATTTGGCGCAGCGTTTCCCCAACGTATCCGTGATCTTGGGCGACGGCACGGATCAGGGGTTATTGCGGGAACAGCACATCGAAAAATACGACTGTGTCGCGACGCTGACCGGCATCGATGAAGAAAACATCATCGTCTCCATGTTTGCCAATGTCTGCAAAGTACCCCGGACGATTACAAAAGTCAATCGCACGACCATCTTATCCATTCTGGATGATGTCGGATTGCAATCGGTCATTACGCCGGCGGAAATCATGGCGATGACGATCACGCGCATCGTGCGCGCGATTCAAAATGCCGCCGGATCGAACGTAGAATCGTTGTATCGCCTGCCGAATGGGTCGGCGGAAGTGCTGCAGTTTTTTGTGCGCTCTTCTTCCAAAGTCGTCGGACAGCCGCTGGCGAAACTGGATATCGATGAAGAAACGCTTGTCGGTCTGATTGTTCGGCGCAACGAACTGATTTTCCCCACCGGTCACGATGAAATCCGAACGGGCGATCATGTACTGGTGATTACCAAACACTTGGACTATGATGATATCGACGATATTTTGCGCAATTAAGCGATCCCGTGCAGAAACCGGAAAGAAATCGCGCCGGCTGCGCTTCGCTGCTTGAAGATACGGAGAAATCGATGAATGTACAAATGATCTTTTTTATGCTTGGCCGCGGGCTTTTTGTGGAAGCCCTTTTACTTTGTGCACCGCTTTTGGTCTGTCTGTATTTCCAAGAGCCCATTGGCACGGTCTATGCTTGGATTGTACCGATCCTCCTCGTTCTCGCGGTCGCTTTCCTATTGAGTCGCCAACGCCCGCCGAAGCGCCATTTTTTTGCGCGGGAAGGCTTTGTCATCTGTGCCCTTCTCTGGCTCAGCCTCTCCTTTTTTGGCGCACTGCCCCTTTATTTGAGCCACTCGTATCCGACCTTGTTGGATGCATTTTTTGAAATCTCCTCGGGTTTCACAACGACGGGCGCTTCGGTTGCAACGGACGTTGAATCCCTTTCCCACTCCATTCTCTTCTGGCGTTCGTTTTCCCATTTGATCGGCGGCATGGGGGTTCTGGTTTTTACACTGGCGCTGGTTCCAAAAACCGCAGCGGATTCGGTCCACATGATGCGCGCAGAGGTGCCCGGTCCGGTATTCGGGAAAATTGTCTCCAAGCTGACGCTGACCGCCCGCATTCTCTACGCGATTTATTTTTCCATGACCGGCATTGTTATACTCCTTTTGTTCCTCGGCGGTATGCCGCTTTTTGATTCTTTTTGTCATGCGTTCGGCGCCGCCGGCACGGGCGGATTCGGCATCAAAAACAATTCGATTGCGTTCTACGATTCGACCTATCTGCACAATGTACTTTCATTCTCCATGATTGCCTTCGGCGTCAACTTCAACTTGTACTACCTCCTGCTTCTGAAAAAAGTACGCGATTTCTGGAAAGATGAAGAATTACACTGGTACGTCGGCATCCTTTTGACTGCCGTAGTGCTTCTGTGCTGGAATGTCGCGCCGCAGTACAACAATTTTGGCAAATTGGTACGCGACGTATTTTTCACCGTCAGCTCCGTGATGACAACGACCGGATACACCACGGTCAATTTCGCAAACTGGCCGCTTTTTTCACACATCGTGCTGCTCTTATTGATGTTTATCGGCGGCTGCGCCGGCTCCACAGGCGGCGGCATCAAAGTCTCGCGCGTTGCGGTTTACATCAAATCCTCTTTCCGCGAACTGAAGAGGCAGCGCGAGCCAAACCGGGCTCTCCCCCTGCGCTTTAACCAGCAATCGGTCTCCAATGAACTCCTGCACGGTTTACACAGCTATTTAATGGCCTATATTCTCATCTTCTGCTTTCTACTTTTTATCACAAGCTTCGATGCCCCCGATTTTGAGTCCGCCTTCTCCGCCGTAGCGGCTACCTTCAATAATATTGGTCCGGGGTTGGGCATCTGTGGTCCGGCAGGAAACTTTGCCGGCTTTTCCCCGTTGACGAAATTCTTTTTAAGCCTAGGCATGATTGCCGGTCGTTTGGAGATATGGCCCATGCTGATTCTGTTCTCGCCGATGACCTGGCGGAGAACTTGAAGCCCTGCGGGGCTTTTTTTATGGAAATTTTTCTCAGAATGTTCACATTTAGTTAATGTTTATTTGTATTCCCACATTTCGTGAAACCTGTATCGCTTTTATTCGACCGAGAATATAATCTACAGAACAGCAAGGAGGTGTTCTGTGTCATTCGGTCAGATTTTTCGACAACTGCGCATAAAAAAAGGACTTTCGCAGCGAGCCGTTGCGAATGCCCTTGGGTATTCCGTCAGCGCGATCAGCATGTATGAACACGACCGAAGGCAGCCCGATTTTCAGGCGACTGAACGCATCGCCGACTTCTTTGAGGTCAGCATCGATTATCTGTACGGTCGGGTAGATGAATACAATGGCTACGTGCAGGCGGTCAGCGAGCACGCCCCTCAGCCGCGCGCTCTGATTTACGATGACCCGTCGTTTCGCGTCTATGCCAACGACCGGGAATTACTGGAAGGAACCGCGTCCGACCTAGGGCAGGTGTTGCAGCGCCTCACCGTACAGGCTCCGAAAGCTTCCGGCGAAAATGAAACCTCTGAGTTTTAATCGACCTCTTCAATTTTATTGACGCGTCGCGCATGACGATCGCCTTCAAAATGCGCTTCAAAAAACGCATCGACAATCATTTTCGCCAAATCCACGCCAACGACGCGTGCACCCATCGCAATAATCTGCGCATTGTTATGTCGCACGGCCATTTGCGCCGAATACGGCTCGGAACAGACGGCCGCACGAATGCCGCGCACCTTATTTGCCGCAAGCGAAATGCCAATGCCCGTTCCGCAGATCAGGACACCCTTGTCAACTTCTCCGTCGAGAATCTGATGGGCAACGAGATGCCCGTAATCCGGGTAATCGACGCTCTTCGTTCCGTCGGCCCCATAATCGACACAGGTATGCCCTTTTTCCGTTAAATGCTCCATCAGCGCTTTTTTCAGCGCGACCCCCGCATGATCACATCCAAAACCAATTCGCATTCTCTTTTCCTTTCGATTTCTTCCAGCAATTTCTAATTTCTGTAGGAATGATTACTGGAACACTTCCCGCAGCATGTGCGCGACCCCGTCCTCCTGAATGTCGCGACATACAACATCCGCCGCCGCTTTTGCCGCCTCATGTCCGTTTCCCATAGCGACACCCAAGCCGGCTTTTTCCAACATTTCCACATCATTCGTGCTGTCGCCGAATACGATCGCATCCTTCCACGTCAAATGCTCCCGTTGCAGAACTTTCTCGATGCCTGACGCCTTGCTAACGCCGGCACGAAATACGTCATAAAAGTGATTGCGTATTCGGTCCAAACGCAGGTTTTCATGCGCGGCAACGAAATCTGGAATCACGTCTTCGTCATTCTCTAAAACTACCGCATCGTGCGGCATCGGATACCTCTTTTGAAGGTGGCGGTCGCGTTCCGGGCAATCCTTCAACACCGCATGCCCCTCAAAGACAAAACGGTCATAATAGGCGGAAAAAACATCGTAGCGATAATAGACATACGTATGATCCGAAAAATGAAACGCGACGGATAAATTTTTTTGCTCGGCAAGATCGCATAGAGACCGAAAATCTTCCGGAAAAAGGGGGGTTTCATACAAGACCTCCCCCGCGCCGTCCAGCACACAGGCGCCATTACAGGTAACGAGATATTCATGCGGCACGGCGGAACGTATCCGGCTTAAGTGAATTTTCGGTCGTCCAGTCGCGATACAGACGATGACGCCTGCTTCCTCTAATTTTCGAATCGCTTCGACTCCGCTTTCAAAAATTTTTCCTGACCCGGTATCTACCAGGGTATGATCTACATCAAAAAAAGCAATCCGATACGGTAAACCCATCGATTTTCCTCCCATAATTTATTACAATAAACATTATAGCATGAGAAAAAAAGCGCGGTGCATTCCCGCATGGCGCAGGAAAGGAACATTATGAAAATACTTGTTGTTGATGGACAGGGCGGCCGCATGGGGCAATCCATTATCGAAATCCTGAAGTCCCGGCGCGTGGACGCTGAAATCATCGCCGTAGGCACCAACAGCCTGGCCACCGGGGCCATGCTCAAAGCCAAGCCGGATGCAGCGGCAACCGGAGAAAATGCCATTCTCGTCAACTGTCGCGATGCCGACTATATTATCGGTCCCATCGGCATTCTTGTAGCAGATGCGCTGCATGGTGAAATTTCACCGAAGATTGCCGTTGCGGTCGGATCCAGCGCGGCGAAAAAGATCCTATTCCCCATTACGCGCTGCAACACGATGATTTTAGGCGTGCCGGATTTTTCGTTGAGTCGTCAATTGGAGTTGCTAACGGAGGCTCTCGGTCTCGACTGAAGTCGCGTAAATGCAAGGATAATCCATGCGGACATTCGGTAATAATCCGATGCGCCCCGTGACGGTAATCACCGTCTCCGGTTCGGGATCTTCAAAGCTGTACTCCCCCTCGCAGAGAATTTCCAGACCTTGCTGACAACAGGCCGCTGCATCCGCAATGAAAACGACACGGTGCATGGGGCCTTCTCCCGTATCGGGGTCGTCCGGAAATGTGCGGAAGACCCCGCGCACACGCAACGTCTTGCCCTCGTACTCTTTCGGCTCCAGCGTCATTTGAAAGACGGTAGCATATACCATATTCGCATTTCCCGATAAAAGGTCAATATCAATGCTATCTTCGGCCGAACCAACGTTGTTTTTCGCATCCTCGATCGAATCTTCCGACGACTTTGTGATCTCCTCCGGAGTTTTTTCCGGAACTTCCGTGGCATATTCCTGTGCGACGGATATTGGTTCTTCCGACTGCGCGGAGCGCGCAGGGCTTTGATCGATCGACATTTCTTCCACGGTTACGGTTCCTTGCGTTTTTCCACTGCAGCCGAAAAGAAAACCTACGAAAAAAAGGCTGAGCAGAAAAGCTTGTCTTTTTTTTGGGAATTTTTTCATTGCACCCGCCTTTTCAAGTGACCGTACGCATAGCAGAGGATAAAAAATAGAATGTCAAAGGCGACAATCGTTGCCCCCACAGGCGTTCCGCTCAAAATAGAAACAATCATGCCGATCAATGTGACCACCACGGAAAAGCCTGCTGAAAAACAGGTCACGGCAAAAAAGCTCTGGAAAATTTGCATGGAGGCCAGCGCCGGAAAAATAACGAGCGCGGAGATCAAAAGAGAACCGACGAGATTCATCGCCAGAACGATGATGACCGCAATGATGACTGCTAAAATCAGATTATAAACATCCGATGCCATACCGCTGGCCTTTGCAAAAGGCTCATCAAAAGTAACGGCAAAAATTTTATGGTAGAGAAAGATAAAACTTCCCATGACAATGAACGAAAGTCCGACGCTTAACCATACTTCGCCGGTTGTGAGCGTCAAAATGGAAGTTGCACCGAAAAGCGTACTGCAGACATCCCCCGCTAAATTGGAACTCACGGAAAAGACATTCATCAAGAGATAACCGATCGCAAGGGCCCCTACAGAAATCATAGCCATGGCGGCATCTCCGCGAATGCGACGTTTTTGTCCGGTGCGCAGAAGCAGCACTGCACATAGAATGGTAACGGGCAGCACAAAAACCATCTGCCGAGATATTTTAAGAATACTCGCAATAGATATCGCCCCAAAGGCGACATGGGACAAGCCGTCTCCAATAAAGGAAAAGCGCTTCAGCACCAGTGTTACACCAAGTAAGGACGAACTCAAGGCAATCAACACGCCAACAATGAGTGCATAACGCACAAATGGATATTGTAAGTAGAAAAGAAAGGTGTCTAACATTGTGACTCTCCCTCTGTCTTCCCATGAAAGATTGCGGGCTTGTGTCCGGATGCCGTATCCATATACGCTTCCATAGAACCGAAAAACGGCATGGCCCCCAGGCGGAGAATGTGCGTCGCATGCAACAACGCTTCCTGCACATCATGCGTCACCATAACCACCGTTCGTCCGTCCCTATGCCAGGCATCGATGAATCCGTAGAGTGCCGTTGCGGTAGCCGGATCCAAGCCGGTCACCGGCTCATCCAAAAAAAGAGCTTCTTTCGCCGCAACCATGGCTCGCGCCAAAAGTACACGCTGTTGTTGTCCCCCGGAGAGATCCCGATAACATGCATGGCGAAGCGACTCAATCCCCATCTGCCGGATTGCCTGCCCGGCATGTTCTTTCTGCTTTCTCGAAAAAAAAGGCCGCCATCCAAGACGCGGTGCATTACCGGAACGAACAATTTCCTGTACACTGGCCGGAAAATCGCGTTGAATTTCCGTCTGTTGCGGCAAGTACCCGATGCCGCTGCGAACCTCTTTCGACGCATAATGAAAGCTTCCGCAGATCGGAGCCTGCAGTCCCAGCAGAGCCTTGAGCAAGGTCGACTTTCCCGACCCGTTTTCACCGAGAACACAGAGGTAATCCCCTGTGTTCACGGAAAAAGACAGATTTTCCACCAGGCGTTTTGTTCCATAACCCAGTGTCAACCCTTCTACGGTTAAAAACGGATTCATCGATGTAACGCTTCCTTCAGCGTTTCAAGATTCTTTTCGCTCAATGACAGATACGTCATGCCGGTCTCCTGATCCGCCTTCGTGACCGATTGCATAGAGTGCAACGTCAGAATTTTTTGATCTTTTGATTTTGTATTTTCGACAATCGTTTTGGCAATCTTCAGATCCGACTTTTCAATCGTCAGTACGGCAGGCAACTGCAGCTCATCAACTTTATTGGCAAGAAAAGTGACGGTTTCGAAACTGGCTTCCGTTTCGGCGGAACAACCGACAAAGGCGGCATAATACTTCAAATCATAGTCATCCACCAAATAACGGAACGGAAAGCGGTCCCCGAACAATACGGTGTTTAACGGCGCTGTTTCCACCATTTTTTCGTAACGATCGTCCAGATTCTCAAGTTTTTCTTCATAGGCTTTTGCATTCGCCTGATAAATGTCGGCACCCTGCGGATCGATTTTCGCCATGGCTTTTGCTATTTCTTCCACCAATTCTTCCGCATTGTCTAAAGAAAGCCAAACATGCTCGTCAATTTCCGGTTCCTCTCCATGGACTTCATGGGCATGCTCGTCATGATCGTGATCCGCGTGCACAGCAGGATCGTCGTGATCGTCATGGTCATGCTCTTCTTCCTCCTGCATCCCTTCGACCATTTCTTCCACTTTTGCATCGTCTCCTATCACATCTACCAGATTCATTGCAATGCGGTTCTCGTTTCCTTCGTTGGCGACGGCGTCCGCTGCCCAGCGATCCGATTCCCCACCGACATAAACAAAAAGGTCACACTCGGCAATTTGCCGTAAATCCTCTACGGAAGGCTGATAGCTATGCAGATCCACGCCATCCTTCTGCAAAAGAACCAAGTCTACTTGATTTGCGCGTTCACCGAGAATTTCACGCACCCAGTCATAAGCGGGAAAAACGGTCGTAACAATCTTTAAGCGTTTTTTTGCCGTATCCGATTCCTGCTCCATGGTCTTTTGCGATGTCTCCGAGCTCATTTCTTCCGAAGACATATTTGCCGGCGCATTCTTTTTTCCACAAGCGCTCAATACCAATAGCAATGATAAAGATAATGCAATCCAATTTTTTATTTTCATAATTCCTCCGTCTTTCTACCGAACTTTGCCGTGTGCTTTCGCTTCAAACTACAGCGATTGTTTTTTCGCACAATCCGGACAAAGTCCATAAAAAATGGTACGCAACGGATTGAGTACAAAGCCATGTTCCGCCTGCAGGTGACGTCCGATCTCCTTTAATTCATCGCAATGAAGATGAATCAGTGTGCCGCACGATTCACATTTGCAGTGAAAACAGGTTTCCTCCACATGATGTGGCGCGTATTCGTAGCAGGCGCTGTCCATGCCTTCCGCTGCATACTTTACTACCGTTCCTTCTTCCACCAGCTTTTCCATGTGGCGATAAATGGTAGTCAGTCCGATTTTCTCCTGCCGGGCAAAAAAATAGTCATAAATCATTTGTACGGTCAAATGCACGCCCGGGTGTGCTTGCACGTAACAAAAGATTGCTTCTTGTTGCTTCGTTCGGTAGACCATTTCTCCCTCCAATTTGAAAACCATTTTCAATTTTAGAAACACAACTCCCATTTGTCAAGATAAAATTACCCGATCGAAAAAGAAGTCAAAATGCTCGGTCTTTCCAAAAATCGGGTTGACAGGAGCCTCCTCTGCGTTATCTGAAAAAATTTTCCCTCTCGAAATTTCATGCTAAAATAAAAAAGGAGGTGCGTCTTGAGAGATCATTCACAATCATTTGCAATAAAGTTGAAGTTTCTTTTTACCGCCGTACTCATCGGCGTAGTTGTCGGGCTTCTTCTCACTTTTTATCGTTATTTTGTACCCGTCCTGGGTGGCTATTTTCAAGAATTCTATGCTTTTTGCCGTGTAAAACCGTTCCGACTTTTTCTTATGCTTTTGCTGCTGCTCGGAATCGGACTGCTCGTTGGCGGCATTACGGCATGGGAACCGCGCATCGGCGGCTCCGGCATCCCACAGGTAGCGGCACAATTACATGGGAAAATGCATTTGCGCTGGCAACGTATTTTTCCGGCAAAATTTGTTGGCGGATTTTTTACATTGGTTTCCGGGCTGACAGTCGGCCGCGAAGGCCCCTCCGTACAAATGGGCGCTGCGCTTGCACAGGGACTGAGCGAAACGGTTCACGCACCGAAAGAGGATCGCCCGTTTTTGCTCGTCGGTGGCGCCGCAGCAGGTCTGGCAACCGCATTTCACGCACCGCTTTCCGGGATCCTTTTTGCATTGGAGGAATTGCATAAAAACTTTTTACCAAAGGCCTTCATTGCCGCCGCCGTCGCTTCGCTGTGCGCCGGTGTCACCTCCTCCCTGCTGCTTGGACACACGCCGATCCTCAACTTCGGCATTTTAGCGGATATTCCGCTTTCCGCCTATCCTTTATTGGTCGGTTTAGGCATTGTAATCGGATGCTGCGCCATTTTCTTTACGCGCGGCATTGCATGCGGCAAAAAATTCTATAAAGCATTGCCTTTGCCCCTCCCCCTGCGCGTAACCCTCGCTTTTTTGGGAACCGGACTGTTTCTATATTATGCACCGGATCTTTTTGGATCCGGCGAACACTTTCTTTTCCCGCTGATGGCCGATGACTTATCGGTTTCCGATACAATGGGGATTCTTCTTTTGAAATTCGTACTCTTGCTTCTTGCCTTTTGTTCCGGACTGCCCGGCGGCATTTTCTTTCCTTTATTGATTTTAGGCGCATTACTCGGCTCACTTTACGCGCAATGTGCCGTTTTCCTCGGACTTTTGCCGCAAAGTCTCCTGCCCGTTTTTGCCGTTTTCGGCATGTGCGCCAATTTCGCCGCCATTGTCCGTTCCCCGCTGACCGGCATGGCACTCATCCTCGAAATGACAGGTTCATTTACCTATTTGCTCCCCTTAGGCATTGTGGCATTTCTTGCCTATCTGACGGCTGAATTGGTGCACTTGCCTCCGGTTTATGAAATGCTTTTGGAAATGCAGCTTGCTGAGGGAGCAACTGATAAGCACTGACAGCACCCCTTTGAATGCGCCCTGAAAACAAGGATTTCTTAATTGAAGATCGCTCGCCGAAGCCGACATCCGACCTTTCATCCCTTTGGTGCCTTGATTCCGCCTACGACAGACAGCAATTTGAATGGAAAGGAATGGAGGGTGACCCCGATTTTTGCTCGGTGCAGCAAATATTTAGCATTGCCGACAGATTAAAATGGAATAATTGCAAAAAGCCCAGTAGCGTTCTGCCGATTAAAAGGCAAAAAAGCCAAAAACATCGGCTGTCCTGCCTTCGAAATGAATGAAATTGACGGTCCAAATGCGCAAAAAAGTGAAAATGTCAGCAGTTCTCCAAAAGACGCAGAAAAAGTTGACTGTGTAAAATCAAAAAATGAAAAAAATGTATGTCAAAAACTCGCAAATTGGAAACTTGGGGTTTATTTCATAAATCGCAATATATATTTATGTAAAATATCAAATTTATATTCACTTTGAACAACAAGTCGCACAACAAGACTCGTCAACTCGACTTGACGCAACTTCACTATTGTCCCTGTCGGGCCGATGATTGACTGGTCCCTGTAATCGGATGGTGCGTCACTTTTTTGGCAAACATAGCGAAAATAAGCGGAGACGGACTTGCATTCTCCATCAAAAAACGGGAAGGAAAATCCCTCCCGTTTTTTTCGCTTGGAAGCCAGTCCTTATGCCTCGTCTTTTTTCTCTGCCTGTATCGGCGTGAGCGTCACAATGCCCTTCTTCAAAAAGAGCTTTGCGGACAATGCGGAAAGCACGATGGAGATGACGATCCAGAAGCCTTCCTTCCCGGCAATGGGCTGCACGGCAAAATGCCACACCAACAGCGCAATCGCCGGAAGCAACAAGGGCAACAATTTGTTTTTGACGCGGTTCTTTCCCGAAGTGTTCCCGGAAAACATCGAATAGGAAAGCGAACCGAACAGGGCCGGCAAAATATATTTTGATGCCGTCTGTACGGACTCCGACTGCAGGAACGGCTGCAGCGGAATGAGCAACACGACACCGAGCGTGATAATTGCCATGGTCACGAGCGATGAAGAGGCGATGGCGATCATGCTGATGACATCCGATTCTTCCGAGCCCTGTTCCAATCCCATCAGTGCCTGCGCATTTAGAGCGCAGGGGATTTTCAAGTTCGTCACATTGCCCGTAATATACGCCAAATAGGTACCGGAGCCGAGAATGGGACCATAACTGACAAATTCCGCCAACACCGTCGGAATAAATACCGCAAGCAGCGTGCCCGCGATGGAGAAAATTTCCGGCCAGTTAAAGCGCAGATTGTAGATGAGTGCGACAAAGTAGGGAATGAGCAACATCGCGCCGATGCTGAGAATCGAACCGATGCGACCGAGTCGATGAATCCCGTTAAAATAATTTTCCCGTTGTTTTTCCTGGTCCATGACAACCTCCCTACAACAAAATCTGTTCAAACACAATCGAAAGGGCCATGCTGAGCAATAGCGCGCAGGCAAGGACAAATTCCTTCATCCACCCCTGTTTTGTACGCTGTGCCAACTGAACCAATCCGAAAGAAATCAGAAAACTGCAAACCCAAACCGCAATGGAGACAGAACCCTTCAGCAGCTGCGAAAGCGAAAGCACCATAACCATCGCCAGCGTGAAATAGCTGATGATAAGAGAACCCTCTGCCCCAGTCTTGGCGCGGAATTTTGTAACGCCCTTGTGATAGGACTTGCCCAAAAAGATGTTTAATACGGCGGCGAAGATAATACTGATACTCATGACCATAAAGATCGCCGGCACCAAGTTGACATTATCGCCGTTGATAAATTCGGACATATCCGTATAGCCCGCCGCTCCGGTCACCATGCCCGCCGACGTGAGTTCATACATCAAAGCGCCGATGACGGAGAGACGGAACCATGCCCAAGGCGTTCCGACAACCGTGGATAACCCCGCCAGCCCGATATCAATGGAAATGGACGGCACAATGGAGAAGAGCACCGAAGATTTTATGACTTTATTGATCTCCGCCTTGGAGAAGCCCAATTCGCGCGCCCGCTTCATCGCCATGCGCAGCGACAGTAAAATAAAAACGACAACAATGGCTAAACCGCCAATGACCATTAAATATAGCGGTTGCCCATTTACAATATCCCGTACATTCATCGCTTCCCTACGCTTTCTTTGCCGGATCGCGCGGTTTTATCTGCGCCGGCATGGGCGAATGATACCTGCCGCCCGTTTCTTCCACAAATTCCCGATGTGCTTTATCTAAAATTCCCGGGTCATTCAACGCGCGAATTGCCGTCAGTGCAATCGTTCCGGCTGCCCGCTCCATGCCCTTCTTGGCATAACCGGTCTTGCCTTGGGAAACCATCTGCCACGAATGCAGCGGCGTTGCAAAAGCCGCCGTCGCGATGAGACACTGCGCCGTCGGCACACAATTGCTGAAGTCGCCGACGTCGGTCGAACCCGTCGCCATGGGCGAATTTTCCCCTAAATCAATCACATCCGTCATCAAGCCGTCTTTCGCGATCTGCTCCGCCTTTTCGCGCCCCAAAAAGCGCGCCACAAAATCTTTCTGCGCCTGCAGATACTCGGCATCGAGCGTTTTAATAAAGGACTGCGCCATTTCCCGGTCCGACGCATCCAATTCCTGCGGACCGATGTCCTTCATCGCCTGTTGCATCACAGCGCTGAGCGTTGGATTCGGCACATAATCGGACAAAGCCACGTCGAATTCTTCGCTGACCTCCGTGCCCGTCATCAGTGCCGCACCGCGGGCGCAATCCTGTACCCGGTGATACACGGACGTCGACAGTGCCATTTTCGGGGCGCGGATAAAGTAATAGACCGCCGCCGTCGGCTGCACGACATTCGGTGCCGAGCCGCCCACATCCAAATAGGCGTAGTGAATGCGCACCGAGGAGGGAACGTGCTCGCGCAGATAGTTGACCCCGACATTCATCAATTCACAGGCATCGAGCGCACTGCGCCCCAATTCCGGCGCCGCCGCTGCGTGCGCGCTGACGCCTTTGAAGCGGAATGTCACAATGGTATTGGCGAGCGACCCGGTATCCCACACGGTGTTCATGGAAAACGGATGCCAGGTAAAGCCGGCATCGAGCCCGTCAAATACACCATCGCGTGCCATAAAGCTTTTTCCTGCGTCGCGCTCCTCCGACGGGGTACCGAAAATCTTAATCGTGCCGGACTTTTTTTCTTTTTCCAGATAGGCTTTCACAATGCACGCCGCCGCGATGGCGCCGACGCCCAAAAGATTGTGCCCGCAGCCATGTCCCGCGCCGCCTTCCTGCAATGCGCATTTTTCCGGACGTCCCGCCTCCTGACTCAGTCCCGGAAGCGCATCGTACTCCGCCGTAAAGCCGAGCACCGGCTTTCCACTGCCCCAGGTTGCGACAAAGCTCGTCGGCATGTCCGCGACGCCTTTTTCAACGGAAAAGCCTTCTTTTTCCAACGCGTCGCAGAGAATTTTCTGCGAATCGCGCTCCAAAAGCCCCGTCTCCGGGTGCGCCCAGACGGCATCACTCCATTGATGCCACTTTTCCCTGTTCTGCTCAATCGTTTTCTTTACAAATTGAACATCCACTGAAAACTCCTTTCTCTTTCCATAAAAACTATAAAAAACAGAAAGCAAAAAACCTTCTCTTTTATTGTAACATGAAGACTGTCGGTCCCGTTTCCCATTTTTCATCGCAGTGATAAAAGTTTTCCCTAAAGGAAAAAATACATTAAGATCATCCTATTGTTTTTCCAAATTTTGCATTATTGTGCCGACTGCTTCACCAGCGTCCGCAGCTTGACGTAGAGAATCAAGGACAGAATTTCAGAGAGAATTGTGAACAGGTAAAGCAGGGGCAATTGCTGCAAATCATAGAGAAAGCCCATCAGGGAAGCGCCGATAAAGAGCGCCAGACCGTATGCGGCGTTGAAAAGTCCATACGCGATGCCGCGTTTATGAAATGGTGTTACATCGGCAATGGCGGAGCGCATCACGGTTTCGTGCATCCCCATAATAATGCCAAAGAGCACCAAGCCGATACAGAGCAGCGGCACGGAATGGCTCAGCGAAAAAAACGGCTGCAGTAGGGAGAGAATCGGTAAAATAACCAAGATCAAAAGTCCGCCGGACTTCTCTTCGGAGCTCTTTTTTCGTTTGTCATAGGCTCTTCCAACCACCAAGGCGGCCACCGCATCGACGGCCATAGCCATGGAATAAAGCAGTACGATGTTCCCGTCGCTCATCAGTCTGGCGGTTTTGAGGTGATAGCCCACGGTGCTGAAATTCACAAAGCCCATTGTACAGAAGAAAGTAAACGCCATATACACCCAAAAGATCGGGTTCGTTTGTTCTTCCACGGGCTTCGCTTGGTGGGCGGGTAAAAGCTGGCGACTTTTGACCCGGCGGGAAACCAGGTATAAAAGGAGCATCAAAGCGATATAGGGAACAATCAACGCCCGATACCCCATTTGATATTCAGCAATGCCGTTTCTCCCGGTGAAATAAAAGAGGGCGGTGAAAATCAGCGGACCGGCAAAGGCGCCGATCTGGTCCAGCGCCTCTTGCAATCCGAAGGCGAAACCGACGCCCACCTGTTGATCGGCGACTTCCGAGAGTATCGTGTCCTTTGCCGGGCTGCGCAGCGCTTTGCCGATGCGCTCCAACAGAATAAATACAATGATGAAATTCCACTGCGTGGTCAAACCGATAAGCGGAACGACGAGCAATAATCCATAGCCCAGAAATAAAAAGATCCAGTGATTGCCGTGTTTATCCGATAGAATGCCGGAGAGAATCCGCAGAAAATACCCCAAAAACTCGCCAAGGCCGAATACAAAACCGACCTTGGCGGCGCTGATGCCGAGCATTTGAAGATATTGGCTGTTACTGCTTCGCGCGGTTTCGTAAATGACATCGCCGAACATACTGATGACGCCGAACAATAGGATAACCGAAACGGCGGGAGAAAGTTTGGATGGGTGCCTGTTTTCTGTTTTCATAACATCCCCTTTTTTTGAACAAGATCATCCGTCTGCGGGGCAACCTCGCCAAAACGAACGGATTATTTTATTGATTTTTACTTTATATTGTACCCAATGCGCGGGAATTTACTGGAAAGATACGCTTACAATACGGCGGCGAAAAGACGGCATGACGGGATTTTCTGCATTTTTTGGCTTTTTCTGCGATACCTAGCGCTTCCATTTAACAGAAATTTTACAAGCGCGTGGTATGCTTCTGCAAGGGGTTCCCTCCAACGCACCGCAATAATCAGAAAATTTCAAAAAGAAAGAGAGTCGACCATGCTCCATAAAAAAGTTCGCGCCTACTTAATGCTTACCTTTGCGATTACTTGGCTTTCGTGGGGGTTATTGGCACTTCTTGTCCACTGCCATTTGATTCCGCCGGATCATCTACTCTATCGTCTCTTGCACGTACTGGGCGGTTTCGGTCCTACGCTTGCCGCGTTGTTTCTGCTGCCGCAAAAAATGCCGCGCGCGATTCTGCACTATATCTTTTATGGAAAAAAGCGTCGACTAGGGATTCTGTTTCTTCTTTGCCTATTGCAGACTTTCACGCTCGCGCTGTCTTCCCGGCAATGGAATCCGGCGATTCCATGGTTTATCGCGCCCCTGATTGCGCTTATGACAATTTTTGTCGGCGGCGGCAATGAAGAATTGGGCTGGCGTGGACTCTTGCAGCCCGAACTCGAAAAGAGTATGTCCTTCTTTTGGGCCACCCTGCTCACGGGCAATCTATGGATGCTGTGGCATCTGCCGCTGTGGTGGATCCCCGGGGCATCCCAACAAATGATGCCCTTTCTGTTTTTTTACATCTTTGGTCTTTATTTGAGTTTTCTGTTGGCGGTTCTCTATAAGACGACAAAAAGTGTATTTTATTGTATGATTCTCCATGGCTTCACAAACTTTTTGATGAGCTGCTTTCTCTTTCAGGGAAATATTTTATTCGTCATCGGCGTGCTCGCTAGCATAAGCACCTGCGTCTGGCTTTTGAGACGTGAAGAAAAGAAGCCGACGAGGAAGCGTAGAAAAACTGGCTTCTAAAAATGCCATAAACCATTTACGGAAAGGAGCCCCGCATCCCCCATGGAACACATTCTTCATCCCCTTGCGCCCTTTTATCGGGAAGATTCTGAAATCCTCATTCTTGGCTCTTTTCCCTCCGTTAAGACACGGGAAACTGGCTTTTTCTATGGGCATCCGCAGAATCGCTTTTGGAAGGTCTTGGCTGCAATTTTTGACGAGCCGGAAGCGCGAACCATACCCGCCAAGAAAGACTTTCTCTTGCGCCACAAAATCGCCCTGTATGATGTAATCAAAGAATGTGACATCCGCGGCTCCGCCGATGCTTCCATCCGGAATGCACAGCCCGCGGATTTAAGAGGCATTCTCGATACTACCCGCATCACCCGCATTTTTGCAAATGGACAATGTGCCGGTAAAATGTACCGCCAATATCAAGAACCGCTTCTTCAAAAAAAGGCGCTCGTCCTTCCCTCCACCAGCCCCGCCAATGCCCGGTGGGCCCTGCCAATGCTGAAAGAAGCCTGGCAAGTGATTGCGACCATCCGGTGATATGTAAAACAAAATCGAGCAAGTGAAATGCTTACTCGATTATAGTAATTATATTAGAAAGGCTCCATTCTTATCTATTTCTAAGGCTTTTAGGTCATATTCATTTGCTAGATGTCCTAATTTTTCTCTTATTTCTTTTTCTGATTTATCGTCATCTCTTTCTAAGACTAGCATGATTGTTGACCCTGCCCCGCTTAAGTAAGATCCAATAGCGCCTGATTCTTTTATTATTTTTTCAATCTTTTCTATTTCTGGGATTAGGCCAAACCTATAGGGCTGGTGGATTTTATCTTCTAGGGCAACTTTTAAGTTGGCTATATCGCCTGATTCCAGGGAGAGAACCAACATTGCAATCCTTCCCATGTTGAAGACTGCATCTGCCTTTGGATAAGTTTCTGGGAGAACCCCTCTTGCTTCTTGGGTTGATAGTCTGTATTCCGGAATGATTGCCAAGAACTTAAACTTATCTGAAATTGAAAACTTTTTTAGATAAACTTCCTCGTTTCCTAAAATAGAAATGACCGATCCACCAAAGAGGGCAGGGGCTACATTGTCTGGGTGACCTTCGATTTCGGTGGCAATTTGGAGGATTTCTTTTTTGTCAAAATCCCTTCCCATGACATCAAAGGCTGCCATAAGACCCATAACTATGCAGGCTGCAGATGAGCCTAGACCTCTTGCTACTGGTATATCTGCGTCGATATCAAAGTAAACTGGGACTGGCTTTTCCTTATAAAAATCAAAAGTATATTTGTAGGCCTGGTAGATGAGATTTTCTTTTGCCAGGTAAGAAAATTTTTTATAATCATTCGTAGGCCTAAATTCACAGGTATTATAAAGTCCTAGGGCCATTCCCAAGGCATCAAAACCTGGTCCCATGTTGGCTGATGTGGCTGGTACTGATATTCTCCTGCCACGGCCTGCAAATTTGAGGACTTGACCAGCAATTTGGTCCTTCTTAATTTTTGTTTGGTGGATGATTTTCTTACCCTCTAATTTTCTAATCTCGCTAGGAATTTTTACTTTTGTTTTTTCATAAAGGGCCTTTATATTTTCAAATTTATCGTCTGATGGGTTTTCTCCTAGGGCCTTAAGGACTGAAGATGCGAACTTATAAGGGCTGGCAGTTGATAAAATCATGGTTTTCTCAAGGCCTAACTTATCTGCCACAGCATTGGCCACGCTTGTATGCGGGTCTATCAAATATCCCTCATCTTCATAGACCTTATTGATGGTCTTTTCAGTTTCTTCCTTGTTGGCAAAACCTGCTAAAAATTCAGAAAAATCACCCTCAAAACGAAAGACTCCCTTTTCTTTCAGGTCATTCATTTTTTCTTTCACGACTTTGTCAGAAGACTTATGGTAAATTAGCCTTTCTAAGTTTGATGAAACAAGAATATCCATTGATGGTGAAATGGTTTTTATTAGATCTCTATTTGCATCGTAGGTTCCAGTTGTGAAAAAATCTGTCAAAACATTGTTATCATTTGAAGCAATTACTAGCTTATCAACAGAAAGGCCCATTTGTTTTGCATAAAAACCTGCTAAAATATCGCCGAAATTGCCTGTTGGCACGCAAAAAGTGACCTTGTCTCCACACTTAATTTCCTGATTATTAACCAAATTGGCATAGGAATAAAAATAATAAACAATTTGCGGAAGGAGTCTGCCGATATTTATGGAATTTGCTGAAGAAAGATAGGTATTTTTCTTTTTTAATTCTTCCTTTATCCCTTCGTCATTAAAGATTTTCTTGACCGCTGTTTGGGCATCGTCAAAGTTTCCTTCAATGGCTATAACCTTTGAATTTAGAGATCCTGTTGAATCCATCTGGAGTTTTTGAATGTCGCTAACCCCTTCCGTTGGATATAAAACCAAGATGTCTATGTCTTCAGTATTATAAAATCCTTCCAGAGCTGCCTTGCCAGTATCGCCTGATGTGGCAGTAAGAATTAAGGTCTTTTCCTTGATGCCCAAGGATTTTTTGGCATAGGCCAAAAGATTTGGCAAAAGACAAAGGGCAAAGTCCTTAAAGGCCGATGTCCTGCCGTGGTAGAGCTCTAGGTAGTAGTCTTTTTGGTAGGCGACTTTTACGATCTCATCTTCAAAAGTCGAGTAGGATTTTTCAATTAATTTTAAAAGGTCTTCCCTATCAAAGTCTGTAAAATACAGGGATAGGATTTTGTGAGCCATTTCAATGTAGGATAAGTCCAAATTTTCTCCTATATCAAAAACAGGAAAATATTCTGGAACAAAGAGGCCTCCATCATCTGAAATCCCCTTTACAACGGCTTCCCTGCCAGATATTCTTAAACTAGCATCTCTTGTTGATAAAAATTTCATATCTCTTCCTCAATTTCTGCTAAGAAAAACTCTCTAGGCCCTGATGAACTTACTAGGCTTCTTTATAAAATTCATTATAAATAGAACGGATTGCCTTTTCAAAATCACAAGTTTCCACACCTATAATAATATGAATCTCACTAGAACCCGGGCTTATCATCTCGACATTGACACCTTCCTTGGCAAGGGCGGTGAAAGTCCTAGCAGACACACCCTTTTCTCTAATCATACCACGACCAACCACGGCAATAAGGGAAATCTCATTTGACTCAAAATTGGAATATTTTTGTTAAGAGGTCTCAGTCCGAAGCAATCCCGTGAACGCATGAAATTCGCATAGAACAAATGGTATGTAAAACAAAATCGAGCAAGCGAAATGCTTACTCGATTAAGTCCAACTTTATGGGGTCACTCTATTTCTCTATTTCTCCCGGTCAGCTTTTTATTCACCGATTACCAACTCTTACTTGTGGGAATACTTCTTTCTCTTAATTGCTACAACTGCAACCCCAGCCACGGCCAGTAAAAGTATGGTCGCATAGAGGGCAATATTGGTGGTGTCCCCGGTCTTCGGCGTAGACGATTGCGTCGTAGTGGTCGTAGTAGTCGTGGTGGTCGTCGTCGAATTTTCCGGCTGTGATTCGATATACTTCAAGGTCAATTTGATGTCCTTTGTCGTCGGATCCGTCGAATCTTCGCCGCCCTTCAGCTGAACGCCATTCCAGGTATATCGGAAATTCATCTTTTTACCTGAAAGCTTATTTGTTGCTCGGGCACTAAATTCACCGGAAACCGTTCCGAAAATCGTATAGTTCGTGTCAGCCTTCGCCTGATCGGCAACAAATTGAACGCCTTTTACATTGACTTTCAGTTGCTTGTCCGCACCATCGACAGCTTCCTTGACTTCCTTAAACGTCCTGATATCGTCCGCAACCGACATAATAACGGTAATGGTCTTTCCACTCACCCATTGATTCGTGATCTTAAACTTTCCGTTGGCTCCCGTCAATTCAACCTTGTAGTCCTCGGCAAATTTGAGTTCTTCCGGCAAGGTCATCGTCGCCTTAAAGCTCGTCGCCACTTGATCGACGGTAATGTTCGTCGGTACATCATCGGCGGTATACTGATCTTCCAGGTCTTTCAATTGTTTCTTGATCGGTGAAACATCCAAAAGACCGGTCAGGGTTAACGAATCGTTCTTCCCCGCAACATACACTTTATCATGCTGGGTATTTCCGTTGACCAGCAAGTCCCCGTCGAGATAGCCCTTCGCTACAATATCCTGCGCAGAGCCGTACTTCACCGTCGCAGTGATGGTCTTTTCGCCCGGCGTCGTAAAGTCTTCGCCGCCCGCCAGCTGCTCGCCATTCCACTGATACGTAAAGTTCATGGTCGTGCCTGTAGCTTTTTTAGTCGCCGTTGCATGGAAGCGACCTGAAACTTCCCCTTTGATCGTATAGTTTTGACCTTCTTGTGCGTAATTTTTGAAGGCTACATCCGGGACGCTTACTTTCAGGTTGTCCGCCACGCCGTTTACGGCCTTTTCAATGTCCGCAAAAGTCGGCGTTGCACCAGCCACGGTCATGGTGACTGTCAATTTGTTGCCTTCGCTGTTCAGCTCCGCTTTAGAAATCTTAAACATACCGTTTGCACCGTCGAGTTGGGCCTCTACTCTCGGATCGTTGAAGAACTTCAGCTCATTCGGCAATTCGATCGACGCGGTGAACTCCGTGCGCATATCGCTGATGGCAATGTCTCCGGAAGCCGTCGCGCCTTGATACCACTTCTTCACATCTTGCAACTGCTTCTTAATCGGTGCCACATTCAGTACGCCAGTTACCGTAAAGAGGTCCGTTTTCTCCAATTCGATGACCTTGTCGTGCTGCGTGTCATTATTGATTAAAAGATCGCCGTCGAGCGGACCCTCTTGATAGATGTCTTTCGGATTCGACGCCCCGTAGTTGACCGATAATGCGATCGCGTCGGGATTGGACGCACTCGCACCGTTTTGCGATTGTTTGCCGTTCCATGTTAGGGCAAAAGCAATTTTTGTCCCGCTGGGTGCAGACGACGCATCCTCTGCGCGAAGCATTTGCGGCGCACCGACGGGTACGCTGGGTGTGTACGTCGCATCGGCTGTCAAAGAACCCGAAACGGACCCCATTACTTCATAATTTATGCCACTTTGCGCGTTCGCATCGAATTTTGCCGTTTGGAAGGTGACCTTCAGCTCATCGTCCACCTTATGAATGGCCTTATACAGCTCGTCAAAAGTTGTAATTTGATCGGCATTGACCAGTTTGAAGGTGACCGTCGCGGTTTGACCCACTACAGAAGTGCTTTCAATGGCAAAGATTCCGTTTGCACCGGACAGCACTCCTTGTTTTGGATCGGCAAAGCTGAGCCCCGCCGGCAAAGTGAGCGTTGCCGTAAAGCCGGTTTTCAGATTTTCCAATCCGATATCTTCCGGTTTCGGTGTGGGGTAATTTGCCTTGATGTCATCCATTTGCTTTTTAATTGCAGCGACGTTCAGCACGCCGACAAAGTCCATCGACTGCTCTTTTGGCACAGTGATGGGCTGATTGCCGGTGTTATCCCCAAGCCGCAAATCGGCCTCTAAGTCCATTGCCTGTTGGAAGATTGAAGGATTCGGGTCTTGCGGATTCGGATCTTGCGGATTCGGGTCTTGCGGATTCGGATCTTGCGGATTCGGGTCTTGCGGATTCGGATTGGGCTGACCAAACACGTCGGAAGTAGAAAATCCGGATGCGACCGGTTTTGAACTGGTGTCCGTAGAATAAATCATTCCCGTCATGCCGTAAAAGGTTGCACTGGCATGGGTTTCGAACTCGCCCGCTGCGGTTATACTCTCAGCTTCCACCGCTTGTGCCTCCGCTTGGCTATTAGCGCTCACCGTGTAGGGAATATTGATGTCAATTCTCTTATCCGAGCTTGCGCCGCCGTCATTGGTGTATTTTGCATAGATTCCTGCCCAATTTTCATCACAGAGCGGGAATTTGAAGGTGACGGTCTGACCGTTTACCGCATGGCGAAAAGCAGTGGTATTGAACATGGTGGTTGCATTCGCCGTCGAAATATTGGCTTCATCGATGGTTACATCTGCAGGGAATGTGACCCGATATTCCACATAGGCAATCGTATGGGCGCCGTCTTTTCCGTGGGGGTACCATCCGTTATCGGCAGCGGATTTCATTGTACTTTCGATGCCTGCCAGCACTTGCCCCATGGGGATGGATGCTTTCCATGTCCCCTCATAGGTCCCCTGGTTGCTTCCCGCTGTGCCGCTTACAGAGCCTTCCGTGCTTGTGTACTGCGCCACAGCCAAGATAGATCCGTCTGCCTGCGCCACGGTTGTGCCGGGTAAAAACACGCCCAACACCAGCAGCAACGCCGTAAACAAAGACAGGATTTTATGCCCGACCTTTTTTGTGTGTTGTCTCGTCTTCATTTCTATTTCCTTTCTCAACGATTAAATTTTTCACTTGAAAGCTGCACAACTCCACCGCTTTCATAGCGGAACTTCCGCTACCGCGCGTACCTTTTCTTCCACAACACGCACAGCGCCAGTAATGCGAAAGCACACCCCGCCATCAGTTTGTAATTTATTATACCACAATCATCGCCGGTTTTTGGAGAAGCTGCCGCACTCTTCGGCTCTGTGTATTGATTGATAAATACGACATCTTCGGCGGTCTTCCCCTTTTTTTCTACGCTCGTGCGCACCGTCAGTTCGCCCGACCGATCCTCGACGGTGAACGTGAGGACGTAGGTAGACTCGTCATACTTGTAATTGGCAATCCCCTCATTCTTTTCCGTGATTTCATAGCGATACGTGCCCGGCATCGTAATGACAATCTCGCCAAATTCCCCGGAGCCGCTTCCCGTAATCGTCAGGGTCTTGAGTCCCTCCACGCTGCCCTCCGGCATGGGCTGCTCCTTCGCAAGCGCCTTCATTTGGAACGTAAATTTTGCGGCTTCCTTCGGACTGCCTTCCACGACCTTTTTCACCGGCGGATCTACCGACACCGGTTTGGGCGCGTAGGTATTGGTGAGGATAAATCCGGTCCCCTCGGCGCGGATTTCGGATTGATACCCTGCGATCACATCTTCCGCAACGGTGTACGCAATTTCCTTTCCGGCATCGTATTTCGGCAGCGCCGCAAAGGTGTGTTTCCAGTCTTCCTCCGCGCTCAGGTCGTACGCCGCAACTTCCTGCCCATCGGCATATAAAGTGACATGGATCCGTTCCGGACGCCGGTGCTGCGCATCGTCGGCATCAACCCACTGTTTCTCCACCGGCACTTCGATTTGCTCCGGCGTATGCCGGTTGGTAATGGCGGTTCCGTCCACTGCGGTTTCGTAACCCGCGACCGCGTCTTCCAAAACCGTGTAGGCAATGGCATCCCCCGCGGCATCATAGGTGGGCAGCTTAGCAAAGGCATACTGCCAATTCGATTCTTTCGTTGCTTTTGTCGTTTTTCCGGTCTCCTCGCCATTGGCAAGAAGGCGAATCGTCACGGCCTGCGGACGAATGCCGTCCTGATCCTCCGCATCTTCCCAGATCTTTTCCCCCGACAGGGTGATTTCCGGATTGATCAAGTCGTTGACCACCGTGTACGAGTAAGTTTCGCCATCCTTGCGGACGGAAACCGGAATATCCTGCGAGGAGGGCTGGTAACCCGCAATGCCCTGCGTCTCCCGAATGACATAGTCGCCATAGGGCACCTTTTCAAAGAGCACCTTCCCATCGGCATCGGTTTTCTGCGATGCCAATGCTTCTCCATTGGCAAACAGGGTAAACTCGACCCCCGCCAACGGCTTTTTCCGGGTTGTATTGTCGATTTTTTGGATCGCAACATTCGCTTTCTTTAACGCATTCGTCACGGAAAGACCGACAACCTTGTCTTCCCCTTGCAGCGTATCTTCTGATACCGAAACGGGATGCTCTTCCGTCGAAAGCACATAGGCATCGGCGACGCGCACTTCCTTGACGACATAGTCCCCATAGGGAACGAGTTCGAAAACCGCTTCACCGTTCGCGTCGGTGCAAACATTCTCGATTTTCTCGCCCTTGTAGTTCTGCACCGTCTTTCCGTCCGGGGTCAACAGGCAAAACTCCACATTCGCCAGCGGCTTGGCCTTTCCCTCGCTTTCCGTCTCGTCCGCGGAGGTTTTCACGACCTGAATGGACCCGTAATTGGGCAGTAAAGCGGCGTTTTTGATCTGCTCCCGGTGCGCCGGTGACAGCGTAAAGTCCAGCGTTTGTGCGGTCTGCCCGTCGATGGACTGCGGATCAATATCGTTTGCCACCGTTTCTTCCCCGGAGGAGATTTCCTGGAAGCTTTTCGTTGTATCTTTGACAAACGCAACTTTGTAGGCGCCGCGCTTGTACACGGGGATAGCATACGCCCCCTGCGCGTCGGTTAGCGCTTCGATCGGTTTATTCGCAAAATCAACAGCCGGGGTACCATCGGCATTGAGCACTTTTACTGCAAAATTCTTTTGTAAAAGATCGCCGGCATCGTATTGCCCGTTTTTATTGATATCCAGATACGCAATCCCCTTGACCAGATACGTGCAGAAGGTAACCTTGGTGCGATTTCCTTCCGTATAACTGCTTCCATCCGTACTGAAGGCGGAGGAGTTGATGGCGACCGAAGTCGATTCATTGAGTTTCGTGTCTCCCGGAATTTTGGCCGGAATGAGAATATCCAAGGCTTCTTTGGACGCCAACACCTGGCCGTCTTTTAAGGTAATCTTAATGGAACAAACCTGGGAAAAATCGCTCACTTGGTCTTTTGTTAACCACGCTTGATCTCGAACGCTGGCAAGATCCTTCCCCTGCGGTGTTACCTGATAGTAGAAATTTACCTTCTGCAACACCGCATCGCTGTTGCAGTCTTCCAGCGCCCCGGTCAGCGGCGTCGAAAAAGTCGATCCTCTTGCCGGATAGGCCCCTTGCTCATTGGGACTGATGCTGTGGTCTCCGATTTTGGGCAAGACGTCGATGATCGCTAACTTTTCAACATCTTTGATCGAGTGGTTGAAGATATTGATTTTGTGCGTGATGGCATAGCCCAAATCTCCGGTTGTCGTCAGTTGATACTCACTGTCGTATTTGACGGTATTTTGGATCACAAGCTCCAGTGGAGGTATAAAGGTGACCGTCGTATGCTTTTGCATAAATACTTCGGACGTGTCTCCATCCCGATCCAAATCCAAGACATCGACGTAATCAAACGCCCCACCCGTTGCGGGCAGCGGCCGAATAAAGTCGTTGTCATCAAAAAGCAGGTAGTTGACAAAATCACTTGCCCCGCGTGCGGCATACTTCGTCGCACGCAACTTCAATTTAATCGGGTAATAAGTGCTCGTCTTGATCGTACCATAATCGACAATGACCGCCGTCTTGCCGGAGCCCTGATAATTTTCCTCCGTCGTGATCTTCGGTTCTGCAATCGGATTTCGTTGCCAATTCGCATCATACTGCTCTTTTTTGTATTCGCCGGTGTATTCATAGCCGGCTGGCAGAAGGGTAATGGTCCGGACGTTTTTGATTTCCTTCAAGTCTCCATAGGGGACATTATTATCATGCGCGATTCGGGGCAGTTTCGGTCCCACCGTATATTCAAAGGTGGCATCCGCCTTATACGTAATGCTTTGTGGTTTGTCGCTATACGTATCTACCGTGGGATGCAGCGGCGTCACGGTAAAATACGTCGGATATCCTCTCCAGCCCCTATACGCTTCTTTTTGGCCCTTGGCATCGAGGGTTACGGCACATAGACTCTCATAGGTGTGCATCCCGTCTCCCAATGCCAAAAGCTCTTGGAGCTCCTCCGCAACAAACCACTGTCTTTCACGAAGCTGCAGCCTCATATTATCCAATTCCACCGGTTTTCCAAAGCGCACCACCAGCTCCACATACTGGCGGGAACTATCTTCCACGGAGACATTCTGATCCAGCTCTATATGCTCTTGCAGCAAGTGCTCCTTGCCGGCCGAATCGATTCCGTAAAGCTTCGTATTTCCCATGGCAATTGCTTTCCTAATTTCCGCAATGTGCTTGTCATTATTGGGGTTGTTGCTATCCCTGGGCAGCACCCGCAGTTGCACACTCTTGAAATAGGTTTTTTCGGTCTGCAATTTCGTGTAGACTTCCGTAATGCGGTCCGTTTTTCCCCCTTCATACGGATTCGTATAACTGCTTCCATGATTCGTGTTTTCAATAAAAGTGGCAAGAGGAATCCCTCCCTTGTCCGCCATATTGAAGTTCCCTTTATAAAAATTACCGTTCAGGTGGTAATAATCCGGATGATAAATATACACAAACTCATCCGCTAAGTTGTAGTTGTCAAAGCTTTGCTTCCAATAATTGAATTGGCTTCCACCTTTGAATGGAACGGCGCGGAAGGTAAAGTTTTCGTAGCGCGTTCCCAGATAGTCGCCGCCCATGCCGTTCTCATCGGCATCTTTGTAGAAATCAATTTTTATTGGCAACTTCTTGTTAACCGTAACGCCATTATCTTTGAGAATCGACGCTGCATACGTTGCATACCGTCCATTGGTGGCATATTCATGACCTTTATGCAAGACATCAAATGTAGGGTTCTTTAGTATAAATGTATAAACATTATCTTTCTGTTCCCAGGTATAGTTGCGATTATTCGATGAACCAGCGACACTATGTCTCCCATTTCCGCCTGGATTATCCTCGCGAAACCCGGGTTCCTCTTTCAAATAGGTATAGACAATTTTCAGATTCTTCGGATATTCAATGCCTACGCTCTCGTTGAGGCCTTCAACCTTTTTCGGGTATACAGCAGCATAAACACTGGTAATATGGCCCGACCTTGCAACAGTTGTGGTGTCACTATCTTGATCGACATACCCATCTGCAATCGTATCATGACCATTCTCGGTAGCAGTCTTCTTTACATGTTCAAAGTTTCCCCATCCATGATCTGACCAGATTTCAAAGCCCACGGTTTTTGCGGTGTAGACCTGTTTGGATTCTTTGAGAAGTGTACCGTTCCCACCAAAGAGCTGCACCAGAGCCTCAATCTGGTCCCCGTTTTTCGCAGAATGTCCGTCGAAGGTAAAGTAGTATTGATAGGTATAATGCATTCCTCCGCTTAAACGCGGATAGGTGTATTTGACATATTGATACGCAGCATCTTCATATCGTTCCGTCGTTCCGGCGACAGAGTCCACGAATTTTACATCGATAATTTTGTCCGTCTTGGGCAGGCGAAGAAGGAGATATGGATTTTCGATGGCATAGTTGTTGCCGGAAACATCCAAATCGACGACGCTGTCGACGACTTGCTGCGTATACCAATCCGTAGGCATGGGCACCAGTCCCTGATCGGTCAGTCGGGCAATTTGCAGCTCTACTTTTCCCGTGGAGGGGCCGGAGAGTGGTGCCTCGTTACTCGGTAGTTTTTCAGGTTCCGCCGGAACCATCTCTTCCGAATTTTCTTCACTGGCACTGCTTTGCACCTCCGCAGACTCTTCGACCGGTTGCTCTTCTTCAACCGCCGGTGTCGTATTTTGATTTTCCTCCGGAGCCGACTCCTTCGACATTTCCGCCTCGGTCGACGTCGTCTCAGTCGTGTCTGCGACAGCGCTGGCGTTCTCCTCCGCATAGACCAAACCGCTGCCCGGTAAAACCGTTGTAGCCACGATGACCGCGGTCAAAAGCCAAGCGAGCATTCTCTTTCTTCGATCCTTCATAAAAGCACCACCCTTTCCTTACTTACCGCCATGAAATCCCTGAAATAACAAAAAAGCGAAACTACGCAGTCTTGCCACATACGTAATTTCGCTCTCGAAAAAATTAACAGAAAGATATTATCTGTCTGTCTGTCTGTCTGTCTGTCTGTCTGTCTGTCTGTCTGTCTGTCTGTCTGTCTGTCTGTCTGTCTGTCTGTCTGTCTGTCTGTCTGTCTGTCTAAAGATTTTCGCGCGTCCCATATTGCCTGTCAACCTTTTTGTATCTATTTTTCATTTATTTTCGTAAATAGTTTACCTTATTCATCGCATTTTTCCAATGAAACGGTTGCCTGAAGTTGCGCTGCCTTGATAGTCATGAGCCGCTGCTGCGAAAAAAGGCGCTCCTCCTTCTCTCCACTTGCACCGCCAACATTAAAGTACGCTACCACCACGTTTTTTCCAACTGTGATTCTGTATAGGAGTCCACATGTCTTCCATCATCGAGCGAAACCATGAAAAGTGAGCCGTTAATATCGACAATCGTACCTTCCTGTCCTCGATATTTTACCCGGACACGATCTCCGATTTGAAAATAAGGGGCAGCCTCTTCCCTTTGGTTGGTTACATGCCTGCCAAAAGGAACAAACAACCCAAACAGACAGCCGGGGCGCCATTTGCGTTCCGGTATTTCTATCGGATCATTTTCGTCATCAAAGGCATGTATCCCTTGGTACCGGTCGATTTCAAGAAGTACATCGTGATCGACCGAGCCATCCAAATCTATCATGTCCTCATACGTGAATGCGCAGCCGTGCTCGTTCGCCTTTGTAATGACAAGCCCCATTGTTTTCGAATCAATAATATCGACAAGATCAAAAATCTGATTCTTGGTGAATAACATACCTGCTGCAAGCGCTTTTCGAATCAAACGACCAGCGACCTTTTCATCATCGGTTTCCTCCACCACTTCAATCAGCTCATTCGAAGATCCAAAGTTCTCTAGGGAATATATTCGATTTGCCAGCGTGCTTTCCGACCAGTCCGCATAATGTTCATAAAAATAATCCCACTTCATCGGCTCCTCCTTACCTGCTGCCTGAGGCATGCGATCCTTCCACTCCGGTCAAAAATTTCTCCAGTACTTCATTAAACGCCTGCGGCACATCCATATTGACGCAGTGCCCCGCATTTTCAAAAATAGCCACCTGACAATTGGGCTCTCTTTTTTTCCATTGATTGATGGCTTCGCGCTCCATCGGAAGATCGTGCTGCCCGCATCCAATCAACAAGGGATACGCTCGCTCCCCGGTTGGATGTTTGTTGATCAGGCGGTTGAGCGACGAAAGAAACCGGAAGGATTTTTTTGGAAAAAGCAAATTCATCTGATAAAACGCGTCCTGCGCCTGCGCCGTATGCGCGGAGATTTTCTTGTTTTCTTCTGCAAACCATTGGACCGAAAAGAGGGCCTTCAACATCATCTGCATCTGTTTTGCGCCGTTTTCCTTTTGCAATGCGCGGTCAAAATGATTGATGTCATATCCCCCGAAGCAAGCCAGTGAATGTACGGAATTCGGATACCGATTGGCAAAATCCTGCGCCAAAATGGCGCCCAACGAAACCCCGACGATATGTATTTTCTCAATATTTTCCACCTGCAGGATCGCTGTAATCCATTCTGCCATCTGATCAATGCCGTCTCCCTTGCGGGTATCTGTCGATGCCCCGTGCCCGATGATGTCCAATGCGAGCACATTGTATTGGTCTTGAAAATAGGTAAACTGCGGTTGAAACATATTGTGATTGACAAATGCAGCGTGAATAAAAAGAATCCATTCGGCATGTTCTTTTCCACTGATAAAATAGGTAATGGGAGAATGGGCTAGTTTGAATGATTCCATATTTTCGACCTTTCGTTTCATCCTGATTCGACTGAGACCCTTTTCTGCTAGCATATTCCGCTATTTTACCATCAATGACATCGCGGTTTTTGAAACACTGCCGAATAATCCCTGCTTTTGTAATTCGATCCTGATGACTCAGTTTGGAGAAGTATCTCTCTCAATCCCACAATTCCGAATCAACATTCAAATCCTCTTCTGGAAAATCAATCTTCATCAGTTCCTCTCCTGTATCATGATTATACAGCGACACATTCACCGACCAGTCTTCCATTTTATTCATGATCTGATAAAATTCCGCATTCTGCAAAATCAACGTCATATCGGACGCCAGTTCCTGGATCTTTAAGTCTTTTCTTCCATCCACCTGAAAAACATCCGCTGATTCATTGACGCGCAGAGTATATCCTTCCTCCTGCATCGATCTTTTCGCAATTAAACCGTCGATGACTTGTCGAGAACGATTCATCCATTGTTCGCGTTGCGCTTCATTTGCCTCGACTTCAATATACCCTTCGTCGTTCAGATAAATATCGGTGCAGGTGTTTTCTCTTTTCTGCGCAGCAATGAAATCCTGCACGCTTGCATCATCACCAAAATATCGGGTGATCACATAATGTTCGATCTTGGCTTTGGAATTGTCCTTGCCAACACCGCCGCTGCTCGTACCGCCCACGCATCCGACGAGTAGCACGGCCAGCAGTAGCAGAAGGCTGAAATGTCGCAAATCTTTTTTCATTTCGATTTTCTCCTTTTTCAGAGGTGGCACAATACGACTTCTGGGCATATTGCTCATTATGAATGTATTGTTGAATCGTTTTTATTTTTCGATCTTTCCATTAAAGATCGGTTATTAAAATAAAATATAGGAATGGATTATCAAGAATCAGTTGGCCGTTTCACTTTTGTCTTTCTCTTTGTTGTCGTCGCTGTCCCCCTCTTTGCTTTCATCTCTTTCATCCTTTTAGCTTCTGAAATATAGGAGGTGAAAATCATGAAGACAAAATATTGAAGTTGCTATCGTGCCTACTCGCCATTATGCTGATGCTGGCGGCTACATGCAATAGTATAGCATTGGCTACCAACGAATTAAATCCCGAACCGTCTGAATCGCCCGCTGTAAAAGAGAATGAAGAGACAACAACGGTAGAGAAAGAATGGAAAGAGGAGAACACTGGCGGAGAAGAAAAAAGTTAAACGCAAGAATTCTTAGGTCCGGGAGGAAAGCTCATAAGTGATGTTGGAGAGGCAAAGGGAAAAGAAACAACTCCCATTAAAGGAGGAACAGAAAACGGAAGAAACGGCAAACGTAGAAGTTACTGTTCAGAATGGGGAAGCACCCACCGAAGATGGCAAGAAGATAGAAATCGAAGATCCGGAAATTACGATTGAACTTGCGCCCGGAAAAACGGATAAAAAAACGGAAAAAGAGGATGCCTGGTTCAATGAGGACACTTTTGATGTACAAGAAAAAGCTTCTTATACTTCTGTAGAATCGAAAAGTGAAGTCACGAGACTGGAATGGGAGGCTTCTTATTACGCATTTTAAGAGCAATCTGAAATAACGGATGATACGATTCATATATCGGAAGAAAGAGACGCAGAAAAGAAAAATGATTGGTCGCTTAAGACCGGCGACATTCTATATGTCATTCACATGAGCCTGTTGGCAGTCGCATTCGTAGGCTTTTTATCGATCGCATTGTTTGCAAGGAAACTGGATGGAGAATAAAATTGCAAAGCGGTCCTGACAAAGCCAAGGTCAAATTATGGTGTAAAGACAAAAATTTGAGTCAAAGGTAAGTTTTTCGTCAGGCTCCGCCCGACAAGAAAGGGGCTGTCAGAACGCAAGCATTTCGACAGCCCCTTTTCCCTATCTGGCAAAAATTTCTTTCATGTCATTCTTGGATGGTTCATAATTGTCGAAGGTTGCCATCCAATCCACATCAAATTTCTTGGTGCTTTCCACTTCATCGGAAAGCCAGCCACTTTTCACCATCTGTTTTTGGACGTCTTCCGACAGCAGATAGTCGATCAGTTCCCTGGCCTCCGCCTCGTGGGCGCTGCCCTTGATGATGGCGACGCTATTGGGGATGACCATCGCTCCATCGCCCGGTTCCAGCTGGTCCGGAAAGGCAATGGCAAGTTTATCATTATCCTGCATGGCCTCTAGGGCATCGTCCGTATCCGTCAATCCGAAGGCTACTGCCCCACGGTCCACCGCATCCTTGACCGCACTGTTGCCGTCCACCACCATCGCGCCATGTTCTCGCATCGCCTCAAACAGCGTTTTGGTGTCCTGTGCCCCGTTGATTCCGTAGAGCATGGCAACATGGGTCGATGTGGTTCCAAACATGGGATATGCGATCGCATAGGAAAGGCCCTCCTTGCCGAAGTCTGCATCCCCCAGTTCCTTGATGGTTTTGGGTAATTGGTCTTTTTCTACTGCCGTCTTGTCATAGAGAAAGACGCGGCCACGCCCACCAAAAGTCTGCCAATCCTTGTCCTCGACCACGCCTTCTTTGACAAGACGCATGGTCTGCAGGGTCTCCCCGTTCCAGAACAAATCACATTGCGGATGATCCTTTTCTTCGATCAGACGCTCCACCAAGCCGACCGTTTTTGCCGCCTCAATATCGTATACCGGCTTGACGGTAATGCCGGACTCTTGTTGAAAGTTCTGCAGAATCGGTTCAGAGAAGACCTGGTCTACAGAGGTGTAAACCACCAGCTGCTTTGCCTCTGTCGCACTCTGCTGTGAGGCCGAATCCGTTTCGGTCGCCGCGCCGGAAGATGGCTCGGTTTGTTTGGATTTGTCCGTGGTTGCCGACTCGTCGGAGCAAGCCCCAAGCATCAGCAAGAGCACCAAGCCCAGCGTCATTCTCAAAAAATATTTCATGTAATCTCCCTCCATTCGCCTGCCCCTTCGATTTACTTTCCTTATAGGCTTCCGACCGGCGCCCATGGGGCGGGTCTTCTTCAATCCAGCGGCTGTCCGCACTTGGGGCAAAAGCGCATCGCGCTATTTTCAACAGGCGTGCCGCAATGTCCGCAGAAGCGCTGTACTTGTAGAGGGGTTGTCTCCTGATCGTCCACTGGGTTGGTCTCCGGTGCTGCAACCTGTGCAGCACTTACGGTCTGTGCAGAAACTGTTTCCTGCGCAGAAGCTGCGACCCCCTCAGACGTTGCCACCCCGGCAGAAACTGCGAACTGTGCATTCGATAGACCTTGCTCCGCAGTCGTGTCATCCGCCGCGGTTGTGTCCTCCGCCATCGATTCGTCCGTATCCTCCGGCCATAAATTTTCAAACAGGAAAGCGGCAAGGAGTAAGTTGGATATGTCATCACCGGTTACCGTCTGAAGACAAAAGCCATCCTGCATGCCGACGACCGCGACGCTTGCCGTCCCTCCCTGAAATAGGATCATGCTTTCAAAGCTGGGATCCGTACCTTTTCCAATCTGGGGGGGGCGAATTGCATTTGGGGTGCTTTGCTTTTCCTTTGGCATATTCACTGCAATAGGTTGCATGCTGTACTTTTCCGTTTTTGTATATGGTACGAATGTGCATTTTCGTTCCGCAATCTTTACAGTACATCAAGCCTGAAAGTGCGTGAATTTCTCCATCTCCGTTTGGTCTTTTTACAGGTGCGTTTTTTAACATACGCTCTACATTTTCAAAGGTAGTTCTATCTATTATCGGCTCATGCACATTTTCTGTTATTTGCCATTTGCTTTTATCTACATAATGGTTTCTCTTATCTCTGTAATGCTTTTCAGTCTTGAAGTTGACTACATCACCACAATACTCCTGTCTTTTCAGTATGCGTGTCAGGGTTGCTTTGTTCCAGTTATATCTGTTTTCTTCATTAAGAGGTTTACTTTTTGCTGTTCCTCTGTCTTGCTGTTTCATATAAGAGGTTGGGGTTGGTATTTCTTTTTCTTTCAGATAAACGGCTATCTGATTTCTGTTTTTCCCCTCCATAAATAGCCTGAAAATGAGTTTTACAACTTCGGCAGCTTCTCTTTATCGACTATCCAATAATCTTTGTTCTCAGGGTCTTTTATATAGCCGTATGGGGCTTCTGTTGCGACAGGCTTTCCGTTTGCTCCTTTGGTTTTAATTCCTGTCTTTACTTTCTTGCTGATGTCTCTTGCATAACACTCTGACATAATGTTGATAAATGGAGCAAATTCCAATGTATTTTGGTCAATGCTGTCTATGCCGTTATTGATGGCGATAAAGCGTACATTGTTTCTTCTAAATGTCTCCATCGCATTTCCTACTTGAAGATAATCTCGTCCCCATCTTGTCATATCTTTCATAATGACAATTCCGATTTTGCCTTGCTCTACATCGCTTATCATCTGTGTATAGGCACTTCTATCAAAGAACCTACCGCTTTCATCATCGTCGATATAGTGGCGAATGTTCATCAGCTTTTGCTGTCTTGCATATCGCTCTAAAAATGCTTTTTGGTTTACAATACTGTTGCTTTCTCCCCCGTCCCTGTCCTCATCACCAACTGAAAGGCGGGAGTATAGCGCTGTGATTTTACCCATATATTCTATTTATCCTCCTTTTTTTGTGTCTATATATCATTCCTTACAGTTAATAGTATGCAACCCAATGAAATGATGCTTGGTCTGGTTAGCTGGATTCCCCTGTATATGACCGGACATATTTTTTCCTATTATCTGGAGGGCAACAACAATCTCATCTATTGCCACACGGATTATGTATCCGGTGAGACGGCACTTTCCGGCGAGTGTCTGCGTGGCTATCATAAAGAAGGAAAATATTATTTGACGCAGCAAAAACAGGAACTTGAATATTATCATAAGCGCGCCTCCCGCCTGCTAGCCAAGGCGCAGCCTCTCATGCGCACCTTTAAGGCGGACCAGCGCGAGGCTTATCAAGCCTTTGAGAACACCGCCTCCTTGTTGGAGGGGGAACGCCACTACATTTTGTCTTCTCTTCCCTTGCACACCATGCCGGATGAAGTCCTGGAGGATTTGTTCCGCCTGCATCATTTTAATGAAGAGGAGCAGGCTCTCGTGCTTGCAGACCGCGTGCGCCAACGCTACATCCTCCAAACTATTCTGAAAAACAACAACGTCGTCATGGATATTCCCTATTTTCCCGCGGAGGATTTCAAGCAACATCCCCTGTCTGTTCCCTTTCATTCCCTGCCCACAAAAAAAATTCCTACATATACTTACGAACAATACCAAATCCATCTGCGCGCCACACAGGAGCTGACCGATCAGTACCCCGGCTATCAACTCAAGCGATTGCCGATCTCTCCATTTAAGAATATCCAAATCTGCATTCACTCCGGGAAATGGGTGGTCGTATCCAAAAATAATGCTCCTGAAATTCACTTTGTCATCCACCACCCCAAAATGCTGCAGGCCTTTGAGCACTTTCAATTTCCCATGAACGACGAAGATCCCTTTTTGAACCCAAAGGCGACCGATTGAGACGGCACTGGCCTGATGCTGCGTACACCCTGTTTGATGGGGTGGATGCTGCGAGGTATGGACTTCTTTCTTCTAGGGAGCGACGAATTGTGTCAAGTTTAGTTGACGAGTCCTGTTGTATGAAGTGAATATAAACTTGAAATTTTACATAAAAATTTATTTCGATTTATGAAATAGGACCTCAAGTTTCCAATTTGCGAGTTTTTGACAGATGTTTTTTTCATTTTTCGATTTTACACCGTCAACTTTTTCTGCGTTCTTTGGAGAACTGCTGACATTTTCGCTTTTTTGCGCATTTGGACCGTCAATTTCATTCATTTCGAAGGCAGAACTGCTGATGTTTTTGATTTTTTTACCTTTTAACCAGCACAATGATTCGGAGCTTTTTACAATTATTCCATTTTAGCCTGTCGGCAGCGCCATATGTTTGCTGCACCGAGCAAAAACCGGGGGTCGCCCTCTATTGAATCAGTCGGCAGCGCGCAAACCGCGGGTGACCTGTAGGAAAGAGAAAGAAAATAGGTAGGCAAACGCAACGCATGAAGAAAAGCGCAGAGAAACCTTGCATAGCAGGCTTCTTGCGCTTTTTGTTCGTCGTAACTGTCAAAGACGGGATTACAGTAACAGTTACAAGCATGTGCAAGCAATTGCAAGCAAAATGGAGGTCCATATGGTCGCAGAATCAAAGGCATCACAGTGGAGATTGGCGACGATTCGACCGGTCTATTCCCGAAGACCGCCCTCAGCAAATTTCTTGAAATCTCTCATTTAAGCCTATTTCTGTACTTTTACTGGTTCCTTGTCAGTAAACAAACTGTCTCCACATTGCTCGTATTCACAAACTGGTCCACCCCGACCAAGCTTTTCACGACAAAACCGCTTTCACACAGGCGCCCGCAATCCCGCGCCAAGGTCGCCGGATTGCAAGAGATATAGACAATTCGTTGTGCACCGGAGGCGCAAAGCGCTTCCACTGCCTTTTTATGCAATCCCGCGCGTGGTGGATCCAGTAAAATTTCAGTTGCTTTGCTTTCTTCCAAAAGTTGCGGCAAAATCTGTTCGACGCGCGCACAGCGAAATTCTGCCCCCTGCACGGCGTTGCGTCGGGCATTTTTTTTGGCATCGCGCACGGCGGAAGGCTCGACCTCCACCCCGATGACGCGGGCGCCCCGCTTTGCCAACAGCAGACTCGTGACGCCGGTCCCGCAATACAAATCCAAGATGGTTTTGCCTGTCCCCTCCGAAAAAAAAGCCAGCGCGATTTGGTAGAGCATTTCGACGCTGTCGCGATTGACCTGAAAAAAAGAAGCCGGTGAAAGGGAAAGCTGTAAGCCGCAGATGGTTTCGGAAAGCATGCGTTGGTTGGTGGCAAAATACAGCGGGTTTTGCAGCGCAACATCGCCTTCGCGCGCTGTTTCGCAGGCGCAAAGCACCTCCGGCTGCAACAAAGGATGGAGTACGTCAAAAATCTGCCGCCTGCGCTGCGGAACGACTGGGCGCAAAATCAGCGAAACCATGAGATGGCCTGCGCTGTTTACGCGCAGCTGCACGGCGCGCACCGCGTCTTCCTGATTTTGCTGTACCAGTGTCGCCGCCACGGCGTCATTCCAATGTGCAATGGTCGATTGCAATGCCGGCACGACAAGCGGATCGCGAAACACCGCAATGCGCTCCTTGGAACGACGTCGCAGGCGGCACAGCTGTCCTTTTTCATTCAAACGAAACAAAACTTTATTGCGGTATCCGGTATCGGGCATGGGAACAAACTCACAGTCGGTCTCCAGACCACCGATGCGCCGCATACTCTGTTCAATATAATCTTTTTTCCAACGACGCTGGGCTTCTGGGCGCAGTGCATAAAGATCCGCTCCGTCATCCTCTTGCTCCTCGGCGGAAGAAATGCGTCGATCCGGTGAGTCGGATAGGATGCGCAGCGTACGGGCGCGTACAAAGTTCTTTTTTATGAGTCGAACTTCCACTTCACAGACGTCTCCCGGAAGCGCTCCCTCGACAAAAAGCACCCGACCTTCCGATCGGGCGACGCCACGTCCTTCCGTCGTCCAGTCTGTAATTTTCACGCGCACATGGTCGCCGATTTTCACTGTCGCTTTTCTCCCTCCGTTTTCGAACGTTTTTCGCCCGGCGTCAAACGTCTCGCACCCTGCGGTTCCGGATCGATAAAAGATGCCGGCACATCTTCCAGCCCCAACTTTTGCACCCGCCACATCTCCAGTCGATTAAGCGGCGGCAACCAGTTCACCATAAGCGCCAGTAAAATGCCCGACAAGGTATTGAGGACGCGATGCGTCACATACAGCGCCGGATTCAAAGCGGCTTTGTCGCCCAACGAAACGAGTACAAAAACGATGGCGGCAATTACCACCGCACCCCGTTGCCGCAACCGCACTACCAATACCATGAGCGGGATCAGAAACAGGGCGATCAGAAAATAATAAAAAATACTGTCCGCCGACACCTGCAAGTAAACGCGGAAAATCCACAGAAAGCCCAATGTGTAAACCCCTGCCAAAAAGGTGCCGAAGGTACGCGCAAAAGCGCGATCCGCCGTGCTGCGTACATCCTGCTGCAAACAGACAATAGCGGCGATCGCCGCATCAATGGGGCTGCCCATGCGCACCCAATGCCAATACAACAAGCATAAAAACACAGCCAATGCTGTCTTTAAGATGCGCATCCCCGGCATATACTGTTGTAAAAAATATTTCCACTTCTCTTTTCGGTTTCCCATTCCACTCCCTCCGCCGCTACGATACCATATCAAAAAATAGGGTGCAATCGACGTTTCCGGACTTTTGTGATAGAATAACGCCGGAACGGAACGCGAAAGGAGTACTTATGAAAACAAACCTTTATGTGCAATACCAAGGACAGCAGATTTGTGAATCCGATCTCGTCGACCGCATCAAATCCGATTGGCGCAATGCAGGAAGAAAAATTAAAGACATGGAAACACTCGATTTGTACGTGAAGCCGGAAGAACGCCGCGTTTACTACGCCATTAACGGCGAAAAAGCCGGCGAAATCGGCTTCTAAACCGTTCTCCGTACATCTGTGAAAAATCGCGAGGATTTCCTTGCGATTTTTTTATTGGCCATTTTTGGGTAACAATGGTGCAGATTGGAAAAGAAATACAAGGAGATACTATGTTTGATTTTTTAGAGGAGCAGGGCGTTCAGAAGGCTTTATTGGATCAGGTGCGCACTTTTTTGCATATGCATTCCGCCGGTACGGATCGCAGCCGAATCCCAGCGCCGCCCTTTCACTACTTTGGGAAAACCGTTTGGGAACAGGCGATTGCCGCCCTTTTAGCAGGAGAGAATTTACTGCTCGTCGGCTCTAAGGCGACGGGGAAAAATGTTTTGGCGGACAATTTGGCGCGCCTCTTTGAGCGCCCGTCTTGGAATATCAGTTTCCACTTAAACACCGATGCCGCATCGCTGTTGGGCACCGATACCTTTTCGCAGGGGCGCGTTTCCTTCCGCAAGGGGCCGATCGCCTGCTGCGCGGAAGCTGGCGGATTCGGCGTGTTGGATGAAATCAATATGGCCCGCAACGATGCCGTTGCCGTGCTTCATGCAACGCTGGACTACCGCCGCGTGATCGATATTCCGGGCTATGACCGCATTTTTCTGCGCCCCGAAACGCGATTTATTGCGACGATGAACTACGGGTATGTCGGTACGCGGGAATTAAATGAGGCGCTCACTTCCCGCTTTTCTGTCATTCAGGTGCCGCCCATTGGCACGATACAGCTGCGCCGGCTGCTGCGGGAGCAATTTCCGACGCTGCGCGAGGATTTTGTCGAACCTTTTTCCCGGCTGTTTCTGGACCTGCAGAAAAAGAATGAAAATGGCGAAATTTCCTCGAAATCGGTGGATTTGCGCGGTCTGTTGGCGGCCATCGCCCTGATGCAGCGCGGACTGGCGCCCGAAAACGCCCTGATGATGGGACTGACCAATAAGAGTTTTGACCCGTTCGAACAGGAAATCATCGCGGATGTCATCCATCTGACCGTCAGTCCGAAATTGCGCGCGGAGGAACTGTTTGCGGAGGATGAGGAATGAGGCAGGAAACGCCTGCGCAGGAAGGTCTGTTTTCCGAGCAAGCGCAACGAGCGGCAAATATTCAATGGACCGTAAGTAAACGCTACGACTGGACGCCTGCCCGGCTGCCGAAAAATGCCGACGGAAAAGCGGATTTTTATAAAAATATTGTGGAGGGCGGTGTAGAAAAATACTATGACCGCACGCTGCTGGACGCCTTTCGGCGCTATCTGTACAGCCAGCACGCGCAGGTGAAAAATTTTGAGTCACTGCTCGACTTTGCTTTGGAAAATGGGGTGATGAATCGCTTGTTAAAAGAGCGTCCCGTGGTTTCCCGCTATCGCCGGGAAGCGGCGCAGCAGACGCTGTGGCGCTTTGAACGCAGTGCCCCGCGCGATGAAGTGGAATTGCTGCAAATGGCGCATGCACAACGTATACTCGGCGATGTCCCGAAAGTAAGTCCGATGGTGCGCCGCCTGTTGGACGGATTGGAAGCCTTGGGTGACAGCGATACGCAAGGCTTCATCGAGGGCTTGCGGGCCCTGTTGCAGCGTGAATTTCATTTTCATCCCACACCGCAAGCGGAAAAGGCCTGGAAAGAACAGGTCAAACAGGCGCGCCGCACACAGAAGCGCGCTGGACAGCAGCGCTATGACGAGGCAGAATTAGAAAAGCAATATGCCGTCCAATCGGCAGAATTTACAGGAAATATTTTCCTCGACGACAGCAAAAAAGAAGATCGCGGCGATCGCCCTTTTTTCCATACGGCACAGGCAAAAAATTATGCGGAAAAGCGCGCTTTCATGGAAGCCAACTACGGATTGCCCTCCCTCTCGGAGCAGGAAATGCAAAAGCTGTGCCGCAAAGCGGCGACGGGCAATCACGAAGGGGCACATCTGCTGATCACACGCGGCGAATTGCCGGAAACAACCGGTTCCTATCGCCGCCGCGTGTTGGAAGAAGTGCGATTAAAAAATGCGGCGTATGTGGAAGAACGTCGTCCGCAAATTCATCGCTCCATTTTGCGCCTTGCGGATCGCCTGACTAATACGCTGTTAAATGAAGTCGAAGAAGCGCCCGTATTGGCGCGCGAGGGACAATTACTGGCAGGACTTTTGTGGAAACCGATCGCACTGGATGATGCACGCATTTTTCACCGTCTTTCCCACGAGGAATTTGGTGCCTTTTCCGTGGACCTTTTATTGGATGGTTCCGCATCGCAGCAGAGCCGTCACACCGTCATTGCGGCCCAGGGCATCATCCTGGCCCGTGCTTTGCTGCGCTGTCATATTCCACTGCGCGTGCACACCTTTCGCAGTCAGCAAGGGTTTACCATTCTGCACGAACTGCTGAACTACGGCGAAACCGCCGTTGAAAAATTGCTCACGTATTTTCCCGACGCCGCCAATCGCGACGGCTTTGCCTTGCGGATTCTCAAACAGCGCATCGAAAAGGACGCGCCCGGTGAACGCCACGCCTTGATTGTGTTGTCCGACGGGAAACCCTTTGACGAACGTTCACGTGTCAATACGAAGCGCAACCAAAAGGAGAAAAAGTACAGCGGCGATTTCGCAGTTGACGATACGGCGCGGGAAGTGCGCGCCCTGCGTCAGCAAGGCATTGCCGTCTTGGGTATTTTCACCGGAGAGGAAGAAGACGTGGAAGCGGCGAAGCGCATTTACGGCAATACCTTTGTATATGCCAAAAAAGCCGAACGCTTTGCCGATATCGTTACAACCTTCCTGCGTGAAGAAATTAAAAACCGCTGATTTTTGCAGGACTGGCGTTCGATAATCCCTCCAGCATCAAACAAATGTTTGCACCTCGTTTGGAAAGACGATACAATGAAATTGCCACGAAGGAGGATGCCATGTTTTCAGAGTTAAGCCCGCGACTGCAAAAAACGCTGTTATACATTGCCGATTTTTATCGGAAAAACAACTATGCGCCGAGTTTTCGGAATATACAAAATGCCGTCGGCGTCGGTTCAGTTTCGACAGTTTCATCCGATGTGCATATCTTGATTGAAAAAGAGTACCTGCTCATGGAGCCGGGGCGGAAACGGTCGCTGCGGCTCAACGAAGAACGCAGTGCGGAGTATCTCCCCCTGTCGTCCCCTGAAACCGGCCGTGCCTCTGATTCGCGCGATGATATTTTGGATATCCCGGTCTTTGGCGACGTGGCGGCGGGACTGCCCATCTACGCTGATGAACACATGGAACAAACCATTCCGCTGCCTGCCGAATTCTTTCGCATCGGATCGCAATACTTTGTACTGCATGTATCCGGTGAGTCGATGATTGAAGCCGGCATCTTCGATGGCGACTATGTCATTATTAAACGCCAAGATTATGCCCATAACGGCGACCAGGTAGTGGCACTGCTCGGAGAAGATGCCACGGTAAAAACGTATTATGAGCGCGACGGATATGTCGAGCTACACCCGGAGAATTCCTCCATGGAACCGATTCGCGTGCGCCATTGTACCATTCTCGGCATCGTCGCCGGACTCTATCGCATTTATTAAATCACTCAAAGCGCTTTCGGATTGCGCCGCTCGCCTGGGTAAGTCACTCGAAACGCTTTCAGCTTGCACCGCTCGCCTGTGAATATAGAAAGAAGACCATGTTAACCAACCACACTGTGAAGAAGACGCAAATGCTCGTGGAACTCTCACTTTTTACCGCGCTGACACTGATTTTAGCGCGCTTTGTTTCCATCAACCTGTCCTGGGTGCGCATCGGTTTTTCCTTTATTCCGATCATGATCTGCGGCATTCGCCATGGAGCGATCCCCGCCGCCTGTGCCGCCGGCATGGCGGATTTTTTAGGGGCGATGTTGTTCCCGTTCGGCGTATATCATCCGGGAATTACGCTCTGTACCGTTCTGACCGGTTTTTTATACGGACTGTTTTTCAGCAAGACCATTACGCTGCGACAGATCGGCGGTTTTTTATGCTGCAACACGCTGTTTGTCTCCTTGGGGCTGATGAGCCTGTTTTTGCACCAACTCTATGAGACGCCCTACTGGACCATTTTGCTGCAGCGCCTGCCGAATTCGCTGCTCAATGCGGCGATTGCCGGCACCCTTTTAATTCTCTTTCACAAGGGGTCTTTGGAGTCCGTTTTTCGTCGTCCCGTTTTCAGCCGCACCGTGTAACACCCAAAATAATCGTTGTGGAAAGAAGTTCGTCATGACTCTGCCTTTCGTGAAAGAAAAAGCCCCTGAAAATGTCCGAGAAGCCACTGCCTTTTTAACGGCACCTTGCCGTGATCGCTGCGTACCCGGTCTCGCACGCACGCGCGAATTGTTGGAGCGCCTGGGAAATCCGCAACGGCGCCTGCGCTTTATACATGTCGCCGGCACGAACGGCAAGGGATCGGTTTCGACCCTACTTGCATCCGTACTGCGCACGGAAGGCTACCGCGTCGGATTGAACCTTTCCCCAATGGATCTTTATGCGCAGCGCATTCAAGTCGACGGGCCGATCGACGACGCCTCTTTACTGCGCCTCACGCGCATTCTCTATGAAGAGACTCTTCGGATGAAGGAGGCGCCCACGCGCTTTGAGTTGACAACGGTGCTGAGTTTTCTCTATTTTGTCGAAAAAAAATGTGATTTTGTCGTTCTGGAAACCGGGCTGGGCGGTCGGCTGGATTCAACGAATGTCATCGATCCTCCCCTGCTTGCAATCATCACCAATATCGATTTGGATCACACAGAAATTTTGGGCAATACGATTCCAGCGATTGCTGGCGAAAAAGCGGGCATCCTAAAAACGGGAAGTTGTGCCGTTTTTCAGGCGCAACATAAAGAGGCAGCTGAAGTTTTGCGCGCCCGTGCGGAAAGTCTGCGCATTCCCTACCGCTTCGTGAACGGCTCGGCGGTGCAAAGCGGCACCGATTTCTGGCATCCTTCGTTTACCTATTGCGGGCAGACCTTCTCCCTCCACCTGCGCGGGCGCTACCAAGCGAAAAATGCCGCTCTGGTTTTGGAAGCGGTCGCAGCGCTCCGCGAACAGGGCGTCCGCCTGTCTGATGACGCACTGCGCGTCGGACTGCAGCGTGCTTTTTTACCGGGGCGTCTGGAAGTGGTGTCGGAACATCCGCTGCGCCTGCTGGACGGCGCGCATAACCCCGCCGCGGTTCGCATACTTTTCTCGTCCCTCGACGATTATTTTCCGCAGCAGCGCTTCGATTTTCTAATTGGCGTTTTTGCAGACAAGGCACACGGCGAAATGTTTCGGACGCTGCCGCAGCGCGCCCGTTCCATTCACTGCATCACCGCACCCGGCACGCGTGGCCTTCCCGCCGAGGCGTTGTGCGCGGAAATCCGCCCTCATGCAGGCAGCGTGCCCGTCTTTGCACATTCCAATGTCCAAGATGCCTGTTGCGCCTTAAAAAATTCGAGCCGCGTATTGTGTTTCGGTTCGCTGTCCATTTTAGCCGAGGTGCGCAAAATCTGGCGCGAAATGGGAGCATCCGGTGCGCCCGACGAAGCGTTTCCCCCAATTTACGAAAAATAACGGATTGCAGCTCCCAAGGAATACAAACTGCCACAGACAACGATCGGCCTTCGCCGGTCGTTTTTTATGCAGGTTGTCAACGCCTTTTCGACCGCAGGAGCAATTTGTTCATCCGTCTGATCCTGAATGGAAATGGGGCACACCGTGCCGACCCGGTACAACGCCTCCTGCGCGGCTTGACTGATTTTGTCGCGATGCGCACCGAACACCAGAAAAGGGTGCTCAATGGACAGCCATTCCAAATTGTCCCGTAAACGCGCAATGGCCTGGTCGTTGTGTGCGCCGTCGATCCAGACATCCGGATTTTGATGAATGCGCTCCATGCGTCCGCGCCATACGACGGTTTGCAGGGCTTTTTGAATATCCGCGTCCGATACGCCCAAATCTTTCAGACTCCGGATTGCCAGCACCGCATTCTCCACCTGATGTCGGCCGACGAGAACGGATTCCCAGGTATGCCCTTGTGCGGCAAAAAACTGATGCGGGCGTTCACAGGTGCAGTCCACGCGGAGCAGCTGTGCGTCCTCGGGCTGAAAAAAATGCAGCCGGGTGCGAAACGTGTGCGCCTGTTCAACGAGCACGCGCCGGACTTCCGCTGTCGCAAAAGCGCTGTGCGCCTCGCCCCCGGGCGGCAGCACCGCCGCTTTATGAAAAGCAATCTCCGGCAGCCGATGCCCCAATGTTTTTTCATGATCGCGGGCAATCGTTGTGACCACAGCATGGGTTGTGCACTCCCACAGACACTGCGTTACATCTTCCCGGGCGCCGATCCCGCACTCGACAACGGCAAAACGGCAACCGGACTGTTCGAAGAAAAGCAGGGCCTGCAAAAAAGAGCGCGCAAAGTAAGACAGCTCGGGAAGAGATTTTTCTTTTTTCACCTCCTCCAGCCTGCGGTCCACGGTACGCATTTGTTCCGCGGAAATCCACTGTCCATCGACCTGCATTCGTTCCCGATAATTGAGAACATGCGGCGAAGAAAAATGGCCCACGGGACCGCACCCCGCCAGGAAAAGTCCGCGGGCAATCACGGCACCCACGGATCCCTTTCCGTTCGTACCGGCAATGCGCAGGAATTCAAATTTTTGCTCCGGATGCGAAAGGGCCTCCAGCCATTGGCGCATCGCCCGGACTTTGGAATGCGAAAAAAGTGCCTCGGCGTCCATTATTGGCCGCTCCGCTCTGCCGCGCACACGACGTGTTCCGCCAATACATACGACGTCACCGACGCCACGCCACCCGGAGTTGGCGTATAGGCGCGCACCACTTCCGCCGCCACCGCGTCGACATCGCCGCGCATTTTTCCGTCCACAAAAGATGTTCCCAAATCCACTACGATCTGCTGCGGCGCAAAGTACGCGCGGTCGACCAGCCCCGGTTGTCCCATTGCCGTAATCAGCAGCTGCGCCTGTCGGGCAATTCCCGGCGCGTCCACCGTCTTGGTGTTGCAAACCGTCACAGTCGCACCCTTTCGCACCAAAAGCAGTGAAAGCGGCCGCCCGAGTAAGCGTCCGGCGCCGAGCAGACAAACGCGCTTCCCGCGCAGGGAGACGCCATAATGGGAAAGAAAACGAAACGCGGCATCCACCGCACAGTTGAGAAAGCCTTCTTCCCCGGCAACGATGCGACCGAGATTGCGCAAAGTCAGCCCGTCCACATCTTTGGATGGCGCAATCGCCTCGAGCAGCGGACGCTCCGTCCACCCTTCCGGCAGCGGCATCATGGGCATGATGCCGTGCACGTCGCTCTGTTCGGAAAGCTGAATCATGCGGGATATGCCGTATTCCTGCGACACCTCTGCGGGCAGAATTTCTTCCCGCACCTTTACTCCGCAACGCGCCATGATTTTTTTTGCCGTGCGCAGATACGCAGCCGCCGTTTCATCCTGTCCCACGGAAAAAAATGCCAGCGTGGGTGTAATCTCTCGCTCCTGCAGTGCCTGTGCACGTTTCTTCACTTCTTCTTCGATCTGCAGCCGAACTTCTTTTCCTCGCCAGATTTCCGCCATGTTCCCTCCTGTCGTATCGGCGCCTTTTAGGCATGCTGCCCATGCGCCCGGTTCGCCCGGGTGATCAATACAGTCCCTGAATCTTCCCGTTTTCCAGTGTTATGCCTTCGGCAGCCGGCTTTTTGGGCAACCCGGGCATCCGAATAATCGAACCGGCAAGAGCGACCACAAAACCGGCGCCGGCGTTTAATTCCACGTCACGAATGGTAAACGAAAAGTCGGTTGGCGCGCCGAGCATCTTCGGCTGATCGCTGAAGCTGTACTGTGTTTTTGCGATGCAAACGGGCAGTTTGCCATATCCGACCTTTTCCAACTTCCGCAACCGTCCTGTCACACCGGGGGCGTAGCGCACCTCTTTGGCACCGTACACCTTTTGTGCGATGGCTTCAATTTTTTCCATAAGCGATGCGTCGGATTCATATGCAAATCGAAAATCGGACGCTTTTTCACAAGCCGCCACCACTTTTTCTGCCAAATCGAGTGCGCCCTTTCCGCCGTCTGCCCAACCGGTGCAATAGGAAAAGACGTAACCGCGATCCGTCACCTCTTTTTTTACCAGCGCAATTTCACGCGGCGACTCGCCGGCAAAGCCGTTGAGGCAGATCACCGTTGGCAAGCCGTAGACGTCTCGTAAATTCTTCGCATGGCGCCATAAATTTTCCAGTCCCTTGCGCAAGGCGCCCTCGTTTTCCTGCAATTCTTCGCCCTTTGCCACACCGCCGTGATGTTTCAACGCGCGCAGCGTTGCGACAAGAACGGCCGCTTGCGGCTCCAAGCCGGCGGTACGACATTTAATATCAAAAAACTTCTCCGCTCCCAGTTCGGCACCGAAGCCGGCTTCCGTTACGACGTAATCACCGAGTTGCAATCCCATCTTTGTCGCAACGACCGAGTTGCAACCGTGTGCAATATTGGCAAAAGGCCCCCCGTGCATCAAAGTCGGCGTATGAGCCAAGGTCTGTACAAGGTTCGGTTTCATCGCCTCTTTCAAAAGCGCCGTCATGGCGCCGCCCGCGTGCAGATCGCACGCGCGCACTTCGTCTCCCTCGTAGGTGTAACCGACGACAATGCGATCCAGACGCGTCTTGAGATCTTCGTAATCCGTTGCAAGACACAGAATCGCCATAACCTCCGAGGCCGCCGTAATGTCAAAATGATCTTCGCGCGGCGTCCCCTGCTTTGCGCCGCCGAGTCCGCTGAGCAAAAATCGCAATTGTCGGTCATTCATATCCATGCAGCGATGCCAGGTAACGCGCCGGGGGTCGATGCCGAGCGCATTGCCCTGAAAAATGTGATTGTCGATCATGGCGGCAAGCAGATTGTTGGCACTGGTGATTGCATGCAGATCGCCGGTAAAGTGCAGATTGATGTCTTCCATGGGCAAAACCTGCGCATTGCCCCCGCCCGCAGCGCCACCCTTGAGTCCCAGCACGGGACCGAGCGACGGTTCGCGCAAGACGAGCACCGTTCTTTTGTCCAGCCGGCGCAATCCGTCCGCCAATGCCACCGCCATAGTCGTTTTCCCTTCCCCGTAGGGCGTGGGATTCATGGCAGTTACCAAAATCAGCTTTCCCTCGCCGCTGAGCTTTTCCTCTAAAAAGGAAAGATCGATTTTCCCCTTGTATTTTCCATACGGTTCCACGTAGGACAGAGGAATCCGGGCGTCTAGTGCGATTTCCTCAATGGGTTTCAGGGTCGCTTCCTGGGCAATTTGTAAATCGGATTTCATGGCAACCTCCTGTAGTTTTCATAAACGTTTTGTGCGGTTTGGATTGTTTTCTAAGAATTTATTCTATCAGATTTTACTTTTTTTGGCGGAACGCCCGCGCGTTTCCTTCGCGAATGTGGATACTTGGGTATAATAAAAGCAATTCTCATTCCAAGGGCTTATAACATAAACCATAGGAAACATAGAAAGGAAATTATGAAAATTCAACTTTTTCAACAAGGTGGCCTGCCGGTGCGCCTTGTACACAAAGACATGCAAATGGATTGCGAGAGCTTTCTTGCGGCGCAGAAATACTTCGGCTACGAAGCAAAACGGGACTCTCTTTTCTACATGCCGCGCTTGGACGGGTCGGCGGAACTTCTCGCCGGTATGGGCGATGTCGATTCCTTTGATTTTGAAGCGATGCGCCGTTTGGCATTTCGCATTGCAAAGTGGTGCGAAGAAAATAAACAACCGGTCATTCAAGTGGATATGCCGAAGTTGTCCCGCTGCAATCGGCGCACGCTCCTCGCCATGGTCGAAGGGTTTTATCAGGCATCCTACCGCTTCAGCAAAAAAACGGACGAAGCAGAATCTTTTTCGCTTACAGTGAACTACAATCCCGCCGGCGGGCCGCCGGAAAAATTGAAAGGAGGGCTGTCTTACATTGAAAATGTAATGGAGGGCGTCTTTTTTGCCCGCGACCTCGTCAATGAAACATCTAATCGGATGTACCCGGAAACGCTGGCGCAGCATGTAACGGAGGCGTTTGCCGAACTTCCGGTCGAAGTCAAAATCTACAATCGGAAAGAAATTGAAGAAATCGGCATGGAAGCATTTCTTGCCGTCGCCTCGGGTTCGGACCGCGATCCCCGACTGCTCGTTCTTTCCTATAATGGCAATCCGGACGCTTCCGAGCGCCTCGGGCTGGTCGGCAAGGGTTTGACCTACGACAGCGGCGGTTACTGCATTAAACCGCCTACCGGCATGGAGGATATGCACAGCGATATGGGCGGTGCCGCAACGGCGCTGGGAACCATGCTCGCTCTGGCAAAGAATCGGGCGTCGGTGAATGTTACCGTTGTCGTTGCCGCCTGTGAAAATTTAATTTCAGGGCATGCCTATAAGACCGGCGACATCATCGGTTCGCTGTCCGGCAAAACCATTGAAGTGAAGAATACGGATGCCGAGGGGCGGCTCACGCTTGCGGATGCGATTTACTATGCAACGGAAGAACTGCACGTCGATACAGTCATCGACCTTGCCACGCTCACCGGTGCCTGCATGGTTGCTCTGGGCGAAGAAATCACCGGCGCCGTAACGAATCATCAGGAACTCTACGACGCCTTTGCACGCGCCTGCAATGTCGTCGGAGAAAAAGTTTGGCAGCTGCCTGCGGACGATTGTCTGCGCGAATTGAATCATTCCCAAGTTGCCGACTTAATCAACATCCCGGGTCACTTCGGCGGCGCCAGTGCCGCCGGCCTCTTTGTCGGAGAATTTTTGTCGCGCGATATTCCCTGGCTGCACTTGGACATTGCCGGCTCTGCCTATGCCAAGAAAGCGAGGGGATATCTGCCTGAGCGCGCCACCGGCATCCATGTAAAGGCGCTCTGTGAACTTTTGCAATCGATGGCTGGCTGCTAATAGTCACGTATCGTCGTTTTCGCCTCACAGAAAGGACCCTTCCATGAAGAATACTTCTCTTCTGATCTACTTTTTCCTCTACGCTTTTCTCGGATGGATGATGGAAGTCAGCTATAGTGCGATAAAAACGGGACAATTTGTTAATGCGGGCATGCTGAACGGTCCTTGTTGCCCAATCTACGGTTTTGGCGCCATTGCCGTCATCGAGTTTTTGTCGGATATTGCGCAAACCAATAAATTATTTTTATTCTTCGGTTCAATGTTCATTGCCTCGTTGATTGAACTCATAACGGGGTTTCTGTTGGAAAAAATCGTCCATCGAAAATGGTGGGATTATTCCGACCGACGTTTGAATGTGGGTGGATATATTTGTTTAGAGTATTCTCTGCTTTGGGGAATGTGCTGTTTTGTGCTCTACGAAGCCGTTCATCCGATCGTACAATGGTCGGTCGGCATTTTCCCCAAAACAGCACTTCTCCGATTGAATGCGCTATTTGCAGTATGCCTTTTTATCGATTTTCTCGGTACCGTCAACACATTGACGGGACTCCATAAAAAGTGGAAGTTGTCTCAAAAGATCGGGGAAGACATGCGAAAAGTTTCTGAAGAAATCGGAAAAAAGGTCTATGCACAAACCATGGAGTTGGATAAGAAAAGACAGGCTTGGAAAAACAGCGACAGCGGGAAAGCTGTGGCAAAAACGGTCGAAAGAAAACGGCAGAGCTTTTGGCTGCGCTGGAACGCGTTCAATGAAAAACGTCTATTGCGCGCTTTTCCGAATCTAAACACGACGGCGGCTGCGAAACGCGACAAGAAAAAAGGACTTCCGAATAGAAATCCTTTGTAGAGTATCGAGGGTAAACCGTTCTCTCTGTTATCATCCCGCACGAAGTTTACAAATGATGGGGTTCGCCCCCCCGCTTTATATTCCTCTCGTTTAACGCTTCCCGGTTACTATGCCCAGGGCCTTGCGCCAATTCGTAAAGGCAAGGGCAAATGTATCGGTCTGTGTCGTATCATTGGGTAAGCCTTCTTTATAGAAAACGTCATAGATCGATTTTTTATGCAGGATATTTTTCACGTAATCGCGCGTCTCTTCGAAGGGAATCTCGGAAAGGGAGTCCGTGTCGCGGGAAATCAATCCGTCGGCGATCCAGTCGTCCACCGCATTTAATCCCGCATTATAAGCGGCAATCGCAAACTCGACATTCTGAAAGTGCCCTACTAGGTAGGAAAGATAGTACGTGCCAAGTTCCACGTTATACGCCGGGTCCCACAATTTTTCGTCGTCATAGTCGATCGAAAGTTGCGATGCGACCCATTTTGCCGTTTTCGGCAACAGCTGCATGAGACCCCGCGTCCCCAAATGGGACTCCGCGTTTGGATCAAAGGCGCTTTCCGTGTCCACCAGCGCCGCCACCAAAGTTGGCTCCAATCCAAATTTCTCTGCCTGCTGCGTAATCACATCGCCATATTTGATGGGGTAGTTTTTTGTTCCTTGAAACACAAGAAAATATGAAATCCCGGCTACAATCAAAATCACCACCAGGAAAATAATCAATAAATTTCGCAGAATTTTACCCACTGTGCGCATATTGTTCTCCCTTATTCGTAGTTCCGCTCCCGCAAAAACGTTGCAACGGTTGCTTGCAGCGCCGCTTTCAACGCGGATCGGTCGCCATTATTCAAGACAATGCGCGCCGCCCGCTTTCTCTTTTCCGCCATCGGCATCTGTGCACGCATCCGCCGTTCTGCTTCCGCTGCCGTATAGTCGTTGCGTGTGCACAAACGCTCCTTCTGTACCGCCTCTGCGCAGTCGATAAGCCAGACCTCACAAAGCGGCAACTGCTTTTGTGCATTTGATTCAAAAAGCAGCGGAATATCAAGAAATAGAATATCCTTTTTCGGCGTCTCTGTCGAGTCTTTCTCATAAGTAGAAAGCAGCGTACGCAATTGCCGAAAAATTAGCGGATGAGCGAGCGCATCCAAGACCTTGCGTGACGTTGAATCAGAGAACACCAGCTGTGCTAATTTTTTCCGGTCGACCGCCCCGTTTTCCCGAAGGTAAGGGGAACCGAAGCGCTCCCCCACCGCCTGTGCCAAAGCGCCGCCCGCTTCCATCATCCGGTGCGCCGTTTGATCCGCATCGATCACTCGGTAGCCCATTTCGCGCAACAACGCGGTTGCCGTCGATTTTCCGGTGGCGATTCCGCCCGTCAGACCGACAAGGGCGGGCATTCCATTACGGCAAGCGCCAAAATCGCAAGACCCATTATTTTGCATCATACCAACTCTTTGCCATGTTCATGTCGGCACGCAATTTGACCGGAAAATCGGCGACCCCTTCCATGATTTCCACCATGAGCGCACCGACCTCCTCCGCCTCGTCTTCCGGCGCTTCAATAATCAATTCGTCGTGAATCTGCAAAAGCAGACGAGCACGGAAGTGACGTTCCTGTAACGCACGATCGACGCGCACCATAGCGATTTTAATAATATCGGCTGCCGTACCCTGAATGGGCGTATTAAGCGCCACGCGCTCGCCGAACGAGCGCACGCTGAAATTGCGACTCGCCAATTCCGGAATATAGCGGCGGCGTCCGTATGCCGTTTCGACATAGCCCTGCTCTTTACTCTTTTTGATAATCTCTTCCATGTAATCGCGAATGCGCGGATAGGTGTTTTTATAATTGTCAATATACGTCTGCGCTTCTTTGCGGGAGATGCCCAAATCCTGTGACAGCCCGTAGCCGCTGATGCCGTAAATGATGCCGAAATTGACCGCCTTGGCATGTGAACGCTGCAGATCGGTCACTTCCTCCAATGGAATATGATTGACCTCCGCCGCTGTTTTCCGGTGAATGTCCAAATCGTGCGCAAAGGCATCCATCATCGCGGTGTCCTGCGCCAAGGAAGCCAAAACGCGCAATTCAATCTGCGAATAATCGGCATCTACCAGAAGATTGCCTGCACCGGCCTGAAAAACCGCGCGCAATTTTCGCCCGTCTTCCGTTCGTACCGGGATATTCTGCAGATTCGGTTCGGTCGAAGAAATGCGTCCCGTCGCCGTGACTGTCTGTCGGAAGGTCGTTCGAATCCGACCGTCCGGATCGATACAGGCGCGCAGGCCGTCCACATAGGTGCTCTTGAGTTTGGAAAGCTGACGATACGCGAGTACCGCGTCAACAATGGCATGTCCCCGCAGGCTTTCCAACACATCTACACTCGTCGAGTACCCGGTTTTTGTCTTTTTTCCGTGGGGCAACCCCATCTTTTCAAACAGAATATCGCCCAACTGTTTCGGTGAATTGATATTAAAGGGTTCGCCGGCTTCGCGAAGGATGGTATGTTCCAATTCCATCAGCCGTTTCGTAAAGTCGCGGTTCAACGCATCCAACACCGTCACATCCGCGTAAATGCCCCGCCATTCCATGCGACACAGCACCGCCACCAGCGGGTTCTCCACCTCTTCGTACAAACGCGCCATGCCCAGCTGCTCCAACTTTTGATACAGTTTCGGTGCCGCCTTCCAGGCAACGGCCGCCTGCGCTGCCGTCACACCGGCCGCTTCCTCGGTCGGCACTTCGGTATACTCGCGCCGTTTGGCGCCCTTGCCCAACACGGCTTCCTCGCTCGGCACCTCGAGCTGCAATTCCGTGCGCGCAAGTGCTGCATAATCGTAGCTGCTGCGACCGGGGTCCAGAAGATATTCCATCACCATCACATCGCGCATGCCTGCAGCAGAAATGCCGAGTTTTTGCAGCAAAAACAGGATCGCCTTCGTGTCATATCCCACTTTCTGCCGGGTCGCATCCTGCAGCATCGACGCAAAATGCGAACGAAAAATATCTGCACGCCCGCGCACATCAAATACGAAAGTTGTCTCCACACTCGGCGCGTACAAACCCACATAAACCGCATTGGCGTGAATATACTGCGGTCCATCTGCCAAGACGCTCACCCCGAAACCGGGCTCCTTTTCTAAACGCTTTGCACAGCTTGCCCATTTCTCAGGCGAGACACAGGTGAAAGGCAAGGCCTGTTTTCCCGGCTGTGCCGTTTTTTCTTCAAAAAAGCGCGGCAAAAAGCGCTGAAATTCCAGACGTTCAAAACGTTCCCGCAAGGCTTTTCTGTCCGGTTCGCGCAGGCGCAGATCTTCGGCTGCCTTTTCCAACGGCACCGCACAGAAAATGGTGCCCAATTTCCGGCTGAGATACGCCTGTGTGCGATAGGCTTCGAGATTTTCCTTTATTTTTTTTCCAGAAATCGACGACAGATTCTCATAAACGCCATCCAAACTGCCGTAGTTTTGAATCAATTTTACTGCGGTCTTTTCACCAATGCCCGGGACGCCCGGAATGTTATCCGAAGCATCACCCTGCAGTCCTTTGACATCGATCAGCTGCGCCGGACGCAGACCGTATTTTTTTTCAATCCACGCTTCGTCGACAATCTCCAGTTCACTGATGCCTTTGACGGTATACAACACGCGCGTGTGTGCATTGACCAATTGAAAATAATCGCGGTCACCGGTCAGAAGAATGGCCTCGCCACCCTTTTCGACACAATGCCGCGCCATCGTGCCGATCAAATCGTCCGCCTCGAAGCCCTCTTGGTCTATGTGAAAAATACACAGCGCATTCAAGACATCCTTGAGCATGCCGAACTGCGCCACCAAATCCGAAGGGGTTTCCTGCCGATTCGCCTTGTAAGCGTCGTAGTCCTGCGCGCGAAAGGTGGGTGCGGCGCGATCAAAGGCAACGGCCATGTGTTGCGGTTGAATGCGGTCTTGTGCCTTAAAGAGCATACTTAAAAAGCCGTAGACGCCGTTGGTCATAATGCCGTCACGCGTACGCAGGTTGCGTATGGCATAAAAGGCGCGAAAGAGCAGACTGGATCCGTCAATCAAAAGATATTTTTCCGGTTCGGTTCGGTCCATAGCGACTCCTTTCCGAATCACAAAAAAACCACGCAATGCGTGGTGTGGTGCTGGTGGTGGGACTTGAACCCACACGTGGTTGCCCACAACAGATTTTGAGTCTGCCTCGTCTGCCATTCCGACACACCAGCTTACCCGATCATTTTACCAAAAGGATCGGTATCACGCAAGTTCCCATTCTGGGAAGTATGTTTCCAATAGCGCCATGCACGCATAAAAGTGGTGCTCCCCCTGCTGCGGCGTCACGCGCCAGGTAAATGCACGCCCTTCCTGCTCCATCAGTTGGGAAAAAGCGGCCATGAGCGCGCCCGCCTCGCAATAGGCCGTTTCCATGGAATTGCCGAAGCGATGAAATTCAATCGTATCGCGCTGCAAAATCAATCGCCAGGGAAAGCCGAGCGTTTTCGGCAACGAAAATTTCAGAGCATAAAAAAGATTGCCAAACCCGATTTTCTCCAGATCTGCTTCCCGCGCCGGACAACTCAGATTGCGCAAAAAAACATAATCCGAAAATCGAATGCCCTGCACCTGCTTTGCCAATGCGGTTTCGCCAAGGCGCGGCGGACGTTTGGGAACTCCCACCTGCACCGACCAAGCCTCCGGATTTTCTGCCAATCGCGCACCCAGCCCGAGTGCATTCGCCATCGTACAAATGCGGTGCGCATAATACGAGCCCAACACCCGTCTCTTCGGCATGCCCTGCGTTACAATTTGAAGCTGCCATCCAAAAGCTTCCTCTTGGACCGCAATCGTCATGCCCCACAGGCGACACGCCCCGTCCAACACCTGCAAAGAAGCGCGAAAATGTGTCCGCGTTTCAGCGGAAATTAGCACCTCGCAAAATTCTCGTGTTTCATACAGATAGAGCTGAAAAGTTCGTTCCATAGTTCCTCCGGTTCCATTGTACCATGCTTGTCTTCCTTTGTTGAATTTCCTACAATACTAGGTAGAAATCGGAGGCGCCATGCAACTGACATCTTCCCAACAAAAAGCGATTGCGCACAACGAGGGTCCCTGTCTTGTCCTCGCGGTACCCGGTGCGGGTAAAACGACTGTACTCATTGAGCGGCTGCAGCGTCTGCTCCTTTCCGGCGTCGATCCCATGCGCATTGCCTCCATCACCTTTTCCAAACAACAGGCGCTGGATATGAAGGCACGCTTCGAAAGCCGCTTCGGTCCCCATCCGGGATTGACCTTTTCAACGATTCACGCTTTTTGCTACCGCATACTTCGTCACTACGCCGCACAAAACCGAACGCCGTTGCATCTGCTCGAGGGGTCCTCTGCTTACAACAAGTACCTTTTGATTTCAAAATTCTATGAGCAAATCAACCGTCGCTCAATTTCGGACGAAGAACGGGACGATTTTTTTCGCATCGACAGCTATCTAAAAAACGCGTGCGTCGACTACGAAACCTACGTGAAACGCTTTTTGGAGCGCTTTCCAAACTTTGAAAAAATTGCGGTTGCTTACGAACAATTCAAAGTGGAGCGCAATCTCATCGATTTTGACGATATGCTCGTGCGCACGCTGCAGGTACTTCAAAAAGACGATGGACTGCGGCGAACCGTGCAAAACCGTTTTTATTATTGGCAAGTCGATGAAGCGCAGGACACATCCCCCCTGCAGCTGCAAATTATACGGATTTTAGCGGAACCGGAGAATAATCTCTTCCTCGTCGCCGACGACGATCAAGCTATTTACGGCTTTCGCGGCGCCAATCCTTCCGATTTGCTGCATTTTCAGTCGATATATCCTTCTGCGAAAATCTATATGATGCAGGAAAATCACCGCTCTTCGCAAAATATTGTTCGTCTGAGCGCACACTTTATTCAAGGCAATCGCGCCCGTTTTGAGAAAACCGCGGTGACCGATGATCCGAAGGGACCGCGCATTGAAATTTTGCTCACAAAAAGTCTGCGCGGACAACTGCGCCGCATAACAAAAGCATTGCCCGCAGCACTCGCTTCCGGGACTTGCGCCGTTCTTTTCCGCAACAACCTTTCCGCCGTCGCGTGCATGGATGCGCTGGATCGCGCCGGAATTCCCTTTGTGTCTCGCGCCAATCCAGAGCTCTTTTTTCGCCATCCGATTTTGCGCGATGTATTTGATTTTTTGGACGTCGCACGCGATCCCGGGGATCTAAGTACTTTTTCACGCATTTATTACAAATGCAATGCCTATTTGAAAAAAGATTTCATTCGCCAGATGCAGGAAATGGATCCGCATGCTTCGGTCTTTGATCGCCTGCGCGATTGCCGCGGTGCGGAATCGCGATTCTATCAAAATAAAATTGACGAATTGGAATACGAATTTTCCGCATTGCGAAAGGGTTCAGTCACAAAAGCATTGGAGCGGCTTGAAAATTCCGTCGGTTACGACGAATATCTCAAAGAAAAAGCGCGCAAAGAGCATACCGCCGTCAACGCGCATCGCCGCATTCTGGAAACCTTGCACATCATTGCCGAGGGGATGCAAACCGGCGCCGATCTCTACGCGCACCTGCGCCGCCTCCGTGACTTGCAAAAATCGGCGGCGCAAATTCCGGAGGAAACGACGGCACGGCGCGTGATTTTGTCCACCATTCACGGGGCCAAGGGGCTCGAGTACGATACCGTCTGGCTCATTGACCTGATTCAGGGCGAATTTCCTTCCACTGCCGCCTTGGAACGGAATGCCTCCGGCTCCTCCGTTCTGCTGGAAGAAGAACGCCGGCTCTTTTACGTTGCGATGACGCGCGCCAAAACGCAGCTGCACCTCATCGGGCGCAAAACTGTGCACCATATCCCCTGCGACGCTTCGCAATTCCTGCGTGAGTTAACAAAAAGGCGAGTTGCAAAAAAGGGCTGACGCCGCCTTTCGCAATACGATTGAAAGACGCGCCAGCCCCCGCTTTTTGAAAAATTATTGAACGCGGTCCATTCGCTCGCGGCAAACCGCCTCGATTTTCTCGAGCTTTTCCTCGCTTGCCGCTCTATTGTCCGCCACCGAATACATATAGAGCTTGATCTTCGGCTCCGTGCCGGACGGACGCAGTGCGTACCAGCTCTTATCATCGTAGCGGTACTTCAACACATTGGACTTGGGTAATCCTGTCTCATCCTTTTGATAATCGACGGCCTCCACCAATTTCATATTGTCAATTTCCGCTATCGGTTTTGCGCGAAAATCCTCCATGATGCGTCCGATCAGCGCCTGCCCGTCCATGCCTTCCAACACGACCGACACGAGGGATTCGTTGTAATACCCGTATCGTTCGTACAATTCTTCCAGTACCTGCAGCAGATTTTTCCCCTGCTTCTTGTAGAATGCCGCCATTTCGACGATGGTCATGGCGGTGGATACCGCGTCTTTATCGCGCACAAAGGCGCCCTGATTAAAGCCGATGCTCTCTTCAAAACCGAAGAGGAATTTATGCGCTCCGTTTTCATCCCAGGCATTGATGGGTGCGGCAATATTCTTAAATCCGGTCAACACATCCAAGGTTTCCACCCCGTATTCCCGACAGATTGCCCGGGTAAGATCGCCCGTGACAATGGTTTTGATCACGGCGCCGTTTTTCGGTAGAATTCCCTTCGCTTTTTTCTGCGAGAGGATGTAGTTTACCAAAAGTGCACCGATGCGATTCCCATTGATAAAGACGTAATTTCCGTCCGGATTCCTCACTTCAATGGCAATGCGGTCAGAATCCGGATCCGTGGCCAAGAGAAGATCCGCGCCGACCTTTTTCCCCAGCGCAATCGCATAGGCAAATGCCTTCGGGTCTTCGGGATTCGGGTACCCCACGGTTGTAAAATCGGGATCGGGATTTTCCTGCTCCTTCACAATATGCACATTGGAAAATCCCCGGCGCTTCAGGACTTCCCGTACCAATTTGTTGCCGCACCCGTTGAGCGGCGTGTATACCAGATTGATATTTTTATCGAGCAGGGCATCTTCATCGTATATCGTCAGGGCAAGCACTTTTTCCAGATAGGCATCAATCACCGACTGCGGTGCCCATTCGATAAGTCCTTGCGCAAAGCCCTCTTCCAGCGGCATCGACTGCACTTCGGAAAAATCTGCAATCCCATCGATATGGCGCAAAATGCGATCCGCCAGTCCTTCGAGAATTTGAGACGCTTCCGGGCCATAGGCTTTGTAGCCGTTGTATTCCCGCGGATTGTGCGAAGCGGTAATCATCAGTCCGCCGTGCGTCTTCAGGTGCCGAATCGCGTAGGAAAGCACAGGTGTCGGCTGAATCTCTTCAAAGAGATAGACATGAATCCCATGGGCAGCAAAAACTTCCGCCGCCACGCGCGCAAAGACGTCCGATTGGTGACGAATGTCCCGCGCGATGACCACGCCCGCTTTCTTCGCCGCTTCTCCGTCCTCGACGATCGTGCGGGCAAAGGCTTCCGTTGCGCGCGCCACGATGTAGCGATTCATGCGGTTCGTGCCGGCGCCGACTTTTCCGCGCAGCCCCGCCGTTCCAAATTTCAAGTCCTGATAAAACCGATCCTGAATTTCTTCGGGATCATCGGCGATGGCTTCCAGTTCCTGATGCGTCGCTTCGTCAAAAAAGGGATTGTTCAGCCACGCTTCATAGCGTTTTCTCACATCCATGTTCTCCTCCATTCCTCTTGTCCGCTCCTTGCTTTGTGATCGGACATTGCCTTTGAAAAATTTTGATCGGCGAAATCATAATGCTTCGGACTCGGCGCGCGCAATCCGAAAGATCGTCGTGGAAATTGGGGCAACGGAAAAGGTTGCTGTCTTTTCGGTGACCCGAACCTCCGATCCTTCACACGCGCCACTTCCATCAAAGATGCAGCGATAGGAAAACGAATCCGCCAGTTCCTCTTTCATTGTACCCCAATTCAGTGTTTTTGCAGACCAGGCGTTGTTGTGCACGCACAGAATCCACATGCCTTCCTGCACTCGATACAACAACAAAATCACATTCTCTTCCCCGCTGTCAAACAGTCGCACGCGCGCACGAATCTCCTGCGTTGTTTGCAATCGAAAAACCGGATACCTTTTGCGCAGAGCAATCAGATCGCGCACATAGTTCACCAGCGGTAGATTCTCGCTTTTTTTATCCCAATCAATCGCATTGACTGAATAGGGGGCGCAGTAGGAATTCTCGCACATCTTTTTATCCCTTCGAAACTCGTTGCCCGCATGGAAAAAGGGAATTCCCTGCGCCGTCAACAAAATCCCGAATGCCAACCGTGTCATGGCAAGCGTCTCCGGAATTTGTCCGACCGTTCGGATCAATTTATCCTCGAAAATTAAATTGTCGTGCGCGTTAAAATAATTGACCGTACCCACCGGCGAATCCAATCCCGCTTTATGCACTGCATCGTAATCGATGCTCCCCAAAAGCCCGGTCTCCACGGCTTTGCGCGCTGCCGGAATCCCCTGCACATACCCGCGATAGATGCCGTCATTGTCCCCCCGAATCGCATCGCGGAATGCGGCATTGAAGAGGGCAAAGGGCCCGCCTTTCGGATGATTCTGTGTAAACCACGTCGTCTGCTCCGCTTCGTCCAGCGATGTCATAGTGGCCGCCCACGGCTCGCCATACAGCAAGGTATACGGATTGACCGCCCGCAGCGACCGCGTAATTTCCGCGACCGTCTCGCGATCAATCAGTGCCATCAAGTCAAAACGAAAGCCGTCAATCTTGTATTCCCTCTGCCAGTACAGAAGTGAATCGACAATAAACTTCCGCACCATCGGATTTTCCGTCTTCATCTCATTGCCGCACCCGGAACCGTTCGTAAAGTGTCCGTTTCGCATCCGATAATAGTAATTCGGCACTAATTGATTAAAATTGGAACCCTCCGCGCGATAGGTGTGATTGTACACGACGTCCAGCACCACGCCGATGCCCGCTTCGTGCAGCGATTGGACCATGCGCTTGACCTCCCGGATGCGCAGTGTCGGATCATCCGGATCCATGGAATAACTTCCCTCCGGCACGTTAAACAACTCCGGATCATAACCCCAATTGTAATTGTCCGCCGCACCGAAGCGATGAAAGCTCTCGTCCACCGTCAGAAAATCCTGCAAAGGCATCAGATGCACATGCGTGATTCCCAACTCTTTCAGGTGCGCGATCCCCGTCGTAACCCCATTGCGCTTTGTGTCCGCTTGCGTAAAGGACAGATACTTCCCCCGGTAGGGATTTTCCGAACTCATCGAATACGTAAAATCCCCGATGTGCAATTCGTATAGAATCGCATCGGACGGCAGCACGTGGATATACTCGCTGTCCCGAAAGCCCGCCGGATCCGTTCGCGCCAGATCGATCACCGCACTGCGCGCGCTGTTTTTGGCGCTGGAAACGGCATACGGATCGGTCACCTCGCGCGGCATCGATGCCCCAGCGGCGGGCTCCAGCAGATAGGTGTAGTACTTGCCGTGGAGATCACCGGGAATGCGGACTTCAAAGGTACCATCGTCATTTTTTCGCATCGGAAAACAGGTGCGTCGAATGGCCTGTGCAGAATCGTACAGCGCCAACGTCACTGTCTTATGCGTCGGCGCCCATACGTTAAAAATTGTCGCTTCTTTCGTATATTGTGCGCCCAAGGTTCGGTGCGATACCGGATAGGCAGTCTTCGTCTTCGACAGAATCAAGGGAGTCTCTCCTAACTTTATTCATTTTTGGGCGCTCTGGTTTACCGGCGTCCCCGGGGCGTTCCATACGGTATCTCGATAGATCTGTAGTGTCGTCTGCATGGAAAACATCACCGACCCGGCAATGTTGTGCAGACTCTTTTGATTCCATACTAGGGCATCAAAATAATCCATCTCCATTTGCATACGCACCGTCCGGTAGGAAAGCAGATCCTCCAGAACGGAAAAGCTGTCATCATAGCGCACGAGCAGTTCGTAGAGGCGATGAAAATCATAGTCGATTACCCGGCGCGAGCAGCGCAGCAAACGCTCCAGCAAAGCGCGTACCGCATCCTGCGATTCCAGAATGTAGCCGAATTTCCCACGTCGCACCGGACGCGGAAAGATTTCGTCGATCGTCGGACCGAATGCGTAACACGCGAGCTCCTTCTGACGCGCCAAGTCATAACCGATCCCCGTCCGGGAGGTGCAGGGCACTGCCCCGTTCACCATTGCCTTCATCACAGTGGTACCGCAGGGCTCTTTCTCGGCAAACCCGAGGTTCTCGTACGTGTCGCAAGCCGGAAGCAATGCCTGAATCCGACTCATGTTATAGTCTTCGATAAAGACCACCATCATTTTCTCGCGAATCTGCGGATCGTGATTGATGCGGTTTGCCAATGCATTGATGAAATGAAGGATTTCCTTTGCCGCATAGTAGTTGGGAGCTGCCTTGCCGCTGAAAAAGTATGTCACCTCAGGCACATCCGCCTGCGGTTGCTCCACGAGCTGAAAATACTTCATCGCCAGGCAAAGTGCGTTCAAGAGTTGCCGTTTTGACTCGTGTATGACGCCCAGTTGCATATCATAGACGGAATACGGATTGATTTCAATCCCTTTGCGTGCATATACTTCCCGGGCGACCCGTTTTTTATGTTCCTGTTTGACGGCAGCGAGCGCTTTTCCCACCGACTCGTCCGAAGCGCAGTGCGTTAGCGCAGCGAGCACCGCTTCCTCCTCCCCTCCGACGCTCTCCTTGCCAGACAATGTCGAGAGGAAATCGTACAATGGCGGATTTGTCGTGCGCAGCCACCGATGCAGCGAAATGCCCATTCGAACAGGTTGCAGGCGCCCTGCGAATGGGACGCCTTTTTCGGGGAAAGCAGGTTGGAGAAAGACCGGGCGTGCGCTTCGGTCAAAAATGTGATCGTATGCGCCATCCACAGCGCCAGTGCGGTGAGATGGAGCGATTGCCCGTCGTAAACCGTTTGCACTTCGGCACCGCCGCTCTCGTCTTCCGTGGCAAAAAACTGTTGCATTTTTTCCAAAGTGGGAATCCAGTGTGGGCACACGCGCTCCAATTGCGCACGTGTCCACTGTTCAAAGCTCTCCGCCTGAACCGAAAAATTCGTATAACTGAACACTTCCCGGGTCATGCGCAGGGCCTGCGAAAAAGACAGTCCGTAGTCCTCCGTCAAGGCATGGACGCATGCGACGATGGTGAAACCCGTTTGAACTTCATTGAGATGTATATGGACATGTGCGGGAAATGCCTGGATGGAACGCTCCTTGCCGTCCTTGTGATACGTCCGGAAGATGTCGCGCATCGTCGCCGCCGCGAAAAAAACCTCCTGCATCAGGCGCAGGTATTGCCCGCGTTCCGTCGTTTCATTCGGATACAAAAATTCGACGATGGCATGTGCCGCATTGATACGCTCATAGGCGGCGGAAAAATCGCCCTCTGAAAAGAGCTGGAAGTCGATGTCTTCCAAGGCCTCCGCGCGCCAAATGCGCAGGGTGTTGATCTGCGATGCCCCGTAGCCAACGACTGGGATGTCATAGGGAATGGCTTTCACTGCACTTCCATGTAGCGGAATCGTGTGAAAGTAGGCCTTTTCATGTTCCCATGGATTTTTGTTGGACACCCAGTTATCCGGTTCTTCTACTTGCGTACCATTGACCAAGGTCTGCTTCAAACGCCCATTTTTATAACGCAATCCGTAACCCATGAGCGATATGCCGCTATTGGCGGCACTCAACAATTCATCAAAGCTGATCGTACCCAAGGCACCATGTCCCAAAGAGATTTCCCGTTCCGTCCTTTCCAAAGCGGACAAGCGATGCCCCAACTGATGTAATGCTTTTTTCAAAAGAGGCAGAATGCCCAGACACTGGGCATTCTGACGCAGAAGTTTTCCCGGCATGTATTCAAAGGAAAGCAGATACAGGCGTCGTTTTTTCGCCGCGCGAATGCCGCTTTGCGCCCATGCTTCACCCAACATTTGCCGAAGCGTATCGCAGGTTGCACGGTAAATCTCGTAGTTCCACGCATCGTCGGCCCGGGTTCCGTACTGTCCGTACAGGTTTTGCTGAATGCGCTGTGCGATTTCGTCCACCGTATAAGCTTGTTGTGGCATCCGCTTTCCTCCTATTGTCTCCAGGGGACTATCCCCACAGGGAACGATACAGCGCCTCATACTGTTCGCTGGAGTGTTCCCAATCCAATTTTCGATGCATCCCGTTGCGCTGTAGCATACGATAGTCGTCCCGGTGATTCGTGTAGATCCCCGCCGCATTGAGCATGCAGAAGAGCAATTCATGCGCATTGATATTGGCGAAGGTAAAGCCGCAACCCGTCTTATCATAGCGATTGTACGGCTCCACCGTATCCCGCAGACCGCCGGCTTCCCGCACGATCGGAACGGCGCCGTAGCGCATGGCAATCATCTGAGAGATACCGCAGGGTTCCGAAACGGAGGGCATGAGCAGAAAATCGGCAGAGCCGTAGATCTGATGTGATTCCTCTTCGGAATACATAATGTGCGCGGCACATTTTTCCGGTTCTTTCCAGGAAAAGTACTGGAACATCTCTTCATAGGTCGCATCGCCGGTGCCCAAGACGACAAACTGTACATCATTGTGCAAAAATTCTTCAAAAATAAAGCGCAGCAGATCCAGCCCTTTCATCGAATTGAGGCGTGAAACCATGGCAAAAAGCGGCACATCGTCCCGCACCGGCAGTCCGAATTGTTTCTGCAGGGCGCGCTTATTCTGCAGGCGCTTTTCCACATGCGCTGCATCGTAATTTGCCGTCAAAAAAGCGTCCGTTTTCGGGTTCCACACTTCGTAATCGATGCCATTGACGATGCCGCTGAGTTTGTCGGCATAGGCACGAATGACCCCATCCAAGCCCTCGCCAAAGAAAGGATATTGAATTTCTTCCGCATAACTCTGTGATACGGTCGTTACGCGCGTCGCATGAATCAGCCCGCCTTTGAGAAAGTTGATCGAATCGTAAAATTTCAGATCGTAATCGCTCATGTAGTAACCGGAAAGATTGGTCCAGTAAAAGGTTTCCGGTGCGAATTGCCCCTGATATTTCAAATTGTGGATCGTGAAAACCGTCCGCACGTCTTTATAGAACGGATCGCCCGTGCGATAATCGTTGACAAACACCGGAACCAGAGCGGAATGCCAGTCGTTGGCGTGAATCACATCGACATCCCAGCCGAGCACTTTTGGCAGCCGCGTCGCTCCCTTGGAAAAGAAGATGAAACGTTCGCCGTCATCCAACTCCCCATAGGGGGCTTTTCGATCGAAGTAGTAGTCATTTTCAAGAAAGTAAATCGTCACGCCTTCATATTGTAATGTAAGAATACCGCAATACTCATGCTTCCATCCAAGATCGATCCAAAATTCCCCGATTTTTTTCATTTGTTCTGTATATTTTGGGGCGATCTGCGAAAACTTCGGCATGACGACACGGCAATCCAGCCCCCGCTTCACCAGTGCCTTGGGCAGTGAGCCGGCGACATCCGCCAGCCCGCCCGTCTTCAAAAAGGGAGCGACTTCCGCGGCAACGTATAGGATTTTTGTACTCACTGTCGCACCACCTCATTCTTTCCGATGACATAGGGTTTCATCGCGGAACCGACTAAGGATAGACCGCTTTCAATATGGGCGTATTTGTCGGAAATCGTGTTAACCAGTACAGCACCTTCTTCCACCGTCGTCTTTTGAATTAAAATGCAGTTGCGGATGATGGCGCCCTTGTGAATGCGCACGCCACGGAAAATGATCGAGTTTTCTACCTGTCCCTCGATAATGCAGCCGTTGGCAATCAGCGAATTGCGCACCAGCGAGCCGGCCTTGTACAACGTCGACGGCTCGTCTTTCGACTTCGTATAAACCATGCCGCCTTGATAGAAAAGTTCATTGTACACTTCCGGATGCAGCAGATCCATATTCGCCTGATAGAAGGAGCGGATATCGCGGATGATGGAGACGTAATCTTCCACGGCATACACCCCAATTTTTAAGCGGTTCTTATTATTGAGCAGCGCCTGAATGAGCGTTTTGGCATTGCCGCGTTCAACGGCATCTTTCAGAACGTCGATAAACACCTGCTTTTTCACAAAGGCGCGTCCCAAAAATAGATCGACGGTTTCCTGCGTGCCCAAGTGCAGCCCGACATTGACAAAATTGCCGTTCGCATCCAAAATCAATTTCTGCATATTGATGTAACGCCCTTCCGGATCCGCCATCCGGCTGTAAAAGAGCATGGCATCGTAATCATCGTCGACAAATACATCGTAGGCCTTACGGATATTGTTTTTGCAAATGAACATCGGGTTTTGCAGGTAGATGTGATCCGCCTTAGTGTATTCATAAAACGGCAGGGAATCAAAATACGTCTGTACCTCGCATTTTTCCCCCGACAAGCTGTCGTAACTCGGCGGATTGATCATGAGCCCGTTATTGCGCCGGTTGAGTTCCCAATTCTTTCCATCACCGATATGATCAAGCGTGGAACGGATATTTTTTCCCGCGTACAGCATGACATGTGACAGATTGCTGTTGGACATGTTGGACAGGGCGAAGTCGATGATGCGGTACCGACCGCCAAATGGGAACATATAATCTGGCCGCGATTTCGATAATGCCTCATAGGAGTCGTCCGGCCCGTTGCTGTAGATAATTCCGATACAATTTTTCATGCCTTCCCCCTATTCCTCGCTCACTTTTCCATCTGCGACGAGATAGACCGCATTGGTTCCCTCACTGCCGATGACCTGATCGGTGTCAATGATCTGATCTTCCGCAATCACCGCGTTTACGACGTGCGCTCCGGATTTCACCACACTGCCCGACAGGATGACGCTATTTACGACGACGGCGCCTTCTTCGACGGTGACATTGTTAAAGAGCACCGAGTGGCGCACCGTCCCCTCAATGGAGCAGGCTTCGTTGATCAGCGCTTCGGAAACTTCTGCGTGCGCACCGATGTACTGCGGCGGCAAATTCTTCGATGCCGTATAAATGCGCCAGGACTTGTCGTAAATATCCAGCCCGTTGTCCGGATCGATCATTTCCAAATTCGCTTCCCAGTAACTGCGCACCGTCCCGACATCTTTCCAGTAGCCGTCAAAACGGTAGACGTAGAGCGGCAATCCCGCCTGGAGCATCCCCGGTATAATGTCTTTTCCGAAATCCGAATCGGAATCCGGATTGTCCGCATCGGCAATGAGCGCTTTGCGCAGCGTCTTCCAGTTGAACATGTATATGCCCATGGACGCCAAATTGCTCTTCGGCTTTTCCGGCTTTTCTTCAAATTCTACAATGCGATCCGACTCATCCGTATTCATAATGCCAAAACGAGGCGCTTCTTCCCAAGGAACCTCCATGACAGCAATCGTTCCTTCCGCGCCCCGTGCTTTATGCACTTCCAGCAATTCGTTGTAGTCCATCTTGTAAATGTGATCCCCCGAGAGGATGAGTACATATTGCGGATCCACCGTATCCAGATAATCAATGTTTTCATAAATGGCGTTTGCGGTTCCATCGTACCAGCGTCCGCCCTCTTCCGAATAATAGGGGGAGAGCAAACGCAACCCACCTTTGTTCCGATCGTAATCCCAAGCGGAACCGATCCCGATATGTTCATTTAATTTGAATGGCTTATACTGCGTCAAAATACCGATATCCCGAATATCGGAATTTGTCGCATTGCTCAGCGCAAAATCAATGATTCTGTACTTTCCCCCAAACGGCACCGCCGGCTTCGGCGTGGTTCTCGTCAGCGCTTTGAGCCGAGAGCCCTGTCCGCCGGCGAGCAACATCGCAACGACACGATTGCTGTTTCTCATATAGTCCTCCTTTAGACGTCTAATGCCCACTTTCATTGTACCCGAAACCGCCACAAAGAAACAAACGGTTTCCCATTTCGATGCGAAAGTCCGCTCCGCGCTGAAAAATGAAAGGCGGACAAATCTGCGAATTTTCTAAGATGCGGTTTCTGCACTGAAAATTCCGGGTTTGTCCGCCCCTGCTCCTATCTATCGCGGCCGCGAGTAGTTCGGTGCCTCTTTGGTAATCGTCACATCGTGCGGGTGGTTCTCGATCAGAGAAGCCGTGGTGATCTGTACATACTCCGTATTGTTCTGAAGGGAAGAAATATCTTTTGCGCCCACATAGCCCATGCCGGCGCGCAGCCCGCCCAAGAGCTGGTACACGACATCAGCGACCTCGCCCTTGTATTCGACGCGCCCTTCAATGCCCTCCGGGACCAATTTCTTGGAATTCTGCTGGAAGTAACGATCGGAGGAACCGTCTTTCATGGCGCCCAAGGAGCCCATGCCGCGGTATACCTTGAAGCGGCGTCCTTCCGAGAGCACTTCTTCACCGGGCGCCTCTTTGCAGCCGGCAAAGAGCGACCCCAGCATCACGGCATCGCCGCCGGCCGCCAACGCTTTCGTGATATCGCCAGAGTACTTGATGCCGCCGTCCGCCACGCAGGGAATGCCCGCTGCGTGACAAACTTCCGCACACGCCATAATTGCAGAAATCTGCGGCACCCCGACACCCGAAACGACGCGCGTCGTACAGATGGAACCCGGTCCGATTCCAATTTTCACACAATCGACTCCCGCATCGATCAGCGCACGCGCTCCCGCCGCCGTCGCTACATTGCCCGCCATAATCTGGACATTCGGGAATTTCTTGCGAATGCGCGCCACCGTCTCAATGACATTTGCCGAATGCCCGTGCGCGGTATCAATGCCCACCAAATCGACCTGCGCTTCTACCAGCGCCTTCATGCGCTCCTCGACATCCGCCGTCACGCCGACCGCCGCTCCGCACAACAGCCGTCCGTGCTCATCTTTGGCGGAATCGGGATACACAATCGCCTTTTCAATATCTTTAATCGTAATGAGCCCTTTGAGGTAACCGTTTTTGTCGACCAACGGCAACTTCTCAATTTTATGCTCCTTCAGAATTTCACGCGCTTCATCCATGCTGATGTTCGGTGAAGCGGTAATCAAGTTTTCCGACGTCATCGCCTCATGGATGGGACGCTCGTAATTCGTCTCAAAACGAATATCGCGATTGGTGATGATGCCGATGAGCTTTCCCTTTTCGTCCGTAATCGGCACGCCGGAAATGCGAAAATGCTGCATAAGTTCCAACGCCTGTGCAATCGTATCAATCGGCGAAAGGCGGAACGGATCCGTAATGACGCCATGTTCGGAACGCTTCACCCGATCCACTTCCCGCGCCTGCTGTTCAATGCTCATATTCTTATGAATCACGCCCATGCCGCCCTGGCGAGCAATGGCAATCGCCATATCGGCTCCTGTGACCGTATCCATACTGGCGCTCAGAATTGGCGTCTTGAGCCGAATCTTTTTCGTCAAATTGGTTTCCAGCGACACCTCATTCGGCAACACTGCCGAATAGGCTGGCAAGAGCAGAATATCATCAAATGTTAAACCCTCTCCGAAAAGCTTCACAAAGGCCTCCTTCTATTTTTCACATGCGGAAAGAAATGAATTTGTATTATTGTACCAAAATTTCCTCCATAATTTAATAAAGAATTGCCGCGCAGGAAAAACTTTCCGTATAAATAAATTCTGTTTTTGAAAAGGCTGTGGCAAAGTTGTTTCTCCGCCACAGCCTTTCGTTGCACTACTGCTTTACTTTTTCAGGTTGTAAAAAGCACCCAAGCCCAGATATTGTCCGTCTTCGCCGAAGGCATCTTCGATGCGCAGCAGCTGATTATACTTGGCCACGCGGTCCGTGCGGGACGGCGCACCGGTTTTGATCTGCCCCGCATTGGTGGCAACCACTAGGTCGGCAATCGTCGTGTCCTCGGTCTCACCCGAACGGTGAGAAATAATTGCCGTATAGCCAGCGCGTTTCGCCATTTCGATGGCATCCAGCGTTTCCGTCAGTGTACCGATTTGGTTGACCTTGATGAGAATAGAATTCGCTACGCCCATCTCGATGCCTTTCGCCAAACGTTCCGTGTTCGTAACAAAGAGATCGTCACCGACGAGCTGAACACGATCGCCCAGCCGTTCCGTCAACTTCTGCCAGCCTTCCCAATCTTCTTCAGCCAGTCCGTCTTCCAACGAAATGATCGGATAGCGCGCGGTCAAATCGTCCCAGAAATCAATCATTTCATCGGTTGTCTTGAACTCGCCGCTCTTCCAGAAGAGGTAGCCCTCTTTCCCGACTTTTTTCGCTTCTTCATAGAGCTCGGTTGTCGCCGGGTCCAAAGCAATGTGGAAATCTTCGCCCGGCTTGTAACCTGCGGCTTCAATTGCCTTCACGAGATAGGCCAGCGGTTCTTCATCGTTCTTGAAATTCGGCGCGAAGCCGCCCTCGTCGCCCACAGTCGTAGCATAGCCATCCTTTTTCAGGACATCTTTCAAGGTGTGGAACACTTCGACGCACATGCGCAGCGCTTCGCTCCAATCCACGGCACCCGTCGGCATAATCATGAATTCCTGCAGGTTGACGGAATTGTCCGCGTGTTTTCCTCCGTTGATGACATTCATCATCGGCACCGGCAGCACTTTCGCATTGAGCCCGCCGATGTAATTGTAAAGTGGCAGCCCCAGTTCATCCGCCGCCGCGCGTGCAACGGCGAGCGAAACACCCAAAATGGCATTGGCGCCGAAGTTCGCCTTGTTCGGCGTTCCGTCGAGCAAAATCATCTCTTCGTCAATGCCGATCTGATCGATGACGTCCCATCCGATGAGGGCTTCGGCAATCGGTCCATTTACGTGATCGACCGCGTCTTCGACGCTCTTGCCGTTGTAATAATCCGCATCCCCATCGCGCAGTTCCACGGCCTCAAAAGCTCCCGTCGAAGCGCCGGAGGGAACAATGGCGCGACCGAATCCGCCTGCTTCCGTCTCGACTTCTACCTCAACGGTAGGGTTCCCGCGTGAATCCAAAACCTGTCTTGCATAGATATCAACAATTGCGCTCATAATCGCCTCCTATTTTTTATAGTTAACCAATGCGGCAAAGCTGTCCGCCTGCAGACTGGCGCCGCCGACCAGGGCTCCGTCAATATTCGGTTCTGCCATAATTTCCTTCACATTGGCGGGCTTGACTGAACCGCCGTACTGAATGCGCACCTTCTGTGCAGCATCTTTGCCGAAGGCTTTTTCAACCTCCCTGCGAATGAAAGCGCACATGGCTTCCGCATCCGCTGCCGAAGCCGTCTTTCCGGTTCCAATCGCCCAAATCGGTTCATAGGCGATGACGACCTGTGCCAGCTGTTCCGCTTGCAAACCGTCCAAGTCTTCCTGCACCTGGCGTGCGACCTTCGCTTCCGCCTTTCCTGCCTCGCGCTCTTCTAGGGTCTCTCCAACACAGAGAATTGGAGAAAATCCCTGCTGCAGGGCGGATGCTACTTTCTTTTGAATCAGTGCATCCGTCTCACCGAAATATTCGCGCCGCTCCGAGTGTCCAAGCACAACATACTTCACGTTCAGTTCCCGCAGCATCGGACCGGAAATCTCTCCGGTAAAGGCGCCCGCCTTTTCATAGTGCATATTCTGTGCACCAAGAGCGATCGCCTTGCCCGCTGCGAGTTCTGAAACAATGGGCAGATCAATCGCCGGCACGCAGACCGCCGCTTCCACCGATGTGTCCAGCTCACGCGCCAAAATGTCTGTAACCAGCGCCTTCGCTTCCGAGGGTGTTTGATTCATCTTCCAGTTTCCCGCAATCAACGGTTTTCTCATGCACGTCTCCTGTTCCGGAATGCAGGCAATGCCGGGAAGTTCTTTTCCTTCCAAAAACTCCAAGGAAGCACCGCCGCCCGTCGAGACATGCGTAATGCGATCCTTGTAGCCCGCTTCTTCCACAGCCGCCGCCGAATCGCCGCCGCCGACAATAGTAATGGCATTGCTCTCTGCCATGGCTTTCGCCACCGCACGCGTCCCGCCAGCAAAGGCATCGACCTCGAATACGCCCATCGGGCCATTCCACACCACGGTTTTTGCGCGTGCAATCACTGACGCAAAGTGCTCGCAAGTCTGTGGTCCGATATCCAAGGCCATTTTTTCAGCGGGAATGACATCGATGGAAACGACAGCTGTTTCCGCAGAATCCGAAATTTCATCCGCCACCACGGCATCGCAGGGCAAAAGTAGCGACACGCCCTTTTCTTCCGCACGGTGCATCAATTCCTTCGCCAACTCCACTTTGTCCGCTTCCAACAGCGAACGCCCGATCTCCAACCCCTTTGCCTTCAAGAAGGTGTAGGCCATGCCGCCGCCGATTAAAATGCTGTCGACTTGGCCCAGCAGATTTTCAATGACGCCAATTTTGTCGGAGACCTTGGCCCCACCAAGGATGGCGACAAAGGGGCGCTCCGGATCGCGCAGTGCCTTGCCCATCACGGCAACTTCTTTTTCCACCAAGAGCCCCAGCGCCGACGGCAGGAGTGCCGCCACACCGACATTGGACGCGTGCGCGCGGTGACTGGTACCGAAGGCGTCATTGACGTAGAGATCCGCCAAAGAGGCGAGCTGCTTTGCAAAAGCCGGGTCGTTTTTGGTCTCTCCAGCTACGTAGCGCGTGTTCTGCAAGAGCGCAATTTCTCCGTCCTGTAGTGCTTCCACCGCTTTTTGTACTGAAGCATCGACCACTGTCGGACAATCCAAAAAGTGCACCGGGCAATGCAGGAGTTCTCCGAGTCGAACGGCCACCGGTGCCAGCGAAAATTCTTTTTTCGCTTCGCCCTTCGGGCGCCCCAGATGGCTCATTAAAATGAGCTTCGCGCCGCGCTTCTGCAATGTCTGAATGGTCGGAAGCGACGCCACGATGCGCGCATCATCCGTAATGCGCCCGCTGCCGTCCTTGGCCATGGGAACGTTAAAGTCGACCCGCACGAGGACGCGCTTTCCCCGCACGTCAAGATTTTCAATGGTTTGTTTCATTCACTCCTCCCTTCACTCGCGAAAAAGGGGGAAGATTGTACTTCCCCCTTCCCGTTACTTGTTCAGATTCGCGAAATAATCCAAGGTCCGAATCAACTGGCAGGTGTACCCGTACTCGTTGTCGTACCAGGCAACCGTCTTGACCAGTTGTTTGCCGCCGACATCGACGATCTTGGTCAGCGTCGCATCGAAAATCGAACCGGCGGTCGTCGCAATGACATCGGAAGAGGTGATCAGATCCTCATTGTACGCGAAGGAAGGATTGGACGCCTCTTTCATGGCCGCGTTCACTTCCTCGACGGAAACCTCTTTTTCCAAAACCGAATACAGTTCCGTGATGGAACCGGTGGCTACCGGAACGCGCAGTGCCGTGCCGTCGATTTTGCCCTGCAGATCGGGAATAACCAGTCCTACGGCCTTCGCCGCTCCCGTCGTCGACGGGCAGATGTTCTGCGCTGCGGCGCGCCCGCGGCGGAAATCATTCTTCTTGTTCGGCTGATCCTGCAACGCCTGATTGCCGGTGTAGGCATGAATTGTCGACATCTGTGCCGAGACGATGCCGAAACGCTCGTTCAGCACATTCGCCATGGGAGCCAGGCAGTTCGTCGTACAGGAGGCACCGGAGATGATGCGCTCGCTGCCGTCCAAGGTCTTCTCGTTCACACCGTACACGATGGTCTTGAGATTGCCTTTTGCCGGCGCGGAGATGATGACCTTTTTGGCACCCGCATCGAGATGCGCTTTCGCTTTGTCTTCGCTGGTGTAAAAGCCGGTGCACTCAAGGACAATATCGACGCCGAGCTCGCCCCAAGGCAGCTTCGAGGCATCCGGCTCCGCACACATCCGAATCGCATCGCCGTTGACGACCAGCCCCTCGTCATTTAACTCAATTTCACCATCGAAGCGACCCTGCATGGTATCGTACTTCAATAGATACGCGAGAAACTCTTTATCCACCAAGTCATTAATCGCCACAACGTCAATATCGTTGAGCGTCTGAATGCGCCGCAGCGCCAAGCGACCGATGCGCCCGAAACCGTTAATTGCTACTTTTGTTGCCATGGATTCCTCCTCATTACACCTTAATAATTTCTGCTGTGCGGTGCTTAAAAACCACACGACTTCCTTTTATTACTACCCACTTTTTGCGAAAAACAACGCACTTAATTTGATGCGCTCGAAGCACCGGATTCTGCAGGTGCGCTGCTCTCGCTTGGCGCGTTCGAAGCATCTTGTGCGGAGGATTCTTCAATTTCCACCGAATTTTCATCGGCGCTGCTCGGCTGATCCAGCCGTTCCACTTTCGCATTGGATTGCAACTCTGCGAGATAGGTCTGGTACTTCTGATTCGCCAGGCGTTCTTTGATCGTATCCTGCAATTCATCTTTCGTGTCTTTGAGAGCGTTCAGGCGGATAATGTGATACCCGAACTGCGTCTTGACCGGATTGCTGATCTCTCCCTCTTTAAGTGCCATCGCCGCTTCCGAAAATTCTTTGACAAAGGTGCTGGGCGAAACCTCGCCGAGTGCGCCGCCCTTGGCCGCGGAAACCGGATCCGTCGAAACATCCTTGGCGACTGACGCAAAATCTTCGCCGGCATCCAGACGGGCCTTCACCGCCTTGGCTTCCTCTTCCGTCGCAACGAGAATATGATCGACATCCATCATGGTCAGGCTGTCCTTGTTGGCCTCGTAATACGCATTCATCTCCTCTTCGCTCGGTGCATAATTCTCACTGTACCAGGCAAGGTGTGCCCGGCGTGCCGCTTCCCGCTGAATCATGGTGCGATACGCCTCATCCGTGACATTGATTTGTTTTAAGAGGGCTTCATACGCTTCTTTTCCACCCATATTGGTGACCATTTGATCATAGAGCGCGTCAACATCCTCTTTTTTGACTTCTACTTCATTTTTCTTCATATCTTCATCGATCACAGCATCCTGAATCAACACCTGTGCAATCGACTCCGGCAGTCCCGATTGCAGTGCCATCAGGCTTGCATACAGTTGAAACTGCTTATTATATGCATCCCGCGTGATCGTCGTGTCATTGACCTTGATCATCGGTTCGCCGGAATCGGTCGCTGTTCCAGTTCCGCTCCCGGAGCACCCCGAAAGCAGGAGCCCTGCCCCCAGTGCCAACGCGGTCATTCTCTTCCATCCCCAAATTGCTTTTTTCATTCTTCATCCTCCTGTTTTTTCTGCTGCATCATGAGCTTCAACAGCGCTTTGACATCACGCAGTTTATCCGGTCCCGCCGCAATTTTGAACATCGGCGTCCCTTGAAAATCAAATGTCAGCGGCCCTTTGTAGCATTCTGAAATCTCTTTGAGCTGTTCTACCGAAAACTGTTCAAATTTTTCATATTGCAGCTCAACCGCTCCGTCTGCCTCGCGAATGCGTTGAAAACCGAGCGATGTCGCCCAATTTTTAATCAACACAATGTCTAAAATGTTGACCACGCTCTGCGGCGCATCGCCGTAGCGATCGATCAGCTCTTCCACAACCTGCGCATAGGCAGCTTCACTGTCCACGGATGCGATCTTACGGTACATCATAATTTTGTCGACAATTTGTTCAATGTAGGTGTCCGGAATATACGCATCCACCTTGATATCGACCTTGCTGTCGTTGACCGGCGCTTCTTTCTTTCCGCCTTTCGCGCGCGTAACCGCTTCTTCCAACATGCGCACGTACAGATCGTACCCGACCGATTCGATGTGCCCCGACTGCGACTCGCCCAACAGATTGCCGGCGCCGCGCAATTCGAGATCGCGCATGGCAATTTTATAACCCGAGCCGAATTCCGTAAAGTCCTTAATCGCTTTTAGGCGTTTTTCCGCAATTTCCGTAATCACCTTATTCGCTTCATAAGTGAAATACGCAAAGGACCGACGGTCGGAACGCCCTACGCGCCCTTTGAGCTGGTAAAGCTGCGAGAGCCCCAGACGATCCGCGTGAACCACGATGAGCGTATTGACATTCGGAATATCCATGCCCGTTTCAATGATGGTCGTCGAAAGCAGCAGGTCCGCTTCTCCGCCGACAAAACGCTCCATCACATTTTCCAGCTGCCGCGTCGTCATGCGCCCATGCGCAATTTCGATGCGCAGATCGGGCACCAGTTCCGTCAACATCTGTGCCATGGTTTCAATGCCCTGCACGCGATTGTAGATGAAATAGACCTGCCCCTGTCGTGCCAACTCCCGTCGAATCGCATCGCGAATCAGTCCGGCATCGTATTCCACCACATAGGTCGTCGTCGGATAGCGCTCGTCCGGCGGCTCTTCTAAAATACTCATATCGCGGATGCCCGTCAAGGACATCTGCAGCGTGCGCGGAATCGGCGTGGCGGAAAGCGTGAGCACGTCGACATTTTCTTTCAGTCGCTTAATTTTCTCCTTATCCTTGACGCCGAAGCGCTGCTCCTCGTCCACAATGAGCAGCCCCAAATTCTTAAAGTGTACATCTTTCGATAAAAGCCGATGCGTTCCGACAACAATATCAATGCGTCCCTCGGCAAGACCGCGTAGCACCGCCTTTTGCTGCTGCGGAGTCTTGAATCGCGAAAGAAAATCCGCCGTGATGGGGAAATTGGAAAATCGGTCGAGCATAGTCGAATAATGCTGCTGCGTGAGGATCGTGGTGGGGCACAAAAATGCCACCTGTTTTCCGTCCATCATCGCCTTAAAGGCGGCGCGCAGGGCAACCTCCGTCTTTCCATACCCCACGTCCCCGCAGAGCAACCGGTCCATCGGTCGGTCCGACTCCATGTCCCGCTTGATTTCCTCCGCGGCGCGCAGCTGGGAAGGCGTCTCTTCGTAGGAAAAGGACTCCTCGAATTCCGCCTGCCAAGGGGTGTCCTTGGAAAACACATACCCGCGCAGCGCAGATCGTTTCGCGTAGAGTTCCACGAGCTCATCGGCAATCGCATCCACCGCTTTGCGTGCACGTGCCTTCGCTTTCTGCCAATCCGCACCGCCCATGGAGGAAAGGCGCGGCGTCAGCCCGTCCTTGCCGATATACTTGCTGATGCGGTTCATTTCATCCGTCGGAATGTAGAGCTGATCCCCACCGCGGTAGGAAATCTGCAAAAAATCTTTGACGACGCCCTGCACTTCCATATTTTTGGTGCCGACATATCGACCCACGCCGTAATCCTCGTGGACCACGTAATCGCCGCTGACCAGATCCTGATAGTTGATGAAATCGCGCTTGGTGCGCGGCGTTTCCCGCTTCGAAGAATAGCGACGCTTCCCGGTTATTTCGCGATTGGTCAGCACCAGCAATTTACTGTCAGGATAGCGAAAGCCCTGCGGCAACTCCAAAGGCAGCAACACCAACTCGCCTCGACAGATTGCCGTGCCCGTCTCCGCCCACCGATGGGCAATCCCCGAATCGCGCAGGCGGGCCGACAGCGCTGGACACATGTTTCCACCAAAGAGCACGATCCGGTACTGTTCTGAAAGGCGGTGATGCAGCATGGCGCAAAATTCATCCCAACGGCGATCGAACTGCTCGACTTCTATGCTCTTGACCTGCAGGAGCACTTCCGGCTGTAACAGGTGCATCCGCTTGAGAATCTGTGTGATATTGAGCAGACAGTGCGCACGCAGTTGCCGCTGAATTTCGTGCGGCGCATAGGTCGCGCTCTGATGCGCTTGGAGGATTTCCCCGCGCTCCCGCAGATCGATGCGTTCTTCCTGACGCATTCGTTCCCGTCCTGTGACCTGATCGGTAATCCGGCTGATGTCTTCAAAGACGACGAGCGTATCGTCCGGAAGATAGTCGACAAGACTTGCGTAACGTCCTTTCGGCAAATAGCTGCTCAAAAGATCGTCATCGACGAGCGCCACTTCCTCTTCCAGAAAACGGTCGATTTGTGCCAGCACGCGTTCAAATTTTTCACGCGTATGCGACGCATTTTGCCCGAACAGCGGGTCCTCCAGCGCCGTATGCAAATCTTTTTCCAAAGCCCGACGGATTTGACGGGCATCCTGCGGCAAAAACTGCAATTCTTCTACGGGATCAAAGCGGCAATCCTTACGTGTACCGGTCGATCGCTGGGTTGCTACGTCAAAGGTGCGAATGCTGTCGATTTCCGTATCGAAAAGTTCCAAACGAATTGCCTGGGTGCCGATCAGCGGAAAACAGTCGATAATACCCCCGCGTACGGCAAACTGCCCGCGATGCTCCACCGTAGAAACCCGTTCATAGCGCATAAGAACGAGCTGCTCCAAAAAGGCGGTCGGTTCGATTTGCTCCCCGACTCGAAGGTCGATAAAACTCGCCGCAAAATCCTCGGGGCGTGAAAGCCGACGCAACAGCGCATCCGGCGTCGCCGTGACCAACATCCGATCACCTTTGAGAAAGCGGCTCATCACGCGCAGACGCGCCCGCTTGACATTCGAGATGACGCTATCGACCGGGTAATAGTTCATGGGTTCTTCCGGGTAGTGTTCCACCCGATCTGGCAACAATCCCGCCATTTGCGACGCCAGTTCGCGCGCGCGCGTCTCGTTTTCTGACACAACAAATACAGGTCGTTTCATGCGCTCGGACAGCGAGACCAGAAAATGACCTGTACTCTCTTTAACTAATCCGTGTAAATAGATGACTTTCGCGCCGCGCTGCACCGCCTCTTGCAGTGCACGAAATTGCGCATCCTCTTCCAGGCATGCGGCAACGGCGGTCATCGGGGTTTCGGTTTCCTTCCTCAAAATATGCTGCTCTCAGTCTCCGCAGGCTTTCGGATGAAATGCCGCCTGCACCGCTCGCGCGGCAGCAAGCTGGCTCTTTTCCTCTTCACTCAGCACCGGAACGGAAGGGGCAACCCACCCGTTAAATGCGTTCATCGCCGCGTCATACCCTTCTTCCAATATTTGCTCCACAGCTTGCGCTGCCGCCGCGATTTCTTCGCGGATTGCCGCTTTCTGGCGCTCTTCAAAGGTGGATAGTACAAATTCCGCCAGATCCATAAAAGGCGGACGCCGTCCAATGGAGAGTTTCACGCGCCCGAAGGCATCGCTGCCCAGCTCCTGTACAACGGAACGCGCGCCGTTGTGCGTACCCGCCGATCCCTTTGCTCGAATGCGGATATGACCCAGTTCAATGTCAATGTCGTCATGAATGACGAGAATGTTCTCGGGTTCCAATTTATAAAATTGCGCCATCTGTGCCACGGACTTCCCGGACGCATTCATGAATGTCTGTGGTTTTGCCAGCAAAATGCGATCGGTGCCCCGGCGCACTTCACCCACCAATGCGTCCCATTTCTTCATCGACACATCCGCCCCCCATTGCGTGGCGAGCGCGTCGATCGTCCGAAAACCGACATTATGGCGCGTCAATTCGTAGCGTTTCCCCGGATTGCCGAGCCCAACGATCAAGTACATCATACGAACAACCCGCTGACTGACCGATTGTTCGAAATGCGGCTGATCGCCTCTGCCATCAGATGCGAAATGGAGACGACCTCTATCTTATCGATGCGCTTTTCTTCCGGCAAGATGATGGAATCGGTCACAACGCATTTCTTCACACAGGAATTTTGAATGCGCTCCACCGCCGAGCCGCTCAAAATCGCATGGGAGGCGGTAATGTAGACTTCGCGCGCGCCCTCCTCTTGCAGGAAATCGGCGGCATTCGTAATCGTCCCCGCAGTGTCGATAATGTCATCGATGATGATGCAGTGCTTATTTTTGACTTTTCCAATCACATCCACCACAACAGATTCATTCGGCCGCGGACGAACCTTTTCGATAATGGCTATGGGCAGATGCAGCAAATGTGAAAATGCACGGGCACGCGTCACGCCGCCCAAATCGGGGGATACGACGATCCAGTCCTCGGGATTCTCCCCCACCTTGTCCTGAAAATAGGAGGCCAATAAGCGACCCGCCTGAAAGTGGTCCAAGGGAATGTCGAAATAGCCCTGAATCTGTCCGGCGTGCAAATCAAGCGTCACTACGCGGTCCACGCCGGCGCTCGTAATCAGATCGGCGACCAATTTCGCGGTGATGGGCTCGCGGCCGCGCGTTTTGCGGTCCTGACGCGCATAGCCGTAATACGGCATCACAAGATTGATGGTCGCGACGGAAGCGCGTTTCAGTGCATCCGCAATGATCAAGGCTTCCATCAGGTGTTCATTAACCGGTTCCGAAGTCGGCTGGATGAGAAAAACGTCGTGGCCGCGCACGGTCTCGTTGATAGTGACGCTAATTTCCCCGTCCGCAAAATGACTGACTGTCAAATCGCCCAATGGCTTCCCAAGGTGTTTACAGATTTTTTCCGCCAAGGGGCGATTCGATGTTCCGGAAAACACCTTCATTCCGACCGTATTCATTGTTTTTCCTCCTTCTGCGCCGCCGGTTTTTGCGCCGACGCTTCGGCTTTGATGCGCTGATCCCGCGCCTTCTTCATTGCCGCATAGCCGCTGCGGTTTTCCTGCTTGGCTCGCTCCAAACCCAGTGCGCCGCTTTCCACCCGCTTCGTGATTGTCGATCCGGCCGCCACATAGGCTTCTTTCTCGATATGCACCGGGGCCACCAGGTTCGCATTGGATCCGATAAATGCCTGATCCTCCACCACGGTATGATGCTTAAAGGTACCGTCGTAGTTACAGAAAATGACGCCGCAGCTGATATTCACACCGGCGCCCACATCGGCATCCCCGATATAAGCCAGATGCCCCGCTTTTGTTCCCGTTCCCAAAGACGCTTTCTTCACTTCGACAAAATTTCCGATGTGTACGTCTTCGCCGATTTGAGCACCGGGACGCAGGTGTGAGAAGGGTCCGATGTTGGATCCAGCCTGCATCGCGGAGGATTCGATAACACTGCTCTCAATGCGCACGCGATCCGCGATGGACGAATCGACAACGCGACTGGGACCTAAAATGACAACGTCTTCTCCGATCACCGTTTCTCCGAAGAGTTCCACCGCACCGCGAATTTGCGTCCCCGCGCCAATCCGCACCGCCGGACCGATCAACACCTGATCGCCATCGATGCGCACCGCACATGCCCGGTGGCGCTTGCGGACTTCTTCCGCCAATGCCTGTTCAATCGCGGAACAATCTTCCAAGGTATCTGCGCGGTAGGATTCATCATCAATGTACTCGAACGCATAGCGCAGATCCAATCCTCTGGCAAATTCATCAATACAGGATCCGGGCGCATAGCTCTCCGGGTCAAGCGTCTTTGCCACAGCGACCGGCAAATGAATCGCCAACAGGGCTCCCTTTCCGTCCCGTAAAACGGCAGGGGTTTGTTGGCGTAAAAAATAGGCGAACTTTTCGCCATTCAGCGTATAGTAGGCTTCCGCTACAAATAATTGTGGCGCTCCTTCTGTATAAGATTTCTGTGCTTCCTGCAGAAAGGCGGTGCCTTCCTGCTCAATCTTCGCTCGATATTGTGCAGGACTCCATCCCAAGACGGTCGCCAAGCGCTCCCGCCCGGCGGCACGCAAGGCACAAAGAAACGGAGAATCCATCACTACGGCTTGCTTCTGATTCGCTTGCATCGTATCCTTCCCCTCATTCATTGACTCTTTGATTGTACTGTGTTGATTGCTGACAATCTCGCATTCATTATACAGAAAGGTTCCCGGGTGCGCAAACAACCCCCATTCTCGCGGGAAAAAGGCGTTGGCTTCGGTTTTGTGATACAATAAATCGGCATTTGAAACAGAACCCATAGGAGGAACTATGTTTGAATTTCATTATCCGTCGCACGACTATCGCTCCGTGCACTTTATCGGCATCGGTGGCGTCGGTATGTCGGGTATGGCGGAGCTGCTTCATGCGAAGGGCTATCTTGTAACCGGCTCCGACTCATTAAACAGCAAACACACGGAACACTTACAAGCGATCGGCATTCCCGTTCACATCGGACAAAATGCCTCAAATATACAAAATCAAGATCTTTTTGTTTACACCGATGCCATTCCGGAAACCAATGAAGAATTGGTCGCCGCCCGGGCAACCGGCAAGCCTTGCGTCAGCCGCGGCGTTTTTCTCGGCGCGCTGATGCGCAATTACAAACATTCCATCGCCGTCTCCGGCTCGCACGGAAAATCAACGACGACGTCCATGTTGACAAAAATTCTTCTCAGCGCACCGACGGATCCGACCATTCTCTTGGGCGGTTCGCTCGATGAAATTGAAGGCAATGTCCGCGTGGGCACCGACGATTATTTTCTTGCCGAAGCCTGCGAATACAAGCGCAATATCTGTCACTACTATCCGCAAATTGCGATTATTTTGAATATTGATGAAGACCATCTCGACTATTATCGGGATCTCGACGATATTGTCGATGCGTTTATCGACTATATGGGCAATCTCAACGAAGACTCCATTGTCATCCTCAACGCGGACGATGCCCCTTCCCTGCGGCTGTTGCCACATGTGCCCGGAAAAGCGGTCACCTTTGCGATCGACAATCCGCAGGCGGACTACCATATTCAAAACATCACATTCGATCCGATTGGGCACCCCGCGTTTGATCTGCATCTGCCCGACAACACCGTGGAACATTTCCAACTCGGCATTTTAGGGCGTTTCAATGTCATCGATGCTACCGCTGCCATTATTGCGGCGCATCAGACGGGTCTGAGCGCGGAAGAAATTCGTGTGGGCATCGAAGGCTATCATTCGCTGCATCGCCGCCTGGAGCGCATCGGAACGTACCGGGAAGCGACGGTGATGACCGATTATGCGCATCACCCGCGTGAAATTCGCGTGACGCTCGAAGCGTTGGCGGAGCATAAAACCGGTCGTTTGTTTTGCGTTTTTCAGCCGCACACCTATGCCCGCACGCGCACGCTGATGAAACAATTCATCGAATGCTTCGATCCGGCGGACACCGTTCTTCTCACCAAGACTTTCAGCGTTCGGGAAATTCCCGACGGCAGCGCCCGCTCGGAAGACGTCGTCGAAAAACTCGTGGCACGCGGTGTGGATGCCCACTATGCAGAAACGATGGAAGATGCGGAACGCTTCCTTGAAACGCATGTCCGGCCAAACGACCTCATCGTCGCCATGGGCGCGGGCAGCATCGACAATCTGGCGTACCGACTGGCAAATGCATGGCCCGTATTGGCGTAAAATGAATCCCTAAATTAACAACGTGCAAAGGGGCTGCGTCGAATCCTCATACGATTCGACGCAGCCCCTTTTTCAATAGACGTTTTGCGTTTGGTTTAATTCTCCAGGTAGATGTCACAAATATCGCAGGCCCAATTCCAATATGCGCTGGTTTCCAGACCCTTCACACGCTTTGTAAACATATCATAATACAAATTGCTGTACAGGGGGATTTCCGGAAGCAACTCGTTCCAGCGCAGTTGATACTGTGCCCAAAGATCCGTCCACTCCTCCGGCTTGGAAGGATCGGTGCGATGCAGCTTTTCAAGAATCGCATCCATCTCCGGATCGCTGATGCGACTGACGTTTGCACTTCCGATTTGGGATGAATGCCAATCCTCATAGGGATCGGTCCCCGCTTCAAAATTCGTGGCTAAGTTAAACGCCGTCGGTGCCTGCAGATCGGAAGGATCCGGCGTGTAGTAGTGCGTCAACAGGGTCGAAAATTCTGTAATATTCACCAGATATTTCATCCCGCACAGTTTTGCCGCGTCCGGCAGCTCTGCGTTGATCAGATCCGAGACTTCAATGCCCTGCGAACCTTCGTGGTACACAATCAGCTCATTGCCGTCAGCATCATAGCGATAGTAATCGAAATTTTCCTTGTCATTGTTATACGCATCCGCCGCCTTTTGCGGGTCAAAGGGGGTTGTACCATCTTTTTCATATTTATACGGCGTCGTATCGAGGGCTTCGTTTGCCTTGTCCGGGTTCTGCGTATAGTTGATCAGCTTTCCCTCTAACTCCTCGCCCTTTTCCTGCCATTCCCACATATCCAGACCATAAGCACCCTGTACCACCGTCCCGTATCCGCCGCAAATCGACTGTACAAAGGACTCTCGATCGATGGAATAAGCAATGGCCTGGCGGACGCCCTGATACTTCGTGGCCCCCTGATCGCAGACGATGGAAATCTGTCCATAACCGCTGCGGTTGTAATAGACAAAGTCAATGGATCCGTCTGCATCGTGAATTTCTTTGGCGCGGTTGATTTTTTCCGCCGTCGTTTCTGCGGTATTGAGGTCAATGGTCCCCGCCTGCAGCAGATCGACGCGCAGATCCTGGTTGATCTCCTGCATGATGATATTGGGGATGGTCGGTTTCTTTCCCTCCGCATTGCCGACGAATTTGTCGTTCAATGTCACTTTGAGCATTTTGTTTTCATTGGAAACAAAGGAATACGGACCACAAGTGACATCCGGCTTGAAGCAGTAGTTTTGCGAGACATCCAACAAATTCTCTTTCAAAAGCAATTCCGTCGGATCCATCGCATCCACTCCGCTCTCGTACTGCGCCAGCAGGTCTTCCTCGTCTTTCCAGGCGCGGTAGGACGTGTACAGCGACCCCAAATTGCCGATTTCCGTTCCATCAGCGAGTTTCCCGTCGGTCAACGCCTGCGTCCGCTCTTCTTCGCTCAGGGCATCGAGTTTGGGGGCAAGCGCGTCAAATGCCTTTCCGTCGTAGTACGGCTTGCCGTCCTCATCGACGGCGGCTTTTTGCGTTTCAAAACCCTGCTTTGCCGACTCCACGCGATTTTTCTGCCCATCCAACAGATTCTGTTTATCTTCTTCCGTTACCTCATAGCCCGCTTTTGTGACAAAGCGCACGCCGTTTTCGCTGTCTTCAATGTCGAGATTCGGTACAAAGCGGTGCATCGGACTCGGAAAGAGGCTGACGATTTTCCGCTCGTAAAAATACGGCACATAGGCGGGATCCATCGTCACGGAAAACGAGTTGTCGCTCAATACACGAAGTCCGGCAAAGATTTTATCCGCACCCGTGTGATACGCGTCGTAACCGAGCAGCATCGACCACCAATTTCCGTTCATCGCGCCGAGCGCCGCCCATTCCGGTCCGGATATGTACAGTGCGGTCAATACGTAATCCTTTGCGGTGATGGGTTGTCCATCGTTCCAAACAAGGTTGGAATTGATCACAAAGGTATAGGTCACCGACCCGTCGGCATTTTCCACACGTTTTGGCGTTTCCGCATTCACCGTCGGATTGTCGAGAAACTCCGCCGCTTCATTGGTATAAATCGTCGCATAACTCAAATCATTGCGGCTATGCGTGCCCAACAGATACCAGAAATCCTCATCGTTCGCGGACCCTCCAATGCCTGCCATCATCATCCCCGTAAAGGACGGCGCTCCGACCACCATGGTATTTTCATCGGTCATGTTCACGGTGCTGGAAACATCTCCCGCCGCTTCGCTGGAGACTTCAGACTGTGCGGAAGTCTCTTCCGATCCGCCGGAACTGCCGGCATCTCCCGTGGATGACGCCCCCTGTCCACCGCCACAGGCGGTGAGCATCAGGATAAATGCCATCCATATTCCGATTGCTCTTCCTCTTTGATGCATGTCTTCCTCCTTTGCGTACGGGTCCATTCTCAGTCCCGTGATGCTGCCTATCTCTCTCTTTTTCCCTGCTGTCCCGCAGAACTGTTGCTGCAAAAACGGCTTATCCGACTACACATCTATAAAATAAAAGTTTAAGACTTTATAAAAATGATACCCCGATTTATCACGCTAAAACATTGCATGCTTTAGTATTGAATTTTTGAGAAATTTTCACGAGGGAAACGGATCACTGGACCGGCGCGTTTCTTCCGGTTTTCATTGCTACGCTCTTGTTAGCGCCTCTTTCAGCTGCATGACCTGATTGAACATCTCGTCCGACAAATCGGCATATTCCAAAATAAAGTCACAATCCGAAAGCGCCTCCGAAACCTTGCCCGCTTCGCCCAACAAGACGGCGCGATTGTAGCGCATCCGCAGATCGGCGGGGAATTTTTGAAGTCCCCGAGCGAGCATCTGCAACGCTTGCGCACCCTCGCCGTTTCCGGCAAGGGCAAAGGCACAGTCGCGATACGCTTCTGGAAAATCGGCGCCCTGTGTCAATGCGGTGCGAAAGGCGCACACCGCCTCGGAAAATAAGCCCACATTTGCATAACAGACGCCCAGATAATAGGAAACATCATATCGTTCCCCTTTTTTCTGCGCGCGAAGCAGGTACTCTTCCGCTTTTCGATAATCTGCTCGGCGAATAAAGTACAAGGCATTGGCGAGTGCAACGTCCGCGGCGATAGCTTCGCGATACCGCAGTATCACGTCGATGCGCTTCGGATCTTCGGTACAGGACAGCGCCTTTTTCAAATAACCGTCGGAGGTCAGAAAATCTCCCTGGCGAGCGGCCCGTTCTCCCAATGAAAGCAGGGCCTGCGGCGTTTTTTCGTCCCGGCGCAGCACCTGTTCCAACAGGCGCTTGCCACATGTATCCAACGCTTCGCGCTCGGAAACTTGCGTCCGCACCTCTGCGGTGCGCCACAATACATCCCCATAAGCGACAGCAGCGTCCGTTCGCTCGGAATCCCAAAGGAAGGCGGCGCGCATCGCAGCCAGCGCAAAAAGCCGCGACGCCTTTTCCGTCACTGCGCTCGACTCCTGTAATGCGCGGTGCCCGACGGAAATTGCATATTGCACGGGGTCGCTTTTTAAGGTCGCTAAAATTTTACGATAGAACGGCGCCTCCCGGAAATCCGGATCCATGCCCAGCATGTACACCATGCCCGATAGTACCGGTTCCAATGCCATAGTATCGGCGTCCTTTTGATTTTGTACCTGCTGCACCAGCTCACTGCGTCGGATCGGCAGCGCATGACCCGAAAAATCAATCCCGCGGACAGCCGGCGCACCGGCTTTCATCTCCAAAAACCCCATTTTCTCCGTCCCTTGCAGACAAATGGATGCAATGACGCTCGCAAAGCGGGGCTCCATCGCAGCAACCGGATGCGCAGCGGATGACGCGCTCATCGCGCTCTCCGTTCAAAGGCGCGGGCGCGATAGCCCTTGGCCATAAGCATCTGGAACAGAAACGCGCGCGCCGCCAAAAAGAGCGCCATGGCAATCGCGGCGAAAAACAAATACAGCAGCACTTGCCCGCGCAGAGCAAAGCCGAGTAACAGAGAGGTATTAAAATATTCCCCCACCATGCCTAGAAGAGTAATTGGCAACCACTGTGCCCAGTTCTGTTTCCAAAAATAGAACAACCCGCGAAAAGCGTCCGGTCCACTGTTGCCGGCAAAAACCGTTTCCTCGAACAGCGGCCAGCACAGGGCATCCAAAAGCAGGCGCAATAGCAGCACTGTTCCAAGATTGTCCAATCGTATCGGCAATACATACGAAAATGCGAGATTTACTAAATAGAGCAGGAAATACGTTTGCGATAAAGCCGTCGTATACGTCATATTCCACTGCATGAAATCACGGCTGCGCAGATGACCCATTTGCAACAGATTTTCAAGCAAACCCGCTGCATAACTATAAACGGCAAGCCAAATCAGCCAATGTAAAAAGTTTTCGAAAAGTCCTAACCGGTTCGCGGCAAAAAGTCGACTGATCGCTTGCTGTGCCAAAAGGCCGAGAAAAAGCCCCAGAACGAGCCAGCCTAATGATAGGCCGGCACCCACAATTTTTTTTAGCGTTTTCCGATACAGATCCCGAATATCTTCCAGCATAGTATCTCCTTCTTATTTTTCGCTTTCTTCGATGGCGCCATAAGGTCAATATCCTGATCACATTCGCTCCGGTGCGTGAATGCCCAACAATTGCAATCCCACGCGGATCACTGTAGCCGTTGCCGCCGTCAACGCCAAGCGCGCCGCGGATAGCGCCGGCGTAGACGCCTGAAACACCGGTGACTGGTGATAAAACTTGTTAAATGCCTTCGCGATCTCCGCCGTGTGGCGCGTGATCAAAGAAGGCTCCTTGCGCTCCTTCGCCTGTTGGATCACCTGGGGAAAATCGTAAAGGACGCGAACCAAATTCTTTTCTTCCTCTCCGGTCAGAAGCGAAAAATCGACGTCGGCACAGGGTTTCATTCCAAGCTCGCCTTCTGCGCGCTCGACGATGCGATTTGCCCGCGCACAGCTATACTGCACATAGGGGCCGGTTTCTCCGTCAAAATTCAATACATCCTCCCAAGAGAACGTGTAATCTTTGATTCGATTGTTATAAAGCTCCTGGAATTTCACCGCGCCGATGCCGACTTCGCGCGCCACTTGCGCGCGATTTTCTAAATCGGGATTGCGCGCCGCCATAATTTCCGCCGTCTTTTCAATCGCCTGGTTTAATACGTCTTCCAAAAACACCACGCGTCCCGAACGCGTCGACATTGAACCCTCTTGCAGCGAAATCATGCCGAACCCGACATGGTGAACTTCTTTTGCCCAGGTATGACCCATTTTCGCAAGCACTTCTTTCAATTGACGAAAATGCAAGCTCTGCTGTGTTCCTACGACATAGATGCTTTCCACAAAATCGTACGTGCGTTTGCGATAGAGTGCCGTTGCAATATCGCGCACAAGGTAGGTTGAAGTGCCGTTGCTTTTAAGAATCATCGCCGGAGGAATGTCCTCGCTCAACGGTACGATCATCGCCCCGTCGTCTTCAATCAGCAGGTTCTTCTCACGTAGTTCCTCCAGAACCTGTGGAATAAATTGCGAATGAAAATATTCGCCGTCCCAACTGTCAAAACGGATTTCCAACAGTTCATAGATTCGCTGAAACTCCTGTAAACTGAGTTCTTTGAAGCGCTTCCACAACGCCATCTCCGTTTCTTCTCCGCGTTCCAGTGCGGCGAAACTGGCCCGCGCCTCTTCGCGCAAAGCCGGATCTTTTCCCATCTCCTCGTTATAGCGCACATAGAGCGCCAACAAGTTTGCGATGGGATCGGCGGACAATGCCGTTTCATCGCCCCAGCGTTGGAAGGCCCGAATCAACATCCCGAATTGCGTACCGTAGTCACCCAAATAATTGATGCGTACCGTTTCATAGCCCAAAAATTCGTAAATTGCAGCCAGTGCATCGCCCTGCACCGTCGACCGGATATGCCCGATATGGAATGGCTTGGCGATATTCGTCGAGGAAAACTCGATGCAAACATGCTGTCCGCGCCCCTGCTCAGTCGCACCGTAGCGATTTTGACGCCGGAATACTTCGGTCAGTGTCGTCTCGGCAATCGCAGCTGGACTGATGAAAAAATTCAAATACGCACCCTTGGTTTCGACTTTTTCTAAAAAATCGGCATCGATTGCTTGTGCAATCTCCTGTGCAATAATTGCCGGATTTTTCCGCAATGTGCGCGCCAAAGGAAAACAGGGAAACGCGTAATCCCCCAATTCACGCGACGGCGGCGTTTCCAACGCTTCTTCGATTTGCCCGGCACCCAAACCCAATTCCAAACGGGCAAGGGTCTCCGCAATTTCTCTCTTAAAGTTTCTCATAATGATCGGCGCCTCACGCGAATTCCACCACGGTGACCCCGGCTCCTCCTTCTTTGATATCTGCTTCCTGTGCTTTTTTGACGCGGCGATCATGCGCCAAAAATTCCGCAATGCCCATGCGCAATGCACCGGTGCCTTTTCCATGCAATATACGCACCTGTTTCAACCCACATAAGACCGCATCGTCCAGATACCGGTCGACCGCATCCAGCGCCGCTTCCAAACGCTCTCCGCGCACATCCAACTGCGTCGGAAGTGTCTGGATGCGCGACTGCACCTGCATGCGCGTGCGCGGCGCCACGCCGCTTTTTTCTTCCGGTTCCGCATGTATAAGATCGCTCACATTCGCATTGATTTTCAAAATCCCCATCTGCAAAAGTACATCGCCGTTTTTATCCGGTGCATCAAGCAGCACCGCTTTTTCCCCCATACTCCGCAACAGCACCGTATCGCCTGCCCGGAAAGGCTTTCCCGCATCATTCTTTTTTTTCGTTGCATTTCGGACTTTGCCTCGTTTCTCCTGCCAGAGCGCTTCTTTTTCTCGCGCCCGCTCGCGCAATTCATTCGCGGTGCGGTCCAACGCACGCGTATCGCCGGGCTGTACTTTTTTTGCTTCTTTGATCAGTTCCTGCGCCAAGGTCTGCGCCTCGGAAACGATGGCGCGCGCCTCTTCCCGGGCGGCACGCAGTGCCGTTTTCTTTTCCTCTTCCGCCTCTTCCAGCAGGGTGTCCAGTTCTTTCTGCTCCGCCTCGTAACGCGCTTGCAGCCGTCTCGCCTCTGTCAAAGCGCGATCCGTTTCCCTGCGATCGGCATCCATCTTCTGAAGGACCTCTTCAAATTGCACATTTTCCTGATCCAAATGCCGCTGTGCTTCTTGCAGGATGTCTTGCGACAGACCCAACCTTTTGGAAATCTCAAAGGCGTTGGACCGACCCGGAAGGCCGATTTGCAATCGGTACGTCGGGGAAAGCGTGGTCACATCAAACGCGACGGAAGCGTTCGCCACGCGCGGCTCCCGAAGCGCATAGAGTTTCAATTCCGAATAGTGCGTTGTTGCCATGGTGCGAATCTCCCCATCGGTCAAAGTCTGCAAGATGGCCATGGCGAGCGCCGCACCTTCGACGGGATCGGTACCGCCCCCCAGTTCATCGAACAATACGAGGCTTTCTTCGTTCGCCGCGCGCAAAATGGAAACGATGTTGCTCATCGAAGCGGAAAAGGTCGATAAACTCATTTCAATCGACTGTTTGTCGCCAATATCCGCATAGATCGATTCGAAAACACCCAATGTCGAGGGATGTGCCGCCGGAATCTGCAGTCCCGCCTGCCCCATCAAGGTGAGCAGGCCCACGGTTTTCAAGGTAACCGTTTTTCCGCCGGTATTCGGTCCCGTAATAATAAGCGTATTGAAATCAGAACCCAAACGCACATCAATGGGCACCACTTTTCCGCCCAATAGCGGATGACGCGCGCGGTGCAGATCCAAGGTGCGATCCGACGAAAATAGAGGGCGTACCGCCTTCATTTCCAGGGCTAACTGCGCCTTGGCGAATGTGAAATCAATATGTTGCAGGAGTGCTTCATTCCCGCCGATTTCTTCCGAAAATTCGCCCACTTCCTGCGAAAGCGCCGCTAAAATGCGCTGAATTTCTTCCTGCTCCTCCGCTTCGAGCCGCCGAATATCATTGTTCAGTTCCACCACTGCCATGGGTTCGATAAAGACGGTCGCACCGCTGGCACTCTGATCGTGTGCCACTCCCTTTACCACACGCCGGCTCTCCGCCTTCACCGGGAGCACATAGCGCCCCTCGCGCATCGTAATCAGGGATTCGCGCAAATGCCCGCCCTGCGCAGCGGAAAGCATGATCTGATTCAGCTTCGTTTTGATCTGATCCTGTTTTGCTTTTTTGGATCGGCGCAATCCAAAGAGCGTACGCGACGCGGAATCTGCAATTTCTTCTTCGGACAGAATGGCATCGCTGATTTCCCGGCGCAGACCGGAGTGCGTGAACAGCTGACGGATGCACTCCACCAGCGCGCCCCCTTCCGCTTCTTTTACATAGTCCTGAAGGGCTTCCGCCACGCGCAGACTTTCCGCAAGCGAAAGCAATTGACCGGGACTCAAAACGCCGCCCCGCTTGGCGCGAAGAACCAGCGCCCGCAATTCCGAAATGCCAAACAGCGGCGGATCATTCCACCGCAAAACAAGGGCAACGGCTTCGGCGGTTTCGTCCTGTGCGCGAAGGATCTCCGACACCTCGCACATCGGCACAAGCGCTGTTGCCATTGCCTTTCCCAGCCGGGACTGCGCATGGGTGGCAAGGCGTTCGCGAATTTTATCAAATTCCAAAGTGCTTAAGACCTTGTCGTCCATACCGTCCTCTCTGCCATTTCTTCCCCGACGCTTTCCGTTTCCGCATCACCTCGTTCACCGATGCGCATTTTGAAAGGATTGGAATTGCCGCTGAATTTCCGTAATTTTCTTTTCAGCTTCCTGCAAATTTTTTTGCAACGCCTGCAAATCGGCAGGCCGCACCGCTGACGAAAGGCGAAGCTTATCGACTTCTTCTTTTACCTTGGCATCCAGCGACGCGCGCAGCTCAAACAGCTCATCGGCGATATTGATCGCCGCCAACGTCGCCTGCATCGTCGGGTTCATGCGCGGGCTGTGTGTCCGCGCTTCTTCCACTTTGTTCCGCACATGCTCAACAATCTGCTGCATTTCAGCATTCGGTCGAGCACTCTTTAGTACGTACTCATTGCTACCGATGGTCACTCGTAATTTGTTCAACATGTCCGAACCTCCTTACTACCGATCGCGTAGACGGGCGCCAAACTCCGCCATCGCTTCGCGTATGACAGCCATACGCTTCTCGACTTCCTCATTCGTCAATGTACCCGTATCCGAAGCGAGTTCAACACGAAGTGTCAGCGATTTCTTGTCTGCCGGAATCTGCGGACCCGTGTATTCGTCGACAAAGCGCACGCTCTTCGCCAATGCGGAAAGGCGTGCCGCCACGGTCGACCATGCGACCGTCCGATCGACCAACACCGATAAATCCTGCTGTACATGCGGGTACAGCGGCAGTTTTTCGTAGTGATTGGTTCGCGAATCCAAGGGACGCAGTGCCTCGACATCCAACTCAAACAGCGCCGCTTCCTGAAACTTAATGCCGGCTGCTGCGCGGGACCAAGGTGCCAAGAGCCCCAATGTGCCGATGCATCTTTCTTCGCAGAAAATCCCCAAACTTGCTTTGCGATCCGCCCATGCGGGTGCCAACTCGGCAGGCAATTCCGCCAAACGGAGCGCTTCCATCTGACAGAGTCGACTCATCGACTCCAAAACGCCCTTTGCCTCATAGAAAAGTGCCTTCGCATCTGCACCGACTAAGGCGCTGCACAAGAATCGCCGTTGCCGTGGAAGCGGTAAATCCGCTTTTTCAAAAACCTGCGTCAGTTCAAAGATGCGGAAATTCGTCAGATAGCGGACATTCTCCTGCACCGCCTGCAGCACACCGGGCACGAGCGAAACGCGTAAAAATCGCTCTTCCGGAGCTGGCGGCTGTGCCAAAGTCAATGCCTTTTCCGTATCGATTCCCGCTGCCTGAATAAAGGTTTCATTCACCCATGGATAGGTAAAGATTTCCTGAAAGCCGCACCGGAAGGCAAGGTACTCGCGCAGAGCGCGATCCAATTCCACCTTGGGCTGACGAACGGCGTCTTTCAGCTGCACATCCGGGTAGTACACCGGAAAGTTTTCGTAACCGATCATGCGCGCGACTTCTTCCAGCACATCGTCCGGAAGAGAAACATCGCCGGTGGCGCGCCAAGAAGGCACGTGGATATGCAGCCCCTCGCCGGATCGCTCCACGGAAAAGCCCAACGGCGCCAAGCGTTCCGCAACATCCTTATCTGTTACGGAAAGACCCAAACGACGGGAAAGCCAACCGCTGGTCACATCAATCGTCACTTCGTCCTGCGCCGAAATACCGTCCGCTCCCGCAGCGATGCATCTCGCCTGCGGAAAGATCTCAGAAAGCAACGCCTGTGCAAGCCCCTGCGCCTGTGCAATGCGCGGCAGATCAATGCCTTTTTCAAAACGCATCGAGCTTTCGGTGCGAATGCCGTAGCGCTGCGCGGTCTTACGGATGGACTTGGCGGAAAAGCCGGCAATTTCAAAAACAATCGCCCGGGTATCTTCCCCGATGGAATCTTTGGCTCCCCCCATCACGCCCGCCAAAGCCACCGGCTTTTCGTGATCGGCAATCACCAAATCCTCCGGGGAGAGCGAACAAATCGTCCCATCCAACAATTCCAGCGATTCTTCCGGGTGCGCCGGTCGCACAATGATGCCGCCCTGAATGTGATTGCGATCAAAGGCATGGGTCGGTTGTCCTGTCGCAAGCATGACGTAATTGGTAATATCGACGAGGGCATTGATGGGGCGCACGCCGGCTTTCATCAGTGCCGCGCGCATCCAGTACGGCGCTGGGCGGGCGTCCACGCCTTCCCACACCATCGCAGTATAGCGCGGGCATCGATCGCTTTGCACCGTAACCGGATACTGCGTTTCCGGCAACGGCTGCGGTTCCGGCAGCGGGCGCAGCGATTTTTCATAAATGGTCGCAAATTCCCGTGCCATGCCGTAATGTCCCCATAAATCTGGACGATTTGTCAAAGACTTGTTGTCGATTTCCAAAATGGTATCGTCCAGTGCCAAGGCTTCAACGAGGGGCGTTCCCGCCGGTGCCTCAAAATCCTTCAAGTCAATGATTTCATGGGGCACCCGCGCCGGAAAGAGGGTTTCCAAGCCCAACTCATTCGCCCCACAAATCATGCCGTGGGATCTCACACCGCGCAACTCCGTAACATCAATTTTTACCGGTTCTCCTTCCCCGTGCCAAACGGCATAGGCACCGGGCAGGGTCACGACAACTTTTTGTCCGACGTAGAGATTGACGCCGCCGCAGACGATCTGCAACTCCTCCTCGCCGACATCGACTTTCGTCACGTGCAACAAATCGGCATCCGGATGGGGTGACAGTTCCGTAATGACACCCACAACGACATGGTCATACGTCTTTTTCAGCGCCTCATATCCTTCCACTTCGACGGTACGCATGGTCAGATCGCGGCTGAGGTCTTCCATCGACAGGTCTTGTGGCAAATCCACATATTTTTGTATCCATTCCAGAGAGATCTTCATCCGTTCCTCCTATCGAAATTGCCGCAAGAAGCGCAGATCCGCGCTGTGAAACAGGCGAACGTCATCCACCCCGTAGCGCATCATCACCAATCGGTCCAAGCCGATATTGATATAGAAGCCCGACCAGATATGTGGATCCAACCCCGCCGCTTTTAATACATTCGGATGCGGCGAGCCACCCGGCATCACTTCAATCCAGCCGACATTCTTACACACACGGCACCCTTTCCCGCCGCAGACCTGGCATTCCATATCAATTTCAAAGCCCGGCTCCACGAAAGGAAAGAATCCGGCACGCATCCGCGTGGGAACGGGGTGGCCGAAGACCTTTTCCAAAATCGTGTCAATGAGAATTTTTCCGGAAGCGAAGGAGAAATCGCGGTCAACAATCAACGCTTCATATTGGAAGAAGGCCCTTTCATGGCGCGCATCCGTCGTTTCATTGCGATACACGCGCCCGGGATACACAAAACGCGCCGGCGCGCCGTGCTGCTGCAAATAGCGCACGGAAGCCCCCGTCAGATGCGGCCGCAACGCAAGGCGCTGCGCCCCGTGCAGTTCTTCCGTGCCCGCAATCCAATACGTGTCCATTGTTTCCCGTGCCGGATGGTTCGGCGGAAAGTTCAGATTGTCAAAGGCGTACTCTTCACTGGTAATCTCGTCTTCCGCAAACACCTCAAAGCCGAGGGAGCGGAAGGCGTCGTTCAGATCGTACATCATCTGTGTAATCGGATGCAGCCCGCCCGGTGCGACGGCTGTGCCCGGCCGGGTGAGATCCAGCGTGCCTTCAATCGCGGACGAGGCGCGTAGCAGTTCCTCTTTTTGTCGCGTAATCGCCTCAAATAGCACCTGTTTAATTTCATTGGCACGCTGCCCGATCACCGGGCGCATCTCGGGATCAACTTTTCCCAGCCCGCGCAAAATTTGGGTCAGCTTTCCACGCTTTCCAAGAAATTCGACGCGAATTTCTTCCAATTCTTCTTTGGATGCCGAGCGGATGCGCTGCCGCGCTGCGTCCCGCAAAGCCAACAATTCGTCCAATAGCATAGTCACTCCTAATCCATCGGTTTGAGCTTGAAATTCCCGCCCAACTGTTCCGAATCCGTAATGTTCATAAAGATCTTCTTCCCCAGGGAGCGCGCATAACGCTTCACCACGGGCACATCTTCTTTCTCTACCACCATATAGAGGATATAGCGCTTCTGCCCGCTATAGCAACCAATGCCCTCAAAGCATGTGACCCCATGCTTCGTTAATGCCATCAATTCCTCGGCGACTTCCTGCGGGTTCGAGGTTATGAAAAAGATCGTTTTTCGCTGGTAGCGCCGATGCATCCGATTAATCACGGAAGTACAAAGAAACTGGAAAATAATGGTATACAACGCTTTTTCAAATCCGAAAAGCACGCCCGAACACAGGATAATCGCTGCATTCAAAAGAAGAAAATAATTCCACGTCGCAATATTGTATTTATTCGACAGAACCATGGCGATAAAGTCCGTTCCGCCGCTACTGGCATTGGCGTTGAGTATCAACGAAAGTGCAAATCCGTAGATCACACCACCGAAGACGCAAATCAAAACCATGTCCTGCGTAAAGACGTGTTTCGGCAACACATCGATAAACACCGTCGAAAGTAAAATAACGAGACATGAATAAAGCACAAAGCGCTTTCCGATAGAGCGGTACGCCAGATAAGCCGGAATCGCATTTAATAAAATATTGGGCACGGCAAAAGGAATTTCCACCTGAAAAAACTCATGCCCGATGCGCTGGATCAAAAGGCTCAGCCCCGCAAAACCGCCGGGCAGCAACCCGCCCCCGTCGACCAATAAATTCAACACGAGGCCCATTAGCAAGCTGCCTCCAAGCACCTTCGCAAAACGCAGCCCTTCCTTCGCCAAGCTCTGCGACAGGTTCGACTGTTTCTTTTTGTTCAATTCGACGAACCTCCTGCCATCAATACTGTGCCGGAAACGGCAACATTCAACGATTCCACACGCCCTGCCATCGGAATTGTCACAACCGCGGACAGTTGAGAAGCCAGCGTTTCCGACAATCCATTGCCTTCATTGCCTAAAATAAGGCCGAAGCGCTCGGGCCATGCAAAAGTCCGGTAATCCGACCCCGACAGGTCGGCGCCAATCCACGGACGATCCTCCATTCCCCTCGAAAATGTATCATAACCCGGTGCGCACAACAATAGGCGAAACGCCGAACCCATAGAAGCACGCAAAACCCGCGGATGGCTAAAATCCACACAGGACAGACCAATCACGCCGTGAAAGCCGAAGGCTTCCGCACTGCGCAACAATGTCCCGACATTGCCCGGATCCTGCAGTCCGTCGAGTACCAAAATGCGTGGCAATTGCGCCAGATGCCACCGAGTCTCGGAATCCCACGGCTGCGCGAGGCAACCGGAGGCGACGGCAATCACGCCGTCCGATTCCTTCATGCCACTTAAAGACGAAAAAAGCGGTTTCGGAAGAAGATACCGGGGAATCGCCTCCATTCGACGTCGAACAGATTCCTCCGGGAGCAGCCGTTTCCCGAGTCGGCAGAGCATCTCGAGGGTCTCCCCCGCCCGTGTTTCCTCCAGCACCAACGCCTCCACCGAAAAAAAGGCGGCGCCGCTCTTTGTCCAATGACTCGAAAAAAGCAATTCCGCCGCCAACTTTCTCGTCTCTACCAGAAAAGCATCCGCTTTTTTTCGCCCATGGGGACTTACCGCTTTGCGCCATGTTTTATACTTTGGGTTTGCGCTGCTTGTAATTCGTTCCATATTTTTATGAGAAAGAGTTGTCATAAAAGAAAGAGTTTTGCCCGACGGACAAAACTCTCCCGATTATGCACTGACTTTTTTCGAAAGCGCAACGAGTTGTTCAAAATGCGCCGGCTCGCGTACTGCCAAATCCGCCAAAACTTTTCGATTGACTTCGATATTGTTCTTTTTGAGTCCGTTAATGAACTGCGAATAATTCACCCCGTACATCCGGCACGCCGCATTGATGCGGGCAATCCACAGCCGACGGAAATCGCGCTTGCGGCGCTTGCGCCCCACATAGGAGTACTGCATCGAGCGTGTGACTGCCTGTTTTGCCGTACGGAACAATTTCGATTTTGCGCCGAAGTAACCTTTTGCCGAGCGCAACACGGCTTTATGATGTTTTTTTGCGTTTACTGCGCGTTTTACTCTTGCCATTTTCCACCTCCGCTATCTGGGCAGCATCGAATCAATGCGTTTCATATCCGACGCGCTGACCATTCGGGATTTGCGCAGCCGACGAATCCGCTTCGGGCTCAGTTTGCCCGTCATATGTGACTTTCCGCTTTGAAACCGCTTTAACGCGCCCGTTCCCGTTCGTTTGAATCGCTTTGCCGATGCGCGATGCGTTTTTGCCTTTCCTCTGTAAGCCATTTGATCCTCCGTTATTTCTCGTGCAATGATGCGAGGAACATGACCATACTACGTCCCTCCATCCTCGGTTTCTTCTCCACCGTTCCGTTTTCCGCCGTCTGTCTGGCAAATTCTTCCAAAACTTCCCGGCCGATTTCGGTATGACCCAATTCGCGACCCCGAAATCGCACGCTGACTTTGACCCGGTCTCCGTTGGTAAGAAACTCATTCGCTTTGCGTGCCTTTACTTCAAGATCATGCGTGTCAATACTCGGTGAAAAGCGAATCTCTTTCACCTCGACATTCTTCTGGTTTTTCCGTTGATCCTTGAGGCGTTTCATCGTCTCATAGCGGTACTTCCCATAGTCCATGATCTTACACACCGGCGGTTTGGCATTCGGTGAGATCAGGACTAGGTCCATTTTGGCCTCTTCCGCGACGTCGTGCGCGCGACCGATCGGGACGATACCTAACTGTTCCCCGTCCGAAGCAATCAGCCGCACCTCTTTCGCGCGAATGTCTTCGTTGATTGCAAGTTCTTTGATAATGACACCTCCTAAGTGCAAAAAAAGTAGTGGGCAGACCCACTACACTCGCTTTTGACAACGCAAAAAGAACTCTGCGCTATTCACGAATTACCGGTTTCCCGTCGGGTGCCGGTGAGAGTGGGATACTCTGCTTGATTCCCTGTTAGGATACCTGATTTTTCCCATTGTGTCAAATAGAACCCGGAATCTATCCGGTCGAGCCGGATGGCATCAAAGCACCCGATCAATCGAGTCCAATGGGCAACCGGGTTGCCACGACGACGAGATTCCCACGGAGGGTGAAATGTTGCACAGCGGCGGTCAAACAGAGGTGCTTTCCCTTTTCGATCAAACAGTTCTCCCCTTCCGTTTGCAGCTGTCCCTTGCCTTCCAATACGGACAGCAGGAGAAAGTGCGGTGCTTTTGTAAAGACATGCGGTGCTTCAATCACCCATTGGCGCACTTCGAAGGGATGTCGCAAAAACAATGTCTCTTCCAAACCCGGAAGACTTTTCCTCTCGCGCGGCTGTGCCAGTTCCTGAAAGGGGACTTTCGTAACAGCAAGCGCCTGTGCCACATGAAGCGGGCGTAAATTTCCCGCCGCATCGCGCCGATCGTAATCGTACAGCCGGAAAGTCGTATCAGAGCTTTGTTGGATTTCCAAGACGAATAAGCCAGCGGTCAGTGCGTGTACCGTACCGGCGGGCACAAAAATAAAATCCCCCTTGTTCACCGGTTGTCGGCGAAGGAGCTGATTCCACCTTCCTTCCTTTACGAGTTCGTCCAGTTCTTCTTTTGTTTGCGCCGTCGTTCCATACACCAGAGAAGCGTCTTTCGGACAATCCAGCACGAGCCAACATTCAGTCTTTCCAAAGGTGGCCCCGTGGCTTTGCGCATAGGCATCATCCGGATGCACTTGTACCGAAAGATCAGCTGCGGCGTCGATCATTTTTAATAACAGCGGAAATTCTTTCTGCGGGTACGGTCCGAAGAGATCTCGGTCATTTTCCCACAAATCCCGTAACGTTCGACCGCGTAGCGCTCCGCTCTCCACTCGGCTTTCCATGCCCGGAAGTGCACTAATTGCCCAACACTCTCCTACATTGGAAGATGGCAGCGCGTAACCGTAGTCAGAAAGACGCGCTCCGCCCCAAAGTTTTTCCTGAAAACGCGGAGCAAAAAAAAGCACTTCCACATTCTTATTGCGATTCATCGCGGTCTTCTCCTTTCGCTACTTGACAGATTTTGCGGTCGCATCGTTCGCTTTTTCCAGGGCGCGCCGAGCGAGGAGAAGTGCGCCGACAATCCCGGAATCATCGCCGAGCGCCGGCAATACAAGGTAGGATGTCTCATCCGGCGTCGAAATATAATCGTTGAGCAGATGTAAAAACGTCTCTCGAATCAGCGGCAGCATCCGCGGCTGATGCATGACCCCGCCGCCGAGAATGATGCGATCCGGGCGCAAAATCAGCGTATAATTGACGAGCGCCTGCGCGATATAATCGGAAAGAAATACCCAAACCGGATGTTCTTCGGGGAGTTCTGCACCGTTCACGCCGGTGCGCGCCAAAATTGTCGGACCCGCGACCAGTCCTTCTAGGCAATCTCCATGATAGGGACAGCCACCCGGATAGTTGTCCTGTGGATGGCGCCGAATGCGGATATGCCCCATTTCCGGCGTTACCCGCCCACCCAAAAAAGTGCCGTTTTGAATCACCCCGCCGCCGATACCGGTGCCTATGGTAAGGTACAGGCAGCAATCGGTGTCGCGCCCCGCTCCGCATGCATATTCCCCGAGACAGGATGCGTTGACATCACTGGTCCACCCGACGGGAACGCCGTAATGCCTTCGTACCGCACCGAGAAAATTATAATTTCGCCATCCCGGCTTCGGCGTGGACGTAATCCAGCCGTAGGTTTCAGAATCCGGGTCGACATCCACCGGTCCAAAGGAGCCGATGCCCATCGCTTCAAAATTTTGCGCGTCAAAAAAAGCGAATACCTCCGACATCGTCTCGCGCGGCGTCCGCGTCGGGATTGTGATTCGCCGAAGCACCTGTCCGCGTGCGTTGCCGATTGCACAGACAAACTTCGTGCCTCCTGCTTCTATGGCCGCATACATGGTTTGCTCCTTTCCGGACAAGACCGACAAAAAAGTGCGGAAACCCGCACTTTTTGACTTTCGCTACCGCCGCGTATGAATTTCGTCCACCAGTGTGCGCTTAAAATCGTCCCACGCAAGGGTCTGTGTATCTTTCGATCCGTAGTGGCGCACCGTGACGCTTCGCTGCTCAACTTCTTGATCGCCGATTACCAGCTGATAGGTCACCTTGGCGACTTGCGCATTGCGGATCTTCTTCCCAAGGGTCTCCTCGCTGTCATCGACGGAAACGCGTACGCCTTCTGCTTCCAATTCGCGCGCCAATGCCTGACAGGCAGCGCCGTGCGCCTCGCGGTTGACCGGAATCAGGGCAACTTGCGTCGGGGCCAGCCAGGTCGGAAATGCCCCGGCATAATGTTCAATTAAAATACCAATAAAGCGTTCAATCGAGCCGTACGCCACGCGGTGAATCACGATGGGCTGATGCTTTTCCCCGTCCGCTCCGACGTACTCGGCATGAAAGCGCTGCGGCAGCTGAAAGTCCAGCTGAATCGTTCCGCACTGCCAAGTGCGCCCGATGGAGTCTTCCAGATGGTAATCAATTTTCGGGCCGTAGAACGCACCGTCGCCCTCATTGACGACATAGGGCAGTCCGATTGCCTCCAATGCCGTGCGCAAACCATCGGTCGCCTGTTCCCACTCTTCATCCGTGCCCATGGAATCCTCCGGGCGCGTCGAAAGCTCTACATGATACTTGAAGCCGAATTTTTTGTACAATTTGTCGATGAGACCGGCGATGCGCCGTACTTCATCGGTAATTTGTTCCGGGGTGATAAAGATATGCGCATCATCTTGGGTAAAGCAACGCACCCGCATGAGTCCGTGCAGCGCCCCGCTCATCTCGTGGCGGTGCACCACGCCCATTTCCGCCAAGCGCAGCGGCAAATCGCGGTAGGAACGCGGCTTCGACTTATATACCAGCATTGCACCGGGGCAATTCATCGGTTTGATCGCATAATCCTCGTCGTCTATTTTCGTCGTATACATATTTTCGCGGTAGTGAGCCCAATGTCCGGACTCTTCCCACAGACGCCGACTGAGAATCATCGGCGTGGAAATCTCCAAATAGCCCTCGCGCACGTGAATTTCCCGCCAATATTCCATCAAGGCATTCTTGAGTCGCATTCCATTCGGCAAGAACACCGGGAAACCGGGTCCTTCGTCCAGGATGGTGAACAGTTCCATTTCGCGACCCAGTTTTCGGTGATCGCGGCGCTTCGCTTCTTCGATGCGTTCCAGATATTCATCCAACAATGCCTTTTTCGGAAAACAGGTTCCGTAAATGCGCGTCAACATCGTATTGTGCTCGTCCCCGCGCCAATACGCGCCCGCCAGACTGGTCAGCTTGAATGCCTTTATCTGCCCCGTGCGCATCAAATGCGGTCCCGCGCACAGATCGGTAAAATCATCCTGGCGGTAAAAGCTGATGACTTCCCCCTCCGGCAAATCTTTTACCAACTCCACCTTGTACGGCTGCTCCAATTTTTCAAAATACGCAATCGCTTCTTCGCGGCTCATCTTAAAGCGCTCAATCGGATCATCCGCTTTGACAATTTTTTTCATCTCCGCTTCAATTTTCGGCAGATCCTCTTCTACAAGCGGCTCCGGAAACTCGATATCGTAATAAAAGCCGTCCTTAATTGCCGGGCCGATCGCAAACTTCGCCCCGGGATACAGCCGCTGCACGGCCTGCGCCATCAAATGCGATGCCGAATGACGGAAGGCATGCCGACCGTATTCATCCTCAAAATTTAACACGGAAAAAGACGCCCCTTCCGGAACTTCCGTGCGCAAATCCACCGGTTCACCGTTAATGACTGCCGCGCAGGCAGCACGCGCAAGCCCCGGACTGATCGACTTTGCCACTTCGTAAGCGCTCAATCCCTTTTCAACGGAAAAAGCACTGCCGTCTTTTAGTGTAATATTCATGATTCCTCCTAATTTCTATCGCTGTACGCTACACGAAATCAAAACTTTGATAAAAAAGCATCCAGCATGAAAGATTCCTGTTCACCCGTTGCAAGGTCCTTGACCGAAATGCGCTGTTCGCGCCGCTCGGATTCCCCGATGGTCACCACATACGGCACATGGAGCCGATCGGCATATCCGAACTTTTTCTTCATCTTGCCAGATTCGAGATAAATCTGACAGCGCACGCCGATGTCCCGCAACGCATTGATGACTTCGATGCTGCGCGTCAGATCGTCCTCACCCATGGGGACAACCAGCACCTGCAAATAATCGCTGTGCACTTCTTGCAGAAGACCCGCCGCCTGCAGCTGGTAAAAAAGGCGCGTCAAGCCGATGGAAACCCCGATGCCAGGCAGGTGCTCCTTGGTGAAATTCGACGCCAAATTATCATAGCGTCCACCGGAACAAACCGAACCGATGGATTCATACCCCCTAAGGAAGGTTTCAAAGACTGTTCCCGTATAATAATCCAATCCACGTGTGATCGAAAGATCGAGTGCAATTTCTTCTTCCGGGATGCCGAAAGCCTGCATCAACTCGTATACGCGAACAAACTCGGAAAGCCCTTCTTCAAAGCGCGTCCGCGCATCCTCATTGGGGGCTTTTTTCTGCTGTGTATCCGAAAAATCGCGCAGGGCCTGAATGACATCGGCGTTGCCCCGCACGCGCAAAAGTGTAAACAATGCCTCTGCCGCTTCCGTCTGCACGCCCGTTTCCATAAGCAGTACACGCACCTTTTCTTCTCCAATTTTCGGCAACTTGTCGATCGCGCGCAGCGCGTCCTCCGAGCGCTCGATGCCGAGGTAGGCGAAAATTCCGTTCAATAAACGACGGTTGTTCATGTGAAATGTCGCGGGCGGCAATGCCAGGGTATGAAAAAGGCGCCGAATGACGGACGGAATTTCCGCGTCATTGGGCAGAGCCAGTTGATCGCGCCCGATAATATCGATGTCGCACTGATAAAATTCGCGGTAGCGCCCCCGTTGACTGCGTTCACCGCGGTATACTTTTCCAATCTGATACCGCCGAAACGGAAATGCCAGTTCGCCCGCATGTTGTGCGACATAGCGCGCCAAGGGGACGGTCAAATCAAAGCGCAGCGATTGCTCCGATGGCCCGTCCAGCTTTTCAATGCGATAAATCTGTTTTGTCGTCTCTCCGCCGCCCTTGGAAAAAAGAATTTCATTTTTTTCAATCAACGGCGTATCCAAAGGCCAAAAGCCGTAGATCTGAAAGGTGTTCTCGATGGTCTGCCGCATCCGGTCAAAAAGCACCTGCTCCGCGGGAAGCAGTTCCATAAATCCCGATGGTATGCTCGGACTGATCAACGTTTCGCTCATTATTCCTCCCTTCCCGTCGTCGGCGCCGAAAGCCTATTGATGCGCAGTGGACGCTCCTTCACATACGCATCGCAACGGACTGTATTTTCTAAAAAAATATTATAACACGTTTTGCAGAAGGGTTTTCGGAAAGACAAATTCGCGGAAAAGCGACCGCGTCGACAGAAAAATTTTCGGCGTAAAAAAGCGGCACCGGACTTTCCGATGCCGCTTCCGTTCTTCTTTTCTCTTAGTTGAAATTGCGCCGCGCACAGACGAAACTGTCGTGCCAATAACCGCCCTGTCCGTCCAAGCTGACCGTGACCACCTGCATACCGCTGTAACTGCTGGCGTGAATCATCACGCGTCCGCCGACGCAGAGCCCAACGTGCCCGATATTGCCGTTCACATAACCGTCCGTGTCAAAGAACACCAGATCGCCGGCCTGAATATTGTCCCAACTGACGTCGTAACCGTAGTACGCCTGGTCATCTGCCGTTCGGGCAATGTTAATATTCGTATGTTTATTAAAGAGCCAGTAAATCAGACCAGAGCAGTCAAATCCGACACCCGGTGTCGTACCGCCCCATACATAGGGCGTGCCGAGCTGTGCATAGGCATCCGCAATAATCGCGGACACGACATCAGTTGGCTCCGTCGGTTTCTCAACTTGCGTCGCCTGCACATAGGTCGCATAAACGTAGGCGGTCTGTCCGTTGTATGTAAAACGCACCCAATCGCCCTCACGCGTTCCCTCGATGTACTGATTCAGCTCCGCCTTGCCGAGACTGGCATAGGATGTGCCCGGTCCCTTGCGGATATTAACATCGTATTCGTTAATATAGCCTGAAACAGATTCGCCTGCCGGCGGTTCCACCGGATTCGGCTTCTCTGGCTCGCTCGGTGTCGGCGTCGGTTCCGCCGGATTTTGATTCGTAAGGAATTCCAATACCGCATAGCCCGACCCGTCGCTCAAAACGAACCATTCGCCTTCCACACGTCCCTTCACCGCTTCTCCCTTGACAATCGTCTTGACGATTGCCGCATCCCGGGAAGCGGACGCACGTACATTCAAGTCATCGGTTGTCCAGCGCGTTTCCTCCTGCGCTTCGCCCGGCTCGGTCGGTTCCGTCGGCGTCTGCGGCTCCACCGGCGTTTCCGGTACTGCCGGGGTTTCCGGTTCGGCGGGTTGCTCCGGTTCGGCGGGTTGTTCTGGTTCGGTGGGTTCCTGCGGTGTTTGCGCCTGCTCGGCTTCCTGTGCCGCTTTTTCCGCCGCTAGACGTGCTTCTTCCTGCTTTTTCGGCAGATTGTCTCCCGTCACGAGACCTTCCAATGTCTCCATCTCTTCCCATTGGACATAGTCGGCGGAAACATATCCTGTCGTTTCTCCCCAGGCAAAGCGCACCCAATCGCCGCGTTTAATGCCTTCACGGATTACATCGCCATATTGGAGCGTTCCAATGATCTCAGCGTCTAAACTTTCCGAGGAACGAATGCTCAGCAGATCCGTGATGACGGTGCCGTCAAATGCCAACTCCTCCAACGGCGCTTCCACTTCGACCGTTTTCTCTGGCTCCGGCTCCGGCTCGGGTGCGGGTTCCGGCGTCGACTCCTCCGGCTCCGATGTTTCTTCAGCGGGCTCCTCGGACACTTTTGGCGCTTCTTCTGCCAAAGAAATGGACTGCTGTTCGACGGATTCTTCCGGCACCGCCTCGGTCAGCACATACTGCACCGGTGCCACGGAAGACGACTGCTCCGCATACGCTGAAACCTGTTCCGTACTTGCTTTCGCATACTCCTCCACCAGATTGCGCGTCATATAATCGGCGTTTGAAGAATCCATATGGATAAACTGCGCTGCCGTCACGGCACCGGCAACTCCGATGACGCCGACGAAGGCGCCCACTTGTTTCTTATTCAAAGCAATCTCCCCCGTTCATTTTTTCTGTAACCTTTGTAACCTGTTCTCATCTTACCCGCATTTTTCAAGCATGTCAATAGGAAGTTACAAAAAGATTACAGCATGCCGCTTCCACAGTACCTAGCGATTTTCAGAAATTGCTGTTCCATTGCTAAGGTCGAATTTTACGGACGCTCCTGCGCCGTGATCGCTTGTCGCAAACGCGCCGACCGTTGCGAAACGACCGTCACCGGAAGTGTCGCATCCAGCGCTTTCATCCATTGTGCCACGCGAGTCAAAACGGGGAACTCCGAAGCGTAGTGCCCCAAATCAATGAGACACAGCCCCGCCGCAACGGCCTCCAGTGCCATATGGTACTTGATATCTGCCGTAAGCAAGCAATCGCATCCCGCGCGCTTCGCCGCTTGCCAGTACTCACTGCCTGCTCCGCCGACAACCGCGATCCGCGAAATGCGCGTATTTTCGGCACCGTAAAATAGAATCGTTTTACTATCTAAAAGCTGTGCGGCTTTTTGCGCAAGCTCTTGGAGAGAACGGGGCGTGATTCGTCCCGTTCGACCCATTCCCGAAAATCCGACAAACTCTTTCCTGTCCGGCGATAAGGGGGAAGTATCCACCACTTGGTCTGACGTACCCGTCGATTCTGCAATAATTTTTTCTCTGTCCAAGGGATCCAAAACGGCACGATCCTGGAGTGAAAACAGATCTGCCAGCACATCATTGACGCCACCCGCCACGCAATCCAAAGGCGTGTGACACGCATAGACGGCAAGCCCGCTCTCCACCGTACGAAGCAGAAGCGCACCGCGGGGATCGTCTTCGACCATCCGTTGCATCGGATGAAACAAAATTGGATGATGCGTAAAAATTAAATTCGCACCGGTCTCCAGGGCGCGCGTCACAACCTCTTCCTCCAGGTCCAGCGCCACGATAGTGCCGGTCCACTGCTGCGAAAAGCGACCCACCTGTTTTCCGCTCGCATCCCAGGATTCCTGCAGAAAAAGTGGAACATGCGCTTCCCAGGCGTCAATCGCTTGCTGTATCTTCATACTTCACTCCTTTCCGAACCGTCCGAGCATGCGTTCTTCCAAATAAAAGTCTTAAAACAAAACTTTTTTGTTCAAACCTGTATCACTCCAAGAAAGTCTATAAGCATTTTTCATAGGGTTCGATTTGATAACGTTCATTTCATAATCATCCCAAACAACTGCTACCTGATTTTCTATTGCAATCGCATCTGCTACTTGTCCGGAATAGCACTCATCAAAGCCTGCATATTCAGGCTCGTCATAATGAGGACAATGTAAATAAGGAATGATGCCCAAACCTTTAACCCATTTTTGTTTTGGATTTTCAATATCTTCTATAAACTCACTATCACTATAACCTGCGATAAACCAGCATATAGAACCTGCACTTAAGCCGGACAGTACTTTCCCGCTTTTATAAGCTCTCATAAGGGTCTTATCTACAGCGTATTGTTTCCAAACTTCCATCATATAAGCAGTATTACCACCGCCAACATAAATGATGTCTGCTTTTTCAATCTTTTGTTGAACCTCTTCCCTACTTACTTCCACATTAGATAAATACAAGGTGTCAGTTTTGCACCCTAAACCCTCATATAATTCATTGATAGTCTCTATATATGGCTCAGCATCTTTACTTGCTGTAGGAATAAATAGGAAGTTTGGTTTTTCTTTTTTTGATGACTCAACAATAAATTGATCTATGTCGTAAGTTTGATTTTGAGATACTTCCCCGCCTCCAATAGAAATAATCATAAATTTCCTCCAATGTTTCAAATTTGTTTCTTTGGTAGAAGTCTTGAACTCCTTATATTTACACAACTATTTGCCTCTATCACTATTATGACAGGAAATCCATTGGTTCCATCGCGGATAAAAGCCGCCTCGCCGCATCCAGTTCCTGCACAAGGTGCTGCCTTCGCACTTGGGCGCGTCCGCTGCTCTCGGGCAGGTTCTGTAGAATCGCACGATAGGTCTTCACTTTTTGCGTAAGATGCGCACGGAGCGCCGGATCGCGTCGCCGAATCGGTTGTATCCCGTATTGCCACTCCGCCGGCGTATAGACGGGACCGGTTTCCCCCGGGGCAAGCGGGCGCGCGCAAAGCAGCTCATAGTAGTGCCCGCCGTCAAAAAATACCTGTTCTTCCGCAATGATAAACCGCTGTTCTGTCAAAAAACGGCGCACCACGTCCGTGTCATTGTGCGGAAGCAAAATAAGCTGCGCGCGTTTCCAGACCCCGCGCACCTGCGGTGCAGCAAGAATTCGACATAGAAGCGATCCGCCCATGCCCGCAATGACGACGGCATCTGCTTTTTCCCAGGGAAGGCCGACCAATCCGTCCGCCACGCAGGTCGTAATCTTCGCACGCATTGCCGGTGGCAAGGCCGGCAGAACAACTCGCAGTTTCTGCAGGGAGGCTGCGCTGATATCCGTTGCCAAAACCTGCTGAATGTCATTGCGCGCCGCGAGCCCAAGCGCAACAAAGCCGTGATCGCAGCCGACGTCCACAACGGACGCCGACGGCGGCACGGCTTGAATCAATTGCTCAATACGATAACTGTGTTTCAAAAAAGAACTTCCTCCGAGGATATCATTCGAGAAAATCGCGAATCTTTTTGCTGCGCGTCGGGTGTTTGAGCTTCCGGATGGCCTTGGCTTCAATCTGACGAATGCGTTCCCGCGTGACGGAAAACTCGCGTCCAACTTCCTCGAGGGTGCGCGGCACTCCGTCATTGAGTCCAAAACGCAGCTCCAGCACTTTGCGTTCGCGGTCGGACAGAGTGGAAAGAATTTCGCCCAACTCTTCGCGCAACATCGTATAGTTGGCTGCCTCGTCCGGCGCAATTGCCGTCTCGTCCTCAATAAAATCGCCCAAATGCGAATCTTCTTCTTCCCCGATCGGCGTTTCCAGCGAAACCGGCTCCTGTGCAATCTTTCGGATCACACGCACCCGCTCCACATCGACATTCATTTCCTTTGCAATTTCTTCGTTGGTCGGATCACGTCCCAATTCCTGCAACAATTGTCGTTGCGCGCGCGAAAGTTTGTTGATGGTCTCGACCATGTGCACCGGAATGCGGATGGTGCGCGCCTGATCCGCAATGGCGCGGGTGATTGCCTGACGAATCCACCACGTTGCATAAGTCGAAAATTTGAATCCGCGGTGATAATCAAACTTCTCCACCGCTTTCATCAATCCCAGATTGCCCTCTTGAATCAGATCCAAAAAACTCATCCCGCGGCCGACATAACGCTTGGCGATGGAAACGACCAGACGTAAATTCGTCTCCGCCAGTTTTTTTGCCGCGCGGTTGCCGCGCCGCATCCACTCCTGCACCACCTGCATTTCTTCTTCGCTCAGTCGCTTGGACGCAAGGGACATGCGCCGCCCCTGTTCGGATTGCAGCCCCTGCAGATCCACATCCGTCAACAACTCCTCCGACAGAATTCGCCGGGCAAGACGCGTTCTTGCCTGAATCTCCAGCAATTTCGTTTCGTCCACCGACTCCGATCGATCTTTCACCAATCGCTTTTCAAGAATGCGCACCTGATCCAAAAAGAACGCATAATCCGGCGCTTCAATTTCTGTCAACTTGCTCTTCGGATCTTCATTTTTCAGCCCGAAAAACAGTTTGTCCAGGACGGCATTATTTTCAAAAAGACGCAGGCGGGTCGGACCGGCAATGCACCCTCGACGCGTCAAAATTTCAAATTCCACATTCTGCGCCGAGTCGACAATTTCAAGCAGCGTTTTCTCCGGCACCGGATCCGCCTCTTCTTTTTCCTTGCGGAAAAGGAAGGTAACCGCCGCTTCCAAGGCGTCTCGGTTTGCTGTGGCATGGGCCAACGCGGCAGACGGGACGCGCTCCTCCGGCATCACCAGATACTCGACAACCCCTTCCACGACGGCCGCCGCATACGCCAATTCCCGTTTTTCCGTCTCCACCAGCGTGCGTTTGAGCAGACGGCGGCGAATGTAACGTTCGAGCAGACGCCCGAGTGTGACCATGCGAAATTCTTCCGCATCCTCTACGGCCACTTCTTCCTGAAATGCCAAGGCAAAAAAGCGTTTCAGCTGTTCGTAGCGCACCGTGCGGCGTTTTCCCATGCCGTGCCGTTTTTTCTGTGTCTCCGCAAACTCAGCCAAATCACCGGCAATCCGCCCCAATAGCGCTACCTTTGCCATTTCAATTTCTTCGCGCAGGGTGCAGCGCTGATCCCGCACCGCACGAATCAAATCGTCGTCAATCGGACGATCATCTTCCAACACCTCGCGCAGACGATACTCCCGGTAGCGCACCTTATCCGCAATCCCGCTGTTTTCCATGCGCTTGGCCAAAATGACCTCTTCTTCCGCCGTTAAAAGCGGAATTTTCCCGATTTCTTTCAGGTACATTTTCACCGGATCATCCACGGAAATATTTTTCAGGTTGACGCTTTCTTTTCCGTCTTTCTCCCGTTCTTCCTCCGCGGTTTTTTTTACCTCTTCATCGAGCTCCTCCTCGTCGGTTTCCTCGTCATCGACCAAATCGTCTTCATCTTCAACTTTCTCCGGTTCAAATGTACTGTCATCGAGTTCGTAGCCGTCATCACAGAGGATTTTTTGAATGTCCTCCCGGTCTTCCTCGTCCAGCGCCTCATAGCCGTCGATTTGCTCAAAATCGGATTGTGTATATTTTTCGTGGTTTTGCCGGGCTATTTTTCGCAATTCTTCCGCGATGATCTGCTTGATTTCATCGACATCCGGCTGTTCTTCCACCACTTTCTCCGGGCTCTTCCGTTCGGTCATTCCGCCCTCCTTCCCCGCATCTTCAAGGCGCGATCCAGTGCCTGCAATTCCTGTAACAACTCTGCGCGCGTCGTTTTCTCGCTCCACTCTTCCGTTCCCTCTTGTAACATCTTTCGAATCTGCTCGCGTCGCTGCTTCTTTTCAAATCGTTCCACTCGGGCAATCAACTGCGGGCACATTTTTTCCCATTGTACATTCCGAATGCCGTCCGCTTCCGCCAGGCGCTGCACCTCTTCCAGCGAAGTCAACCAAGCCTGTGCCGTCTCGTCCGTCAGCGCGCTGCGCAGCCACTCAATCTGCGGCGGAATAGAGGACGTGCGCAGCGATCGCACCGCACGAAACAACGCCAACGCAGGGCGACTTGCCAAAAACGACTCCGCCAGCGGTTCCAACTGCGTAAAGCACGTCTCATCCGCCTGGCACAACCGTATCACTTCAAATTCCAACCGCGCCCGCTCTCTGGATTCATCGTTTCCATTCATACCCATTTGTACAGAAATTGCATCGGCAGTCGCCTGTTCAAATGGCTCCTCCTGCGCGTCGTACAAGGTCTCGTAGTAGGTATCCGGCACCCCATCCGTACGCATTGCCTCCTCACGTGGGGGCGCTTCCCGTTTCGTGCGCGCGCGTTGTGCAATTTCCGGTCGGGCATGTCCGCGCGTCCGCTTTTCTTCGGCTAATAATGCCGCCTGACGCTTTACGTCTGCGCGCACACTCTCGCTGTCCGCACCGACCGATTCCGCCACCTGCGCCGCATAAATATCCCGCGTCGCTTCTTCTTGTAATGTTGCTAAGTATGCCGTCGCCGCCCGCAGGTAATCCACGCGCCCCGCCACAGTCTCCATATCGTAGCCGCTGCGACAGATACGCAGTTCAAAATCCGGAGGATCCAAGCCCTGCTCCATCGCTGTTTCAAAAGCCGGCAGTCCTTTTTCTCGCACATACTCGTCCGGATCCTTGCCGTCCGGCAAGAGGATCATCTTCGGAATTACGCCTTCTTGTTGAAAAATGTCGATGGCGCGGCGCGATGCTTTTATGCCGGCGGCGTCGCCATCGTAACAGAGGTAGATCTGTTTGCCATAGCGGCGGATCAGGTGTGCCTGCTGCGGAGTCAGTGCCGTGCCCAAACTGGCGGCCGCATAGGGTGCGCCGGCGGAATGCAGCGCGATGACGTCCATGTAGCCTTCCACGAGCAGCACGCGATCCTTATTTTTTCCCTTCTGTAAGATATGTACCCCGTATAGATTTTCTCCTTTGTGAAAAAGATCGGACTCGGGCGAATTCAGATACTTGGGGTTTCCCGCGCCGATGATGCGTCCGCCGAACCCGATGACCCGACTGCGGTTCGATAGAATCGGGAACATCAGCCGATTGCGAAAGCGGTCGTAGAAACCCGTTCCGTGATTGGAACGGGAAATCAGTCCCAGGTGCAGCATATCCTCGTCGGCATAGCCCTTCTCATGCAGGTAGTCGTACAAACTATGTCCGCTTTCATCCGCATAACCGAGCATAAAATCATTGATAATATCCGGCGTCATGCCCCGCCCGCGCAAGTAATTCTGCGGAATGCGGTTGGTCAAAAGGTTGCGGTAGTAAAAAAGCATGGCCTCACGATTCAGCGCATACAGCTTTTCCATGCGCTGGTGCGCGCCGCCTGCCACGGCGGATTCTTCGATGGGAATGCCGTATTTCTTCGCCAAAAATCGCACGGCATCCGGAAAGTCCAATCCCTCTTCCTTCATGATAAATCGGATGCCGTCGCCACCTTCTCCGCAGCCGAAACAATGATAGGTCCCGCGCGCTTCTGTCACTACAAATGAAGGCGTTTTTTCCTGGTGAAACGGGCATAACCCCTTGTACAGTGAGCCTGCACGCTTGAGTTGTACATATTCTCCGACCAGCGAGACGATGTCAATGGCCTGACGAACGTTCTCAACGGTTTGATCGGAAAGATAGCCCATACATCCTCCTTACTACATCTTTTTCCATACTTGGGGAATAAAAAGATCTTCGTAGGTATGAATTAAAAACAGATCCGTCATGCCTGCAATGTAGTCTCCCACGCGCCATGCCAACGAATCCTCCGCATGTGTATCCGTGTACAGTGCCCGATGACTTTCCGGAAGGCGATCCGGCGCCTGCATGTAAAACGCGAACACATCTTCAATGATGTGCTTTAATTTTTCATTTTCTCCTTTTACCAGGGCGTTTGTATACACTTCCCGAAACATAAACGCGCGCAGCGTCTGCGCAGCTTGTCGTACCTCTTCCTGCATGGAAATGGTATTCGTATTGCGGCTTGCCTCAATGACGGCGCACACCATCGTCGCAATGCGCTGGGAAGACGTGTGCCCCAGTACCCGCGTTGCCTCTTTTGGCAGTTCCTCTTCTGAAAGCACGCCCGCTCGAATGGAGTCGTCAATATCGTGATTGATATACGCGATGCGATCCGCAAACTTTAACAGACGCCCTTCCAGCGTCGCCGCTTCGTTGTCTCCGCTGTGATTTGCAATGCCGTCCAATACTTCCCATGTTAAATTCAGGCCGCGCCGCTTCGGCGTCGTCTCTAAAAATTCGAGCACGCGCACCGATTGATGGTAGTGCGTAAATCCCGGCAAAAGATCGCGCAGCACTTCTTCCCCGGCATGTCCGAAAGGCGTATGTCCGACATCATGCCCCAGCGCCATCGCTTCAATCAAATCCTCGTTGAGGCGCAGCGCTCGTGCCATGGTGCGCGCGATCTGCGACACTTCCAGCGTATGGGTAAGACGGGTGCGATAATGATCCCCTTCGGGTGAAATAAAAACCTGCGTTTTGTGTTTCAGTCGGCGAAATGCCTTGGAATGCAAAATGCGGTCGCGATCCCTTTGAAAGTCGGTGCGAATCGTATCCTTTTCTTCGGGATCCCGGCGACCGCGCGTCAACGCTGACTGTTGCGCCGCCTGACAAAGAAATTGCGCTTCCCGCGCTTCGGTTTCCTCACGAATATTCATGTCCGCCTCCCTTCCGCCCATTGATACCCCTTTCGAGCGCAAATGCAAACGATGCCGAAATGATTTGCGGGGAAATGACGGCGCTTAAATCGCGCAGTGGCGGCGAACGGAGGTGCCGAAGTTTTTGCGCATTTCTTCCACAATGCGCGTAGCGGATTGTTCAATCGTCCAGGCGCTCACATCAATGACTGCACAGCCAACCTTATCAAAAATGCCTTGTGCGTAGGCGAGTTCGCGCCCAATCCGCTCGTCGTCCGAATAGATGCCCCCCTCCAGCCCCAAATCCTTCATGCGCTCCGTGCGGATATCGCCCAGTTTCTCCGGTGAAATAATCAAACCGATCACCCGCTTGGGGTCGACGCGATACAGCTCCGCAGGCACAGCAATCTCGGGCACCAGGGGTAAGTTGCATACATTGTAGCCTTTATTGGCTAAGAGCATGGAAAGCGGTGTCTTGGACGTGCGCGATACGCCGATTAAGACGATGTCCGCTTTCAACAGCCCGCGCTTATCCTTGCCATCGTCGTATTTTACGGCAAATTCGATACAGGAGATCTTGTTGAAATACTCGGGATCCAATTCGCGCGTCAAGCCCGGAAGCCGGCGCGCGGGTTTACCCGTTACATCTTCCAAAATGCGCAGCGGAATATCAAATAAATCGATGAAAGGAACGCCCGCCTCGACACATTTTTTCTGCAAATACAGCGCAACATCCGGCATCACCACAGAGTGGATGATCACGGCATGGGACAAATCCTCTCGAAAGATTCCGTCCACGCACGCCCGATCCGTGGTATCGGAACGCGACGACAGGTCAAACTCCAGATCTTCAAATTGACTGAGCCACGCCTTGGCCGCCATTTCTCCGGTTTCCCCGGTGGAATCTGAGACGACCAGCACTTTCAGGACCTCCATACGCACCCCCGCTACTGACGAACAATTTCCTTGGGAACTAAAAATTGGGTGATACATTCATAAACGCGCCCCAGCATGCCCAGGCGTGCATTGCGCAGCGCTTCGTCTTCGACAAGAATCATCGTCGCATCCAGATAGGCATCCAGCGTCGGCATCCATTCGCACAATAGTGCCCACGCATCTGCAAACCGATGCGCCGCAAGCGCCCTTTCCACTTCTTCGCCGCGATCCATACTGTGTTCCAGCATCCGATCCTCTTCCTGTAGAACCGTGGAATCCCACGCCGTGGTCGACGCTTTTTCCGCCAGACTTTCCACGCGGACAAAGGTTGTGATCCTCGCATCGCCGTCGGCGTCCAGATGCTTTTGTACGACTTTGGCGCGCTGCGTCCAAGCACAGAGATCAAAGGGACCGGCCGCAAGCACCGCCTGTGCCACATCATAGCGAATGCCGCTTTCCCGCAACTTGTTTTCCAAACGGCCTAGGAAAAATCCGCGAATTTTTTTCATCGTTTCATCATAGTCAAACACGAGACTGAACTGCTCCACATAGGCGACAAAAGCTTCCCGGAATGCCGCTTCAAAGTCAATATACAGTTTGGATGCGCAGGCGATGTCAATGATGCCGATGGCGGCACGGCGCAATCCGAAGGGATCCTGCGATCCGCTCACTTCCGTCCCGATCGCGTACAGGCCGGCAATGGTGTCGATATTGTCACAGAGCGACAGCAGGGTGCCTGCCGTCGAACGCGGAAGCGGCGCCCCCGAATAGCGCGGCATGTATTGCTCTTCGATCGCCTGCGCAACAATGTCGTTTTCTCCGGAGCAGCCGGCATACAGACGCCCCATGGTGCCTTGCAATTCCGTAAATTCCACGACCATATGCGTCACCAAATCACATTTCGATAGCCGCGCGGCGCGCATCGCATTTTGCACCGTTCCGGTGCCGACGCTTAGATCTCCGCCCATTTCCTCGACCAACGACACCAGACGATCCGATTTGTCCGCCATCGTCCCGAGTCCTTCGTGGAACACCAACCCGTGCAAGGCCTCTTCATAGGCCTCCAGCGGTTTTTTCAGATCCTGTTCATAGAAAAACCGGGCATCTTCCAGCCGGGGAATCAACACTTTTTCATTGCCCTTTACGACATTCTCCAAACCGTATGCATCCCCATTGCGCACGGAAAGAAAGAGCGGAAGCAACTTCCCGCGATCGTCGACGACGGGGAAATACCGCTGTTGGTCTTTCATCGGCGTAATCAAGACTTCCGGCGGCAGCGTCAGATACGACGTCGGAATATGCCCTAGAAAGACCGTCGGGTACTCCACCAAAGAGACGACTTCATTCATCAGATCTTCGTCCGCAAGCGGCTCTCCGCCCTTCTCACTTGCCAAGCGATTCAGCCCGCGCACAATGCGGCGCCGACGCTCTTCCTCATCGACAATGACGTAATTCTCTTCGAGCAGCGCTTCATAATCCGCGTTATGTGCAACAACAATATTCTGCGAACCGAGCACACGGTGTCCTCGCGTCGTCCGACCGACGGGAATGCCCTCCAAGTCAAACGGCAACACCTCATCATCCAACAGGGACAGAAACCAACGGATGGGTCGCAGAAACTGAAGGTTTTTGCCGCCCCAGCGCATGGCGCGGGGATTGGAGATGCGGCGAATCACCTTCGGAACGATGCGTGCAAGCACCTCGGCAACGGAGATCGCTTTTTTTTGCAGGCGCACGAAAACATAGGTGTCCTTCCCCTTGGTTTCAAAGAAGACATCCGATTCCTGCGCCCCCTTGCTGCGCAAAAAGCCGAGCAGCGCTTTCGTCGGCGCCCCCGCTTCGTCATAGGCGATGCGCTTCGCCGGCCCGCGCACAATCTCCTCCCGTGCGGTATCCAATGGCGCAATATTCTCCGCCCACAGCGTGAATCGACGCGGCGTGCTTGCGCAGCGCAGCGATTCGGCGGTGAGTCCCTCTTCTTTCAATTCTTCGGAAAAAAATTGTACCAACTGTTCTTTGGTTGCGGCAATGCGTCGGAAGGGGAACTCCTCCACGCCGATTTCTAATAAATATTGACTCATACTTCCTCCTTCGACTCCGCCCGATGCAACAGGGGAAAGTTCAATTCTTTCCGCTTCTCAATATACGCACGCGCCACTTCACGCGACAAGTCGCGCACGCGCGCAATGTAGTGGCTGCGCTCCGAAACGGCGATGGCGCCGCGGGCATCCAGCACATTGAAAGTGTGTGAACATTTCAAAACAAAATCGTATGCAGGATAAATCAGGTGGTGTCCAATTTGCACCCGCGCCTGCTCCTCATACTTGGAAAACGCCGCTTTCAAGGCGTCCGTGTCCGCGGTTTCAAAAGAATACACCGACTGTTCCACTTCCTGCATATGAAATAAATCGCCGTACGTGAGCGTCTCGTTCCACTGTAAGTCATACACATTGTCGACGCCCTGCAAATACATGGCGATGCGTTCCAATCCGACCGTGATTTCGCCGGATTCCGGTTCCAGTGACAGTCCGCCTACCTGTTGAAAATAAGTGAACTGCGTAATTTCCATGCCGTCGAGCCAGACTTCCCAGCCAACGCCCCATGCTCCCAAAGTCGGAGACTCCCAGTTATCTTCAACAAAACGGATGTCATGAATCCGTGCATCAATGCCGATCGTTTCCAGACTTTTCAAGTATAAATCCTGAATATTTTCCGGCGCCGGCTTGAGAAGAACCTGCAACTGGTGATGCTGATACAGGCGATTCGGATTTTCCCCATAGCGTCCGTCCGCCGGTCGACGCGACGGCTCGACATAAACCACATGCCAGGGCTCCGGTCCCAATGCGCGCAAAAACGTATTGGGATTCATCGTGCCCGCCCCTTTTTCAATATCATACGGCTCCAACACAGCGCAGCCTTGTGCGCGCCAGTACTGTTCCAGCCGCTCAATCAACTCCTGAAAATACATACCGCCTCCTTTGTGCCCCTTAGGTACACATACCTTTGGAGATTGTATCATAAGTACCGCAATTTTTTTAATAATTCCATGGATTTCGGCTCGGAAATGCCCGTGTGATATAGAAAATAACGCGCCGTCATTTGGGCCATGCGCCGTTCTCGGAGTAAATTTTCCGCCTCGATTTCCGCGAACGGCGTGCCCATAACTTTCCACAAAAAAGCCAATGCTTCGCTCGTCATGCGCCACGTATCCGTCTTTTGCACGCCCGCATGGTCTTCGCACAGCATTCCGCCAGCGGCAGCATCAAAAATGCCCGCACGCACAGGCGTGCCGCAGACCACGCAGCGCGTCAATGCGGGTCGGTACCCGAGGAGGGACGCCAATTTTAACGTATACGCACAAAAAAGAGCCGATGTTTGTTCCGGTTGCGCCGACACACAGGCATCCAACATAGCTTGAAGAAACGCATAGAGATGCGGCTCTGGCTGTTCAACCAGCACGGCGCGCAGCAAATCACAAGATGCCGCCGCCAACGCCAGTCGTTCAATTTTTTCGCGCAATTCCAAACGTGCCGCCACTAGTACGCCGTCTTTCAAATAAAAAAGATCGCGCCCCGCCTGCAGATTGAAATCCGCTTCGATATACGGTTCCGTCAGATTCAACGAGCGGCTCTTTGCGCGACGGGCTCCCTTGCATAATACCGACACGCGCCCCTCGTTCGTCAAAATCTCCAGCATCCGGGACGAATCGCGCAAGTCATAAGCGCGAAGCACAATCCCGCGTATATTCTTCACCTGATTCCTCCTTGCCCGTCCCGGAAATGGCGAGTGAGCGGCGGCACTCCCAGCAAAGATCCTCCCAAATGGTGAGCGCGAAGGCGCTCCTGCCAAAGGCGCTCTGCCAAATGGCGAGCCACATCACCCTTCAAAGCCGAAATCATCGACCTTCTTTTTCTTCTTGCGCCAGTTTTTTTCGACTTTGACCCATAACTGCAGATTGACCCGCGCGCCCAGCATCGGTTCAATCGCCCGCCGCGCCTCGGTTCCGATATGGCGCAGCATGGCCCCGCCTTTTCCGATGACCATGCCCTTGTGGGAGTCTTTTTCTACGACGATGGTCGCGTCGATGTCATAAAAATCGCGATCCGGCCTTTTTTTCATCTGCTCAATGCTGACATAGATGCCGTGCGGGATTTCTTCCCGCAGCGCGTGCAGGCATTGTTCGCGAATAAATTCGGCGACGACAAAACGTTCCGGGCGGTCCGTGATCATCTCCTCCGGGTAGTACTGCGGTCCCGGCGGCAAAAATTCATAAATTTTATTCAAAAGCTCCGGCACCCCAGTTCCCTCCGCTGCCGAGATTGGACACACGCCAGACAGCCGCCCTTTTTTCTCATAAAAAGCGCAGCGTTCGCGGACGATTTCTTCGGAAACTCTATCAATTTTATTCAAAGCCAGCAACACGGGGATGCCGGATACACTTTCCAACACTTCATCAATCATCGCATCCAGACGCCCACCGTAGGCTTCTGTGTCCACGACGAGAATAATCAGATCCGCCCCGTCCAAAGCGCCTTTGGACAAGCGCAGCATGGCTTCGCCCAATTCATTTTTCGGTTGCTGAATTCCCGGCGTGTCCAAAAAGACAATCTGCATACGCGCATCCGTGTAGATCAGGCGAATGCGGTTGCGCGTCGTCTGCGCCTTTTCGGAAATAATCGAAATGCGCTGTCCAATCAATTGATTGAGCAGCGTGGACTTTCCGACATTCGGACGCCCGATGACCGCACAAAATCCGGAGTGATAGCTTTCGTTCATAGATTTCCTTTCCCATTCAACCCACTCTTGTAAAAATGCCGAAAATCACCGCCGCAATTGCCATGCCGACGAGGCTCCCCAACACGATTTCTCCGAGGGTGTGGATGCGCGCTTCGTACCGCGACTCGGCAACCAAAAGCGCCAAGGTATACGCCAACACGGCGACCCCGGTGGAATCGACCAAAAAAGCTGCAATGGTTGCCAGGCAAAAGGCGAGCGCCGTATGCCCGGACACCGAACCGCCGTGCAAGGGAGTCCCGTGCCCGCGGTACCACAGGGCTTTTGCCAGTACCACGACAAAAAGCACCAAGCCCACCGCCACCACGGTCGCATGCGCGGCATGGATTCGAAGGTGCTCATACACAGCATTGGTCCAAAAACGAAATTTTTCAAAAAAGAGCAGGTAGCCGGTGATGACGGCATTCAGAGCGGCGACAAATGTCGCCCCGGCGGAAACGTCTTTTGCAATTTTTACCGCCTCATCATAAGCCTCTCCAACCAGCCGATCGCAGATCGCTTCGACCGCCGTATTCAAGAGTTCCGACATCAACACAAAGGAAATGGCAATGGCAAGAACGGCAAACTCCAGCCGCGAAAGGCCGAAAAAAAGAGAAACTGCCAACACCACAATGCCGACAATCACATCAAAACGCATATTGCGCTCGTACAATACCGCATATATTATGCCGTCAATGGCATGTCCGAAACTGGCCATCATAGTCGGCGACTTGTGTTGCTTTTTCTCAGGCCTTGAAAAGTAAGGACGTCGGCGCCAGCTTTTTTCCCTTTTTCCTTCCCATTCCCGCTCCGCATCGCGCTTATCGTTCATGATTTCTCCTGGGGAAGGCCCAACGCCTCCATTACCGCCTCTTCTTTCCTGCGCATGACACGCTTCTCTTCTTCCGTCTCATGATCATAACCGAGCAGGTGTAAAAGCGAATGGACGCAGAGGTATAGCATCTCGCGCTCCCGGGAATGACCATAGGCTTCCGCCTGCTCAAACACGCGGTCCATGCAAATCACGATGTCCCCAAGAGGCAAAAGCGCACCTTTCGGATACCGCATCGGATCTTCTTCGAGCGGAAAACTCAACACATCTGTTACGGAATCGACATTCCGGTAGCTGCGATTCAACCGCTGCATTTCTTCCGCATTGACAAAAGAAAGGGAGATTTCCACCGCATCGCTTCGTCCCTCCTTTTCCAATGTCATACCCAACGCACGCTGCAGCGCTCTTTCCAGCGATTCCGTTAAAATCGTACGTTCATCGCGATTGTCGACCCACAGTTGCATGACCCTTCCTCTCCGCACTCTTTTCTTCGTAGTTTTCAAAAGCGGCAATCACGCGCTGTACCAAGGGGTGGCGCACCACATCCGCTTTCTTGAAATGGCAGAACGCCACACCGTCCACGCCGCGCAGAATACGTTGGATTGTCTTTAACCCGGACTGCTTTCCGGCGGGCAAATCGATCTGCGTGACATCGCCGGTGATGACCGCCTTGGAACCGAAACCCAATCGCGTCAGAAACATCTTCATCTGCGCCACCGTCGTATTCTGTGCTTCATCCAAAATAATAAAGGAGTTGTCGAGCGTACGCCCGCGCATATACGCCAAAGGAGCGACTTCCAGCTGTCCGCGCTCTTTCAATTTTTCATACGAGTCATGCCCGAAGATTTCAAAAAGCGCGTCGTACAGCGGGCGCAGGTATGGATCGATTTTTTCTTGCAAATCCCCGGGCAAAAAGCCGAGACTCTCCCCCGCCTCCACCGCCGGGCGCGTCAGGATAATGCGGTTGACTTCTCGATTCTTAAAGGCGCGGATGGCCATGGCAACCGCCAGATACGTCTTTCCCGTTCCCGCCGGTCCGATGCCGAAGGTAAAGCCATTTTCACGGATCGCTTCAATATAGCGGCTTTGCCCCAATGTTTTTGCGCGAATTGGCTTTCCATACGAGGAGGTGACGATGACATCGTCCAAAATCTTTTTCATCGACAGAGGATTCCCTTCCCGGGCCATCTCCGCCAAATAGCGCACTTCCGGCAAGGTGATGAAGCCTTGCCTCTGTACGACTTCACTCATCGAATCCAACAATTCCCGCGCAATTTCCACCCGGTCCGCTTCGCCTTCGATAACGAGATTGCCGCCCTTTAAGCCGATATCGACGTCCAGCATCTCGCGAATCAGCCGCACGTTTTGATCCAGTTCGCCAAAAAGCGCCGCGATTTCTTCACTGCGCCTTGTTGCATCTTCCCAGCTTGTTTGCACCCTTGCCTCCTTGTTCGATCTTTTCTTTATTCTAGCACAAGCGTTAAAAACGGCGTATGGGTTCCTCCGTTATCAAAGCGCTTTTTGTCACCGTGGCGTAGCGCAAAATTCCTATGCTTCGTAAACGGGGATTTTCTGATTTTTCGTCTTTTTGCCGGCTGCTTTTCCAGAAATATAGGCGTATTCAACCGGTATTTCTAGTTTTCTTCTAATTTTTACGGTTCATTTTTTCATTTCTTCCCCGAAATTAAAGGTATTTTCCCCATTTTTCAATTTTTACCGGCTCTCGCCGACCGGTATTTTCTATAAAAATAAAAGTCTACCCGTTAATTTTCCACTTTACTGCAAAAATACAGCCGATACTTTCACGTTTTCAAAAATTATACCGGAAATATGGCGCGCCTTATTTCTTTTTCATGCAGGCGTTTCTGCCGCATTTTCAGTTTTACCGGCTGCTGCAACTGGGCCGCGGTCACTTCGTTTCAACCACGCGGCTGCGGTCACTTGGCTGCGCACGCGCGGCTGGAGCAAGGTGACCAAGTTCGCTCTTCTGCGACCGTTTGCACACTGCAAAAACTGCGGCAGAAGCATCCCCTCTGCCGCAGTCTGTTCAATTTATTGACGTAAGGACTTTCACTTCCGCTTCTTATCCGCCGCGTACAAGGCGCCTACGGAAGTAACGAGCAGCGCCACGCTCATCAGTATGCCGACATCGCCGGTTTTCGGCGATTTCTTTTCCGTTTTTTTCGGTTCTTCCGATTCTGGCTCCGGTATTGGTCTCTTCTCTGTATTGGTGATGGTAAAACCTTCCTGCATCGTACCGACAATCTCCGTTGTATAACCATCTAAGGCAACTTCTTCCACTGTATACGCAATCGGTTGTTGATCGTCCGCATACATTGGCAATTGCGTGAAGGTATGCTGCCATTGATTTTCCGCCGTCAAAATCGCCGTAGCCTGCTCTTCGCCGTTTGCCAGCAAGCAAATTTCCGCCTGGCCGGCTTCCTTGCCCACCCATGCTTTTTTTACCGAGATAGAAATAAAGGGATTCAAACGCCATGCACCATAGAGAATTTCGTCTTTTTGTACCGGATGCGCAGCCAAGGGCCGGGTGAGTTCTTCATCCTCATACCATCCCCGGAATGTCCAGATCCCGCGTTCATCTCGGATACTTGACGGATTTTCCGTCACCATCAACTCCTGATTCCACCCATAAGCGGTATCATCCTGCGGAAGCACTGCGCTTTCCGGCGTATCCCCCACGTAAAGGTATCTTACCTTGTGGGTAATGGGTTGACGATATAGGGTAACCTCAACGGATTCGGTCTCCGGTTCCGTGTCCGGCTTTTTATAATTGACACTGTCCCCGCCGATGCCTTGAATCACTTGATTGTTGTCTCCCCTCTGCGCATAAAAGGTATACGTAAAACTGTTGGTTTCTTCTGTACTGAACATGGTCCAAAAAGCTTTATTTCCGCCCTGCGAGCCGTCTTCTTCCAGTTTTGAGATGTACACACCGTCAGAGCCTTCTTTAAAGGATATTTTTGAGCCGAACAAAACGCCATTCATCTGCGGCGCATTGAGCTGAACTGCCTGTCCGTCGTCTATGTCCACCAAGGCAATGATCGGAAGCACAGAAATAGGCTCCTTTGTCTCGTGGTTCAAAAAATCCACCTGAAATGTCACATCATCGGTCGAATAATAATACCATGGCTCGTTTTTTCGAATGTCATGCAGCGGAATTTTTTCCGGATCGCTGCTATGTACCAGACCAATACCGCGCAACGTCAAACGCAGATCTACCCAGCTTTTGCTTCGATTGTCCTGAAAGACATTTTCATAGTACAGTTGATCATTGATCGTCAAAAAACCCGGATTTGCAAAGTGACATTTTGCATCGACCAACTGGGTTTGGTCACTAGCCGTAATTACAGACGCGCCGGAGAGCTTTTCCACCATTTTTCGCACTTTGACTGCTTCGGTCGCCTGCAGCTCCGCGTCTGTTAAAATAAATTTTTCTAAGTCCTCAAAGCTCCACTCTGCTCCGAGCATATTCTGGAAAGAGGCCTTCAAAACAGCTGTATAATCTGCATTATGCTGTTCCTGCAGGGCAATGGCGTTGTCCAGACGCGCAATTTCCGACTGGTTATGTTCCGTAATCGCCGTTTCTGCGGCTCCGGCATCTTTGACGTAAACAGGCGCCTTCATACTTTCATTTACTGTTACATCTACGCCAATGTCTTTCGCTTCCTGAATCTTTTGCAACAGTGCTTCCTGATTCTCCACGCTGAGGATACCATCCTCACAGACAATGCCGGACGGATCCTCCAACTTCTTCGCCGCTACCCTGGAAGGCAAAAATCCTGCCGCCGCGCTGAACATCAGCAACAGGGACAAAACATATCCCCACCGCATTTTTTTCATTTTTCTACCTCCTCAAAAAGAAACACCCGTTCGCTAATCAATTGACAAGGAAAGTATATCACAAGAAAGCCATCTCCCCAGAAAATACCTGCAAACAATCCGAAGGGGCCACGCTTGGCCTATATCAACCGCCGCGTAAAAATTTCATGCCATAGGAACGCTTTTTGTAACACCCGTTTCCGATCGGTCCGCCCAAGATCCGCACGCAGATCTTCAACCAGAGACAATTCCGAAGGGGTCTCCTTTTCACGGTAGTGTTCATCGCGCGCAAAAGCCTCCCGTTCAAAGGCTTCTTCGCCTTCCATAGGGGCATTCTCATCATCTTCATGCCACTCGGCATGTTCCCGTGCCAGTCGTTCCTGCTTCTTTTTTCGCTCGTAGTCGGTTTCTGGAAGGGCATATTCATCCGTTTCCACTTCATAGTTTTCACGAAAATACGGATGCGTGCGATGTTCCTCTTCGTACCGATTGACGGAAGTCACTGCTTCCATCGGAGCCTTTCCTTCTTGTTGTGCCTGGCCGGGCAAGGAACCGATCAAGTCTCGAAGCAAACGCTCCTGCTGTCGCTTGCGAAACGCGGCTTCCTCCTCTTGCAACTTTTTTTCATCCTTCGTCATCGCTGTACTCCTCGGGCGGGGATATCCCCGCCCCCTCTAACTTCTATCTGACATCCGACCGGCTCAGTCCTTCTTGGCATCCTGCAGTCCTTCGCCGGAGATGGATTGCCGCATCTTGGTATCGGCGATAGTGTTTTGCAAACGATAATAATCCAGGGCTCCCAGATGCCCGCTCTTCAGTGCTTCCGCCAGTGCCTGCGGAACCAACGCTTCGGACTCCACAACTTTCGCGCGCTGCCGACGAATTTCTGCAATCATCTCCTGCTCCGTTGCAACCGCCATGGCACGGCGTTCTTCCGCGCGCGCCTGTGAAATACGCTTATCGGCTTCCGCCTGCTCCGTCTGGAGCTTGGCACCGACATTGCGTCCCACATCGACATCGGCAATATCTATCGAAAGAATTTCAAAGGCGGTGCCAGAGTCCAAGCCTTTTTCCAGGACGGTTTGAGAAATGGAATCCGGATTCTCGAGAACTTCGGAATGCGAATTTGAGGAACCGACAGTCGTTACAATGCCTTCGCCGACGCGTGCGATGATGGTTTCCTCGCCGGCACCGCCGACGAGACGTTCAATATTCGCACGCACAGTGACTTTCGCTTTGGCGCGCACTTCAATACCGTTTTTCGCCACGGCCGTAATTTCAGGGGTTTCAATAACTTTCGGGTTTACCGAAACTTGAACTGCCTCAAACACATCGCGTCCCGCCAAATCGATCGCTGCGGCCTGTTCAAAAACGAGTGCGATATTTGCACGCTGGGCAGCAATCAAAGCATCAACAACGGCGTTGATATTTCCGCCCGCCAAATAGTGCGCTTCCAATTCATTCAGCTTCAAATCCAGCCCCGCCTTTGTTGCCTTGATCATCGGATTGATGATACGCGCCGGACGGACGCGGCGCAGGCGCATGCCGACCAAATCACTGATTTTCACTTTTACACCGGAGAATAGAGCGGTGATCCACAGCCCAACCGGAACAAAGGAAAAGAAAATCGAAAGGACGATGACAACCAGAAGAATCGTGATTAAAACTCCGATAAATCCTTCATTCATAAAGAACATTCCTACCTCCTGACAAATAATTGTGCATTTTCTGTTTTGAATACGGTGATGGTACTCCCTTTGGGAATAAATTCCCCTTGGGTGATGACCTCCACCACCTGCCCTTCAATGAGCGCTTCCCCGACCGGCCGCAACGCCGTTTTGGCAATGCCCGTTTTTCCGACCAGCGTCGCATCCACCGTTTTTCCGGTGTACCCACGTGCGGTCGTTAGCTGGGTATCCAGCACGGAGCGCTTCATAAAGCGCGAACGATAGCCGAGGCGCACCAAAAGTGCGCCGATCAGAACGGAGAAGGCAATGGCGCCGAAAAGCGTAATAAGCCCGATCCCCGCCGATTGCGAAGAAAAAACAAGCCCTGTAAAAACGAGGAGCATGCCCACAATGCCGGACAGGCCGAACCCCGCGGTTGTTACTTCCACCAACAGCAACAACACGCCACCCAAAAAGAGCAGCAGTGTCACGGCATTGGCGTACCCTGCCTGCAAACCGGCGGCAAAATACAGCCCGAAAGCCGCCACCGCAACGACAACGGCTATGCCCGCCGTTGGCAGAAAGAATTCCACAATGACCGCTGCAAAACCAATGAAAAGCAACAGCCCAAGCATCCATGGCTGATTGAATGTGCTGAGGAAAGCCTGCATTTTTTTCTCCTTTCTTGATTTAATTTATTATTACCCGTTTTTATCCGCGCGCCGCCTCTCGCACGATCGCATCCACCGTTTTTTCGACCATCTCCGGTGTCGTTCCCAAATTCAAACGAATGAAGCCTGCATAGTTTTCCCCGAACCACTCGCCATAATCTACGGCAAGACGGCATCGGTTCTGCACAAAGTCCACCACATTTTTGGCGGCGGGCATGCCATTTACCGAAACTGTTTCTGTACCGACCCCCTCCGGTAAAATTGCGCGCAGATCCAGCATGGGAAGATACGTCCCCTGTAAATCGGCTACCACTACCGCGGGCAACTCTTGCGCCAAGCGCTGCTTCAAATATTGATAATTGGAATAGATAACCTCTTTAACCCCTTCATACCACGCGCCGCCATCCCGATAGGCCGCTTCCGTTGCCAAGGCGCCGAAAATATTGGAATCCCCCAGCGGATGAATCGCATTGTAAGCGTCATAACGCGCACGCAAATCCTCATCGGGAATAATGATGTTGGAATGAAGCAATGCAGCTAAGTTAAATGTTTTGGAGGCGGCGGTGACAAGAAGAATGCGTTTCGTATATCGTCCGCCCTCCACTTTGAGTGCAGGCGTATGTCGATGGGGTTCGAATACGAAGTCCTGATGGATTTCATCGGAAGCAATCAACACATTGTATTTCTCACATAAGGCGAACAATCGCGCCAATTCTTGTTCCGTCCATACCCGACTTGCCGGATTATGTGGAGAGCAGAACAACAGCATCTTTACATTTTCTTCAAGTACCGCCTTTTCAAAAGCATCATAGTCAATGGAATAGCGTCCATCTTCATGTTGCAGTTCCACTTTCACAAGCTTTCTTCCGGTATGTTGAACCGCCCTGTGAAAGGGGTAGTAAACCGGTGTAAAAATTGCAACGCTGTCACCCGGATCGGTAAAACAGTCGATGAATCGAAATAAGGCCGGAACTACACCGCTGCTGAAGCGTACCCAGTCGCGATTAATTGGAAAAGAAAAGTGTTTTTCCATCCAGTCACTGAGCGCTTTATAATAAGAATCCGGCACATAGCTGTACCCATACACCCCATGTGCAGCACGCTTTTCCAGCGCCTCGACCACCGCTTCGCAACTGCGAAAATCCATATCTGCCACCCACATCGGAACCAAATCACTATGTCCGAAGCGTGCGCCCAATTGATCCCATTTATTACATGATGTCCCTTTCCGATCTACGGCATAACGCTGTAAAAACTGATTTTTGTCCATGACCCTCCCCTTTTTAACGCTTTTTATTTTATGCATAAACAGTCTGCCTGTTAATCCATAAAAAAGCAAGCATTCCGCATCAAAAAACCGTCGTTCCCGACGGTTTTTACAGGCCATTCCGATATCAATTGTACTAAGGAAAAACGGTGCTCAATCCTACACGAGCGCGATGTTTCCGTCCGTGCGACTTTCCGTACCGCCCAGCAGCACCCCGTCCTCATTGCGCAAAATGATTTGCCCGCGCCCGAAAAGCACACTTTCCGCGGGGCGCGAAAGTTTATGCCCACGGCGCAATAACGCCTGCGCTTCCGCAGCGGGAAAACTGTCTTCCAGCAGAAATTCGCACCCCTGCATCCACTGCCAGCGCGGCGCATCCAACGCCATTTGCGGATTTTCATGAAAATCCAGCAAGTTGGACACGACTTGAAAGTGGCCTTGGGGCTGCATATATGCGCCCATGACCCCAAAGGCGGCAAGTCCCCGCCCGTTTTGAGCAATCATTCCCGGTATGATTGTGTGATATGTCCGTTTTCCCGGTGCAAGGACATTGTAGTCCGATGGATCCAGGCTGAAGTCAGCCCCTCGATTATGCAGCGCGATGCCGGTATTTTTGACGACAACGCCCGAGCCGAAGCCCATATAGTTGGACTGAATCATGGAGACTAAATTTCCATCGCGATCTCCCGTTGCCAAGTATACGGTGTTGGAACCATGCGGTCGTCCGGGAGCAAATGCCTGAGCGCGTGAGCCGATCAACGCGGCACGCTCTTTTGCATAGGCATCGGACAACAGATCGGAAACGGAGACGCCCATGGCCGCGGGGTCGGTAATGTATCGCTTCCCGTCGGCAAAAGCCAATTTCATCGTCTCCATCGCGCGATGATAGTAGAGTGCGTCCCTTCGATCGACCGGGAAGTTTTTCATAATATTTAATGCCATCAAGGCCACTAACCCCTGGTTCGACGGAGGAAGTTCCAAAATATCATATCCCCGGTAATTGATCGAAATTGGTGCCGTCCAATGCACGCTGTGCGCGGCAAGATCTGTTGCGCGCAAATATCCCCCGTACTTCAGACTGGCACGGTCGATGGCTTCGGCAAGTGTTCCGCGATAAAATGCGGCGCTATTCGTTTCCCCAATTTCTACAAGGGATGCGGCATGATCCGGAAGCGCAATCATCTGAAAGGGTTTTGGCGCTCCAGCAGCGCCCTCTTTTGCCTGTCGTGCACCGGCGCCGAAGCGCCCGAATGTGCGAAAAAAGCCGTCAAAGACGCCATCCGGATTCGGCATTTTCTTATACTTGTAATACGCGCGTTCCCACATATGTGCGACCGTCGCCGCAACGGGAAAGCCCTCGTTGGCATACCGTATGGCGGGCGCCAAACACTCGGCAAGTGTCTTGTTCCCAAATTTTTCAATCAATGCAGCCCATGCAGCGGGCGCGCCGGGCACGGTAATTGGGGTCCATCCGTACTGTGGCATCGTCGCATGCTGTTGCGCTACCGCTTCGCGCGAGATGGCACGCGGTGCGCACCCACCACTCTGCAAGCCGTGCACCTTGCCTTCCCCCTGCATCCATACCAATGCAAAGGCGTCGCCGCCGATTCCATTTGCGGTCGGCTCGACCACGGTCAGCGCCGCGGCGGTTGCGACTGCAGCGTCAACCGCATTGCCGCCCTGTCGGAGCAATTCTGCACCCGCAGCGGACGCCAGGGCATTGCTTGTCGCAACCATGCCGCCGCGTGAGGCCAATGTATAACGATTGGATGGGTGCGGTTGATATAAAGGATCAAAGGAAAACATGGACACCTCGATTTCTCATATAAAAAAATCGACGCCCGTGGGCGTCGATCCGACTTACTTTTTGCGATTCTTTCGGCGAGCCGCTTCCGATTTCTTCTTGCGTTTAATACTCGGTTTCTCGTAGTGCTCACGCCGTCTGTACTCAGCAAGAACGCCGGAACGGGCACACTGCCGCTTGAAGCGCTTTAATGCACTATCAATCGACTCGTTTTCACCAACGCGGATTTCCGTCATTTCTTCACCCCCTCCGATTTCAGACTGCGGTACATCCCACAGTATACTCGATTCGAAAGGATTGTGCAAGCCGTCCCCCACCGGCGTCGTTTGCCCTGCTTCCCGCCATCCACACCGGCAAGCATTGCATTATCTAGAGCCCGCTTTTCACTGCCAAATTTTCTCAGCCAGCGGGCCATGCCATTTCACGACCTGCCAACACATGGAAATGCAGATGCGGCACGCTCTGCCCACCGTCTTTCCCGCAGTTGGACACAACACGATACCCGTTTTCTGCAAAGCCTTCCTTTTTTGCAATTTCAGCAATCTTTTGATAAATCTTGCCGATCAGTGTCGCCTCCCGCTCTCCAACCTCGTTGAGTGAAATCACATGTTGTTTGGGAATAAAAAGATAGTGGATTGGCGCCTTAGGATCGCTGTCCTTAAATACAAAAATATCTTCATCTTCATAGACGACGTCCGTAGGAATTTCGTGCGCTGCCAACTTGCAAAAAATACAGTCCATCTTTGCCTCCTTCGATTCGCTTCCTCATAAGGTACTACCCGTTTTTTCATTTTCGTATCGCCGTCGTGCACTTTGAGCGGCACGTCCCGCCTACATCGTGTCTTTGACTGCAACCGCTACCATTTTCGACCGCGCGCGAATACTGCCGCCCGCTTCCATCTCCATAGTAACAATGACTTTTCGCTCCCCGATTTCTTCTGCGTGCGCCGTGATGGTGATTTCCTGCTCCATGGGTACCGGCTTTTTGAAATCAACTTCCAAATGCGCCGTGATAAAACGGCCAATCACCGTTTCTGCAGTCAGCACGCGCCCCTTGCTGTGATGCGAAAACCACGCTGCGGATGCCGTACCGTGGCAATCGAACAGCATCGCGATCATACCCCCGAAAAGATTCGCCGGCACACCGCCGGTAAATTGCCCGGAAGGCGTAAATTTACATACACAGGTCGCGCCGTCTGCACTCGGATATGATTTTATATGTAGCCCCATTTCATTTTTCGGACCGCAGCCCCAGCAATGCTGGAATCGTTCCCCATAGGTTTCTTGAATGGAAATTGGCGCCATCGCAGTTTCTTTGCTTTCTATACTCATCGCTCATTCCTTTCCATCGCGTAGGTTTGCAATAGGCTTGGTGTGGTTTTCCCATGTCTTCTTGTTCCTTATTATAGGTTTTCTGCATATTATTTCCAACGCTTTTAATGGTCTTCGATTCGTCTTCCATAAAGGACTAGCTTCGCGCGCATTTCCCCAAAAATTGCCGGTATATTTTTCATATTTGCATTTTTTACGATCCCCGGGACCCGCAATATGTGATTTTTAGCGGACACTTATCCATCTTTCTACATTCCATCGGTCGAGCAATTTACTTCCAAAGCATTTTAAACCGGTGCTTATCCCATTTTTTACTTTTGACCTGCTAATGTATTCGGGTCATATTCTACTTATCCTTTTTTTACCGGTAAATTCCCCATAATCTTCTAAACATTAATCTGGTTTTTCCGAAAAAATCTCATTTTTACCGGTAAAATCTTGCCACATCAAAGAATTTACAACCGATCACTTTTCAGATTTCTCTTTTTTACCCGCACAGTACAACCAACTTCTATAATTTGGGAGCTACTGCTTTTTCTTTCTTCCATGCACAAGACAAGCATAAATAAAAAAGAATGGATCCAATCTTCTTCCTTGTTTTTCGTCGAAATTGGGACACTTTGCTCAAATTTGAACCCTTTCCAAAGGAAAACTCTGCCAAAATAAAGAGAGAACAGCAACAAGACTGTAAAGGAGAGAACTATGCAATCAAAAGCTACTATCATGATTAATCTACTCAATGAATATCAAGTCCTTTGGAAAATAGTAAAAAAGAAAAAAGAAATCACGCTTGAAGGAAGCTTGTTAATTGATCGCCGTCAAAAAACACCGCAATATCGTCACTGCTTTCGCAACCCTAAAACAGGCATGGTACAACGAGTCTACCTGCGACCGGAGAAAAAGAATCTCGCATGCCTATTGGCACAAAAATCCTATGACAAAAAAATGAAGCGTCTCGTTGAAAAGCGCCTGCACCAGTTGAAACGGGTCTGTCGAAGTTTTTCTGACGATGAAATTGAAAACCTGTGGGCAAACTTGATTTCGGAACGACGGGATTTAGTGAAACCGATCCGAAAGCCTTGGACACAGCAGTTGGAGGAATGGGTAGCGCAGCCCTATAAGGCGCCCCCACCAGGGTTTCCGACTCTCGGTCTTTCCACGAAAAAAGGCGAAACGGTGCGCTCTAAAACCGAAAAAATTTTAGCCGATCTTTTTTACGATCAACACATCCCCTATAAATATGAGTGTCCGCTCCGACTCGAGCGGAAATGGTGGTATCCCGACTTTACCTTTTTAAGCCCATATACAAAGGAGGAAGTGTATTGGGAACACCACGGCATGGTGGACGATGAAGCATATATGAATCGCATGATTCAAAAAATCATGGTCTATGAACAAAATGGAATCTCGCCCGGGAAAAACCTGATTCTTACATTTGAAACAAAAACACAACCGCTCAACCTTCATTGGGTACAACATCTGATCGACCGTATCCTGGTAAAACATTAACAAATTCGTCAGCAATGAACCGCCATATAAAACGCACCCCGCCCAATCGGACGAGGTGCACAGCCGACCAAAAAACCATACTACCACCTACTGCACAATTTTATAGTAGGTGCGCGAGGTCAGACGAAAGAGTACAAAGTAGACAGTGACAAAGGCTGCGACCACCATCCCAAAGTAAAGACCATACTGCGCAAAGTGACGTACAGCAAACAGCCCTAACAACTGGTAAATAATCTTGGAAGCAACCGCGCAATGGAAAATTGCAACCACTAAAGGAGCATAAAACATCCATCCGATCTGCGAGGAACATGTCTTTTTTATCAACCTGTCAGAAAGCCCTACTTTCTTCATAATTTGGATCTTCTCCCGATCCTCATATCCCTCATTCACTTGCTTATAATACGTAATCAACACCGCTCCCGTCAGAAAAATTAGGCCGATAACGATCCCTAAAAATAAGAAGCCGCCGTTTAATTCATAGATCGAATCAATGTATTCCGTGCGAATGCGTACGGTGTACCTCTCATCCTCCCCCTGCAATGCGTGCACCTTCTCGGCATATTCGGTGTCGGAGACTCCTTCTACATTCCAATCCATCTGTCCGAAAATCGGTGCAGCTTCCGGTTGTTTTGTCTCCCAATGCATGATTTTTAGAACATTTCCGATATATTGCATCGTGCGAATATCCTTTACTACCAAACCATACGCTTCTGCAGCAAAGGTGGACGGTATGATATTGTCAATCGCTGTCGCCCGAAATGTTCGATCGCCAATGGTCACAGACGCCAATCTCGGCTCCGTCACTACATTGGTACAAAGCAGCGCTTCATTTTCTTGTAGTATGAGCTTCTGATGGGTTCTCGCATTATACCCGTCCAAGTCATACACTAAAATATATGTCGGTGCAATATTGGTATTATCGATACCGGACATAAACACACTTCCCTCGCGTATTCCTGCTGTCATCATCGAATAACTCACATAATCATCCTCAAGGCGTCCCTGTTCATTCACGGTTGTATCTACCAATGCCCGCAACGTTTCGGCCACTTTTTCTACATTATGGTTATCCACCTGCTCATCCGATCGAATATGATAATCGCGCGGCAGTGCATTTTGCGCCATACTTTCAATATTTGCGTAAATCGTCGCCGTAGCAGAAAGCGTAATAATTACACCTACACTTAAGATCGAAATGCTCGCCAGTGAGACGGCATTACTCTTCATCCGATATAAAAGACCATTAACCCGCAAAAACTTCGCAGGCGTGTAATAGCTTTCTGTTTTCTTCTGTGCTTTCAAAAAAATAACCGAAAAGGAAATAAAAAGCAGGTAGGTTGCAATTAACACCAGAAGCGCTGCAAAGAAAAAATAAAGCAGCGAGGAGAGCATCCCCTCTACCGTCAAAGCGAGACCATAACCACCCGCTAAAAAGATAAATCCGAGGCACATCAAAACAACTCTTGACTTCGGTTCCCCTTCGCCCCTGTGTTGCTGCCCAAGCAACTCCATCGGCGTCGAGAGTTGAATTCGAAATCCGCTACGCAAGACAGTGATGAAATACAATCCGACGACAAGTCCTATCGTTAAAAACATAGCGAAAATGCTGAACGGATAATCCATCAAACGCCCCGTCACCTCATTAATCAACCGATTTAATGCTAAAAAAGAAAGTTGGCCAAAAAGATATCCTCCGACCAGCGCAATTCCTCCAATTATCGAAAACAACACCAAAAATTCGATGCGAATAATCTTTCGAATATGCTTTTTTTCCAAACCTAAAATTCCGTACAAAGCAAACTCGCGATTCCGACGCTTCAATAAAAATCCTGTCGTATACAATACAAAAACCAAGGCAAAAATCCCGATAACAACTACACCAAAGCCGATCAGCATGGGCAATGTTTCATGACGTGTTTGTACATAGTCATTTGCCAACAAACCAACCATGACATTAAAAAGAGTCAGCATAATGCTATTTGCCACAACAAAAGGAAGCACAACGACGCGATTTGCTCGTAAATTCTGAAATGCAAATTTTCGTGCCATAGATAAGGTCATCGCTCTTCCCTCCGTTGTAGCAGGTTTTGAGCCTGATGAATCCGTTCCATGAACTCCGATTGACTTTCCTGTTCACCAAGGTAGATCTCATGATACAAAATACCGTCTTTAATAAATAAAACACGTTTCGCATATGACGCAGCACGTAAAGAATGCGTCACCATCAACACCGTCTGCCCGGCTTCATTTACTGTGCGAAACATTTTTAAAACCATTTCGGAAGAAGCTGAATCCAAGGCGCCAGTCGGTTCATCCGCCAACAGTAAAGATGGCTCAGTAATAATCGCACGTGCAATGGCAATGCGTTGTTTTTGTCCGCCTGAAACCTCATAAGGATACTTGGCTAATAGTGATGCAAGACCCAGAGACTGCGTAATCCCATCGAGTCGCTCATCCATAACTGATGGCGCCGTCTCGGACAATACTAAGGGCAAAAGAATATTGTCTCGATTGGTAAACTGATCTAACAGGTTAAAATCTTGAAAAACAAATCCCAGCTCTTTTCTGCGAAATGCAGAAATCTCGTGATCTTTCAGCGTGCCGAACTCTCTTCCGTTCAAGCACACCGTCCCCGTCGTCGCTTTATCTAAGGTTGCAATGATATTGAGTAGCGTTGTCTTCCCGGCGCCGGATTCACCCATAATGGAAATAAATTCGCCTTGCTCCACAGAGAAATTGATCCCCTTGAGCGCCTCGGTTTTAACTTTTTTCGTTTGAAAAACACGTTGTACATTTTTTAATTCTAAAACTGTCATAATCCTCCCCTTCCCTTCTGGTTTTATGCTATCGCTTCAAAACCATCCCTGCATTTACGAAATATGACAGTTTCATCTATAACCTTACAAATTTGTAAGATTGGATGGAAAACATATAAAAAAGGTACTTCCCTGACCTACCGTTGACAGAACTTCTACATTTACAGCAATCAGCTCTCCAATTTTTTTTACTAAATATAAGCCGAGCCCACTGGATTTTTCATTAAGTCGTCCGTTAAAACCGGAATATCCTCGATCGAAAATTTTTTTCATATCCTCTGAATGAATCCCAATTCCCGTATCTGCAATCACCAATGCGTTTTTCTTCATATCAAAACGAATCGTAATTTTTCCTTTCTCCGTATATTTGATTGCATTCGCAAGAATTTGCTCCACCAGAATTGACAGCCATTTTCCGTCACTCGTAACCGTTTGTGCAATCGGCTCGTACTGTAAAGAAATACGTTTTTCAATAAAAAGCATGGCATATTTTTTGAATAGCGGGTTCAAGACTCCGTCCAATGAAATTTCCGCAATATCCATATCTGCACATCGATCTGTCAATTTCAGGTAATTCAGGGCCATATTTGTATAAGATTCAATGTAAAACATCTGTTCCCGGATTTGCTTTGTTTGTTCCGAAGAATCTTTCCGCAATATCAAATTGGCAACAGTAATCGGATTCTTGATTTGATGTACCCAAAGCAAAAAATACTCCGTAAGGTCCTTCCGATCCTCCAACATCTGGTTTTTCAACATTCGATTTTCTTGCGACAAGCGTTCAACTGCATCCGACAAAGTTTCTTGTTGCCGATAGGACAACCATGCCGCAAACAAGTAAAGAATGCCTACAAAGACAAGAATTTTCATACCAAGATAAAAATACTCACGCGGCAAATCTGCAAATATAAAAATCGCACCATATACGCCAATTGTAAAAGTGATCGTCGCGAAAAATTGAATTTTGTTTTTAAAAAAATCCAAGCATTGTCTCATTTTTCATCCTTGGAGAAAATATCCCATACCCTTCTTCGTTTGAATCAGTCCATGCACACCGACGCGCTCTAATTTTTTTCGAATTCGAGTCATGTTGACCGCCAGGGTATTATCATCGATAAATGTATTCCCCTGCCAGCAATGATTGATGATTTCTTCCCGCCCGGCGATTTTATTTTTCTTTCCGAACAAGATTTCTAAAATCAAAAGCTCCGTTCTCGTTATATCCAATGAAAAATTGGGTCCCTCTAATTTTGCCGCCGACAAATGTAAGGTAAATTCACCGTACGAGAGGCTATCGCTGTCCACCACATAATCATAGGTTCTGCGCAAAATCGCTTGAATTTTCGCGCGCGTAACATCCACATCAATCGGCTTCGTAATGTATTCATCAGCGCCCAGTTGCATGGCCTGCACCATATCTGTCGCCTCCGTATGCGAAGATATAAAAATAATCGGGACCTTGGAGCTGCGGCGGATCTTTTGTGTCCAATAAAACCCATTATAGTAGGGTAATGTCACATCCATTAAAATCAAATGTGGTTCATACGCCTGAACAAGCTCATCAATATGATTGAAATCCTCAACGATTTTCGTTTGATATCCCCACTGTTGTAATTCTTCGCTAAGTAGCGATGCAATCGACCGTTCGTCTTCTACCATCAGGATTTTCACGACGGACTCACTTCCCCGATCAAAATATCGCCCGATCGTCCCGTAACGCGTACATCGCAAATGTGATTGATCAGCTCCGGATTACGCGGACAATGCACACGCAGATAATTCGTACTGTAGCCCTCCATCGACGTGCCGTCCCCAGAAAATTCTTCAAAGAGAACACGAACCGTCTTTCCGATATGCCGGTCGGCAAAAGCATGTCGCAAATCCGCTTCTACTGCCGCAAGACGCGCCGCGCGTTCCGTCTTTTCCTGCGGTGAAACGGAATCCCTCCATTCTGCTGCGCGCGTGCCTGGGCGACTCGAATACGGAAAAATGTGAATTTTTGAAAAGCCCATCTCCTGACAAAAAGCCATGGTTTCGGCAAAGTCCGCTTCCGTCTCTCCCGGGAAGCCGACAATGACGTCTGTCGTCATACCCGCATCCGGATAGAATTCGCGAATCAGCGCTACACGCTCCCGATATAGTGCCGTTGTATAATGACGATTCATCGCACGTAAAATACGGTCGCTGCCGCTTTGCAAGGACAGGTGAAAATGATCGCAGATTTTTTGTGTCTGCACCATGCGCTGCAATTTGTCTTCATCTACCCAACGCGGCTCAATACTGGACAGGCGAATGCGTTGAATCTCCGGAACGGACGCCGCTTCTTCCAGGACATCGATCAACCCGATGCCGGAATGATTTTCCTTCCCGTAGCTGGCAATATGAATACCCGTAAAAATAATCTCGTGAAACCCCTGTGCCGCCAAACGGTCCAACTCCGCCCGAATCGAGGCAAATGGCCGTGACGCAATATGCCCGCGCGCATATGGAATGATACAGTAGGAGCAAAACATGTCACAGCCTTCCTGAATCTTGACATGCGCTCTTGTGAGCGAAAGCTCCGTGGATATCGTAATCTCGTCGTAACAGCGGTCTTCCTCCAAATCCGTGACCGCATTGATATGCTGGCCGTCTCGTGCAAATTGCTCCACACGCGCCACTAACGAGGCACGCCCCTTGGTGCCGAGAATAATATCCACACCCTCGATGGCGGCAATTTCTTCTGGCGCCACCTGCGCATAACAACCGATCACTGCAACGATCGCCGCGGGATTCTTACGTCGCACACGACGAATCTGCTGCCGACACTTTGCATCCGACAAACGCGTCACGGTGCAGGTGTTGATCACATAAACATCACAGGTTTCCTGCGGCAGTGCACGAACATACCCGTTTTTCAAAAACAATTCTTCGATCGCTTCGGTTTCATACTGATTGACTTTGCAACCCAATGTTCGCACCGCAAAGCGCTTCGCACCCAAGCGCGTCTGTTCCCTTTCGCTCATGACACCACCCCTTGTCGCTTCACCAAAAACGCCGCCCATTCACCCTGTTTTATAACGCGCACGACTCGTAAATCATAGCGGCCAAGCGCACGGCAAATTTCCGCTTCTTCCTTCGCCAACAGGCCGGATAAGAAAAGTGTACCGTTCGAGGTCAAATGAGCTCCGACATCGGGCAGCATCCGTAAAATCAAAGGCTTTAACAAATTTGCAAAAATAATATCGTAAACGCCATCCGCTTTCTCCAGCAAATCGCTTGTTGAAAGCCGCACATCGACCGCATTCAACTGAACATTTTCCCGGCAGGAGGCCAAGGCATCCATATCAATATCCATCGCTTCCACTTGAGCGGCACCACGCTTTTTTGCCGCAATTGCAAGGATTCCCGATCCGCAGCCGACATCGAGGACACGTTTTTTTCGGCAATCCACCTGCTGCAAGAGTTCCAAGAGCAATGCCGTGCTGGCATGCGTGCCTGTTCCGAAAGCCATGCCGGGCCATATCCGAATGACCGTCTCCGCAGCCGTTTCCGGATTCTCCCATGCTGGGGTCACCAAAATATTTCCGATCTGAAACGGATGATAAAATGCCTGCCAAGCCGTTTCCCAGCCGGCATTGTCGAGTGTCTGCGGCTCGCTGACACATAGACCGGCCGCCACCATATCCGGCGCTTCACAGGTCGCAAGAAAAGCGCGGCAAGCCGCCCATCCCCGCGGAGAATCTTCAAAATACAGCCGCTGGTAAATAAAGGAAGATGCGCTGCAACAATCGGAACGCTCTTCCTGCCCAAGTTCTGCAAATGCCGCCGTCAAAAGCTCTTGCGCGTCCGCCAACTCCCACTCCGGCGCTTCCGCTAAAGTCCGCTGCAGTTCCTCCGCATCGTAAATCTCACTGCCCAAATAGTCGGTCAGGGAAAGCAAGCATTCAACCCGTTCCTCTGCATTGCGCGGATAAGAAAGCATCACTTGGATATATTTATCTTGCACAGCCCCTCCGATCTCCATGGTCAGTCAAATAAGTCCTTTACTTTATCAAAAAAGCTTTTGCGATGCGCCTGCGTTTCCTGCCCCATAGATTCCGCAAAAGCGCGCAATTTTTCCTGCTGCTCCTCGTTCAGCTGTTTCGGCGTTTCAATGCGCACAGAAAAATACAGATCGCCTTTTTCTCCGGTGCGCACATCACTGACCCCCTCGCCGCGCAGCCGGAATCGCCGTCCCGTTTCCGTCCCCGCCGGCAAATCAAAATCACGTCGACCATTAATAGTAGGAATCTCCAATTTTGCGCCCAGCACCGCCTGCGCATAGCCGATCGGAAGCTCATAGAAGAGATCGCGTCCACGCCGTTGAAAGAGTTCATGCGGCGCAACACGCAGCACGACGTAAAGCGCACCCGCCGGTCCCCCGTTGATGCCCGCGCTGCCCTGCCCATGCAAAGGCAGAATATTGCCGTCGTCTACACCCGCCGGCACTTTCACCCGGACCTTTCGTTTCTTGCGCTCCTGCCCACTTCCGTGACAATGATCGCAGACTTCTTTGACAACCGAACCGCGTCCATTACACGTCGGACATGTCGCGGTGCGAATCATGCGCCCGAAAACGGAATTGCTCTGTACCTGCACCGTACCCGTCCCGTGACAACGGCTGCACGTCTTGCGCTCCGCACCGTTCTTGCCGCCCGTTCCGTGGCACGACGTACAGATCGCATCGCAAGTGTACTGCACCTCTTTTTCACAGCCGAATACCGCTTCTTTGAACGTCAGGCGCAATTCCACCTGGACATCCTCCCCCTGCCGGGGGCGCGTCGCATCCTGCGGACGCGCGCGACCGCCGAAGAAATCGCCAAAAAGATCGCCGAACAGGTCGCCGAAATCGACTCCAAATCCGCCCGCGCCTACGCCTCCGTTTTCAAAGGCGGCTTCCCCATACATATCATACTGTTTGCGCTTTTCTTCATCACTTAATATGCCATACGCGGTACTCAATTCCTTGAATTTTTCCGCCGCCTCCTCATTGCCCGGATTCAGGTCCGGATGGTAGGCTTTTGCACGACTGCGATATTGTTTTTTTATTTCCGCCGTGCTGGCATCCTTGGAGACGCCTAATACTTCATAAGGATCTCTCACTGCTCTCCCTCCTGAAAAAAGGGCGCTTGCGCGCCCTTCTCCCTATTTCCTTCCCGCTTCGGGACTGATCCTGCAGCGGGGTTCAATCGATTACTCCTGATCGTCATCGACCACTTCGTAGTCCGCATCGACCACATCGTCGCCTTTCGGACCGGTCGGACCCTGTGCCCCGGCCGCGCCAGCTGCACCGTTTGCTCCCTGATTGGCATAGAGCTTTTGTGACAGGTTGTTCAATTCCTGCGTCAGCTGCTCCGTGCGCTTTTTAATATCGTCGAGATTGTCCGAGGTCAGTGTATCCTTCAGCGACTGAATCTTCTGTTCGACGGCACTCTTTTCCGACGCGTCGATCTTGTCGCCGACATCTTTCAGCGTGTTCTCCGTCTGATAGACCAAAGATTCCCCTTGATTCTTCGCCTCGATCAATTCCTTCTTCTTTTTATCTTCCTCGGCATACTGTTCCGCTTCATGGATTCTACGGTTGATTTCATCCTCTGTCAAGTTCGTCGAAGAAGTGATCGTAATCTTCTGCTCCTTACCCGTGCCCAAATCCTTGGCACTGACATTGACGATGCCGTTGGCGTCAATGTCGAAGCTGACTTCGATTTGCGGAATGCCGCGCCGCGCCGCGGGAATGCCCGACAACTGGAAGCGGCCCAGCGTCGTATTGTCCGCTGCCATTTCGCGTTCCCCCTGCAGGACGTGGACATCGACGGATGTCTGATTGTCCGCTGCCGTCGTAAACACCTGGCTCTTCTTCGTCGGAATCGTCGTGTTGCGCGGAATCAGAACCGTCGTCACGCCGCCCAGGGTCTCGAGTCCCAAGGACAGCGGCGTCACATCCAACAGCAGCAGGTCTTTCACCTCGCCGCTCAACACGCCGCCCTGGATGGCGGCGCCGAGCGCTACGCATTCATCTGGGTTGATATCCTTCTGCGGTTCCTTGCCCGTAATATTCTTGACGGACGCCTGAACGGCGGGAATCCGCGTGGAACCACCGACCAAAAGCACCTTATTGAGATCCGAGGCGCTGAGACCCGCGTCTTTCAACGCATCACGCACCGGTCCTTCGGTTTTCTTGACTAAAAACGCCGTCAGTTCATCGAATTTCGCACGCGTCAAATCCATATTCAGGTGCACCGGCTGTCCGTTGACTGCGGTTACAAAGGGCAGATTGATGTTTGCACTCATCGTCGAAGACAGCTCTTTTTTCGCTTTCTCCGCCGCATCCTTCAATCGCTGATCCGAGGTCGGATCGAGGCGCAAATCGACACCATGTTCCTTCTTAAACTCTTCGGCAATGTAATCCATCACCACCTTGTCGAAATCATCGCCGCCAAGGCGGTTATTGCCGCGCGTCGCCAAGACTTCGAACACGCCGTCGCCCACTTCCAAAATAGAGACATCAAAGGTACCGCCGCCCAGATCGTAGACCATGATTTTCGACTGATCGGTTTCCTTGTCCGCGCCGTACGCCAACGCTGCTGCCGTCGGCTCGTTGATAATGCGCTTTACTTCCAATCCGGCAATGCGCCCCGCATCCTTCGTCGCCTGTCGCTGTGCATCCGTAAAGTACGCCGGCACCGTAATCACCGCTTCGCTGACCGATTCGCCGAGATAGCTCTCCGTATCCGCCTTCAGTTTTTGCAGAATCATCGCAGAAATTTCTTCCGGCGAATAGGCTTTTCCGTCAATGGTTACTTTCCGGCTGGAGCCCATATCCCGCTTGATCGAAGAAATCGTGCGATCCGGGTTCATAATTGCCTGCCGCTTTGCCGTCTCGCCAACCAAGCGCTCCCCATCCTTGGTAAAAGCTACCACCGACGGCGTTGTGCGATTTCCTTCGACATTGGCAACAATTGTCGCCTGTCCGCCTTCCATTACGGCAACGGCAGAGTTGGTCGTTCCTAAGTCAATTCCAATAATTTTTCCCATTTTTTCCTCCTACTCTTCGTTACCGCGCGACTTTTACCATCGCCGGCCGAAGCACTTTTCCATTTAGTGTATAGCCACGTTGAAAGGTTTCAACGATTGTTCCGCTTTTTCCCTCGACGTCTTCCGTCACCACCGCATGATGCAGATTGGGATCAAAGACCTGTCCGTCGGTCGCGATCTCCTCCAGTCCGTTCTTTGCCAAAACTTTTTGAAAACGGTCCGCGATCATCCGGATGCCCTCGTAAAAGGCATCGTGCTCTTTTTCCGCCTCTACGGCGCGCAGGAAATCATCGTACACCTCCAACAGCTCGCGCAACAGTTCCTCATTGGCAAGACGAACTACATCCGCTTTTTCGCGTTCGACGCGCCGCCGGTAATTCTGAAAATCCGCGCGCAGCCGCAGCAGTTGTTCCGCTTCCGCCGACATCGATTCCTCTACGGCAGCCGCCTTGTCCGCGCACGTTTGCGTCGACGGCTCCTGCGCTTCCTGCACCTCCGGTTCCGCCGCATGGGCCGGTTTTTCCACTTCCACAGGTCCCTGCGTCACTGTTTCTTGTTTCTTTCGTTCTTTTTTATTGGTCAATGTAACCCCCCTCCAACCATGGAACAATTAGCCGCGGAACGCCACCGATTCCAGATATCGGGCCATGCACGCCACATCCGCCAGTACCTTCCGGTACTCCATGCGCGTCGGCCCGAAAATTCCGATGCGTCCGATCAAATTGCCGCGGGCGCGATACGGCGCCACGACGACGGTCATCTGCTCCAACAAATCAATGCCGCTTTCTTCCCCGATGAATACTTCCAGATTTTCTCCGGTTCGATCCATCAACGCTCGCAGTTCCTCGTTTTTCAAACGATGAGCCATCTCCTGTACCGCCGAGGCGTCATCGAATTCCGGCAGATGATACAGCTTTGGAATGCCTTCTAAAAGAATTTCATCCCGCAGTCCCTGTAAAATCTCTTCGCGAACCATCGGCCCGATGGCGGAAAACAGATTGCCCCGCACCGCCTCTCCGCGCAGTAACCCCGCCTGTAAAAGTTCTTCAATCTCCTCCAGACGTCGGTTGCCGAGAATCTGCTGCAGCACTGCACCCGTTCGTCGCACACGCTGCGGCTCGTACGGTTCCGCCAGATGAATCAGGTCCGTGTGCACCAATTTCGTATCGTACACATATACGACCACCAATTCCTGCGGTGATAAGACCAGAAGTTCAATGCGCCGAAGTACATCCCTTTTGCGTGCCGGCAGTAGAGCAAAAGCCGGAAGCCCGGTGCTGTCGCTGAGAAGCCGCAGCGTTTCCCCTACGACGACACTCAACTCATTCGATCGGTGCAGAAGACTCGCATCTGGCAGCGCGGGAACGCCTTCGTGTGCCGCCCCTCGGGCCATGAGCTCATCGACATACCATCGGTACGCCCGATTGGAAGGAATCCGACCGGACGACGTATGTGCTTTCATCAGAAAACCCAGATGCTCCAAATCGCTCATCTCGTTGCGAATCGTCGCCGGCGAGACCTGCATGGCAAAATCACGCTGCAGTGTGCGCGACCCGATCGGCTCCGCCGATTCAATATAGGAATGCAGAATCGCACCCAGTATATAGAGCTTTCTTTCGTCCATGATTCCTCCTTTCGGTCTGTATTAGCACTCACTCATCTCGAGTGCTAATATGAGTGTACACCTCCCTTTCTCTTCTGTCAAGCACCCTGTTTGGTCATTTCCGACGTTTTCGGGAAAAAAATAACGGACAAATGCAATGCTATCGTGTACAATGGACACAGCAAAAAGAATTGGGGATCATATGAAACGAATGGAACCATCCGATCAGACAACGGATTCTTCGCAAGAAAAATCCTACGGGCACTCCTTACGTGAGCGCGAGCGAGAAGCGCTTGCCCATATGAAGGAGAAGCGCAAGGAAACGACGCAACGACTTTCCTCAAAACTCAGTCATCTGCAGTTGCCCCCGGCGGATAAAATGCAACAAATTCAAAAGCGCATCCGTATCGTCACTGCGGTACTGGCAATTGCGCTCGTGGCTTTTCTCGTCATCGGCATGCGAAAGAAATGGTTCAATTCGCCGCGCCCGCTGACGGATCTGTTTGTCGTCCTCGGGGTGCCCGGGTATATTCTTTCCGGACTGTTGGTCATACTCAACACCATTTTCCCCGTCATCCCCGGCAGTTTGCCTGCGTTGGCGATGTTTATGGCGTACGGAAACCTCTGGGGCTTTTTATCCGTGATGTGCATGTCGTTGATCGGCTCCATTTTGAGTTTTCAGCTTTCCCGGAAATACGGTGCAACTTTTGTCCTCTCCTTCGTTCCGAAGGATCTGTTTGAAAAAATCATGGCAAAAATTGCCGACGAAAAAGCGGCGACAAAATTGGCGATCTTCGCCTTTCTTGTGCCCGGCATCCCCGATGATGCCACGGTCATGATTTTAGGGCTGACAAAAATGCGCTTTTCCCGCTTTGTTGCGCTGTGCCTGCTCACCAAACCCATTCCGACGTTCTTGTTCCTCTTCGGCTTTTCGTCTCTGATTGATTTGTTCTTCAATTTCATAAAGACACTATAAAAACAACCGCCGTGGCGGTTGTTTTTTAACGATTGATGCGCTTGTACCGTTGAATATTCTCTTCCGAGAGGAATTCATAGGCTTCGTTGATTTCTTGGAACTTCTGTGTCGCTTCGGGCGATTTGTTGATGTCCGGATGGTATTTTTTCGCCAATTTCCGGTATGCCAACTTTACCTGATAGGCATCCGTTTCCGTGGAAAGTCCTAAAACGCGACAACTCTTTTGATACTTCTCATTAAAGGCAACCGTCGGATCTGCGGTTCCGACGCCGCCCGGTCGATATCCGCCGGCACTGCCGTAATATGCGCCGCCGAACGGACCTTGTTGTGCCCCACCAGCGCCGCCGCGCCCGAACCACTCTTCAAAAATGCGGTTCCACTCTTCCTGTTGCTGCTGTTGCCGGCGCCTGCGCGCCTCCTCCTCTTCCTGCTGTTTCTTGCGCCGATAGGCGGCGCCGTAACTTTGAAAATTCTGCGCCTTGGCACCCCCGCGAAATTGTTCCGCCTTGTCATAGAGATATTCGCACAAAATGTAATTGCCATACTCCAAAAAAGAAACGAATTTCCGCCCCAGCAGCGGAAATATCATAATCAAAAGCACCACTCCGATCAATGGACTGCGGAAAAAGAGCAGGCTCAGCGGATTCATAATCACAAACATCACAAAACAGCCGACCAAAGGCATTAAAAAGGCGCGCACCTGGTCTACCAAATCCACCACATACGACAGCGCCCCCATCAATGCACCAAACACGGCATCTAACAACCGTGCCAGCCCGTATAGAAAACTTCCCCAAAGACGTTTCACCCGCGTCCTCCCTCATGTTCTTTCTTCTTCGCCAGAATTTCCTGATTTTCGATGATTCGGTACAAATCGTAGTAGACGCCTTTTTGCTCCATAAGTGCCGCGTGATTCCCATGCTCCACGACGCCCTGCTCCGTGAGAACGAGGATATCGTCGGCATTCCGAATCGTGGACAGGCGGTGCGCGATCGTAATTGTCGTGCGTCCCTGTGCCAATTTTTCCAGCGATGCCTGCACGCGCTTTTCGCTCTGATTATCCAATGCCGACGTCGCTTCGTCAAGAATGAGGATCGGCGGATTTTTCAAAAAAACGCGCGCAATGGAAAGGCGCTGCTTCTGTCCACCCGAAAGGCGCAGCCCGCGCTCCCCGACATAGGCATTGTATCCATCCGGCAGCTGCTCGATAAATTCATCCGCCCCGGCAAGTCGCGCCGCTTCTGCAATTTCCTCATCGGACGCACCTGGCTTGCCATATTCGATATTTTCGCGAATCGTGCCGCTAAACAGGTACACATCCTGCTGCACGATCCCGATGTGATTGCGCAGCGAGCGCAGTTTCCAGTCGCGCACATCAATCTCATCGACAAGAACCGCTCCCGCACTGACATCGTAAAAGCGCGGAATCAGCATACTGAGCGTTGATTTTCCGCTGCCCGAAGGGCCCACAATGGCCACGTGCCGCCCCGGTTCGATGTTCACATTCAGGTCGTCCAATACCAATTCGTTGTGTTCGGGATAATGAAAACTCACGCGATCAAAGCAAATATGCCCCCGAATTTTTTCACGCACAACGGCGTTCTCTTTTTCCAGAATATCCGATTGGATGTTCATAATGCGGTGAAAGCGCTCCAATCCGGTCATGCCGCGTTCAAATTGCTCCGTAAATTCGACAATGCGCGCAACGGTCACCAAAAGCGTCTGTACGTAAAGAATAAATGCGACGTATTCTCCGGCACTGATGCGCCCCTGCCTCATGGAAAATCCGCCGACCAAGAGGACCACAGTCATCATCAGTCCGTCAAAAATGCGGCTGATGGATTGAAATCCGGCAAGCGCGTGATAAAAACGCTCTTTAATGTGTAAAAAATCCGCATTTCCGCGCTCAAATTTTTCTTCTTCTACTTCTTCATTCGCAAAACTTTTGACCACTTGGAAGCCTAAAAAGCTGTCCTCGATGTCCGCGTTGATATGTCCGATCTGGCGACGTTGCTGCGCCTGCGTCTTTCGCATCCGTTTGCGGTACTTCGTCGAAAAATAAAACAAAAACGGCAGCAAGGCAAACAGCAGCACCGTCAAAAGCACATCGAGTCGTACCAGCACGATAAAGGACACCGTCAGTTTTACAAGCCCGATAAAGTATTCCTCAGGGCAATGATGCGAGAATTCCGTAATATCGAACAAATCCGTCGTCAAACTCGCCATAATATGCCCCGTCTTGTTTGCCGAAAAGAAGGCATGTGGCAAGGTCTGTAAATGGCCAAAGACATCGGCGCGCATCTCTTTCTCGATTTTTGCACCCATAATGTGGCCGATGCTCTGCATATAGTAACGCGCCGCAATTTCAACCAGGCGCAGCAACAGGTACAACCCCGTCAGGCGCAGAATAAAAGGAGGCGTCAGCGCCTGAAAATCGTGATTGGCCGTATCCGTGATCGTCGCCAGAATCATGGGTAGCGCAAGATCACAGACCGTCGTCAATGCGGCGCAAAACAAATCTTTCAAAAAGGTCGACCGGTTTTTTACATAATAAGGAATAAAAGAGCGCAGCAGCGCTCGGTTCGATGTCGGTTGATAATTTTCCATTCCGGCTCCTTTCCGTTCCGTAAGTATACCCGTTTCCCGGAAAAGAAAGCAACCAGCCGACGCAAAATGCACTGAAAAACATACCGGAACATTTCCGGTTGCGATAAGATAATGTAGAAAACGCGGAGCAAAACTACGCAAGCGAAAGGAGCTTCCATGAACGTTGTCAACTCTTCCGCAGTGCCCCGTACCGCCCTCATTACCGGTGCATCCGGCGGTATCGGTGCGGCAATCTGCTACGCACTGGCAAAGGACGGATTTCGAATCGGCGTCCATTACCATACGCAGAAAGAAAAAGCGAATGCACTGGTTGAACGCCTGCACGCAGAAGGGGTGCGCGCCTGTGCGCTATCGGCGGATCTGGCGGATCTCGCTGCGGTTTCCCGGCTCTTTTCCGCATGTGAGCGGACACTGGGGGCGCCGGATGTGCTCGTCTACAGCGCCGGCATCAGCGAATACGGATTGGTGCAGGATTTGACCCCGCAGCTATGGCGGCGCGTGTTCTCCGTCAATGTCGACGGCGCCTTTTATTGCACGAAAGCCGCCCTTCCCCATATGATCGACCGGAAATGGGGGCGCATCATTCACATCGCCAGTATGTGGGGCATGGTCGGCGCTTCATGTGAAACGCTGTATTCCGCCTCCAAGGGCGCCCTTTTGGCGTTCACAAAAGCCTGCGCCAAAGAACTCGTTTATTCCGGCATTACCGTGAATGCCGTCGCGCCGGGCGCCGTTCGCACACCCATGCTGGATCAACTGGGCGAAAAAAAGCTGAAGGAATTGTGTGAAGAAATCCCGATTCGTCGACTGATTGAACCGGAGGAAATCGCCGCCTGGGTTTCCCTATTGGCGGGCGACGCCGGGGCATCCATGACCGGACAGGTTATCAGCCCGAACGGCGGCATGGTGATCGTCTGAGTCTTCGTGCGCCAAATTCCCTGCACCGGAGGATTGCCACTACGCCGTGCGCCAAGGCAGGAGCGTCCACTCGCCGCGCGCTTTCAGACGGCGTAAGAGCAGCGTCAATACGAGGTACACGCCCGCCAGCAGCAACATGACGAAGATGTTTCGGTAGATGCCGCTGAAATCGAGAGAAGAGCCCATATCCCGCAACATACTCTGGTTGGCCACATCCCAGTACGTCGGCGTCACGCTGGTCATCGCCAGGAGCGGTGTTGCAACGATATCGCGCGGGATGAAGATTCCCGTTCCGAACCCGATAAAGAGACTGAATATCGTCATAAAAGAACTGATGCGGTTCTTATCTGTCAACAGGTGTGTCAGAAACAGCACCAACGCCGTGAGTGCAAGCAGATGTACAAAATTGGATAGTACGCCGATGCGAACGCGCAATTCTTGAAGGGCATCCACGCCGCAAAGTGCTACAGACAGCAGAATGAACACACTCCACAGGGTTAACCCCATCAGACAAACAGCAAAAAAGGTACCGGCGGTGCGCCGTGTTTCCGAGATGCTGCCCAGCAGATCACGCTGTTTAATCGCTTTTCCTTCCATGACAGCAATGGGGTACCCGATGACGGCAAAAAGCAGCGCGGCAAAAACATAGTCGAGAAAGGAAAAATAGTAACTCATATTTTCGACGGTAGCCTCGCCCTTTGTCGAGCCCGCCGCATTTTGCAGTTTCACCGAAGTCGAGAAGACCGAATCCAAAAAGGGAAAGGCCGCCTCCTCCGGCACCCCGATGCTGCGCATCGATGCATACGCGCTCAGGTAGGATTCAATGCGGAAATCGACGGCTGCACGCACGATTTCATAGGGTTTGCTGATTGTCGTGAGTTGCAGCGGTGGGTCGTTCTGCATGGAGGCTGTAAATCCCGAAGGAATGGTTAAAAGATAATCCACTTTGTTGCGAAAAACCGCCTCTTTCTGTGCCGATACTTCTTCGGGCACAGCAGGTGCCTCCTGCGCGTGTCGAAAAAGATAGGCGGACAGATGCTGCGTCACCGCGGTGTCGTCATGGTCGTAGATGCGCAGCTTCGGCGTATAGTAATTCACCTCACCTTCTTCCGCCCTTGTAGCGCTGATGCTGAACAAAAAGGCAAAAATCAGCGTATACGTTAAAATACTTGCGCGATGTTCCCGTGCCAGCTTAAAAAATAATTTACAAACTCTCATATTGTTTCCTCCGCATTCCGAAAAGGGTGGCCAGCATGCAAATCCCTAAAAAGGCGAGCAAACGAACGATGGCCGTTTGCACATAACTCGGATCAAAATTGGCACAAAGCGCATAGATCCCATCGGCGATCTGCTGCACCGGGCTGATCTTCACGAATAGCGGTATGTGATCGGCGAGCCAGTTCGGTACAGAAGACGCCTGTCCCGCCATACCCGCACCGAAGGAAAACAGCAGGGGAATTGCTATGGACAATGCTGTCTTAAAGCCGCTGGATCCGCGTAGCAATGAAGCGATTGCCGTCCCCAGAAAAATCGAGCACCATGTGCCGAGCAATAACAGAAAAATAATGGGACCATGCTGCGTGCCGAACTGAATGCCCAACAACCGCGCGTAAAAATAGAGTAAAACCGTTGCCGCAGAATGCACAACCAGATAAGGAATGAGATTTGCCGCAAAGAATCGACGTTTGGAAAGGGGCGCAACGAGCAGACGCTTCCCCTCTTTTGTCTGATCCGCTTCAATGCCCTCCACGAGGAATGCCCCCACTTGCACCGGATAAAAAGCAATATAAGCGACGACGACAAAATAGTAAATCAGGTCGCTGTCCAAAACAGCGGGTCGATCCGTGGAGATGTACTGAAAGTCCTGTTGCGCTTGCAACGATGGCATCGCGTCCGCAACGGAAGGCGCGGCGCCTGATGTAAACTGCGGTCCTCCGTCCTTTGGAAGCCCCGCCGCGGCGGCCGGTACGTTTTCTTGCAACCACTCTTCCGCGACGCGCCGCTGTTCGACACCGGAAAGGAGTTGCTGAATGACAGACAACTTGATGGAACCCGCCGAAGTCCCGTTCACCCGCACATCAAGCGGCTTTCCCGGCGTCACCATGGCAAGCACCGTCTGCTCCTCCAATGCCTCTTTTGCCGCTTCCTCCGGCAAAACGACATAGAGCAGTGCTGCATCTTCTTTTTCCATGAGTTTTCCGTCTTTCATTTGGGTTTCTTTCCCAAACCCTTCCATTCGCGCCTTGAACGCGTCCGTGTTTTCATTTTCCACAATGGCAATCGGAAAATTCGACAGGCTGTAATCCAATGTCCGGAAGCCGCTCGTCGCCGTCGCAAAAATGGTCAGAAAAATCAGGGGAAATCCCAAGGACCACCAAACCGTAATGCGGTTTTGAAAGTACGTCTTCAATGCATATTTGATAAGATGCCTATTCATGATCGCGCAGTTCCTTTCCGGTTATCTGCAAAAACACATCATTCAAATTCGGCTTCTGTGAGACAATGCGAACCGGCTCCCTTCCCCGGCTCTCCAAATCGTGTAAGACGCGCAGCAGATATCCCGCGGTGCGCGACGCAATGGACAATTCGGCCTCATGGTAGCGCACCGATAGAATTTCCGGGCGGGCTTCCAACTCCTGCAGAAAATCGTCGGGCAAATCGTATATCTCCGCCGTGATCGTCTCCGCCACGGTGCTCATGCCCAGGATTTCTTCACAGGTTCCGCTGACGAGAATTTTTCCATGATCCAAAATGGCCAGCCGGTCGCACAGTTGTTCGACTTCTTCCATATAGTGTGTCGTGTAGATGACGGTTGCTCCCTCGGCGCGCAATTCGCGGATGCCTTCTAGAATCCGGTTGCGCGACTGCGGATCAACGGCCACCGTCGGCTCGTCCAAAAGAATGAGTTTTGGCTTATGCGCAATCCCACACGCCAGGTTTAAGCGCCGACGCAGACCGCCGGACAGTTTTTTGGGACGAAACTTTCGAAAATCATCGAGTTGCACAAAATCGATCACCTGCTCGACGTATTCGTTTCGCTGTTGCCGGTCGCTGACATAGAGCCCGCAATAATAATCGATGTTTTCATAAACGTTCAGTTCCTCATAAAGAATAATTTCCTGAGGCACATAGCCAATTTGTCGTTTCAGCGCGTAGGCATCGGATGCCATTTGCTTTCCGAAAACGTGTACGGATCCGTGATCAAAGTGCAAAAGACCCAGAACACAGTTCATGAGTGTCGTTTTTCCGGAACCGTTCGGTCCCAGCAATCCGAAAATCTCTCCCGGTTGGATTTGAAGACTGACATGATCCAGCGCAACCAACTCCCGGTAGCGCTTCACCAGATCCTCGACGCGCACATCGGGTTCTCTCTGAAGATCCTTTTTTTCCTGCATAATCATTCCTTTCCTCGAACTGTCGTTTTGCTTCAGTATTATTGTAGGTGCCGTCGAAACGGAAAAACAGTGTGGCCCGTCACCGCTTCGCAATGACATTTGTCACATCTTCTTTTATAATGAAACTGTCCAGAACGGGTTGCCGATGCCTGCTGCAACATCCTGAAAGGAGGATCCATGGTTCTTTTTGTCTCTTGGCTTTTTATAGCCGGTCTGTCTTTTTTTCACAGTTTTCTACTGGATCCCTCCGCGTTTGCAATCGCTTGGGCAGCGCCCGGACTCCTGTTCGGCGGATTCCTCCTTTATCTGGAACTCAGTCCGCAAAAAAATATTGCGCGCTACGCTGCGTATGCCACCTTGTTCTTTTTTCTTCTGCTTGGTGGACTTTCTCTTTGGTGGCCACAGCTGCTGGTCAATCTTCCCACCCTGTTTTTTTCACAACCCGCTTTTTCGGATGTGCGGGAAGACCGTTATGCGCAGGGGGCGGGCGTCGGACTGCTTCTGTGGACCTTTTTCCAATTGCCCGCCTTTTCCGCCTTTTGGATTCTCTACGCAAGCCTGTTAAGTTTTTTCTTCGCACAGCAAACGCGCAGCCTGCGCGGTCAATTTCATTCCACGCTTGCGCAGCTTGACCGCGAAGCTTCACGCGCTCTGCACTATCAAAAAGCGAATACCCTGCTTCAGGAGCGCGCGGAATGGGAACAACACGAAGTGCGCCTTCAGGAGCGCAATCGCATTGCCCGAGAAATTCACGACAATGTCGGTCACAAACTGACCGCCGCTTTACTACAAACTTCCGCCTTGGAACTGTCTGATCCCGCATCAGCAGTGCCGCTTGCGCAGATTCATGAAACATTGGATGCCGCCATGCGCGAAATCCGGCAAAGTGTACACGGCCTGTACGATCGATCGCTTACGATTGAACCGTCCATGCGGCAAATTATCGAAAACTATCAATTCTGCCCCGTTCAATTCGACGCGCATATCAAAGAAGAACCTCCCGCCGCTCTCCATTTCGCGCTGCTGGCAATTCTGCGCGAAGCCCTCGCAAATACGGCGCGGCACTCCAACGCCACTCTGGTGCAGGTACATTTGGCACAATCCGCCGATTTTTACCATTTGTTAATTGCGGACAATGGTACGAAAATAGCCCCGCCCTTGATGGCGCAAAATCATCGCCCCTCGGATTCCACATCAGGCATGGGTTTGTATTCCATGCAGGAGCGCGCGGAAAGTCTCGGCGGAACCTTCAGTACACATCAAAACCAGGGCTTTCATATTTTTGTTCGCATTCCGGCGCCCGACACAACGAAACAAGCCTCTGGTTTGAAATCTTAAGTAAAAGAAAGGAAGCGTTCATGCGCATTATCATCATCGACGACGATCCCATCGTGTGCCAAAGCCTTGCCGCCATCGCAAGTATGGGGGCAAAAAAAGAAGGCGGTGAACCCATTGATGTCATCGCTACCGGCAACGACGCCCATGCCGCCGTTGCCTTGTACGAGCGGGAAAAACCGGACATCATTCTATTGGATATCCAAATGCCCGGAAACAGCGGACTCGATGCGTGTCGGGAAATTTTAGCCGGGGATCCGCACGCTAAAATTCTTTTTCTTACGACATTCCTCGATGAGGAATACATTCTACAGGCACTGCGACTCGGTGCGAAGGGCTACTTGGTAAAAACCAGTGTTGAAGCCGTCGTGCCGGCACTCTATGCGATTGCAAAGGGCCAGCACGTCTATGGCGATGAAATTGCACGAAAGCTACCTGATCTGTTGTCCCGCAATGCAGCAAACTCCGCGGTTTTAACCGATGCACCGACCGCCGACCCATTCCAGGCGCTGAGTGCGCGTGAAAAAGGCGTCCTGCACCTTCTTGCGGAAGGGAAAAACAATCGGGAAATTGCGCAAGCCCTCCACTACAGCGAGGGAACCGTACGCAACTATCTCTCTACTATTTTGGAAAAAACGGGTCTGCGCGACCGCACACAGCTTGCGATTGCCTATTACAAAGCGCAGAAATCCTAGAAATTGCTCAATTGATAACTCTCCTTCCACTGATATAAGGCGACGATACCCGGAAATTTACATGGGCATTGACGGCGCTTCTTGGTACATGTAGAATAAGCAGAGATTCTTTAACTGCGGTACCGAGAGACCCGAAAGAATGACGGACAGTTTCTGCCCGAACCCGAGTATTCGGAAGCCTTCGCGTGCCGCGAAGGCTTCTTTTTTATCCCTGCGGATCCGAAATCTGCGCTCCTTACTGCAGGGCGTTCAACCGGAAAGGGGGTTCCATGACACCGGATCTTATATTGCAAAATGCCACCGTCTACCGGGAGGGCCGATGGCAAAAAGGAAATCTTTCCCTGAAAGATGGGCGCATTGCTCATTTTCTTCCCCACTCCACCTCCGACGATGCGACGACAAGACATCAACCGGATGTGGCAAAAACATCCCCCGCAAACGGTGTACCGACGCTTTACAATGCAGAGGGTCTACACCTGTTTCCCGGTTTTGTCGATGTGCACGTGCATTTTCGCGAGCCGGGACAAGAGGAAAAAGAAACCATTGCCACGGGAACACGTGCCGCGGCACACGGCGGGTACACGACCGTATGTACCATGCCCAATCTGACCCCCGTGCCGGACAGCCTGTCACACCTAGCTATGCAGGAAGAAAAAATCTACCGCGATGCTTGTATCCATGTTCTACCTTATGGAGCGATCAGCGTCGGGCAAAAGGGCTCCGAACTTGCCGATTTTCAATCCCTTGCACCGCATGTATGTGCTTTTTCCGACGACGGTGTGGGTGTGCAAAACGCTGATTTGATGCGTCAGGCGATGCAAACGGCTCGAAGCTTGAACAAATGCATTGTCGCCCATGCCGAAGATCGAACGCTCGTGCGGGGTGGCGTTATCCATGATGGGGTTTATGCACGGACGCATCACCATCGCGGTAATCCGTCCGAAAGTGAGTGGAAGCAGGTAGAACGCGATCTACGCTTAGCAGAAGAAACCGGTGCCGCATACCATGTCTGTCATGTATCTACAAAGGAGAGCATTGCCCTGATTCGTGCCGCACAAAAACGCGGTGTCGATGTGACCTGTGAAACAGCGCCTCACTATCTCGTCCTCAATGACAGCATGCTCCGGGAAGACGGGCGTTTTCGCATGAATCCGCCGATTCGCGGAAAAGAAGATCAGGATGCTCTGCTCGAAGCATTATGCGACGGTACCATTCTTTGTATCGCTACGGATCATGCGCCACATACCGCCGCCGAAAAAAATAGCGGATTGGATCACAGCCTCAACGGCATTGTCGGATTGGAAACCGCCTTCCCCATCCTCTACACCAAACTTGTCCTATCGGGACACCTTTCATTGGCAGCACTGATCGATTTGTTGAGCACACGCCCCTTCACACGCTTTCATCTTGACCGGGTGCGGGAATCGCGCCCCGGGCTTTCCCCGACTTGCGGTATTGCTGTCGGCATGCCGGCGGATTTGACCCTCTTTGATCTCAACGCTTCCTATCGCATCGATCCGAAAGATTTTCTCTCCAAAGGAAAATCTTCACCATTCATCGGAGAAACGGTGCGCGGGAAATGTCAACTCACGCTGGTTGGCGGTGAAATCGCCTATGAAGATGCCGCTTCACGTTGGCGCAGGGGCGGAAAAGGTGCGCCGGAAGCTTCGACCGGGAAAGGAGACGAGGAATGAAATCTGAATCCTTTCTTGTGCGAGAAAATCGGCGCATCGCTGAAGATGTCTATGATCTGCACTTGATTGGGGATGCTTCTTCGCTGACGCGCCCGGGGCAATTTGTCAACATTGCCGTGGATGGCTGCTTTTTACGTCGCCCCCTTTCCGTCTGCGACCACTCGGAAGACTCGCTGCGGCTTATTTATAAAACGATCGGATATGGAACGACACAACTATCCATCTATAAATCCGGACAAGCTCTGGATCTGCTTCTACCGCTCGGCAATGGCTTTACCCCGATAGAAAAAGCAAGCGAAAAAGAAGCGCCGCCGCTTCTCATCGGTGGCGGGCTCGGCACCCCACCGCTTTTCGCTCTGGCGAAAGCATTGCTGCATCGCGGTGAACGGCCGGATCTTATTCTCGGATTCAATGGGAAGTCAGATATTTTTCTAATAGATGAATTTTCAGCACTCGGTCTTTCCGTCACACTTTGCACCGTCGACGGCAGTTACGGTCGAAAGGGAACGGTACTTGACGCCCTGCTCCCGCTTGCTGCTATGCTGACTCCAAACCCGACCGCCTCGTCCTCTGCGACAAGTCCATCGTGTACAGCTTCATCCATTGCAGCACCGCGCCGCTTCTATACCTGCGGACCGCTTCCCATGATGAAAGCGGTATATCACCTGGCAAAAAAATCCGGTTGGCAGGGGCAGTTCAGTTTAGAAGAACGCATGGGATGCGGCTTTGGTGCCTGCATGGGCTGCTCTATGCAAACACGCAAAGGGACAATACGTTTATGTAAGGAAGGTCCGGTCGTTGCACAGGAGGATTTGCCATGGTAAAAACGGAAGAACGCCTTGCGGTACATCTCGACAACACAACACTGATCAACCCCATCATTCCCGCGAGCGGAACTTTTGGATTCGGCTACGAATTTGCAGACCTCTACGATATCCGTTGTCTCGGTTCTCTTTCTCTAAAAGGCACCACACGAAAGCCGCGCTTTGGTAACCCTTGTCCGCGGATTGCCGAAACACCCTACGGAATGCTCAATGCGGTCGGTCTGCAAAATCCCGGTGCACAAGCAGTTTTAGATCAGGAATTGCCGAAATTAGCAGAAGTTTATGACAAGCCCGTCTTGGCCAATGTGAGCGGATTTTCCGTCAATGAGTTTGTAGAAACTGTCGAGATTCTCAATCCTGCACCACAGATCGGCTTTTTTGAAATCAATATTTCCTGCCCCAATGTACATAATGGCGGCATGAGTTTCGGAACGGACCCGGATTCCGCTGCACAAGTCGTACGCGCGGTTCGCCGAGTTACGAAAAAGCCCCTTTATATAAAACTCTCGCCGAATGTGACAGATATTGTAGCCATTGCTCGCGCTTGTGAAGAAGCGGGAGCGGACGGGCTTTCTCTGATAAATACACTCATGGGTATGCGAATCGATTGTCGGAAACGTGCACCGATTTTGGCAAATCGCACGGGCGGACTCTCCGGACCGGCAGTATTCCCCATCGCATTGCGCATGGTGTGGGATGTCTATGAGGCGGTGCAAATCCCCATTATCGGCATGGGCGGCATTACCTCGGCGGAAGACGTCGTTGAGATGATGATGGCGGGCGCTTCTGCGGTGCAAATCGGCGCGCAGAATTTAGTCGATCCCTTCTGCTGCCCGAAAATTATAGCTCGCTTGCCACAGGTTCTGGATAAACTCGGTATTGCAAAAATCCAAGATTGTATCGGCGCAGCACATGGCAAAAGATAGCCGCTGCGGGAGCACGACTTTCCCGCCGGATTAGAAGAAACCGCAGATAAAGTTTTTGAATCGATCCCCCGAAAAAACGTGAGAGGAGAAATGATGGGAAAAGATGTCATAATTGCTTGTGATTTTCCAAGCGCACAGGAATGTCTCGATTTCTTAGGACAGTTTCATGAGGAAAAACCTTTTGTAAAAATCGGCATGGAACTATTTTACAGCGCCGGCCCCTCCATCGTCCGCAACCTAAAAAGTCGCGGCCACAAAATTTTCTTAGACCTCAAAATGCATGATATTCCGAATACAGTAGCCTCCGCCGTACGCGTACTGCGCGATTTGGACGTGGATCTTTTGAATGTACACGCCGCCGGATCCATCGCCATGATGCGTGCGGCAGCAGAGTCTTGCGGCAGCGGCGGAAAAAAGCCGCTGCTCATTGCCGTAACCCAATTGACTTCAACCAACGAACAGACGCTACATAAGGAACTTCTGATCGACCGCCCGCTTTCCGAAGTCGTTGCACACTATGCCGCCTGTGCCAAACACGCCGGCTTGAACGGCGTTGTTTGTTCGCCCTTGGAATCGTCTCCGGTACATGAACAATGCGGCGCTGATTTTCTGACGGTAACACCCGGCGTGCGATTCCCGGAAGATACCGCCGGCGACCAAAAGCGCATTACCACACCGAAGCACGCACGCGAATTGGGCAGCGATTACATCGTGATGGGCCGTCCGATCACGCGTGCCGCTGACCCCGTTGCTGTCTACCACCGGGCTATGAACGATTTTGTGGGTTGCAATACATCCGCGTTGGAACATAAAAATATATCGGGAAAGGAATGATCATGGCCATCGATCAAAAACAAACTATTGCCAAGGATTTACTGCGTATTCAAGCAGTCTTTTTGCGCCCGGAAGAACCCTTTATTTGGGCAAGCGGCATCAAAAGCCCCATCTACTGCGATAACCGTCTGACGCTCAGCGCTCCCGAAGTGCGCACCCGGATTGAAGATGGACTTGCGGATTTAGTGCGTGCCCATTTCCCCGACTGCGAAGTGCTGATGGGTACAAGCACTGCGGGCATCGCCCATGCCGCTATGGTCGCCGAACGTTTGGCGCTTCCCATGGGCTATGTACGCGGCGGCGCCAAGGACCATGGTAGAAAAAATCAAATTGAGGGGCGATTGGTCCCCGGACAAAAAGTCGTCGTCGTCGAGGATCTCCTTTCGACCGGTGGCAGTGTTTTGAAAGTTGTCTCCATTCTGCGAAGTGCCGGCGCGGAAGTGTTGGGCATCGTCTCGATTTTTACGTATCAAATGGAAAAAAGCCGTCGACGTTTAGCCGAAGCGGAAGTCGTCAACTACAGCTTGACCGATTTCGATACGGTCGTCAGCGTGGCTGCGGAAGAAGCGTATATTCGCCCCGAGGATGTTACGCGTTTGCGGCGTTTTCGCGATCATCCTGCTGATGAAAGCTGGATTCAAAAAGCACCGGAAAATAAGTCCGGCGCGGAAAACTGCGAAAAATAAAAAAGCGAGGAGAAAGTATGAAAGATTTAATCGATATTCAGGATTTATCGACTGCAGAAATTGATGAGCTGCTCGCCGTGGCCGACGATATTCTCATCCACCCGGAAAAATATGCGCAGACTTGCCGCGGAAAGAAAATCGCTACACTTTTTTACGAACCGTCGACGCGTACCCGTCTCAGCTTTGAAGCGGCAATGCTCGATCTCGGCGGCAGCGTTCTCGGCTTTTCAGACGCCTCCGCATCATCCGTCGCCAAGGGGGAAAGCGTGGCCGACACGGCGCGCACGGTTTCCTGCTTTGCCGACATCATCGCCATGCGCCACCCGAAGGAAGGAGCGCCTTTTGTCGCAGCGCAGGCCGCGTCGATCCCGGTCATCAACGCCGGCGACGGCGGACACAACCACCCGACGCAGACACTGACCGACTTGTTGACAATCCATCAGGAGAAAAATCACTTGGATCAATTGGTTGTCGGTTGCTGCGGCGACCTCAAATTCGGGCGTACGGTGCATTCCCTGATTGCTGCAATGAGCCGCTATGAAGGTGTGCGCTTTGTGCTGATTTCCCCGGAAGAACTCCGTATTCCCGAACCGGTGCGCACAGAAATCCTTGATAAAAAGCATATCCCATATGAAGAAGTTGCGAATTTGTCGGAAAGCTTACCGCAACTGGACATTCTATACATGACACGTGTGCAGCGCGAGCGCTTCTTCAATGAAGCGGATTACCTGCGTCTGCGCGATACCTATATTCTTACGCCGCAAAAAATGGCACTGGGCAAAGAAGACCTGACCGTATTACATCCGCTGCCGCGTGTGAACGAAATTTCCACCGCCGTCGACAGCGACCCGCGTGCCGCGTATTTCCGCCAGGTTCGCTATGGCAAGTTCATCCGCATGGCACTCATTCTCAAACTTTTGGAGGTGAATTTATGATTATCGGCTCAATTCGGGAAGGCATTGTCATCGACCACATTCCCGCCGGAAAAGGGATGCAACTCTATCACTATCTGGGCTTGGATAACCTGAACTGCCAGATTGCCTTAATTGAAAATGCGGTCAGCCAGAAAAAGGGGCGCAAGGACATTCTGAAAATCAATGAGCGTATTGATCTGAATTATGAAATTCTCGGATTCTTTGACCCGCACATCACGGTCAACATCATCCATGAAGGCGATCTGGTCAAAAAAATACATCCTGAACTGCCGGAACGTATCACCGGGGTGCTGCATTGCAAAAATCCGCGCTGCATTACTTCCATTGAACAGGAGCTCCCGCAAGTGTTTAAATTGACCGACCGCGAAAACGGCACCTACCGCTGTATCTACTGTGAAACAAAGGCGGAAGGTTGAACGCGCGCTCAATAAAAATGGGAATTTTCAAATCACATAATCGATAAATCCCTGTCTATATCATAAGAAAATAGCCGCATCATTTTCCCTTTTCGGGTTCGCGATGCGGCTATGATTTTCTTTCGCTCAATTTTTTCGATCCATTTCCTCCAATCTTTTTTTGTTTTCTATAACCTCGTCCAATACATCTTTATCGATCGCTTTTTTCAGCTTCTCATCTTTTTTCAAATTCAACTTGTTACCCTTCAGATCGCTGCTGTTTTCACCTACAATTTCCTGCGACCGGAGCCCGTATTTGCTCGTAATAAAATCATCTTCCTGTATGAGGTTTAAAATTTCATGTTTTGTGTCTACCTCATAGTAATGTCTTTCATTGGAATTCCGATACCGCAGATACATCGTGTAATAGAATACAAAACCGGAAAGCAAAAGCAGCCAGAAAAAGCCCCGGGCATCTTGAAATTTTGTATCGTCAAAGGTCTCCATGGACGCAATGAAGTTGAGTAGAAATGCGACCAAACCGCCGAAAATTTCAACGAAAATCGAACAGAGAAAGAGCTTGTGGAAGTTGATGGGGACACTGCCCATCGTTTCTTCCGTTCGGGCATTGACCGCCACATAGTGCAGTAAATGCTTATCTCCCTTGGCCTGCATATAGCTATACAACCAGACCGGTAAATAGGCCGATTTCCACGAATCTCCCTTCACTTCATATTCTTCTTCGTCCCATCGAACACCACGATCATATTCGCGAATGGTTTCCTTGGCGGCAAGCCTTGCCACATCCGAGCTTTGTGCCTCAACGACTTCTTTCAATGTGTCAATATTGGTATTTCTCTTTTCAGATGTGTAGCCTTTCAAATAGTTCGCATTGAAGTTGACGCAATTTTCCGTGTCGAAAGGCATGATGGAATTGATGATATTCGTCGTCTTTTCTTTCGAAGAGTAATCGAGTTTGTCACTGCTGGATTCGATCGAAAGGTCGTCAATCAATATATCGAATTCTCTTCCCACATGGTAAACATCGGCATCGTATTCATAATGCTCTTTATCGCCCTCTTTTACTTTTCGACATGCCGTTTCCACTTCCCCTTCCCCCGAAAGCTTCATATGTCCATTCACATCGACAATCATATAAGGAATATAAACGCCGCAAATATTTTCCGTCGTAAATTCCCTTGTAAATACGGGATGGGCAAAAAACTTTCGGTCATTGACGAACTTGGAGATTTTTTCCTCGGCAGCCTCTTTCGAAACTTTAAAAGGAAGAATGACATCCGGAACGGCGCCGTTTGCAATCTGATTGTTCACAGACAGCGTGTTTCGACACCAATGGCATCTTGCCTGTGTGGAAGTCTTCGTGTCGATTACAACTTCCGCACCGCAGCTTTGACACTTTAAAGTAATCAAATCCTCGCTATTGTCTTCAATATCCTTCGCACCGCTTCTTATCGTCGTTCCCTGCAAAGTGCTTATATCTTCATCCTCCGGCGCAAGGTCCAATTCAAATTCATGGCGACAAAAATTACACCGGAGTTTTCCCGTCTTCGTATTTGTCTGTATATCCGTCGACCCGCATTTTGGACATTTTACCTGTCCGTCTTTAAGACCGGTCTCCGTGTTTATAATTTTTCGATCCTGCTTGTCATCCGGCATAGTCCACCTCTATAACCCTAACAAATCAAATTTAATTTTTTTAAATTCCTCTTCACTGATGACGCCGGCATCAAAAAGTTTTTTCATCTGAATCAACTTCTCCGTAGGATCTTCCGCGCCTTGGTTTTGATTCGGCGTTTGGCTTTGTTGACCCGAATTGCTCCCCGGTTGTTGATTTTGATTTCCTTGTACGGCACCAAAATTCGGTTGATACGAACTCGCAGTTTCCGGTTGCTGCACCCCACTCATCATATTCCCGGCGGCATTCATTCCCATGCCCATAAAGGCCATATTTGCTCCGCCGCCATTTTCTCCGGCAGATTGCATGCCTCTTGCTGCAGCTTGTTGGAAAAAGGCATTGCCGCGCGATCCGGAAAGTGCGTCCGCTTTCTTAACATCGGACATCAGCACCTTCGTGTCTTCATCGTATTCAATCGCAAGGATGGCGGTTTTTGCAATTTCAAGTCCTCTTGAAGTCTTCCATTGATAGCCTTCTTCCACGGCAAGAGAAAGAGATTTTGCAAATCCAATCTGATCGCCTTGAATCCGACTCATGCGATTGCCGCGCGAAGGATCGTTTGTATAATTGGAAAATGCAGCCGAAAGGCTTCCCACCACTTCGTTAAATAGCTGTTCCGCTGCCTCATTATCCATATCGCTCAGATCAAAAGCTTCGGCGCCGGAAATCAAATACTTTACAGGTACAAAGTTTTTAACAAATAAAATCGGATCCACAATTTTAAGAGTGTATGTCCCCCTCGTTACAGCACCTACCTGCGTGCCGAAAAAAGCATCATCCCAATAAATCTCCGACTGGGTACCGAAACGGTTATTTGGGATTTCTTTTAAATTTACATAGAAAAGCAATTGATTTGTGGCAGGAATTCCTCCAAATTTAAATTTTTCCCAAGAAGTTTTGACAATGGAGTCGATGATGCCGTCTCCTGCAAAAATCGACTTCGAATTCGGATCATTGGAGTTATATTCATAGCCTCCAACTTCCGTTATGATATTTGTAATGGCACCATCTTGAATCGTAATCAGGGCAGTCCCCTCCGGAACAATCACCTTGGTGCCATTTGTTATCACATTTTCGTTCCCTTTATAGTTCGCCCCCCGGTTATTGTTTACACCCATCGGAAAGCCCGGGAAAATTGCCGCCGTTGCAGATACGCCCGGCATCGGACCGTAAAAATCTTTCCATTGATCTGCAAATGTTCCACCGATTGCGCCTCGAAATGCTTGAAGAAATCCCATAATTCACCTCCATTTTTTTCATATGCGTCCCATAAATTTTTTCGTGATCCATCCCAATAAATGAATGTTCTCCCATTTCAGCAGATTATGACCACCGGTACTGCCGGTGATCATATCTGCATTCCATGACCTGTAGAAAATGTACTCTCGTTCTTATTTTTTCAGCGGCGGCAAGTCAAGATCATCGACGCTAACCATTGCCAATCCCTCAATGGGAATTTCGAATGTATATTCATCCGTATCTACTATGCCGGAGAAATACACCCTGAGCGGCGTTTTCAGGTCTTTGAGTTTATAGCAGAGGAAGAAGGTGCCGGTCTCACCGGGAGCAACGCTTTCAAATTCATAGTCTGTCAGTGAGTCGTAGCTGTCTTCCGAAAGGAAAATCGTTCCCGGTTCATCCACCTCTTCATTCCCTTGCCAAAACTCATAGTAAATCAGAAAAAGGCTGGACTGTTCCTCATCTGAATTATTGGTGAATTTCCAGGTCGTAACAATATCGGTATCTCCGTCATAATCGACCATGAGCTTGCTGTCTGCCAGTTCAAAAACATGTTTGCCAATCTTAAATATATTGTTGTCCGTTGTTGCTTTTTCACTGCTTGGTGCGTCTTTTTTTTCACTGCTGCTCGCTTTTTCACTGCTCCCGGATTCTTTACTGTCAGCGGCTTCTGCCGATTCGGAAGCCGGCGGTGGAGCTTCTTTCCCACCTTTGTCATCTCCATCGTTTTTTCCGCAACCCGAAAGAAGGGGAAGGGAAAGGGCGAGAAGAAGTGCCAATGCGATTGTCATGTTGCGAAGCTTTCCTTGTTTTTTCATACGATTCCTCCTTAAATAAATACTGTTTTGTAGGTGATTGAATTGCTTTTTAATAAGATCCCTCTACCGATATCAATAAGTCCCTCTTCCCGTTTATAAATTTTTTACCTTGTTGGCCCCGACGATGTATACTGCCGGCAATAACAAACCGGTAATCAGGGATAAAATATCGAGCTGATTTCCGGAAGATAGGGACAGGATCTGGCTGATCACTGCAAATGCGGCGACGATAATACCCAACACCATGCATTTTCCTGCTTTTTCAGGGCGCTGACACGCGCTTATGCCGGCAATGCCGGCGACAAGTGAGAAGACACCGCTGGCCAAAGTCAATCCGCAAACGCCATACAACAGACCTAAATCTGAACCGTCCCCAAGTATGGCATGGATGGTGCCAACGCTTGCAAAAGCTGCGATTGCCGCAATGATTGCGATCACGCCCCCGATAATCATCAAAATACTGCTTACTTTCAACATTTGGCTTTCTTTTCTTTTTGTTTCCATAATTCCCCTCCTTCTTTGTTAAATCCAATGGTTATGAAAATGATGCACAAGCGGTTCCGATTTCACATTGACGAAATATGCCATCCGTGATACCTTTTTTTTAACAAACTGGGATGGCGCTCCGTCGGCTACGAACAACCGAGACTTCTGCGAGTAGAACCTTTTCATGTAACTCGCTTCCGGTAATTGCCTTACGAGCATGCATTCCATCTTCAACCGCCCTTATAACAATAAAGATACGGAGTATTTAAATTTTGAAACCGTCAAAACACCTCGTATTGATAGGATGTCGCAAAAAATATTTTTATTTTTCTTCATTCCTGATGTTTTGATGGGAAAAGAGATAGGTATTGAGGGAGAGCTTTTTACACAGGAGGCTATTATGAAGAAACGGCAATCGTTTTTCTTTTTTTGTATCGTTTCCTTTTTGATTTTTCTTTTCAACGGTTGTTCGAAAGCCGATACTTTGGATCCACAACACCCTGTGACTTTGACCATGTGGCATGTATATGGCGAACAAGCCGACTCGCCTATGAACCGTCTGATTGAGGAATTTAACCAAACCGTCGGACGCGAAAAGGGAATTCTTATAAATGTCACCTTGATGTCCAATGCGTCTCAAATTGGGGACAAACTCTTAAAAGCACAGAACGATGAACCGGGCGTTCCCGCGATGCCGGATTTGTTCTTCTGTCACAACAACAATGCCGAAGAACTTGGCGCCGAAACTTTACTTGACTGGAAACAGCAATTCACAGAAGAAGAACTGAGTCAATATGTCCCAAAGTTTATTGAAGATGGTGTAATTGGTGAAAGATTGTCGGTCTTTCCGGTGTCCAAGTCTACACATGTTTTGTTTCTTGCCGGTTCACCCTTTGAGCGTTTCTCGGAGGCAATGGGAATTGACTATAACAGTCTTACTACCTGGGAAGGCTTTTTTGACGCTGCTGAAAAGTATTACACTTGGTCCGGCGGAAAGCCGTTCTGCGCAATCGATTATTTGCTTCGCTGCGTAGAACTCAATGCAATGGAAAATGGCGCGAATAACTTTTATACGAAAGAGGGCTGGTATGACTTCGGCAACGCCCAAATCAAGGCTTCTTTCATGGAGTTTGCCGATGCTTTGGTGCAAGGTCATATTGTGGTATCCGATCTTTATTCCAACACCCAGGTGATGACCGGCGAAGTCATCGCAGGAATCGGTTCGACAGCATCCATACTTTATTACAACGATACCATTACCTATCCGGACGGACAGGCGGAACCCATGAATTTGCAAGTGCTTCCTCCCCCGAAAGCTGCCGGAAAAGAGTTATTAGCTACGCAGGCCGGCGTGGGGCTCTGCGCATTAAAAACAACGGAACAAAAGGCCGAAGCGGCCACCATTTTCGCAAAGTGGCTGACCGAGAGTGAACGCAACCTGAAATTCTGTGTAGAAACCGGTTATATGCCCGTAAATAAAGAAGCTTTTGCAAAAATAAAAGAGTATTCTTTTCCCTCCGAAGCATACCGAAATCTCTACCGAACCATCGACGTCATCAACGCAACTGCTACGACCGTTAGAGAACCACTTTTTGTCGACTACTATACGAAAGTGCATACGCTCTACGAGGCGCTGCGAAAGAAACAGTCTGCAATTCCCGAGAAAACGCAAAGTGATGAAGATACGAAAAAAATGGCGGATGAGCTGTGGGAGTTGTTCCGTGCAATACAATAAGTGAGGCATATATGGTCAGCTTATCCGCATTAAATTTACGCAAACAGTCGTTGCAGCGCAGGCTTTTCTTCAAAATGTTGCTTCTTTCTGCGTTGCTACTGACTTTGTTTTTTGTTGGCTTGTTTTTCATATTGGGCTATACCGGCGCCAAGCAACAGATATACAAAAATCTTAGTTTTCAACGGGACATCTTTGCACGTGAAGTGACCTCCTACTACAAAGGGTTGGCAACCACGGGAATCATGCTTTCTCAGGAGTCGACAACTCTCATTGAAACCTATCTTGTAGAAAATCGGATCTCCTTTGCGGACGTAAACGGTTCAGAAATGCATACCGCCGCCATGCAAAGAACGCTTTTTGAACCGCTTCGCCATAAACTGTTGGAAACAAAATGTACGGGCGCTTTTGTCATGCTGCAAGCAACCGTAAATCCAAAAATTGAACACGCCGAAGCTTTACGAACAGGTCTTTATCTGCAACGAAGTACGCTGGATGCGTCCGATAACAGTATTCTTTTATACCGCGGTCTGTCCGGCATCGGAAAAGAACACGGCTATATGCCTCACCGCAAATGGCGACTGGAGTTTGATACCGATCTCTTTCCGGATTATTCGGAGCTTTTGAAACAGGCCGCGCCCCCTTTGGCGACCCATTATTGTATAACTGATATCTTTACGTTGCCGGGTACCTCAGAAAGGGTCATGCTGATGGTGCTTCCATTGATAGGGACAAACGGCGAAATTTACGGGCTCTGCGGTTTTGAAGTCAGCGAGAGTTACTTTAAGCAGGCCTTCACGCAGCCTTCTACCCTTCCGCGTGCAACCTTCTGTCTAAACAGGGGAAAACGCAAGCTGCAGGATGCCTCCACCTGTTTCAGCGCAGGAATTACGAACGGGTACTACGCGGCACCCGCGGGCACCTTTTCAATTGAACCCTTTGGGCAGGGCATGGATCTCTATAAAAATGATCCATTGTCACCTTATATCGGCGTTTCAAAAGAAACTACTATTTTTCCGCAGAATGTTGATTTTACGCTGAGCGTTCTCGTTCCTAAAGAGGATTACGATTATCAGGCCATGCAAAATATGTTGCGCGTAATTTCACTAATTGCTCTATTTTCTTTTCTTGCCGCAGGTCTTTGCATCTATTTCAGCACTTCCTATCTTATTCCTTTGAAAAGAAGCATTCGGGAAATTCGACAGAAAACATACACGGCGACCAACTCCTCGATGACGGAAATTGACGATTTGTTTGCCTTTTTGGATGAAGAAAACCGAGCGAATGAAGAATTGCTTGCACAAATGCAGGAGGAAAAAAGTCGAGCAGAGAAAGCCCTGCAGCAAATGCAACAGGAGTACGACAAAATCACGCAAAAAATCGAACGTTTGGCGTATTCGCGCAAGAATGAAATTGACCCGGATGATTACGAGAACTTCAAAATCGGTTTCAAGCTTTTGACCAAACGGGAAAAAGAAATCCTGCACCTCTATATGGAAGGAAAGAGTGTGAAAGAAATTATGGAAGAAACGGATTTGAAAGAATCAACCGTTCGCTTTCATAATCGAAACATTTACAGCAAACTCGGTATGCATTCCTTAAAACAGCTTCTGCGTTGCATTGCCATCTTGGAGCAGGAAGAGAAAAACAACAAGTCCCGGACATGAAAATGCGCTGATCGAAAGACCTTTTCAAAACAATGACAGAATAAAAGCGGCTTGCTCTTGCAATCCGCTTTTGCGATTGTTACAACTTCCTAGCGTTCCATTTTTCTTTTTCCGGCAAGAACGACCATGCCACCCGTTTCGCCGGTGCTGCTGAATTTTTCCGGAGGTCAGGAAAATATGAAGATCATTTTTTCAGGTTCAGGTTTTACATATAATTGTTTATTAAAATAAAAGCTAGTAGATAGCCGTCCAGTAGCGCTACTACAAAATACATAAGAAAAGCTCTAATAAATGCTTCCACATGCTTTTTCGGATTTTGGTACAGCTGCTTTTGCGGTATTTTTGAAAATCGGATTCGCTTTGTATTTCTCCACCATAATAGATCAATCACAATAAGATCAAAAACATTGATGGTTTGCCCCGCAATAAATAGCACTGTGAAATTATGCATAAAATTCTCTGTGCGAATAAATATTCCCAGAGCAAAAAATAAGACAGCAAATAGTAAAAAATTCGCCATCCATATCGCCAAAATACTTGTCTCTTTAAATCTGCCTTGATACTCTTTGATTTGTCTGATTCGTTTTTGAACTTCATCGGGATAAGACATGTAATGTTTTAAATTTTTATCGTCTGTCCCTGTGCCTAAGATACAGAGAATAAAAAATACAGCACATAAAATGATGGTTTCCGTTAAAAACATATCTTCCCCCATTCCCGGGTTACCGATTCCCGCCATCTCTTTTCAAATAGAGTGAGAGGAAACGGACGGAACCGGTAACCTGAAATTGGAATTCGCTTCCATTCTCCGTCAATTTGTCTGCTTTGTGCCGCGCGCCATTGCAAAAATTCGGAAACAATTGGCAACTGCCAAAAGAGTTACACCGACATCTGCAAAAACCGCCATCCACATATTGGTCAGTCCTACTGCGCTCAGGACAAGGAAGATAAACTTTACACCCAGAGAACCGAAAATATTTTGTCGTGCAATCTGCATGGTCTTTTGTGCTACGCTACGCGCCCGTACCATAGCCGATAAATCATCGGACAATAGAACGACATCCGCCGCTTCAATCGACGCATCGCTGCCGATTCCACCCATGGCAAGCCCAACATCCGCCGCTGTCAACACGGGAGCATCATTGAGCCCATCTCCGACAAAAGCAACCGTTCCGGTGGAACAGCGCTTTTTCTCTTCCACCCATTCCAGTTTTTCTTGCGGCAAAAGACGCGCATGCACTTCATCAATTTCCACCTCTGCCGCCACTTCCCGTGCAATCGCCTCTCCGTCGCCGGTGAGCATGCTGATGGTCGAGACACCCATGCGATGTAGTTGTGCCACCGTTTCTTTTGCATCGCTTTTGATGCGATCGCGAATCACGAAATGTCCCAAATAGCGCTTTTGCGGCGCAATTTGCGCCACATGGGCCATGGTTGCGATCAATGTTTTTTCACAACCGTCCGCAGTAGCATACTTGGAAAGTCCGAGATCTTCCATGAGCGCGTAATTGCCGACAGCATATATGTGCTCGCCCAGCCGTGCGCGAACTCCACGCCCCTGCAACACCGTACTGTCTTCCAGTGTTGTGCTCCCTTCGCGTACCGATTCGCCCGATACCTCTGAAAGCGAAGGTAGCGTCTTTCCTTCGGCATGACGTCGCAGTGCTTCTGCAATCGGATGCGTTGAACCGGATTCCATGGCAACCGTCAGCGCCAGAAGCCATGATTCATCGACATCCGCCTCCGGATGGCAATGCAATACTTCAAACTTTCCTTCGGTGATCGTGCCGGTTTTATCGACGCCCAGCGTATCCACTTTTGCCAATGCCTCGATGACATTTCCACCCTTTACAAGTGCACCCATTCTTGAACTTACACCGATTCCGGAAAAGAAAGCCATCGGCACGGAAATTACAAAAGCACAGGGACAGGAGACGACCAAAAAGGTAAGTCCGCGCATGAGCCAATCTGAAAATGGCTCAGCAGAAAATGTGAGCGGCGGAATAATTGCCAAAAGTGCTGCACAGAGCACAACAATCGGCGTATAGACCTTCGAAAACCGCGTGATGAGGGCTTCGGATTTCGCTTTATGCTCGGAAGCCTCTTCAATCAGAGTCAAAATACGCATCGCAGTAGAATCGTCCGCTTCTTTTTCTGCGCGCATGACAAGATGTCCGGTTCCGTTAATGCTTCCGGATAGCAATGTATCGCCGGGCTCCACGGGAACCGGCACCGATTCGCCAGTCAGCGCGGAACTGTCGACAGCACTCGTCCCGGAAACAACCGTTCCGTCAACCGGAACCTTATCCCCCGCACGCAACTCTAATAGATCGCCGACTGCAATTTCCTCCGGATCCACCGCCATGCGTTCTCCATCTTCCAGCCGATACGCAACGGGTGCTGCGATATCCAGCAATTCCGTAATGGAGCGACGCGAACGATTTACGGCGCGTTCCTGAATGGTCTCACCCAGCTGGTAGAGTACCATGACCATGGCCGCTTCCGGTGCTTCCCCGATTAGTAACGCACCAACAGTCGCCACACTCATGAGAAAGTGTTCTCCTAACAGAAATCCGCCGCGCAGATTCGCAACCGCCTGCAAAAGCACATCGAAACCGGCAAGCAACCACGCCGCAACACATAATCCCGTTGTAATAAGTTCCGGTTGGAAATTCAGAAAATGCAAAACAATACCGACAACCGCTAAGGGAGTCGCCAGAAGAAGACGCTTCTTTTTATCCATTACAAAATCTCACAGTCAGATTCGATTGTACTTATGATCTCCTGCAAAACCTTCTTATCCGGCTGCACATCTGCCTCAGCTTCCACCGTCAGCTTCGCCAACATAAAATTGACTTTTGCCTGTACGCCGGGCAATGTAGAAATCTTTTCACCCATTTTGGCCGCACAATTCGCACAATCCAAATTCTTCAGTTTATACGTTTTTTTCATGTCTGAACTTTACCCTTTCCGTTAAATGATTCCAACCCATATCGTAGATACTTATCACGTGTTCATCCGACAACCTGTAATAAATATATTTTCCTTCGCGCCTTGTCCGCACCAGGTCCTTTTGACGCAATGTCTTCAACTGATGAGACACTGCCGAAACCGATAAGTTTACAACGGCAGCGATTTCTCCCACATTCATTTCCCGATAACGCAGCGCTGCGATGATCTGCATCCGCGTCGAGTCACCGAATACGGAAAAAAAATCGGCAAGTCGCAACATGAGCTGTTCCTCCGGCAGCTTTCGCCGCACGGCTTCCAGCGTCGCATCTGTCAACTCTTTTCCGCCCATTGCGCCTCCTTTCCGTCGTTCCTTGAGTTGTTTTATTCCGGCTAAAGTTGTTTTGTTTCTACCAATCGGTTCCGAAATTAGATTGTCGATTTGACTTTTATAGTTGTTCACTTGAACATCTATTCAATCGTTAGTTCTATTATAATAAAAAAGCGGGTGCTGTCAAGCATCCGCTTGCGACATAGAATGATTTTTTTTTGCAATAGGGAAAAAGTGATAAAAACGTTAAAGGCGCACTATTCCCATTCGACCTGTTTTGGAAGAATCCTTTGGTTGGATTCTTCCTTTACACTTTTATCATTTCCCTCGAAACACAAAATATTTGCTGATCGCATAATTGGACACCACGACAAAGACCTGCGCCACCGTTTTTACCCAAAAATCGTACGCTGCCAGTTGCAGCACCGTAATGCCTAAAAACATAATCCCCATATCGACGCCCAGAGAGGCAACGCGGCCGCCGACAAAGCGCAGAAATTCAAGGCCTTGCGCTCGAAGCCCTGCCGTGCGGCTCTGAAACACCCAGCGCCGATTTGTAAAATAGGCAAAAAGCACCGCAAAAAGCCACGCCAGCGCATTGGCGATCAAATAGTTGATTGCAAAGATGCGCGTTGCCAAACCGTAGACAATATAGTTGACCACAGTCGTCAATACGCCGAAAAAAAGATAGGAGAATACTTCCCGTCGGCGCACGACCCACTGTCGAATTTTTTCCATAATTTTCTCCACTATCGCTGCCGCAGCGCCCGCTCCATACTGCGCTTGGCATCCTTCTCCGCCGCCACTTGGCGCTTGTCGTACAATTTTTTGCCCTTTGCCAGGGCAATATCCAATTTTACCAACCCACGCCGCAAATTGACGGACAGCGGCACGATCGTGTAGCCATCCCGCGTCATCCCCTCTTCCAACTGCCGAATTTCTTTCTTATGCAGAAGCAACCGCCGCGGTCGAACAGGATCGACATTATAGATGTTCCCGTGCTCATACGGGCTGATATGCATCCTGTATACCCACGCCTGTCCGTTTTTTACCTGCACGTAACTCTCTTTGACTGAAACCTTGCCGAGACGGACGCTCTTGACTTCCGTACCGACCAATTCCAATCCGGCTTCATAAATTTTTTCAATAAAATACTCGTGTTTCGCCTTCTTATTATTGGCAATCAAACGATCTTTTTGCCGATTCATCGATTTCTGCTTTCTTTTTGCGCCTTTGACGCCGCCTGTCGCGGTTTTGCACTTTCCGACATCGCCGCACCCTTCCAATTCTTCGGCCGCTTACCGAAGAATTGCGCAAACGTTCGGGCTACTTTCCCGCCTCGCGTCTGCCGGCCATTTGTCGGTCGATTCCCTTTTTGTACCGTCTTTTGTCGATCCCCGCGCGCCGACTTCTCCGCCCGCGCGCGTTCTTCTTTGTGAAAAATATTGGTTTCGCCGCATTGTTCCGGGTGACCTGCTTCTCTTTGTGTCTCGGAATGATCCGGTTTTTGCATGGATCTTTCAAAGATACCCTGCTCGGACTTTTTTTCAGGCTCGCACTTCTTTTCAGGCTCGGACCTTTTTTTAGGCTCGCACTTCTTTTCGGGTTCGAACTTCTTTTCCGACGGCGACCCGTTTTCCGGCCACTGAATCTGAAAATCAATCTCGCGCATTTCCGGACTCGATTTTGTGATCAAAACGGAATACTCTTCGCCATAACGGATTTTTCGCCCCGTGTTTTCTCCCTTGACGACAAATCTTTCCGAATCATACGAATAGTAATCATCCGTCATATCACGAAAATGTGCCAAACCTTCAATACTGTTCGACAGCGTGAGAAAGACTCCAAAATTCGTCAGCGAACTGACCGTTGCCGGCCAGACCTCGCCCACGTGATTGGCCATATACTCCGCACACTTCATATCCACCACATCGCGCTCGGCATCCTCCGCCTGAATCTCTGTCTGGGATATGTGCTTACACGGTTCCTCCAGACGGGTTCCAATGTCCTCTTTCAAAACTGGCTTCCCGTCCAAAAGCGCCTTGAGCAAGCGATGCGCCATTAAATCTGCATAACGCCGAATCGGCGACGTAAAGTGTGAATAATGCGCCGCTGCCAAGCCAAAGTGGGCATGTGCGACCGGACGGTATGCCGCCTTTGCCATGCTTGTCAAGACGAGCATATTCAACACATGTTCCTCTTTCTTACCCGCCGCCTGTTCCAAAATGCGACGCAAATCAGCGGGCTGCGGCACGGGCGGAAGCGGATCATAATGGAAGGCATAGAGGGCCTGATTCAAACGTTCCACCTTTTCTTCGCTTGGGTTCTCGTGTACACGGTACACAAAAGGCAATTTCTTTTGATAAAAATGCGTACCGACGACCTCATTGTTCAAAATCATAAACTCTTCAATAATGCGATTGGCGACGCGCCGCTCACTCCAGCCCACGCGCTTGGGCACTCCGTTTTCATCCAGTGAAATCATCGTCTCCGGCAAATCAAAATCAAGCGTCCCACGTGCCCGGCGCTTTTCGGCAAGAATTTGAAATAATTCCTGCATCAAATTCAATTGTTTGCAGAGCTTTTTATCTTCCGAAAATACTTTGCCGTTTTCCAGATAATCAGAAACCTCGTCATAAACCAAACGATAATCGGATCGGATGACACTGCGGAAAAATCGATAATCGACCACTTCTCCCTTCTCATTGACCGTCATCTGCGTCGTCATCGTCAGGCGATCCACCCCCGGATTGAGCGAGCATATCCCGTTGGAGAGCTTTTCCGGCAACATCGGAATTACACGATCCAACAAATAGACGGAATTTCCTCGTTCATAGGCATCGCGGTCCAACGCGGAGCCTTCCTTCACATAGTGTGAGACATCCGCAATGTGGACGTACAGGTTGTAGAACCTCCCCCGCTTTTCAATAGAAATTGCGTCATCAAAGTCTTTTGCGTCCGCGCCGTCCATTGTCACCGTATGCAGCTTGCGAAAATCGCGCCGACCGCGCATCGCGGCAACATCCACCGCATCCGGCATTACCTCTGCTTCCTGAAGCGCCGCGTCGCTGAATTCATACGGCAATTCAAACTTGCGCGCCACCGACGTAATATCGACGCCTTTTTCATCCAACGCGCCGAGGACTTCCGTGATGCGCCCTTGGGGATTGCCATCATCCCGCGGATACTCGGTAATGCACACCACCACTTTATCTTCATTTTTCGCCCCCGCCGCATCGCGTTCTTCAACCCGAATGTTGCGAAAATAATTTTTGGAATCCGGCACCACATAAGCCATGCGATTCTGCCGATAAAATGTCCCGACAATGGGGCGTCCTTCGCGCTGAAGAACGCGCTGCACGCGCCCCTCCGGGTTCCAGTTGTGCTCTTTGTCACCCCGTTTTGTAATGCGGATCCGTACGCGATCGCCGTGCAGTGCACCGTTCAACTCCGAAGCGGGAATAAAAGCATCCGGCTCCTGCGGATCATCGGAAATAAAAAAAGCAAATCCGCGCGCATTGCCGCGAAGTACGCCTTCATTTTTTTTCGGCGCACTATCGGCACCGGACTGCTGGACCTTTGTTGATTCCTCGACGGTATCCACCTCTTTTTTCGGCGCGTCCTTGGTCCCGGGATGCTGGGTCTTCGTTGATTTCTCGATAACACCCTCTTCTTTTTTTCGTCCGCCCTTGACATCGGACTGCTGTACCGTCGTTGATTCCTTGATGACGCTTTCTTGTTCTTTCGGCGTTCCCTTTACGCCATTTGCCTTACCTCTTTTACCAACATGCGCATCGGCGGCGCGCAAACGCCCCTTCTTCGTCGACCGAAGTTCCCCCTTTGCCAACATATCATCCAGCAATTCATAAAAAGCGAGTCGCGCTTCCTGTCGCAGTCCGAAATGCTCCGCAATTTTCTTCGCGCGCATCGGGTGATAGGTATGACCTCGAAAATATTCCAATAAAAACTCGCGTAAATCCATAGTTCCTCTCCGTTTCAATAGAATACCCCCGATCCGAAGACCGGGGGCTATGCTCAGCGAATTGCTAAAATGGCAATCAGACTGATCATGAATACCAAGGAACAGATGATCGTAATCTTTTGTAACATACGATCCCTTGATTGATGTGCGGATTTACCAAACACATTGGTCTCTTGCCCATAGGCGGACCCTGCGCCCTGTGTCTTCGGTTCCATCGCCAGCGTGGCTACGATTATCAGCACGCTCACGATAACCAAGAGCACAACAAAAAATGTCTCCATCATTTCACCCCTTACCGCTCATTTACGCCCGCACCGATCCGCAGGCACTCTTGACGAGTATACCAAAAAAGTGCCCTTCGTTCAACGAATCTCGATATAATCACGCAATTTCGCGAATGTCTTCTCTCCGAACCCGGCGATTTCCTTGAGTTCCTCAATACTTGAAAATGGCTTTTGCGAGCGATATGCAATGATATCCCTTGCCCGCTTTTCTCCCACGGATGGCAAGGTCATCAATTCTTCTAGCGTTGCCGTGTTCAAATCGATCTTCTGTCTGCTCTGCGTCGGATCCGCCTCCGCGGTATCGGGCCTTTGTATAATCGGTTCTGACGCACCTTCCCCGGGCGGCGTGTCCTCCTCTGCTTGCCCTTCCGCAGCGGTCTCTGTGCTCTTCTCGGGAACGACAATTTTCATTTCATCCGCCAATTTCATTGACAGATTCAGCGCATCTGCATCGGCATCTTCGCAAAATCCACCGGCGTTTCGGATGGCATCATCAATACGTGCCCCCGGATGAAATGTGTACAGACCCGGTTCTTTTACGCGTCCCGCAACATGGACATACAGAAGTTCGGTTTCCACGCCGGTTGTGCGTTTCTCCTGCCGCCGATCTTCGGCGCTGCCACCGTCTCTTGGATCGGCATCGCTGCGTGCCTCTGCGCTTGAATCCGCGCGCAATGTGCCGCTTTGTTCGGAATTTGTCTCCCTTGCGAACGAATCTTCGGAAAACACATCCGATTTTTTCTTCGCGTCCCGGTACATTTTCAAGGAGCCCAGCGCAATAAAAAGCGCTGTGCCGACCAAAAGCCAGCGACGTTCTCGTTGTTTTTCCATAGCATTCCTCCTTGCCGCCCTGCACAAATGGCAATCCGATGCGGATTTTCTCCCCACACTCGCGGTATCGCTGTCCTTACTTCCAGAGGTCCTCCAGGGCGTAATAGGCGCGCTGTTCTGCTGTGAAAATATGCACGATCAATTCGTCGCAATCCAGTAAAATCCATTCCCCCTCGCGAAATCCTTCCGTACTGCGCACGGCATAGCCGGCTTCCGCCAATTTTTGTTCAATCGTGTCCGCAAGCGCCTGCGCATGATTTTTATTGCGTGCCGTAATCACCACAAACTGATCGCAGATGCCCGCCGACGGGTCAATATCGATTGCGCGGATATTTCCACCCAATTTATCATCTGCCGCTTTTTCAATAATAGCGCGTTTACTTTTTTCCTCCGCCGTACCTCGCACTGCCCTGTCATTGCTCCGTTGTTCGTTCATTCCCGTTTTCGTACTCCTTTACTCCATTTTCCATCTTTTGTTCCTGCAACAAGGCATTGCGCGCTTGCACGCCTTCAACGGCAATAATGCAGTGCGCTTTGAGCAAGTGCAACAACGTCCGGTCCATCGCTGCAAGAACCGCTGCATTCAACCCGTCAAATGCCATTTCCCGAAGTGCCTCCACGCCCGGAAAGTCGCGTCCGGGTTCTACCAGATCGGCATAGAACAGAATCTTTGCCAGATCATCCATGCCCACACAGCCGGTCGTATGGGCGGCAATGGCGCGGCAGACGGATACTTCTTTCACACCGAAAATCCACCGCGCCGCCAAAGATCCGATTTTTGCGTGAAAAATCGGCGTCCGCTCGTAGGAAAGTCCGTCCAACTTGCCCATTTTTTCCAGCCGCTCATAGTACGCGCGTTCATTTTTTTTGGCACAATCGTGAAGAAACGCCGCCATGCGCGCTTGTTCTACATCCACGCCGTAGTAATCAGCAAGCGCCGCCGCCACTTTCACCACGCCCAGCACATGGCGATAGCGATGAGCGGATAAATCACGCTCTAATTGATTTTTCCACCCGTTATAAGGTTTTTCCTGTAAAAAGGCCCGATCCTCTTCCCCAACAGGTTCAAAAAGTCGCTCGACATCTTCACACATAGATTCCCTCTTCCTGGATGTAGGAAAAAACGGCATCCGGCACCAGATAGCGCACACTTTTTCCCTGCCGCAGATCAGATCGAATCTCCGACGAGGAAATTTGCACCGGATAACGCGTCAGCGCATGTACCGTAAAGCCCTGTGCGCGAAGCACCGCTATTTTTTCCTGCAAATTTCCCTTCGGTTTCTGCCCCGCCGGCTGCGGACGGCAAAGAACCACCGGCTCAACACACTGTAATAAATCTTGCCAACGATACCATGACTCAATTTCCAGCAAACTGTCCTCTCCCATGAGAAAAAACAGATGCTCATCGGGATTCTCCGCTCGCAAGGTATGCATCGTTTCATAGGAATAGCTCGGCCGCTTCGATTCCACTTCCCGTAAATCCATGGAAAAATAAGGATTTGGTACAATGGCGCGGCGCAACATCTCCACCCGCTGCGCCTTCGTTGCGCAAGGTCCCATTTTATGCGGCGGCTTTCCGTTCGGTAAAAATCGCACTTCATCCAGCGCAAAGTGAATGCGTGCCTGCTCTGCCGCAATGAGATGCCCCATGTGAATGGGATCAAAGGTTCCGCCGTAAATTCCAATCCGTCGCTGTTTCGCCATGGCTACTTTTCCAGTACAATCACAGGCGGATCTGCCGCGCGGTACAACACCAGCTTGGAGCCCAGCTGCGATACGAACTCCGCACCCGCCTTTTCACACAATTCCTGCGCCAATTCTTTTGCCGTCCGATCGGCGGTATCGAGAACGGTAATCTTCACCAATTCATTTGCTGCCAGCTGCTCGTCAATTTGCCGAAACACTGTCTCCGTCAGCCCCTGCTTTCCGACAATCACCGTGGCGCGCAGCGGGTTTGCCAAGGCCTTTAAGGCACTTCTTTGTTTTCCTCGTAACATAGCAATCCTTTCCGGAACGTTTTCAAAATCATCTTCCGTCCTTTCAAATTCTACCATAGTTTCAAAGCCGGTATGGTATACTTAAAAATTATGGAGGTGAAAATGGAATCCTACATCCCGGAAGGCTATCGATCCAATCCTGATTTGAAACGAACGCAACTTGCCATTAAATGTATCAAAGATACTTTTGAGCGCGCATTAGCCCAAAGACTGAATCTGCTGCGCGTCTCCGCTCCGCTCTTCGTCGCAGCGGGCAGCGGCTTAAACGATGATTTAACGGGTTGGGAAAGCCCGGTGCGCTTTACCTATCCCGAAAGCGAAGGCGTCTTCTCCACGGCTGAAATTGTACAATCGTTGGCGAAATGGAAGCGCTTCGCTCTGCGACAATATGATTTTGACATTGATACCGGTCTGTACACCGATATGGATGCCATTCGCCCCAATGAAATCCCAGATGCCACCCATTCCATTTATGTCGATCAATGGGACTGGGAAAAAGTCATTCGCGCCGAGGATCGCACAAAAGAATACCTGCGGGAAACCGTGCGGGAAATTTTTGCCGCACTGTGCGACCTTGCTTCCGTCCTTTCTCGACAATTCGGTGCCGGCGACGACTTGTTGCCGAAGGAGATTTCTTTCATCACCAGTCAAGCATTGGAAGATCGCTTTCCCGCATTTTCACCCCAAGAAAGAGAACGCGCGATCGCTCAAGAGAAAAAGCTGGTTTTTGTGGAAGAAATCGGCTATCCGCTGCATTCCGGAAAGCCGCATGACCTTCGCTCTCCGGATTACGACGATTGGCGTCTCAACGGAGATCTGTTGGCATGGTCGCCCATTCTGGACGATGTGCTGGAACTCTCGAGTATGGGTATTCGCGTCAGTCCGCAAACATTGCGCGAGCAACTGTCCGCCTCCCATCACACAGAACGCAGTCATCTGCCCTACCACCAAACGCTGTTAGCCGGCGATCTGCCGCAGACGATCGGCGGAGGCATCGGGCAAAGCCGGCTTTGTATGTTCTTTTTACAAAAAACGCACATCGGTGAAGTGCAGGCGTCTCTTTGGCCTGCTGCAATGCGGCAGAATCTTGCTGCACGCGGCATTCACCTTTTATAGGGCGGGCACGGCTTTTGTCCGCCCCTCCGGGTCGAGTGCCGGAATTCGGATACAATACCATTGATTCCCTTTCTTACCATATGCGACTCCCTTTTCGCTAAATTCTGTAACTTCTTCCCACTTTTCTGCGTTTATTCTCTCTTTGGGACCAAATAATTCCCACTTTGCATCGTTTTCTTGCCAATGCGGCTCTGCATACGAACCTGCGAGTTCTCCCGCTTCTTTTGGAATTTCCTCGCAAAAACCACGGAAATTTCCGCGCTCATCGAAATCCATCCAACGCTCCTCGCGCCTGCCCGCAAACCCTTCGCCTGTAATGACAATCGCGTCAAAAGACAGTTCGGGGCGAATTTTTTCGCCGGAAGCGGAAAAGATGCCGCATTCCTTTCCCTTTTGCCAGTCCAGCAACCCTTTGCCGCGCCAAGTGGAATGCACCGTCTCTTCCAGCGGCGTCACCTCGCATGCGGCGAGGAGCTCCTGTTGTAAGTTTTCCCATTCAGATTCATTCGGCGGGCTTTTGCCCGGCGGTTGGGATAATAGCAACTGATACGCGCAGCCGACGTGTCCGGTTTGAAAGAGCATACGCACGATTTTTTGCTGCACCTCCCAACACGCCGCTCGGTTTTGATACGTGCGCAATGTAGGAAGCAGTTGGCTGTAATGCCCATTTTCGAATTGCGCACGTAGGGTGAGCAAAAGCTCCTTTTCCGTTTTCGGTGTGAAACGCCGTGTGCGCATTTCCGCTTCACGATTCATGCGATACTGCAGAAGCATTTCGACCTCCCGGTAAACGCTGTTGCGTCGCATTTGCGCACGTCTTTCTTCTCGCATTTGCACGAAAGTGACGATGAAAAAGCAGAAAAGGAGCACCATCGGCAGCGCAAAGATGCCAAAGCGCGAAGAGTTTTTCCCGTCCACTTTCCCTGCATCTGTCGGTGAAAATGCTGAGATCTGCGCACGACGAGCAAAATGGTTGTTTGTACCGGTCATCTACCGTCTCCTTTCAGAAATGCTTTTTCGCGATAGACGAAGCGTATCTCCACGCCACTCTGACTTTCCAGACTTGCCCCTGCGGCGGCGAAAGATGTTTCAAATGCCTTTGCCTCCTCAGGAACAATAATAATCAGACGCAGCGGTGCGCCATCCGGTCGCGGAATTTCACTGCCATCCACCAATTTCAATGGCGCACTTGTATCGTAATCCTGACGAATCTTATTGACGTATTTTTGCAACGCACGGCATAGCGCTGTTTCGTTTAGGGCATAATTCTCCGCTGTTTGCCCGCTGCCCTTTGCGTAGGTCGACGAGAACGGATTTAAGGAAACCACTTCTTCCAACACACCCCCGCTGTAACGATCGAATCCGCGCCCGGGCGCAATGGCCACGCCGCCCTGTGCACGCCACTGTTCTGCAAATATCCGCCCCCGTTTCCACGGGGAAAGTTGCCACACGGAGGCGACTTCCTCTCCTTGATTTCCGCCTGCTCCGCCACGTTCTCCCGGAAGGAACCAGATTCCGGTCATGGCGGTCTGTTCCACGTGCTGCGAAGGAAAAATTCGCAAAAGGCCCGGCAATTCCAACGTGTAGCTGAGGTGTAAGGTGAGAACGCCGACATCTGCATCCCAGTCCACTCGCCAAGTCGGATCCTGTATCGTCCCCCACGCGTCCGACGATGTGCTTTTGCCATAGTAATCGGCAAATAGCATCTCCACCGCCGACGTTTCAAAGAACGATGCGCCAAGCTGCGCCATTCCCGTAAATGGCAGTGCGGCTTTTCCCGAGGTGTGTTCCTTCCATACGGACTCCGCTCCCACTGCACCGGCCAAGGCGCAGACCGCACTGCACCGATCACTCCACGCCAGCGCCGTCTGCTGCAATGCGTGACGCGTGCGCGATTCCGTTCGAAATACCAGCAACAGACAAATCCAAGAGAATAACAAGAAGAAAAATACGGAAAATGCCAACGCTGCCTCTACAGTCAGCGAGCCCTCTTCCCGCAGGAATTTTCGCCGCATCATCGCCGTGCACCCTGCGGCAGCGGCAGATAGCCTTCGTGCCACTCCGTAATGATAGGAAACAGGGGTGCGCGCAACCCTTCGCCATTAAAAAATGTCGTTTCGGGAAGCGTGTGTGCGATCCAGTCCACCGCAGTTGGCGCCGTCGTCAAGTCCGTCCCGTCCAATTGCGTTTGAATCAATTGCGCCGTGCGCACGAGCATACGATCCCTTTCGCCAGGTAACTGCATCTGCAGGAACAGTAACGCCAGCAGATAGTCTTCGTAATTCATCGCAAGCCCCGAAGCTGCCTCCCCGGTTCCAGGCAAAGAGGAGGAAGACCCGCTCAACTGCCCCTGAAAGTTTTGAAAGGCATGGCGAATCTCCTCCTGCGCTGCCGCCTCTGCGCGCCCGCGAAGCCCTTGAATTTTTGTACACAGTGCTTGACTCCATCCGGTAATCGTCTGCGCAGCACAATCAGTCAAAGGCTGTAATGTGCGGTCCAAGGTATCCTGCATCCCTTGAAACACATCGCTTGTCTCCAAACCCGCCTGCGCGCGGTCCTCGCGTGCTTGTTGAAAAATTTCCACAAAATCGGATTTCTGTTCGCGCATGCGCGCAAGCAACTGTGCGCGCAGCGCACCACCATCCCCTTCTCCTGTGGGTAACGTTTCAAAGAGTCGATCCAGACGACGCGCAATATCCTCTGGTTCCACCTTCTGATCCGAAAGAAGGGTTTCGAGTCCCAGTTGCTGCAAAGGCACGCGAATACTGTCTACGGCGGCGCGCGTCAATCCTTCCTGCATTTGTGTGACCGTCTCCGTGCCCATCTCCTGTGCCGCCTCCACGCCCGCAATCACTTCGTCTTCAACACGCCCAAAAAGGTCACTGACCGCATCGGCGGCAAGATCCCGCACGCCGGCAAGACCGAAGCGCCACGTCGTCGGCGTCTTATAGATGGGCACCGCCTTGCCCTCTGTCAAATCGTGGACATCCAGCGCCGTTTCTCCGCTTGCCAAAAGGAGCAGCAAACCGCTTTGAACGATGGGAACGCCAAAGCCCGTCCACCCGGCGAGCATGCAAGCCAGTCCCGCCGTTTGTGCACGCAATTCGGATGAACTGAAAGCATAGATGCCGTTGGCGACAAGGCGAAGGCCGGCAATCTTCCATACAATTCTGCGTAGATTTTCTTGAGGCACTACATCGCCTTCGCAGATATACTCCAACTCAAATCCGCCGGACGTTCGCGAAAGACGCGGCATACCAAAAATAGATATATCCGGTTTTCCATCCGCTGCGCGCCGGGCAGAGAGACGGTGCGTAAACACCCCGTTCCAATAGGCGAGCAATACGCCGTCCTGCAAGGCCCCGCCACCGCTCCCGCCGAGTGCCGAAAGCCCCGAGAGATTTTCGTGGGTTTGTTCCATCGCAGAAAAAGCCGTCTTCGGGTCCTCTCCCACTACGGCCGGAACAGCAGCGCTTCCATGCGATGCCGTTCCCGCTTGCCGAAAACGTTCCAAAACCTCCGTCGAAAGCCCCAGTTCGCGGATATGACCCGGTAAATTCGGGTAATGCTCACGTTGTGCCTCTTTCAAGCGGGCGCGCGCCTGCCTCCTGGCATTCCATGCTTCAATAAATTCCCCCAACCCGCGTCGTTTCTGTTGTGAGCTCTGCAAGATTCGCTTTTGCCAAGCGATAAATTCCGGACTGAAGGTGTAGGACAGTTTTCGGTTGTCTGCAATTTGGAGCGGTTGCACATCGGTTTCCTGTACCAATTTCGCCCAATCGTCGTACCCGGTTTCTTCAAATCGCTGCGCTCCCTGCCGCGCCTGTTCCCAACTTTCTTTCTGCTGCGCCGAAATCTGCCCAATCTGTGTAAGTTCCTCCTGAAAACGCGCATAGGCATCCCCGGAAAACTCCGGTTGTGCAGCAAAGTAGTCTCCCTGCAACGCTTGTCGCGCCGAACCGGCGGGCGTATTGGAAAAGGCAGCTCCCCAGGCATCATATTCATTTTCTAAACCGTGCTGCGCCTCGGTAAAACCTGCCAACAGCTGTGCCGTCTGCTCCGCAGATTCCTTTCGTTGTTCTAAGCGATCGGAAATTTTGTGGTAGTCATTTTTTGCTTGCGTAAACAGCGCGCGTGCCTCCGCTTCTTTGCCCTCATGAAGGCAGTCCGCTCCCCTTTGCAGAATTTCATTGACCTGCTCGGCCTGCGTGTCGAGTGATTCATTGCCCTCCCAAAGAGCAAGTTCCCCGCCTGCGTCCTCCGCCGCCGATTCGTGCCGCAGGGCGCCTTCGAAGAACCATCCAAATTGCTCGGTCGCCCGCTGTATATCCTTCTTTTTCTCCTCATAGTTGACCTTTGCACGCAAGACAGGAGCGAAAGCGGACATTTCATGAAAACTGTTCAAACGCGTCAAAATCCCGTCCAAAACAATTTTCGGAAAGCGCCGCTGCATGGTCCCGATAATTTGCGCCTCCAATACCGCCGGGTGACTCAGCGTCTCCTGCGGCGCCGGCGTCAGTTCCAATTGTTTCAGCTTTTGTCCGACAAACCCGCCGCCGCCAATGTTTTCTTCCATCGCCTGTTGTGCCAACGCACGAGCGGCATCCCAATCGCGTATCGCCAATAGACCGTACTCTTGCAGCAATTTCTCATCATACTGACTCAGCGCCAGATGGGAGGAAAGCTGCAAGGCGCCGCGCGCATCGGCGCGGGCGATGTCCACGCGTGCAAAATCAAATGTCAGCGCCGTTGTAAGCAGAAGGAGTGAACTGAGCAGGGCAAAAAACACCGTAATCGTGCCGCGTGTCGCGCGCAATTTCGACCCTTTCGAATTTCGATTTTCACTGTTTTTCAAAGCGCTCTCCCATCCATTGCACGAGGCATTGCAGATCCCACAAAGTTTGCGCGGATTGCATCCAGCGCACGACGGTTCGACTTTCCGTTTCCAAAGACGGCCGCAAAGAAAGCAGAGATAGAATACGCCAGCGAATGGTGCGCTGGCTTTCCCCCTCCAACCGCTGCGGATAGAGACCGCTGCGACGGATTCCGCTGGACCCCGCCGACGAAAGAGAGCCCTTCCCGCTCTCTTCTAAAAATGAAGACTCCGCCTCAGCCATCCGATTTTCTTCGGTTTCCGATCGAAGCAGTGCCCGTCGCGCAGCTGCCTCCTCGTGAAGGCTGCTCCAAAACACAAGCAGCAAAATCAGGAGCAATGCCGCCGAGAGGGCCGCCAAAGGATAGAGAATGGATGCCTCAAAAAATTGAACGGCGCCCTTTTCATCGGCAAAAGCAGGTCTTTTTTGCAGCACGGCATTTCACCTTTCACTCGCTCACAATTGCAGCGCTTCGTTGCGAATCCGATCCAGCAAACCCTGCAACAGTTCAATCAGACTTTCCTTAAAGATCACGGCTAACGCAATCACCACCAGTAAAATCAGAACGATGGCCACCATATTGACCTCGCCCCGTTCATCGATGATTTTTCTGCACACTTTTTTCCCCTTTCTATGCCTGTGCGCGCCCCAATAAGGGCAACAACACGAGGAGAAGAATCCCGATAAATAACACCAACGCCGGAAAAAGCATCTGCTGTGCCATCCACTGTGCCTGCCGCCGATAGGCCCGGCTTCGCTGTACAAAAAGTTCCCGACGCAGCCGATCAATATTTTCCACCAGATCACCGCCGCCTTTCTCCACATTTGTCGCTAAATAAGAACCGAGCTCCCGTAAAACAGCCATATCCGGTTCTTTTCCAAAGTCCCGATAGGACTGCACATACCCCCGGCCGCTTTCCCGCAGTTGCCGCACGCGCCCCATCTCCCGGTACAGCGGGCCTTCGCCCATCTTCTCTACCGCTGCCCACGCTTGATCCAGTACAAGCCCCGCCTCCAAAGTCAAAAGCAGATTGGTGAGAACATCCGGCAGATCCGCTAGAAAGCGATTCGTATGTTGACGTGCTGCCCGCATCCGCCTTTTTTTATCGGAAATAATTCGCAGAAGGAGCAACGATATGCCCAACATACCCCCGCCAATCGAATGAAAAAGCAACGCCGTTTCCACGCCACAAAGCAAACAGACATCCCGATACAAGGTCTGTGTCTGCTGTTGAAGCACTGCCGTCGCCTGTTTTCTTCCGACAATGCGGCACAGTTGGCGCCATTTTTTTTGATTGGAAACCGATTCGGTGGTCCATCCCAACCGTGTCATCCAATACGCCCCCAAAAAATCCCATGTTGCAAGCCAAAAATCCACTGTTGAACGCGAATGAAATATGCCGGCCTGGCGACAGTTCCGTGTGTGACGGTATGCTTTCCCGTAATAGAACAGCCAGAGAATGAAAAATCCGATGGAAAGCGGGATCCGGATCATGTTGCCCTTCCTTTTTGCACGGCAACATCGGGATCGGCATCAGCGACGATGGATTGACTCCAGCGATACGCGATATAAAAGAGAACTCCGCTGAAAAGTCGACTGATCACGTCAAACAGGCGCAACGTGCCGCCCCCGATCCCCATACCGCGCATTGCCAGAAGCAGAATCGGAGGCATGGCAAAAAGCAATCGCTGTTCCCGCTTCGCCCCAGCCAATCCGGCATCGCGCTCTTCTTCCAACTCCATTTTTTCGCTGAGCAGGCGGTGATAGGAAAGCGCCAACTGTCGTAAATCCGTGCCGCGCACAATGCCCAACTTCATACCGGCACAAAATTGCGTGACGACAGGCTCCGACAGGGAAGCGGAAAAAACATCCAATGCCTGACCCAAGCCGGATCCAAAGGAAATCGCATTGCGCGCTTTGCAAAGTGCACGCGGTACCGCCGCCTGCTCTCCGTAGACCTCGCAGAGTTCCGGATAACACGACGCCATCGCATGATACGGATTCGCACCGGCGCGTAAGGCAGTGGAAAACAAATCCAGAAAGGTGCGGAATTGCACGCGAATTTTTTGTTTTTCCCGTTGTTTCCGCCTCTGTTCTTGCATAAGACGCCAACGCCGTTCCCCCAAATAACTGATGGGAAGCGCAAACCAAAGGCGTGGAAGAAAAAACCAGCTCACTGCAAAACCGCAGAGCAACACGCCCGCTTTATTCAACCGCCGCTTCATTTTTTCTCCTTTCTGCCGGAGTGGACAACTCCGGCGCGCATTCCTTCTCGTTTGTCCGAACGAGCCACGCAACGGTGGCGCTGCGTGATGGATCGGGATCTCATGAATAGGGCGTTTTCATCATAGCGAATTGCAAGCCGCTTGTGGTCCCGCTTTTCCGGGGAAACGTCCCATTTTCGCGTTATAGGTTCCGTTTTTCGCCCATTTGTTTCAACATCCTTTTCAGGCACAGCAGGCGGCTTTCTTATGCGCCGCCCCTCTGTCGAATGTAAAGCCCGCAAAGGCAAAAAAAAAGATCCTAACCGAAGTCAGGACCTTTCAAATAGTATAACTGCCTTATTCGATGATCTTCGAAACCACGCCCGAAGCCACCGTGCGACCGCCTTCACGTACTGCGAAGCGCAGGCCTTCTTCAATCGCAATCTTCGAAATCAGATTGATCGTGAAAGTCGCATTATCCCCGGGCATAACCATTTCCACGCCTTCCGGCAGCTCGATATCCCCCGTCACGTCCGTCGTGCGGAAGAAGAACTGCGGACGATAGCCCGAGAAGAACGGCGTATGACGACCACCCTCATCCTTGGTCAACACGTACACCTGACCCTCGAACTTCGTATGCGGATGAATCGTGCCCTTCTGCGCCAAAACCTGTCCGCGCTCAATCTCATTGCGCTGCACACCACGCAGCAACGCACCGATGTTGTCGCCCGCCTGCGCCTGATCCAACTGCTTGTGGAACATTTCCACACCCGTTACTACCACGTCGCGCGCTTTGTCGGCAAGTCCCACGATTTCCACCGTATCGCCCACCTTCAACACGCCGCGCTCAACACGACCCGTCGCCACGGTGCCGCGGCCCGTAATCGTCAACACGTCTTCCACCGGCATCAGGAACGGCTTATCCGTATCGCGCTCCGGCGTCGGAATGTATTCATCCACGGCTTCCATCAGCTCGACGATCGGATCTTCCCATTCACCACCTTCTTCGAGACACTTCAGGGCAGAACCGACGATGATCGGCGTGTTGTCGCCATCAAAATCGTACTCGCTCAGCAGATCGCGCACTTCCATCTCGACCAGTTCGATCAGTTCGGGATCGTCCACCTGATCCGACTTGTTCAGGAAGACAACGATCTTCGGCACGCCAACCTGACGGGCAAGCAGGATGTGCTCGCGGGTCTGCGGCATCGGACCGTCGGCAGCGGAAACGACCAGAATCGCACCGTCCATCTGGGCGGCACCGGTGATCATGTTCTTGACATAGTCCGCGTGTCCCGGGCAGTCCACGTGCGCATAGTGACGATTCGGCGTCTCATATTCGACCACCGAGGTATTGATGGTGATTCCACGAGCGCGCTCTTCCGGCGCTTTATCGATATTCGCGTAGTCGACGAATTCGCCCGTTCCGAACTTCTCGTTCATGACCTTTGTAATCGCTGCGGTCAACGTCGTCTTGCCGTGGTCTACGTGACCGATGGTTCCGATGTTGACATGCGGTTTCGTCCGCTCAAATTTTGCTTTTGCCATTTCAGCCTCCTATTTTGTATTTCGTTTTTCCATGACTTCTTTGCTGATACTGTCAGGAACTTTCTCGTAATGATCAAATTGCATCGAGTAGGTCGCACGGCCCTGCGTCTTGGAACGCAGATCCGTCGCATAGCCGAACATTTCCGAAAGTGGAATGTAGGCATCGACAACCTGTACGCCTTCTCGCTGGCTCATCTGTTCGATTCGACCGCGTCTGGAGGAAACATCCCCCATCACGTCGCCGAGGTATTCATCGGGCGTAACGATCTCGACTTTTTGCATGGGCTCCAATAATGTCGGTCCCGCCTGTTCAACGGCATTTCGCAGTGCCATGGAACCGGCAACCTTAAATGCCATTTCAGAGGAGTCGACTTCATGGAATGAACCGTCGTAAATCTCAACGTCAATATCCAGAATCGGGAATCCTGCCAACACGCCGGACTCACATGCTTCGGTAATACCCTGCGTCGCCGGTCCGATAAATTCTTTCGGAATGGAACCGCCAACCGTGACATTCTTCACCACGACGCCACTGCCCGGTTCGCCCGGCTTGATGCGAATACGCACATCTCCGTACTGTCCGTGACCGCCAGACTGGCGCACGAATTTTCCTTGCGCCTCCGCCGGCTTTGTGATCGATTCGCGGTACGAAACCTGCGGATTTCCGACATTGGCTTCCACCTTGAACTCGCGCAACAGGCGATCTACGATAATCTCCAAATGCAACTCGCCCATACCGGCAATAATGGTTTGACCCGTCTCAACATTGGTGTATGTCTTAAATGTCGGATCTTCTTCTGCAAGCTTCTGCAGTGCAATACCCATTTTTTCCTGCGAAGCCTTCGTCTTCGGTTCAATGGCGACGGAAATAACCGGCTCAGGAAATTCCATGTTTTCGAGAATGATCGGATCTGCCTGGTCGCAGAGCGTATCTCCGGTTGTCGTATCTTTCAGACCAACCGCCGCAGCAATGTCTCCGGCGTGTACCTTGTCAATCTCCTCACGCTTGTTAGCGTGCATCTGCAGAATACGTCCGATGCGTTCACGCTTGCCCTTGGTCGAATTGTACACATAGCTTCCGGTCTCCAGTGAACCCGAGTATACACGGAAGTAGCACAATTTTCCGACAAAGGGATCCGAAACAATCTTGAACGCCAACGCTGAAAACGGTGCATCCAGATCCGGATGACGTTCCAGTGCCTCTTCCGGATCCTTCGGGGATGTCCCTCCGATCGCCGGAATATCCAGCGGACTGGGCATATAGTCGACAATGGCATCGATCAAAAACTGCACGCCGCGATTTTTATACGCAGAGCCGCATAGAACGGGGAAAATTTTGCGTTCCAACGTTCCCTTGCGGATTGCCGCGCGAATACGTTCCGGTGTAATTTCTTCACCTTCGAGATAGGCCATCATCAGCTCGTCGTCAAACTCCGAAACCGCCTCAAGCATCTCTGCGCGCATTTCCTCTGCTTTGTCCAGCAACTCCGCCGGTACGTCCTCGTCGGTGATCTTCTCGCCCAGATCATCATGATAGATTTCGGCACGCATGGTCACCAAGTCGACCAGGCCGACAAAGTTATGCTCCGCCCCGATCGGAATCTGAATCGGCAGCGCATTCGCCTTCAGTTTTTCACGAATCGTCTCTACGGCCATGAAGAAATCGGCACCTGTTGCGTCCATCTTATTGATGAAACACATGCGTGGAACCTTGTACTTGTCCGCCTGCCGCCATACCGTTTCCGACTGCGGCTCCACACCGCTCTTCGCATCAAATAACGCAACCGAACCGTCCAACACACGAAGGGAGCGCTCTACTTCTACCGTGAAGTCGACGTGTCCCGGCGTGTCAATGATGTTGATGCGCGTATTGTTTCCGTTGCGCTTCCAAAAGCAGGTCGTCGCCGCCGACGTAATCGTAATGCCGCGCTCCTGCTCCTGAGCCATCCAGTCCATCTGCGCCGCACCGTCGTGCGTGTCGCCCATCTTGTGAATCTTTCCGGTATAAAAGAGGATTCGCTCGGTGACCGTCGTCTTGCCCGCATCAATGTGGGCCATAATCCCGATATTTCTTGTGTCTTTTAATGAATATGCAGGCACTTATTTCCTCCCTTGCTTAGTAACGATAATGTGCAAATGCCTTATTCGCATCCGCCGCCCGGTGCATCTCTTCTTTACGCCGCACGCTGGCGCCAGTGTTGTTGAAAGCATCGACAATCTCATTCCCTAAGCGTTCAATCATCGTCTTCTCGTTGCGCGCACGGGCAAAATTGACCATCCAGCGCAATGCTAAGGTTTGACGGCGTTCCGGACGAACCTCCATCGGTACTTGGTACGTGGCACCGCCCACGCGGCGCGCCTTGACTTCCAGAACAGGCATGATATTGGACACCGCTTTGCGGAAAATGTCCATGGCATCCTGCCCTACTTTCTTTTCAGCCAGCTCAAATGCTCCGTATACAATGCGCTGTGCTGTGCCCTTTTTACCGTCCAACATGACATTGTTGACCAACTTCGTGACAACAATGTCGTGGTACTTCGGGTCGGGCATGACCTCTCTTTTTGGAATATGACCTTTTCTCGGCACTTCTTCCCTCCTTACTCACCAATTGCAGTAGATAACGGGTACTCAACTTCAAGAGCTGCTGTGCACAAGAACACCGAAAGGTGCACTATGCACTCACGCGACGTCTACTTATCCGACTTCTTCGCACCGTACTTCGAACGCGCCTGCTGTCTTCCCGACACGCCGGCCGTGTCCAAAGCCCCTCTGATGATGTGATAACGGACACCCGGAAGGTCCTTTACACGTCCGCCTCGAATCAAAACGACCGAGTGCTCCTGCAAGTTGTGGCCAATTCCCGGAATGTAAGAGAGAACCTCTGCGCCATTCGTCAAACGCACGCGCGCGACTTTACGCAAAGCGGAGTTCGGCTTCTTCGGCGTTACGGTACGCACCGAAGTACACACGCCGCGCTTCTGCGGGCATTCAACCGCCGACTGCTCATTGCGCAGCGTGTTAAAGTTGTAACCCAACGCCGGCGTCCCGGACTTCTTCACTTCCGTGTGGCGACCCTTGCGGATCAGTTGGTTAATTGTAGGCATACTGCACCTCCTTTTCTTATAAAATAGCACTGACGTGCCCGCCCTATCGGACTTGTTGCGGTCTTTTTCTTTGCCCCTCGTTGGCAAAGCCAATAAAATCGGAGCGAATCAAAGCGGGAAGATGTAGACAATCTTCCCGACCGTAACCTTTGCTATTATATCAGGCGAAAATTTTGTTGTCAAACAGCGGCTTTGTAACCTGTTGCCATTTCCATAAAGAAAAGCAGGAGGCGAACAGCTGTCCTCACAAACCGGCTTTACAAGGGTAGCCATTCTGCCTTCTGCTTATTTCAACTTTCAAACATTTGTCGTCAATGCTTACAGCAAAAATGAACTTGCGTTACGCGTTGCGACTATTCATCGAGGCTGTCAAAATTCAGAAAATCTTCGGCGTCAAGCGAGCTCTCCTCCTGAGTCGCCTCAAAATTCTCGGACAAATCTTCCTTTTCATGGAAAAACGAATCTTCATCCGAATCACTCGACTCCAACAGACGCTGCCGTGCATCTTCCGCTGCCATGCCCGCATAATCGATCTCGGCATTGTCATACACCTTCATGCCCGTTCCTGCCGGAATGAGCTTGCCGATGATGATGTTTTCTTTCAGGCCGTGTAAGCGATCAATTTTTCCCTTGATCGACGCATCCGTGAGCACGCGCGTCGTTTCCTGGAACGAGGCGGCCGAAAGGAAGGAATCCGAAGCAATAGACGCCTTGGTAATGCCCAGCAGCTGATATTCCACCGCGGCCGGTTGTTTGCCCGCCTCCACCATTTTCTGATTGACGTGATCCGCCCGGCGGCGATTGACCATCTGCCCCGGCAAGAAGTGCGTATCGCCTGGTTTTATCACTTTCACACGCGAGAGCATCTGTTTGATAATGATTTCGATGTGCCGGTCGTCGATATCGACGCCCTGCAGGCGGTACACCTTCTGTACTTCACGGGTGATATAGTCCTGCACAGCATCCGGTCCGAGCACCTCCAGAATATCGTGCGGGTTGACCGAACCTTCCGTAATCATCGCTCCCTTTTCAACCGTATCGCCTTCTTTGACCTTTAAGCGGGCGCCGAAGGGGACGGCATAGGTTTCCTCATGCCCGTCTTCCGATGTGACGATCACGTCCTTGCGGCGCTTATTATCCTGAATGCGCACGGTTCCGGCATTTTTCGTAATCAGGGCCATACCCTTCGGTTTGCGGGCTTCAAACAATTCTTCGACACGCGGCAAACCTTGTGTAATCGCCGTTCCGGCGACGCCGCCCGAGTGGAACGTACGCATCGTCAGCTGCGTGCCCGGTTCGCCGATGGACTGCGCGGCAATAATACCGACCGCTTCGCCCACATTGACGGATTTTCCCGTTGCGAGGTTGCGCCCGTAGCACTTCGCACAAACGCCGTGTTCGGTCTTGCATTCCAGCACCGAACGCACCTTCACCGCTGTAATGCCGCAATCCTGAATCGCCTGCGCATCTTCTTCCGTGATGATGTCATTCTTGCGCACAATCAATTCGCCCGTTGTCGGATTCAACACATCCTCAAAGCTCGTGCGTCCAATAATGCGCGCCTTCAACTGCTCGATCAGCTCATTGCCTTCTTTAATATCTGTGACGACAATGTATTGGTCCGTGTGACAGTCTTTCTCGGTGACAATGACATCCTGCGAAACATCAACCAGACGGCGCGTCAAGTAACCCGAGTCCGCCGTACGCAACGCCGTGTCAGACAATCCCTTGCGCGAACCATGCGTAGAAATAAAGAATTCCTGCACCGAAAGGCCCTCGCGGAAGTTCGCTCGAATCGGAATTTCAATTGTCTCCCCGGACGCGGAGGCCATCAACCCACGCATCCCTGCCAACTGACGAATCTGCTTGGTCGATCCGCGCGCCCCGGAGTTGGCCATGATCGCGATGGAGTTCGTCGGCGCCAAGTCCTGTAACAAAGCCTTTTCGACTTTCTCTGTCGCTTCATTCCACGTATCGATGACAAATTGGTAACGCTCTTTTTCCGAAATGATACCTCTGCGGGCCATGCGCTCGTAATTCTCCACTTCGCGGTCGGCCTCTGCAAGGATCACCGCTTTTTCCTGCGGAATCTTCACATCGTTCATGGAAACCGTAATCGCCGCGACAGTCGAATAGCGATAGCCCATCTCCTTGATATAGTCCAACAGGCGCGATGTGCGGATGTTCCCGTGTTTGCGGTAGCAGCGGTCAATAATGTCCGTCAGCATCTTTTTGTCACAAAGGCGGTCGATTTCCAAGCCGTACGGATCTTTCGTGCGATCCACATAACCCAGATCCTGCGGAATTCCTTCGTTAAAGAGGAACCGTCCGACGGTGGACACGATACTCTTCCCGTGACCTGATTCGTCGAGCTGCCGGCGCACCGACACCACGGTGTGCAGATCAATGTCGCCCAGCGTTTGATATTTCACCATTTCCTCAAAGGACGCAAAGCGCCGCTCCGGTTCCAGATTCTCCGGGTTTTTCGTCAGGTAATATGCCCCGAGGACCATGTCCTGCGTCGGGGTTGTAATCGGCTTTCCATCCTTTGGCGCCAGAATATTGTTCGTCGACATCATCAGCAGGCGCGCTTCCGCCTGTGCCGCCGCCGAGAGCGGAACGTGCACCGCCATCTGGTCTCCGTCAAAGTCCGCATTATACGCCGTACAGACCAACGGGTGCAGTTTGATTGCTTTCCCTTCCACGAGCACCGGCTCAAACGCCTGAATGCCCAATCGGTGCAAGGTCGGGGCGCGGTTCAAAAGCACCGGATGGTCCTTAATCACCGTTTCCAACGCATTCCAAATGTCTGGGTGCTTGCGCTCCACCATCTTTTTTGCATTTTTAATATTGTGCGCCAATCCCTGTGCCACCAATTCCCGCATGACAAAGGGTTTGAACAATTCCAGAGCCATGTCCTGCGGCAGCCCGCACTGATAGAACTTCAGATTTGGGCCGACGACGATGACGGAACGTCCGGAGTAATCGACGCGCTTTCCCAACAGGTTTTGGCGGAAACGCCCGGTCTTTCCTTTCAGCAGATCCGACAAGCTCTTCAAATTGCGATTCGAAGCGCCCGTAACGGCTTTTCCTCGCCGTCCGTTGTCGATAAGCGCATCCACCGCCTCCTGCAACATCCGCTTTTCATTGCGCACGATGATGTCCGGTGCGCCAATATCGAGCAGGCGTTTCAGACGATTATTGCGATTGATGACACGGCGGTACAAATCGTTCAGATCCGATGTGGCAAAACGTCCCCCTTCCAATTGCACCATGGGCCGCAGATCCGGCGGCATAACCGGAAGCACATCAAGGCACATCCATTCCGGCTGATTGCCGGAGCGAATGAAGGCTTCTACCACTTCCAAGCGGCGCAGCAGACGCACGCGCTTCTGCCCCGTCGCCACTTCCAATTCCTCTTTCAGTATCTGTTCCTCACGGGGCAGATTGATCCGATGCAGCAGCTCCTTGATTGCCTCGGCGCCCATGCCCACGCGAAATCCCTCGCCGTATTTCTCGTAATAGTCGTTGTACTGCGCCTCGGTCAGCAGTTGTTTCTCATCCAGATCACCGCGGGCTTCGCCCGGATCAATGACAATGTAGTTGGCAAAATACAGTACCAATTCCAAGGTCTTGGGGCTGATGTCCAAAAGCAGGCCCATGCGCGAGGGAATCCCCTTAAAATACCAGATGTGTGAGACCGGCGTCGCGAGTTCAATATGGCCCATGCGCTCCCGGCGCACCTTCGCCTTGGTGACCTCCACGCCGCACTTTTCACAGACGGTGCCTTTATTACGTACGCGCTTGTACTTTCCGCAATTGCATTCCCAGTCCTTCGTCGGTCCGAAGATTTTTTCACAGAAAAGTCCATCGCGTTCCGGTTTGAGGGTCCGGTAGTTGATGGTCTCCGGTTTTTTCACTTCCCCATGAGACCACGAACGAATCATTTCCGGAGAGGCAAGTTGGATCTGAATGGCATCAAACATATTGGTTTTTCTCATCTTCTTCCTCCCCACGCTTATTCATCATCTTCGTCGGCTTCTTCAACGGAAAAGCCCAGCGCATCATAATCTTCGTCTTCATCCTCGACGGATTCTCCGACATCAAACGCCCGTTCTTCGCGCAAAAACCGACGACGCTCCGGTTCTTCTTCCGTATCATCCGCATTCTCCACCTGGGAGAAACGGTCGAAATCGTCCAGATCATCGCGCAATTCCACCTGTTCACCGTCTTCATCCAAGAGACGCACATCCAGGGAAAGCGCCTGTAATTCCTTGACCAACACCTTGAAGCTTTCCGGAATGCCCGGTGTGGAAATATTCTGCCCCTTGACAATCGCTTCATACGTCTTGACGCGCCCGGTGACATCGTCCGACTTGACTGTCAACATTTCCTGCAAGGCGTGCGAAGCGCCGTAGGCTTCGAGTGCCCAGACCTCCATCTCGCCGAAGCGCTGCCCGCCGAACTGTGCTTTTCCGCCCAGCGGCTGCTGCGTAACCAAGGAGTACGGACCCGTCGAGCGTGCGTGGATTTTTTCATCCACCATGTGATGCAGTTTCAAAATGTACATGTACCCGACCGTGACATCTCCGACGAAGAATTCACCTGTGCGCCCGTCGCGCAGCGGCATCTTCCCGGAAATCGGATAGCCCGCTTCCTGCAGCGCATCCTCAATATCTTTATCACTGGCGCCGTCAAAGACCGGCGTCGCCACTTTCCATCCCAGTTTCTTCGCAGCCAGACCGAGGTGCACTTCCAAAACCTGTCCCAAGTTCATACGCGAAGGAATGCCCAGCGGATTCAAACAAATCTGAATGGGCGTGCCGTCCGGCAAAAACGGCATATCTTCCACCGGCAAAATGCGGGAAACAACGCCCTTGTTGCCGTGCCGTCCGCACATCTTATCGCCAACCATGATCTTGCGCTTTGCGGCGATGTAAACGCGCACAACCTCATTCAGACCCGGCGCCAGATCGTCGCCACCGGCACGAGAATACTTCTTTACATCGACGACAATGCCGGATTCCCCGTGTGGCACGCGCAGGGACGTATCGCGCACTTCGCGCGCTTTTTCTCCAAAGATGGCGCGTAAAAGCCGTTCTTCCGGCGAGAGCTCCGTCTCGCCTTTCGGCGTCACTTTTCCGACGAGAATATCGCCTGCCTTGACTTCGGCGCCCACGTGAATGACCCCGTCTTCATCTAGGTTCTTGCGCATTTCTTCACCGATGTTGGGAATGTCGCGGGTAATGTCTTCAGGACCTAACTTGGTCTCGCGTGCCTCGCAGTTGTGTTCTTCGATGTGGATAGAAGTCAACACGTCGTCGATGACCAGCTGTTCGCTGATGAGCATCGCGTCTTCGTAGTTGTAACCTTCCCAAGTCATAAAGGCAATGAGGATATTTTTGCCCAACGCAATTTCACCGTGATCCGTCGACGGTCCGTCGGCAATAATCTCGCCGGCGTGTACGTGATCGCCTTCGCGGACGATGGCGCGCTGGTTGAAGCACGTGCCTTGGTTGGCGCGCATGAATTTCAACACTTGGTACCGGTCGTATTCACCCTCGTCATCCTTTTTATCTTTGCGAATAACAATGCGATCATCCGCGGCAATGGTCACCACGCCGTCATTTTTCGCGCGCACGACCACGCCGGAATCCAACGCCGCCTTGTGCTCGATGCCGGTTCCGATAATCGGAGCTTCGGCGCGGAGCAGCGGAACCGCCTGTCGCTGCATGTTCGTGCCCATCAAAGCGCGCGTGGCATCGTCGTTTTCAAGGAAGGGAATCATGGCCGCTCCCACCGAAACGATCTGCTGCGGGGAAACGTCCATAAACTGCACCTGTTCGCGCGGATAAATATCATTGACCGCGTTGATGCCTCGACCGGAAACACGGTCATTGACGAAAAATCCATTTTCATCCAAGGGTTCATTGGCCTGGGCTTTGATGTAATGATCTTCCTCATCGGCTGTCAGATAGACGATCTGATCGGTAACCTGTCCGGTCCCTTCCAGCACTTTTCGATACGGCGTTTCAATAAAACCGTATTCGTTGATGCGCCCATAGGTCGTGAGCGAGGTAATCAAGCCAATATTCGGGCCTTCCGGCGTCTCGATGGGACAAATGCGACCATAGTGCGAATCGTGTACGTCGCGCACTTCATAGCCCGCGCGGTCGCGGGACAGACCACCCGGTCCCAGCGCGGAAAGGCGTCGCTTATGCGTCAATTCCGACATTGGATTCGTTTGGTCCATAAATTGCGACAATTGGGAGGAGCCGAAAAACTCCTTGATCGCCGCCGTGACCGGACGCACATTCAAAAGATTTTGCGGTGTTGCTAGGTCTTGATCCCCCGTGGTCATGCGCTCACGCACGACGCGCTCCATACGCGACAGACCGATGCGGAACTGGTTTTGCAACAATTCACCCACGCAACGCACCCGACGATTCCCCAGATGGTCAATGTCATCCACGCCGCCGACGCCATCGTAAAGGTTCAACTGATAGCTCAGCGTTGCCAGAATATCGGCATTGGTAATGTGCATCGGGCTCAATTCTTTTTTCTGCTTTTTAATATAATTGAGCTTTTTGCGGTCCGTCTCATATAAAGAAGGATTCTCTTCAAACTCCGCCAAAATCTCCTGCATGGCGGGGTAATAGATTTTTTCTGACAAATTCAAGGAGTCGATGTCGAGCCCTGCCAAATCTTCATCAAATACGTGGCGATCGACGAAGTGATTGCCCACGACGCGCACGATGTTCTCCTGCGCTTCATCGGCATATACATCGACGATATTGATGCCGGCGTTTTCAATTTCCAAGGCTTTTGCGCGATTCACGAAATCACCGGCGGAAGCAAGTACCTCGCCCTCCTCTGTAATCACATCGGCGGCAAGCACGCGCCCTTGAATGCGATTGAAAACCGACAGTTTTTTATTGAATTTATAGCGTCCAACTTTTGCCAGATCATAACGACGATCGTCAAAGAACAAATTGTGGATTAGGGGTTCGGCGGATTCGATCGACGCCAGATCGCCGGGCTTTAATTTCTTGTAAATTTCTAAAAGTGCGGTCTCACGGTTCGTAGCGACTTCTTTTTCCAAGGTGATGCGCAAATGCTCACTGTCACCCAAGACATCGATCATCTCCTGATCTGTTTCTAAAAGCAGCGCACGAATTAATGTGGTTGCGGGCAATTTTCGCGTGCGGTCAATGCGCACGTTGACCACGCCGTTCGCATCATTATCGTACTCCAGCCATGCGCCACGGTTTGGAATCACCGTGGAGGAAATCATCGTATTGCCGGACTTGTCAAATTCACGGGCATAGTACACGCCGGGGGAACGAACCAACTGGGAAACGACAACGCGCTCCGCCCCATTTATAATGAAGGTTCCGGACGGGGTCATCATCGGGACATCTCCCAAGTAGACTTCTTGCTCTTTGACCTCGAGAATTTCTCCATCCCTGGTTTTGATCAGTCGAACTTTGACTTTCAGTTTGCGTGCATAATTGACGTCGCGCTCTTTTGCTTCCTGAACGGAATACTCGGCTTCATCCTCAAAATAATAATCGACGAATTCCAGAATCAAATCTCCAGAATAATCCCGGATCGGAGAAATATCTTCCAAAACCTCGCGAAGGCCCGTGTGCAGAAACCACTGAAAACTCTCTTGCTGGATCGCCAACAAATTTGGCAATTCCAACGCTTGAGGGATTCTCGAAAAGCTTCTGCGACGCGTTTTTCCATACATCGCTGTATGATTGTACATAAATTGTCCACCCCTTTACTTGTTCCCGTTCCAAAAGTCTCGTCCGACTGAAATATCCGTAGACGCCAAAAAAGCGCACAGGACCTGCGCAGACAAAAACCTCACGACGATCATGCCACTACTATTGCAGTTTCTTATAATAACACACAAAAACAGCCCCCGTCAACAACGGAGGTGAATTGAATCAATACATAAAAAAGTATAGCCTTTCCTTAGCCTTTTGTCAAATGAAACGCCCGGAGGCGTGGACTATTTCATGCTGCTTTTGGAGTTTTATTTGGTTGTTGAGAATGATACAATGCAGATATAAAAATACAAAATAAGTATAAAATTATTGAAAGAGGAGATCATGTCAAAATACTATCATAAAAAACTTATCTGTCCCGTTCTTCTGTTCTCACTTTTCCTCTTTTTCGCTTGGGCGAACGTTTCGTATGCAACGCCTGCTGTGTCGCCTGCGGAAAATGCTTCGTCGGAGGAAGTTGCTTTGTCCCAGGAATTCCCCGCATCCGAAGAAATCGTTCCTGCTCCGGAAGAAACGACAGAGAAGCTACCCGATTCTGACAATGCCGATTGTAACGAAGCCTTGTCCCCTCAAAATATAACTCCGACGTCTCCGTCGGAAATTGCAGATTCCGATTCGGAGAATGTGACTTCAAATCCTGCAGACTCGTCGGAAGAAGCTGAGGCAACAACGGAGGAGCCCGTAATAGAAAGCTCTGATAACCCGGATCCTGAAACCGAGTCCTCGTTTCCAGCCGTTTCCACGTCGGAAGAAAATCCGGCGGAAAAAGCGCTAGAGAACACGCCATCGAATGTGCTGCAAACAGCGCCGCAAATGAAACAAGGCTGGGTGCAGGAAGACGGGCTCTGGTACTATTATAAGGAAGACGGTTCCACGTTTCACAATCAGGTGATCACCTTCGGTCCGGACGTCGCCTACTACATTGGTGCATCCGGTGCCCGACAAACTGGCGTTTTTGCCGATGTCGACGGACAAATGCGTTACGCCGACGCGGACGGGTTGCTTTCACTGAATGCCGGATGGCAGGAATATAATAACAATCGCTATTACTCAAAAGGCGACTTTGGCAAATTATTTTTTAATCAGTTCATCACCTTCGGATCTGCGGTGAAAAATTATATGGATCCGCTTGCCGCCCTCACGTACGGAAAGTTTGATGTAAACGGCCGCTACTATTTTGCCGACAGTCAAACCGGAAATCTGATCGGAAATGCCCGCTGGGAAGATGACACCTTCGTCACCGAGCAGGGCGAAACCTATCAGAATCAGTTCATCACCTTTGGACCGGATGTCGCCTATTACATGGGCGCAGATGGCGCGCGTGTCAAAAACGCCGTCGTTTCACATAGCGGGAAATTATATCTTCTCAATGCCGACGGCAATTTGAACAAAGACAATAACTGGGTGGAATTGGGCGGAAAAAGATACTTTCCCAACGCCCGCGGGGAGCTTTATGCGAATCAATTTATCACCTTCGGCCCCACTGTAAAATATTTTATGGGCACGGACGGCGCTCAAACATTCGGCAAACTCTGCTGCAACGGTCGCTACTATTTTGCCGACAGTCAAACCGGAAACCTCATCGGAAATGCCCGCTGGGAAGGCGATACCTTCGTCACCGAACAAGGCGCAACCTATCAGAATCGGTTCATCACCTTCGGACCGGATGTCGCCTATTACATGGGCGCGGACGGCACACGTGTAAAAAGTTCGGTCGTTTCACATGGCGGGAAATTATATCTCCTCAATGCCGACGGCAACTTAAATAAAGACAATAATTGGGTGGAATTGGGCGGAAAAAGATACTTTCCCAACGCCCGCGGGGAGCTTTATGCGAATCAATTTATCACCTTCGGTCCCGCTGTAAAATATTTTATGGGGACGGACGGCGCTCAAACATTCGGCAAGCTCTGCTGCAACGGTCGCTACTATTTTGCCGACAGCCAAACCGGGAATCTGATCGGAAATGCCCGCTGGGAAGGCGATACCTACGTCACCGAACAGGGCGCAACCTATCAGAATCAGTTCATCAACTTCGGGCCGGATGTCGCCTATTACATGGGCGCAGATGGCGCACGTGTAAAAAGTTCGGTCGTTTCACATAACGGGAAATTATACCTTCTCAATGCCGACGGCAACTTAAATAAAGACAATAATTGGGTGGAATTGGGCGGAAAAAGATACTTTCCCAACGCACGTGGCGAGCTCTATGTGAATCGATTTATCACCTTCGGTATCGAATGCGCCTACTGGATGGGCGCGGACGGTGCGATGCATGTCGGTTGGCTGAACAACAGCGGTAATTCCTACTATCTCACATCGGACGGATCGGCTGCACGCGGATGGCGCACGATCGATTCGAAGACGTATTATTTCTCGCCGCTATACTATAATACCTATCGCGGTTTTCAGAGGACAGGCGACAGATATCATTACTTCAATCTTACAAACGGCTCTCTATTCGTCGGCTCCACCCGGGTAGAGGGTGCGCCTGCTTCGCTCCTTTTTGAAAGTCGGGCAGCTACGACGGACGAGCTCTCCAATCAATATTTATTGCGCTGCTCTTTCTCCGATCTGCAAGCACAGGAAAAGGAAAATGCGGATTACCGCAATATAGATCTCCTGTGGCCAACGCCAAGCAGCCGCCTCATCACTTCTTATTTTGGACCGCGCGATCCTCTGTTCGGCCGTTGGATGCATTACGGTCTTGACATCGGAGCCCCCTACGGTTCGTCGGTCATTGCCATAAAATCCGGTAAAGTCGTCTACTGCGGTTGGAATGCAGGACATGGAAACTTTATTAAAGTGGCGCATCCAGACGGTACCCACTCTTCCTACAGTCATTTATCCGCATTCCGCACATCCAACGGTGCAGAGGTTCGCGCCGGCGATGTCATCGGTCTGATCGGTTCTACTGGAGATTCCACAGGGCCGCACCTCCATTTGCAAATTTATGTACAGGGAAAACCCGTGGACCCCTTGCCATTGTTGCAAGCGATGGAAGCAAAACAGAATCGATTGATTGCCGTGCTGAATTCCTTAAAATAATCATAGAACCATCCGATCGAGCCAATTCGGGCGCAAATGCCCGAATCGGCTCTTTTCATTCCCTGTCGCCCGGTCTCTATTTGTCAGTCAATTCCTTTTTTTGTAGAAAAGCAATCACAGCCATACACAGAATCAACGTGAGTAAGGGCATCCACGCACCGGGATCTCCTGTTTTTGGGGACCCTGTTTTCACAAAAAGCGTCTGTTGGTCATCCGTTAAATCGCGATGTTCTGCTACCAATTTCTCACCTTCTTCTGTCACAACATACAGTTCTTCAAAGAACACCACTTTCTTTCCCGCCTGTTTAATCGCGTCAAATGTTACAGCGATTTTCTTTGTCTCATTGGCTTCTTTCGCGTTGAAAAAAACATCCTTTTCTCGAATGGTTCGTCCTTCGCTATCCATCAAGGAAGAAATCAGATGGTAGCGTGTGCCGGGCCGAAGATTGGAAAGCTGCACGAGATCTGTCACTTTTTGCATTCTCCCTGCCGGCACCTCTTTTCCGCCGGAAGATGTCGTCGCCTTTGTCCGGACGCCGGGCACATAAATCGTCTGCTCCTCATCTTCGATATCCGCATGAACCGCGATTTCCACCCCTTGCTGCCGCACACTTTCAAAAAACACCAGCGTTTTTCCCCCAAGATGCAGTCCATCAAAGGAAAATTGCAGGGTCACTTCGCCATCCGGCGTTTGCGGAATAAAGGTCGTCTTCGCGGTAATTTCACGCCCCGCATCATCGAACAGCACCTTGCCGTTTTCTTTATCCACCGCTTTTCCAATAACCTCATACGTCGTCCCCGGAATCAGATGCGAATAGCGCACCACATCCTGCAAGCGCATCGCCTTTTTCGCCTGCGCATCGTTTCTGCCATCCGTCGGATCACTGGCCTGCGTCCCGATTTTTGGCAGTGTAAGCTGCTGCGCCGGATCATTCACATCCTCATGCAAAGCGACTTGTCGCCCGTCCCGGGAGAGCACCTGCGTAACAACCAGATCGGCACCTTCGACAAAGGGCGTCCCGTCAAAGGAAAGCGGCGTCATGACGACCTGCTCGGTTTTTTCCGCGATAAAAGGCGTCGTTGCACTGGCAAGGATCTCCTCCGGATGCGCGCGGTTGCGTAAACTTGTGGAAAGCGTGTACGATGCGCCCGGCACCAACCGCTGCATCGTCACCTCATCCCGCACCTGTAGATTGCCCGTGGGAACAGCTTCTTTGACGGCCGTGGAAAAGAGCGCTTTTGTCGCAATTTCCGGAACCGGTTCATTGGTAAAGATAACTTCCTGCACATCTTCCGTGTCCACGACAAGCAGCGCCGTTTGTGCAAAGGGTGCAAGATATCCTTCCGGCACGCCCGTTTCTTTCACCACATAGGTTTTTCCGACCACAAGACCGTTGACAACATAGCCGGCGTCGTTTTCTTTCGTCGTTGTCCAGCGCGCCGCCCGTCCCGTCACCGGGTCCACAAACACCTCTTCTCGGATGCTTCCGTCTTCCTTCATTTCATGGAGTTCCAAGGTTGCACCGTATACCGCTTCTCTCGACGACTCGTCGATTTTCCGAATTTTTACGATCGTCGGCTGATTGGAAAGGCCGGTCAGCTGCAATCCTACGCGGTTTTCCACCGTAAAATTCAAGGGTCGACTCGTCGCATATCCGCCGGCAGCTTGAATTTCTTCCAAGCGGTACTGCCCGCCCGGAAGGAGCCCTTTAATGCGCTGAAATTCCTCGCCACTTTCCCATTCACAGGGCTCCCCGCTTCCGTCATACGACACCGTCCAGATTCCCTGCACATCTTTTTTTACAAGAAGAACGGCGCCCTTTTCATCGACCAGGCGCAGGCGTGCCCCGACCACCGGCTTTCCGGTATAGACATCGTATTTGCGAATGCCGATTTCCGTACGATCATTTGGGACTTCCACTTCCACATTGGCATCTTCAGAAACAGCAATGTGAAAGGACGTGCCGCCCTTGACATAACCCGGTGCGGGCGTCACTTCTTCCCATTCATAGGTGCCGAGAGGCAGCTTCGGCGTAACAATCTTTCCATCTGTTCCTGTATGCCACAAATCATCCGCTCCATTGCACACGGGCAGGCGCGTTCCGTCGTCTTTGACGGCAAAAAGCCGAAATGTTGCCCCTTGAATCGGCGTTTTCGTGTCGCGATCGACTTTGACCAAGACCATTTCTTTCCCGGGATGCGGCGCATTTACAATCTCCCGGTCGATTTCTTGAACCACATCTTGCTCTTGCCCGTCATGCATTACCGAAAAGGCAATTTCTTCCGGATGAAGCACATATCCGTCTTTCGTGGAAATTTCTTTGAAATAATAAGCACCCTGCGGAATATCAGAAACGGTAAGAACGCCTTTTTCATCCGGCGAGACGACCGCAATAAGGCAGTCTTTCTCCAGCCCCTCGACCGCCTCTTGGGTAAAGAGTCCAAAGTGAATAAAATCGAGTCCGCCGCGTCCAAAATACCGGGTTTCTTCAAGCGTCTTTTGGGATAATCGCGCGGAAAGAATCTGGCGCGCGTTTTCAATCGCGTCGGTTTCCTTCAATGCCACTCTCACCGTCGCAATCTGCGGCGTAAACGTATACACCCGTTTTTCCGAATCCCTTTTATAACCGACCGGTGCTTGGATTTCTTCGAGTTCATACGCACCTAACGGAATACGCGAAAGTTTCGTCTCCTCTTTTCCGGTCACAAAACTGCGCTTTACCAGCGTTTCATCCTGCATCATCGCCTCGGAAAGTGCCGGACGTGTAATGACGGCGCCCTTCTCGTAGAGCGTCTTTCCGTCTACGACGATGTCCTGTTGTGCGATCGGAAGCGCCTCCCCTTTCTTAAAAAATTTCGTCACTTGGTCATAACTCTGCACATCTTCTTTTGCGGTAAGCGTAAAGACCGCACCGGGCAAGGCTTGTTTTTGATACACCGGTTTTTTCGTGACAAAAGTCTTATCTACAACTTCACCGGGGACGCGCATGGTTTCCTTGCTTTCGATTGGGGGCAACTGTACCGAAAGAAGTCCCGTTTCCCCTTGTGCTACCGTAGACTCGGCAAGAATTTCTCCGGCACCATTTGTAAGCGTATAACTCCCTTCTCCGACTTCGCGCGAAAAGGCGCCATTTTCATCCGTCAATACCGTCTCTTGGGATTCTTTTTCCACAAGTTTTTGAGCCGGCATCTGTTCCGACACTCCACTTTCCTGTGGAATCCCCGGTATTTCCAACGCTTCTTGATACCTTCTCATTAAAACAAGCGCAATGCCGGCTTGCGGTTTTGCGATCGTGCGCTCCTCGGTATGCCCCTCTTCCTGCACGGGAACCGTAACCGGATCATCTACCCAACCGGACAACACTGCCCCGGTTTTTTTCACAACTAAGCTTCCCTCCTGTGGCTGATTTTCGACCTCTTTCGGGACGGCGTCCTCTTTCTTCCCGCCAACTTCCACCGTCACCACCGGAATTCTCGCATCCTGCCCGATTTCATATGGAATTTCAAACGGGAACTGCGCGTCTTCTGGCAAATAATATCCCGTCGGGGCGGCGATTTCTTTCAAGTAATACGCCCCGGCCGGTAAGCGGTCAAGCGTGAGCGCATAGCCATTTTCTTTTTCCAATACGAGCGCGCTGCGCCCGTCGGAAAATGTCACCACCGAATCATCCGCCGCGCGGTGAATCTCAAAGACAATACCGGTTTGTAAAATATTTTCGCCTGTGACCGCATCCATTTTTTGTAAGCGCAAACGCATTTTCGGGTTCGGATTGGTCAGTTCATACTGATATAGCTTGCCATCTTCATCAATGGACACCGTAAAATCTTCAATCCGACTCGTCAACTCGTTGCCGTACTGATCTTTGGCAACATCCAGCTGGGAAACGGTATACATCCCGTACGGAAGATAGCACGACCGACCGCGTCCGTCTTTACCGGTTGTAATGGTATCGACGACTTCTTCTCCGCGCTTTACGACAAAGCGCAAATTGCCTTCGGCAAGGCGCTGTTCATCAACGGAATCTCCATCCGGCTCATAGTGTTTGTACAGTTCAATGCGCCCGTAAATCGGCAGTTCGGCAAAGGCATTTTCCCCCATGGGCGTAATGGAAACGCCCAGCCCGCTGTCCCGGGCAAATCCTTCCGCTTGCAGAGCCTCTTCTTTTCTTGCCATGCCGTCGTTCGCCGCCTGCTCTACGGGCGCAATTTCATAAGTGACTTTCGAGGACTTTTCCGGAACCTGCGTTCCGTCCCCTTTATCCAACACAGACTTTACAACAAGTACCTGCGGGTTTAACACGCACCCCGTTGGCGCTTTGGTTTCGCGCACTTCATATTCCCCTAATGGCAAATCTTTTACCTGAATGCGCCCGTTTTCATCCGCGACATAGGTTCCGACCACATCTCCCTCTTGGCGCTGTCCGATGACCCCGCGAGTCACCAAGCTTTTGACGCGCACCTCAAACTCCGCCCCGGCAAGACTCGCTTCTCCGGTTTCGGACGTTTTGAAATACTTTTGCAATGAAAAATCAAAAAACTGCTGCGGATTTTCAAATTCCACTTCAATGGGATGTTCGCTATTTTCCATCGTCGGAATGTGAACAATCTTTGAATTCTCCTCACCGGGGAGATAACTGCCACCCTGCGAAATTTCCGTCACGCGGTAATCCCCCGGAAGCAGCGGATCCAAAAGTACCGAGCCGTCCGCGCCGGTATAATACACCTTGGTTCCAACATATTTCCCATCTGTAAAAATCCCGGTGGTATTTCCTTGGGCATCCAAACGAAAGCCAAAGCCTTCGAGTGGTTGTTTCGTGACAGCATCTTTTTTCTGGATGCGAAGATAGCCGTAGCCGGGAAGGACTTGCACGGTTAAACAAGACTGCAAAGGATCATAGCCATCAAAAGTTGCGATCCGTTGATATGAATAACCATCCGAATCTAAAATATAGAACTTGGTATCGGCATGTAAATCAGCCCCGCTTTCCGACATCCCATTAAACCAAAACTTCGGAGAAACTGCCATTTGTGCGGTTTTCTCCGCCGTGACGGTTACGTCATTGCCGGAAATGGCAATCGACACGCCGCCGTTTTCCAGTCGCTCCGGCTTTAATTTGGGAAGAACCCCGTTCGTATCCGTGACAGTCACCGACTGCCCTTGCCGGAGCTGAATCGTTTGTCCTGTCCATGAGGTCACTCTTTGATCCGTTGCCGCGATTTTTTCCAAAACCGACTGCTTAAATGCGGCAAATTCATTTCGGCGGGACCCGTTGGAAAAATAAATATCCGTCATTTTCCCGCCATGCGTCGTTGTAAAGTTCGGTACTTCATGTACAATGGTTTCCCACAACAACATCGCGGTCATGGCATAATGCCAATCCGTTTTTTCCGTCTGTTCCCACCCGAAATACGCAATTAAATCTAATTTATGTTTCAACCCGGAAACACTGGTAATGCGCCGAAAATATGCGTCTGCTTCCTCCCAATACCCTGCGGTCCCGCCGTCTTGGTTCACATAAGTGCCGTGTACGGTCGATGGCTCCATACAAAAGGCGACTTTCCCGTTGAGATACATTTTATGAATCGGCCCGCCATACGGATCTGCATTGCCCCACGGTTCGCCGTTTGGCGCAAACACATGTGTTTTGTTATATCCGTACAGGGTTTCATCCGTAAGCGGAAAAGCCGCCTCTGCCGTTTGAAACGGCAGAAAACTCAACAACATACAAAGCGCTAAAAACACAGCTAGCTGTTTTTGATGCTTCTTTTTCTCCACCATACCACCCTCCTGTAAAAAAATGCACAAAAAAAAGCACTTGCATTTTGGCAAGCACCCTACACAACTTCTTTATTCTATGAATAAAAGTAATCAGTAAAATTCAATTTTAGTTAGTGTAGTACCATCACTAAAATTATAATTATCAACCCAATAGCCTATCCAACCATTTTTTATAAACAAGTTATCCGGATCATCGACCCACAACCCATCTTCTCGTTGGATCTGCTTTGAATAAAAGATATTCTCGACCCAGCTTTCCGCTTCCGCTTGATTCGTAAATTTATATACACCACATGATTCTTCAACCGCATAATAGTACGGTGCGTCCGCGGGCGGCTCTGGCTCTTCAATATACACCGTACTCGTTGCTCCCTCCTGCGACACCGACGCTTGCGATTCGACTTCCGAAACGACCTCGGATTCCGGCGCAACTTGTGATTCCACCGGTTGCACAATCTCCACAGACGTTTTCGGGGCTTCTTCCGGCATAGAAACAACAGACTCTTTTTCTTCTAAAGATGGTTCGGAAATGGATTGTGATTCCTCCTTCCCTTTTTTTGCCGCGGCTTTTGTACCCCTGCGCTTGTCTTTCTCTAAAGTTTTTTGCGCTTTTTCCGACCCTGCAATTTTGGCGACAGCTTTCGGTTTATTTTTCTCAACGGAAACCGACGGAATGCTTTCTTGCAAGGCAGACTGCTTTTTCGTTCCACACGCACACAAACCCACGGCCAACGAAAGAATCATTGCGCTTAAAACTTGTTTTTTCACAAGGTAACTCCTTTCTTAAAAAGCCTTTGTTAACCTCGTTATGCCGAATTTGGCATGTCCAAGCCCCCATGCGGAGGGCGACGCGCACCTATAACCAGCGACGGCTCACGGCTTATCCCGCTTCAACGCGCCAATCACGGTAAAGACCATCGCATTTTTTCAAACTGTGCATTTCATGGGTTCTTCTCCTCCATACTTTGTTCATTACGATATTGCCTGCCGAATCCAATATCCCTCCCTCGAAAACTATTTTCTCTTTTTCATAAATACCATCCTCTCCGCATGCAACAAAAAAGCGCCCGTTCCGTTTCTCAGATCCTGGCGCCACTTTGACTGCTATAAGTATACCACGGGCTTTCCGGTTCATTGTTCCAAGGTTGTCCCAATGCCGTCCCAACTGAATCTACCTCTGTAACCAACAAGCAAAGACGATTATCGCACGGAAGGAAAAAACTCGACCCTCCCTATTCTATGGAAATTGCCTATGGACTGTGTTCATTTCAAAAAATAGGGTATACTTTGAAAGAATATGTAAGGAGGTTGTAATGGAACAACAAACGGAAAAGCAGAATACGCCACTTCTGCATAAAGATATGCTCATCGCGGAAGTCATTCGCAAAAAGCCGCGCACCATTCAAATTCTTATGAACAGCGGTCTGGGTTGTATTGGCTGCCCCTCTTCGATGATGGAGACGGTTGAGCAGGCGGCGTATGTTCACGGATTGGATGCGGATTATCTGTTGGAACGGCTTAACGAATGCTGAACGCGACAGCTATAGAAAGAAATGTACACGTGTAGGAATATCTCATTCCGGACAAGCGGTATAGTCGAAAATCGGCTGTACCGTTTTTTTGTCCACTGCCATGAATTCAAAAATTGTTGCTGTCTTTTTTCTTATTCCATGAGTAAAATGCTTAAAAAAGGAGAAGGCAGCGCTGCCTTCTCCCTGAGTAACATTTTTGAAATACCATCACTTTACCAAAAAGACAAAGCAATTTGTGTCTCCATGGGCAACTGCTTCTTGCACCTTTACAACCCGAGCAGCTCCGCCAAGTGCGCCTGATCGAAGCCAACCATATCCTCCCCATCGACACGAATGACCGGAACGCCGCGATAGCCCTTTGCAATGAGTTCTTTGCGCGCCTCTTGGTCTTTCGACACGTCACGTTCCTCGAAATCAATGTTGTTTTCCTTCAAATACGCCTTCGCCGCCGTGCAATGTGGGCAAGTCGGGGACGTAAAAACCGTCACTTTCGCCATTTTTCTTCCTTTCCGCGGATCTCCGCCCTGTATTACCGGGACCGCCGCAGCGGTCTCCGATGCAATGATAGATACCCGAAACGCCATGGCTAAAACAGTTCGCGTGCCAAAGCTAAATAATCTTCCAGCCGAAGATCTTCCGCGCGCGCCTGCAGGGGTATGCCCCGCTTTTGAAGGGCTTCCTTCAGCGCTGTTTTATCGATTGCTTCCCCATTTTGCAAAGAATTCAACACCGTTTTGCGACGATTTTGAAAGGCGCACTGAATCCAATGACTCACACGCGCCACATCGACCCCGTCCGGCGATTCCCGTCGGTCCAGTCGCACCACCGCAGAATCCACCTTTGGAGCCGGAAAAAACACCGTTTTCGGTGCCGGAAACAGGATCTGTGCCCGCGCATAACACGCGATAAATAGCGTCAATGAACCGTATTCTTTTGTGGAAGGCGCCGCTGTCATCCGCTCCGCCACCTCTTTTTGCACCATCAACGTGCAGCGATTTACCGGGAGCTTTGGGTTCAGCAGGCGTTCGAGTAGAGGGGTCGTAATATAATAGGGCAAATTTGCCACCACTTGCACGCGCTCGCCCGGCGCTTCTTTTTGTAGAAGCGCCACCAAATCCAACTGCAGCGCATCCGCATGAAGCAGATGAAAATTGGCATAGTCCTGAAAATTCTTTGTAAGAATCGGAATCAACCGCCCGTCAATTTCCACCGCAATGACGCGCTTCGCGAGCGGCAGCAGCGCTTCTGTCAGCGTTCCGATGCCGGGTCCGATCTCCAGTACCACATCCTCCGAGGTAATGCCCGCGCCCGCGACAATTTTTTTAATGAGATTGCCATCCGTTAAAAAATTCTGCCCCCATTTTTTCAGGAAAGGCAACCCCGCATCCTCCATAATTTGTCGAATGCGCGCCACCGAATACAAGGGCTTTTCAGACATGGTCTGACTCCTTGCCGCCTATCGGCATCGCTTCCGACGTCTTATTTCCGGAGCACCGCAGCTTCTCTTTCTCCAGCGAAAGGATCCGGGTCATGGCACGCTCAAATTCTTCTCGCGAAATATCATACTCGTTCAGGCGGGCGAGCAATTGTTTCGCATTCGCATATCCGATGCCCAACGCCTCGCCCAGTGCAATGCGCCGCTCTTTGGCGCCGGGCGCAGCGTCCAATCCCGCGGCGAAAAGATCTTCCGAAGAAAATTCCGTTCGCCGATCAATCAGCGTGGCATGCGCATGCAAAATGGCCGTGCGAATTGCTTCCGGATCCGCATTTTCGACACCGATGTTATCGCCCTTCTGGGCATCGGAACGGGCAATATGCGCATGGCGCGCATTGGGAATATGCGCCCGGATGCGTGCACGAATGCGCCCTCCAGCATAATCCGGATCGGTGAGCACAATCAACCCCCGTCGCTCCTGCAACACGGCGAGACGTTCCAACAGTTCTTCCCCGAATCCGTGTCCGTGCGTCACCACGCACTCGCAGTCAATTGCCCGCCGTACGGCCGCAACGTCGTCTTTTCCCTCGACCACAATAATTTCGCGAATCAAACGTCTCCTCCCGCTGCAAATGACGTCTGCAATGCTTTCAATGCCTCTTCAATGCCATAAAAATGTCCTGCATTTTTCACCGTTTGCGCCGCCAATTCTTCCGGCTCCACTTTCCGCGCACGCGCCATCCACTCCAAAGCCGCCCGCATGCGCGCCGGTTCATTGCGCTTCCCGCGCCACGGCTCGGGCGCTAAATAGGGGCTGTCGGTTTCCGTCAACAAGCGATCCGCCGGCACCATGCGCGCCACCGCCGGCTGTTTTTTCGCGTTGCGAAAGGTCACGATGCCGCCCAGTGAAATATAATGCCCCAGATTCAAAAAATTTTCCGCCATTTCAACTGATTCCGAAAAGCAGTGTAAAACGGCATGAATACGCGTCCCAAAATTTCGCAGAATGTCGTAGGTATCCTGCACGGCGTCGCGCGTATGAATGACAACCGGGAAATCGAGCGATTCCGCCAGCGCCAATTGCCGCTCAAAAACAGCGCGCTGTAAAGAGCGGTTGGGCGTATCATAGTGGTAATCCAACCCGATTTCGCCAATGCCGACCACTTTGTCATCCTGCGCCCAAGCGCGGTATTGCTCTTCCAATGCCTCCGTATAAAACTCCGCCTCACTGGGATGGGTTCCTACGCAAGCGAAAATTTGTGCATGGCCTCGAGAAAGCTCCACTGCACGTCGGGAGGTCTCGCGGTCGCAACCCGGATTCACCACGGCAAGGACGCCTTCCCGCGGGAAGGCGTCCAAAATGGAAGAAAGATCCTCCGCAAAAGCGGCATCGTCTAAGTGAGCGTGCGCATCCACCATCCAGGGTTTCAACGCAGGTACGCTCCTTTCGGAATCTCTGACAACGGTGTAAGCAACGAAAGTGTGTCGCCACTATCTGACTCTGCCGCCAGAATCATGCCGTTCGACTCGACACCACGAATTTTGCGCGGTGCAAGATTGACAACAAAGACGGCTTTTTTACCGATCAAATCTTCCGGCTCATAGTAACCGCGCAATCCGGAGACAATGGTGCGCACTTCATCCCCGAAATCCACCGTTTCAATAAAGAGGCGATCTGCATCGGGGTGTACTTTGCAATCAATAATTTCCCCGACGCGCATCTGCACTTTTTCAAAGTCTTCAAAAGAAATCGGTGTGGTTACAGATTCTTCCGATTTCGCTCCACCGTCTGCAGACGCTTGCGCTTCTTGCACCGGAGCGGATTCTTTCGATTCTTTTTCTGCACTTTCTTTCGCTTCGACATTCGCTTTTTGGCGCGCCTCCAATTCCTCCAACGTAATGCCCATGCGCTTAGCAATCAGGGCATTATTCACAGCATGGAAGCGCTTCAATTCTTTTTCTACATCCAGGCGCGGGAATAACGCTTCTCCCTTGAAAATTTCTGTGCCCGCCGGGTAGGTGTTAACCTCGGATGCCTGCTCCCAGGCCTGTTTTTCAATACCCAACTGCGCAAACATCTTGACGGATGTCTCCGGCAGGAAGGGATCCAAGAGCGTGGCAATGGTGCGCAGCGCATCCAGCAGTCGGTACAACACGGTATCCAATTCCGCTTTACGCCCCTCTTTTTCCAGTACCCATGGGGTTGTCTCGTCGATGTACTTATTCGTCCGACGAATCAGCGCCCACAAATGTTCAAAGGCCTGCTGAAAATCAAAGTCTTCCAAGGCGTGGTCGATCATCGCCCGCGTCTTCTTCTGCAGGTCGAGCAGGGATTCATCAAATGCGGTTGGCGTTTGTGGTGCCGGCGCTTTGCCGCCATTGTATTTTTCGACCATCGCCACCGAACGCGACAACAGATTCCCCAGATCATTCGCAAGGTCCGAGTTGATGCGCCGCAGGAATTTTTCCGAAGAGAAATTCCCGTCCGAGCCAAAGCTGAATTCCCGCAGAATGAAATACTTCAGCGCATCGCGTCCATACAGCTCTACAATGGGTTCCGGATAAATAATATTGCCTTTTGATTTGCTCATCTTATCTTCATCGAAGAGAATCCAGCCATGCGCAAAGATCTGTTTCGGCAGGGGCAATTCCGCCGCCATAAGCAGCGCCGGCCAAATGATCGCATGGAAGCGGGCAATATCCCGCCCTACAAAGTGCGTCACATGGTTCCAATAGCGGTCAAATTTTTCCGGATCCGTTCCATATCCAATCCCCGTCAGGTAGCAGATCAAAGCATCAACCCAGACGTAAATGACATGCTTGGGATCAAAGGGGACCGGTACTCCCCAATCGATGCGGGTTCGGGAAACCGAGAGATCCTCCAGCCCTTCTTTGAAAAAGGAACCGATCAGTTCCTTTTCGCGCACATCCGGCTTAATAAAATCCGGATGTTCCCTGTAATATTGCAGGAGCGGTTCCTGATATTTAGACAGGCGAAAAAAATAACTCTCTTCTTCGCGGTAATACGTCGGGCGACCGCAATCCGGGCAATTTCCATCCACGAGCTGTGACTCCGTCCAGAATGACTCGCATGGGGTGCAATAATGGCCCTTATAAACCGCTTTATAGATATCGCCCTTATCATACAGTTTTTGAAAAATTTTCTGCACATCTTTCGCGTGTTGGTCGCTTGTCGAACGCACAAAGGTGTCCGGCTCCACGTCCAAAAGCGCCCACAGGTCTTTCATAGATTGCACAATCGGATTGATATAATCGAGCGGCGCCTTGCCATGCTCTTGCGCCACCTTTGCCAATTTTTCTCCGTGCTCATCCGAACCCGTGACATAGTAGGCGTCATATCCGCACGCGCGTTTATAGCGGCGAACGGTGTCACAAATGATGCTTGTATACGTATTGCCCAGGTGTAAATTTGCACTGGGGTAGTAAATCGGAGCGGTGATGTAATACGACTCCTTCTTATGATTGTTGCACATTGCATCCTCCTGTTCTTTCGGCGATTGACCGTGCACCGAATGGTTTCCATCGACATAAAATGAAAGCGACCTCCGCCCGGCGAAAGTCGCGTAAGATTCGTTCATGGTACGATTCCGCTGATGGTACGGTGTCGATGGGCACATTCTATCGACTTTCCCACAGCTTGTCAATGAAGGGAGCATCCCTTGCCGCGTTTTTTACAGGTAGCTATGCTTCTTTCAGATGAACCGAATGGATTGCAAGCTCGAGTCACTGAGATCCATGTTATACGTAGGGGCTCAGACTTCTCCGACATGGATGAAGTAACCCGGAGGCCGAAGAGCCGCAGTGTTGCTGTATGCGAGCTGCGTCAAATTGCGTCAAGTCGAGTGGACGAGTCTTGTTATGCAAAGTGAATATAAACTTGAAATTTTACATAAAAATTTATTTCGATTTATGAAATAGGGCCCGCGTTTCCAATTTTAGAGTTTACGACAGATATTTTTTTCATTTTACGATTTTACACAGTCAACTTTTTCTGTATTCTTTGAAGAACGGCTGACATTTTAGCTTTTTTGCGTATTTAGACCGTCAATTCTATTCATTTCGAAGGCATAACAAGCGATGTTTTTGACTTTTTTCACTTTTAACCAGCATGACGATACTGTGCTTTTTGCAATAATTCGATTTTAACCAGTTGGCAGCGTGCAAACCGCGGGTACCCGTAGGAAAGCGGTCGAGAGCATGCGTTCGCTGCACCGGGCAAGGTCGAGGTCGTCCTCAATTTTTACAGTCGGTGTAAAATCCCTTGTAAAATATATATAAAATTGCAGGAAAACAGCCCACATGCGTTACAATGAACGGGTAGTGGGGGCATCAACTCAATGGTGTCTCCATGAGGTACCCTTTGCGATAGGAATTGTGTTTGGGTAACAAAATTCTACTCAAAAAAGGTCCTTTTTTTGTTTCGCTTTTAGGCGCAGACACCCTTTAATTTACATTCTCCAATGCCTTCCATTTCTGTAAAATCGATGCCAAAACGTATGGGTTTCTGTGCTTAATGCGCAACCAAGAGACAGAAACAGTCTATTCGATAAGCAGCAGGAGCATGGCGTTGCTCGAAAAAAGGGGCTGTGTCAGAACGAGCAAATCGTTCGATACAGCTCCTTTATTTTAAGGCCATTTTGCAACAGCCCCTTCCCTCCGCGGCACAGCCGCCTGCTTTTTTCAATAATGATCAGCCGATACCGCCTAAAATCGCTCCGGCAACAAGAGCCACCACGCAGAGTACGCAGTAGACATACTTCGCCAGTGGATAGAACCAGGTTCCCATAGGCTTCCCGCCTTTTCGCCCGGTGTTGACTTCCTTCATGACATATTCCTTCCCTGCCACCCAGAAGAACATGAGACCGGCAAGGAGCGCCCCAAGCGGGCAGATGTAAATCGAAACTGCATCCATCCACTGCGAGGTAATCGCCTGAATGAGAATTGCGATGATACAACCGGCGGTGAGAATAATCGCCGTTGCGGGCACGCGCTTCACTTTGAAGTTATCCTGCAGCGTCGCGACCGGGGCTTCGTACAGATTGATAATCGAACTGACGCCCGCAAAAAGCACGCAGACAAAGAAGATCACGCCGACGATACGACCGCCCGGCATGCCGTTAATAACATTGACCAGCCACACAAACATCAGTCCCGGGCCGCCTTTCTCCAACGGGGCGCCGCCTGCCGCCATCGCCGGAAGAATGACGAATGCCGCCAACAAAGCCGCTAGGGTATCAAAGAAAGCGACGTTGCGCGCCGCGACGGGAATATCCTCGTGCTTGGGCAGATAGGAGCCGTAGATGACCGATCCGTTGCCGGCGACGGACAGCGAGAAGAATGCCTGCCCGAAGGCGAAAATCCAAACCAGCGGATTGGCGAGTCCCTTCATGTCGATGTTAAAAATGTACTGATACCCGGCAGAGGAACCCGGTAGGGTCGCGATGTAAATGCCGAGCGCTATAAAGAGAAAGAATAGAATCGGCATCATCACTTTATTCGCTTTTTCGATCCCGTTGGCAACGCCCATCGCCATAATGGCAAAGCTGGCAACGATGGCAACGATGATCCAGGGCAGGTTGTCCACGGCGACCACGTCGAAGGTGCCGCCGATCACGTTCATGTTTTGTCCCATCGCAAACAGTTCGCCGGAGAATGACATGAATGTGTACTTAAAGATCCAGCCCATGACAACGGTATAACCGATCGCAAGGCACATACCGCCAACAATGGGAATCCAGCCGATGGCCTCCCCGGTGCGACGATTGCCCGTGCGCACTTGGGTGCAAGTGCCGAATGCCCCAATGGGGCCCGCCTGCGTAGAGCGACCGAGTGCAAATTCCCCGATCACGCCCGACGATCCGACGAGCACCACGCAGATGAAATACGGAATTAAGAAGGTCATGCCGCCCCAAATCGATACCATGATCGGAAAGCGCCAGATATTCCCCATGCCGACGGCGGAACCGATGCAGGCTAAGATGAAGCCCCATTTTCCGGTAAATCCTTCACGCGACGGCGCGTTGGTATTTTGTTCCATAGAAAACCTCCCGGTTTTTATTGTCGAAGATTCAGTCTTCGTTGGCGTACGGTTCAAGGAACGCATGGAAGTGACGCATGGGCAGATTGTGTCCCCAGGTGATGCGCATATTGGGAATGCTCTCGCGATCCTCATACAATGCCTTCACTGCCGCAATGACGTAGTCGAGATGTTCCTGCGTCAACCGGCTGCGGTCGATGGCAAAGCGCACGACATTGACCACTTCCGCCTGCTGTTCGGGCGTCTTGAGGTCGTATTCCATCGAGAAATCGCCCAATTCCGCGACGCGGATGCCATAGCGGCGAATCAATTCCAGGGAGAAACCTTCCCCGGCAAACTTTTCATGCGAGCGCTTGTTATCAAAAAACTCGTCCATGTTGATGTAGACTGCATGGCCGCCGGCGGGCAGCACAACACCTTTGACACCTTCCCGATAAAAGCCCTGTGCGAGATATTCCGCCTGGCTGACGCGTTCATGCATATAGTTGAAGTTGCAGCTCTCATACAAACCAACCGCCAGCGCCATAATGTCGCGCCCACTCATGCCGCCGTACGAATCGTTGCCATAGCAGGAAATCTGCTTGACTTTCAAGAGCACGCCCACATCTGTTTTGACGCTGCCGTCCTCATTGAAGTCCGAGAACTTTTGCCAGAACAGACCTTTATCGCGGAAAGCCAGCATTCCGCCCATATTCGCGTGACCGTCTTTTTTCGCCGACATGCAGAAGCCGTCACAGTACGAGAACATTTCGGTGGCAATTTCCGCAATCGACTTATCCGCATAGCCCTCTTCATTCATCTTGATGAAGTAGCAGTTTTCCGCCCAACGCGCCACATCGAAGATCAATGGAATCTCATATTTATGAGCGACGCGGTTGATTTCACGGATATTTCCCATGGAGACCGGCTGTCCGCAAATCGGGTTGTTCGTAATGCAAGTGAACACCAGCGGTACATTCTCCGGACCCACCGTCTGAATCAATTGTTCCAGTTTCTCGATGTCCATATTGCCCTTGAACGGGTTTTTCTCGTAGCTGCCGCCCTCGGGAATTTCATAAAGGATTTCCTTGTGATACAGGTTGCGCGGAATCGAACCCATCTGTTTAATATTGCCTTCCGTTGTATCAAAGTGCCCGTTGGAAGGAATCGTAAATACTTTGCCCGGTTCGCGTTTGCTCAGGATGTTGCGAACAATCTCCATCAAAACGGATTCCGCCGCGCGCCCCTGTTGAATGATAAAGCTGTTCGGGCGTTCCATCTGTGCGGCGCCGCCGTTGAACAGTCCACCTTCGTACTCACAAAGATAGACTTCCTCCATCATCTTTTCGACATCGCGACAATCCGTGCGGACTAGGTCAACGATCTTTTTCCAGTTTTTCTCGCCGCCGCGTTCAAAAATATCGCGGAACGTGTCCAGCAACACATAGTAACCGGTGTTGCGTCCGTACGCTTCGTCCCCCAGGAAAAGCGCCGCCCACTGCTGATTGGTCATCGCCGTTGTACCTGAATCGGACAACATATCGACTGTCAGCATGCCGGACGGAAAAGCAAACTCATTGTAGTGGGTTGCCTTCAGTGCGCGTTCACGCTGCGCAACGGTGACATCTGGAACGTCACGAACGGCGAACGTGAAATGATGCGGTGCGGGAACATTCAAGGGATACTCTTTACTCATTTTTACCTCCAGTGCGCTTCGCGCATGCCTGTGGAGATACCCCGGTCATCGTACCGGTTCCATATGCCCGGATTACGACTAGCGGCCAGTACCTGGGGGCAGTTTTGACATAAAATGCGAATCCCTATGAACGAATCGATTTCCCGTTCGGGCAAAAAGAAAAACGCCCACGTCGATTCGCAACTCCGTATTTTACAAAAACCACCCGCCTTGAATCCGTTCTCATTGTACTGATTCCCCTCAGCACCGTCAAGCATCCAAATCGACAGCTGCAATCCTTTGCCTAAATCGACATTTGAATCGATTTACAGGCTCGGTTTCTACTGTTGACAAGACAAACGCGAAAGAATTAAGTAGAATAAAGTCATGCTGATTTTAATGGCATACAGCGTAGGCTTAGATGTATGTAGAATGGGAGGAAGAATGCAACGTTCCTACGTAGGTCGTTTTTTTTATCTGCTGATCGGCCAGGTGCTCAGTGCGCTCGGCGTCGTTTTCATGCTGCGCGCCCATATCGGTCTGGAGCCCTGGAGCGTCCTCCATCAGGGATTGGCGAATACATTCCAGACTTCCTATGGGCGCATGGCCATGTTGGTGGGCGTCGCCGTGGTGTTCTTGGCGCTGCTGCTCGGGGAATCATTCGGTCTGGGCACGCTGGTGAATGTCTTTCTCTGCCCCTACCTCATTGATGTCTTTCTTGAGCTTTCGTTTTTGCCCGTCGCACAGGGAACCGTTTCCGCCATACTATTCTTGCTGATCGGAATGGAAATTTTATCCTTGGGCACGCTGGCCTACCTGAAAAGTGCCCTCGGCGCGGGTCCGCGCGATGCTTTTATGGTGGCTCTGGCGCGAAAAGCACATTTTTCCACCGGTCTGTGCCGCATCGGTATTGATGCCACGGTTACACTGCTCGGCTGGCTGCTCACTGGACCGGTCGGCATCGGAACCCTGCTGGCCGCTTTCGGATATGGAAGCCTGCTGCAAATCAATTTTTCACTATTCCGTTTTGATCCGAAACAAATTGCGCAGGAAAATCTGGCAGACACGTGGCGACGATTGCGAAAGCGACACTAAAACCGAATGAGTAGACCGGCTTCCTGCAACTTTTGGAAATCTATACGATAATGCGCGCTGGGCAGGGTCCGTTTGAAAAGGTCTTCCTCGCGGTTCGGTTGCCCCGCGTTATGCAGAACGTAAGCATGACCCTTGCGATTTCGTTTGTCGGAAATCATACCGATATGCGCATCCTTGCCGAAAAATACGATATCACCCGCTTGCCATTCAGCAACGGCGTCGATATCCGTGGTTAACGACTGACCGTACTTTTCGAAAAAACGATGAAGATTCCCTACGCGCCGAAAATCAATATTGGGATCCGGAACGGCGATGCCATATGCTTCCGGATCGGACTGAATGTCCTTATCAACCATGTCCTTGAAAGACAATCCCGCTTCCCGAAAAGCGCGCCAAATGACATCTGTACAAACGCCCCGGTCTTCTTCCGGGTAGCCGCCGGAAATGTAGGACGGATCGTATTTTGGATGGTTTTTTGCATCTTTTTTTGCACCCTGCAAAAGATCGAGGTAATCATCCACGGCATTCTCGTTAAAATCAAAGCCGGACTTTGCAAAAGGAATGTGAAAGTCTTCCGCCGTATATGCCTGCCCCGGCAGCAAGTTCCAGGCATATGCGCCCCATAAACCGCTGGCCGCAGCAAGGAGAAGCGCAAGCAAAACGATCCAAACACACCGATTGGTACGCCTTTTTCTTTTCATCACACGATTCCTTCCTGCCGTCCGCTGCGTAGCAAATATGCGAAATCTCCGAAGCGGTAAAACCGCGAGACCCGCGTTGTTCCCGATTGCGAAATTCTTTCTTGCAAAAATAATACTACAGGAACACAACTTCCCTCTACTTTTTACATAAAATGATAAAAAAATATTGAAATGGGAAATGGGTTACGCTATGCTGTTTTCGTAGTGAAATCGCATTCAATTTTGAGGAGGCATATATGAAGGGTTTTGCGATGTTAAAAATCGGCGAAACGGGCTGGATTGAGAAGGAACGTCCGGCATGTGGTCCGGATGACGCTATCATCCGTCCGTTAGCCCTGTCCCCCTGTACGTCCGACGTGCATACCGTATGGGAAGGTGCTTTGGGTGACCGGCACAATATGATTCTCGGGCACGAAGGCTGCGGCGTTGTCGAAGAAGTCGGCAGCAATGTCAAAGATTTCAAAAAAGGCGATCGCATCATGGTTGCCGCGATTACCCCTGATTGGCAGTCGGTCGAAGCGCAGGCGGGGTATCCCATGCATTCCGGCGGCATGCTGGCGGGCTGGAAATTCTCGAATTTCAAAGACGGTGTGTTCGGTGAATACTTCCACGTCAACGATGCGGATGGAAACCTGGCGCATTTACCAGATGCCATTTCTCCGGCGGAAGCCTGCATGCTCTCCGATATGGTCCCCACCGGTTTCCACGGCGTAGAATTGGCGGATGTCCAATTTGGCGATACGGTCTTGGTCATCGGCATCGGTCCGGTCGGTCTGATGGCCGTGGCCGGCTCGAATTTCCGCGGTGCATCCCGAATCATTGCGGTCGGCACGCGCCCCGTCTGCCGCGAAGTGGCGAAGAAATACGGTGCGACCGACTTTGTCAGCTACAAAGACGGCTCGATTGACGAGCAGGTCATGGCCCTTACGAATAACAAAGGTGTCGATAAAGTGATCATTGCCGGCGGCGGTGTGGAAACCTTCGAACCCGCGGTCAAAGTAGTCAAACCCGGCGGTGCGATTGGCAATGTCAATTATCTCGGCAGCGGTACCTACATCAACATTCCGCGCGTGGAATGGGGCGTCGGCATGGGGCACAAAAAGATTGTCGGCGGATTGATGCCGGGTGGAAGGCTGCGCCTCGAGAAGTTGGGCGCTCTGGTCGCCTCCGGACGTCTGGATGTCTCTTTGCTTTTGACTCATAAGTTCAACGGTTTTGAGAAAGTCGAAGACGCTTTGATGTTGATGAAAGACAAGCCGAAGGATCTGATCAAACCGGTGGTTACGCTCTAAACTTTTACAGAGCGATTTGCGAATGGAGAAGTGCGGGATCCCGGGGATTTCGCACTTCTTTTGCGCAATTGAAGGAGATATGATGCAGCTGTTGATTATTTCGGGTTTCTTAGGTGCGGGAAAAACGCGTTTTATCCAGGCGATGGCAAAAGGGACGGGTCGACAATTCGTGATTGTGGAAAACGAATTTGCCGAAGCCAATGTGGACAGCAAGGTGCTGCGCGCCGAACAACCTCGTAGGGCACCCGGCGAGGCGACGCCTCCAAAGTCGGATCGGACGGATCCTTCCGGCAATGCTGCGGCAATCGCAGACGAGCCCTCCATGAATATTTGGGAATTGAGTGAAGGTTGTATCTGCTGTTCCTTGAATTTGGATTTTACCTATTCCGTCTTGACCATTGCCAACACCCTCAATCCGGATTATTTGGTGGTAGAGCCCTCCGGTGTTGCGCACCTTTCTGCCATTTTAGAGCAGCTAAATAAAATTTCGTATGAACGCATCGGCCTTCTTGCGCCCGTCACCATTGTCGATCAAAAAAACTATTTGTCGCAGCGCGCCGCTTTTTCCAATTACTTTTGCGATCAGGTGGGCAATGCGGGAACGGTGGTTCTCAGTAAATCTGAAATCTTGCAGCCGGAGGATTTTATTGCCATAAAAAAAGAGCTGCGCCTAGCGGACGACGTCGACTTTCCCTTACGCCACTACAGCAAATGGCAAAGAGAAGATTGGTTCAAACTTTTATCCCGACAATGGGTGGCGCTTCCTGCAAAAAATGAACCGACTGTGAAATCTTCCCTTACAAAGACTACAAAGACGGCATTCGCCAAGATTTTGCGACGAAAAATCGTCCAAAAGCACGCACGGCGTGCCGATCAGGACCTGATGAACCTGACCTTTTACGACTGCCGCTTTTCCTCGGTGGATGCCGTCTATTCCTTTCTTGAGAGACTTTTGTGGGGAGCTTATGGCGATGTCGTTCGCTTCAAAGGCTTTTTCTCGGTGAAAAATGAAGTGCTGCACGTGGAGGGCGTTGGTTCCTGCTTTGAAATTACCGGTTTCGGAAGCCGCACGGCCTTTGTCGCCGGACAGGCAATGCCCGAAGAACGCGAAGCATTTCCCTTTGTCATCATCGGCAAGGCCTTGCAAGCGAAGCCCCTGCTTGCTGTCTTGCAGGGGCCTTAGCATCTAAATCAGCGCCATCGCCGCTTCATAGGCCTGTGATGTAGCTTCCAAGATGGAACCCGCGTGGTTGACATCGCCACAGGCGAATACCCGCTGAAAATGCTTATGATATTCATCCGCCAGGTCGGCCTGCGCTTGAACCCCCGTTGCCATCACCAGGAGATCGCAATCCAGCGTTTCTTTTTCCCCACTATCGGTATCCTCAACTGCAACTTGTCCCTTGTTTACAGACACCAGTTTCTTTTTCACCAAAATCTCCACCTTGTTCTCTGTGAGTGTTTTGACAAGATGGTACTTGATGGAGGGATAGACACTGTCTGCAACCGCCTCTTTCATTTCAACGACGGTAACCGTATTATGTAAATCCGCATCCGAAAGCAATTCGGCCACTTCAAGGCCGGTCACTCCGCCGCCGATCACCACAATCTTTTTGTTTTCCGGCTTCAGACCTTCACGCAGAACTTTGTCCCAAACAACATGATCCATATCCTCGAGACCCGGCACCCGGAAAACAAAGGGCTTGCCGCCATTGGTCAAAAAGACGGCATACGGATTCTCTCGACGAATGGCATCAATTTCAGCTTCTTCCCCTAGAACCACTTCGATATCCCGTTTTTCCACCTGACGAATCAGATAATCACGATACTCTTTGATCAGGTCTTTTTTGTTGGCCATGGAAGCCATACTGAGTGCACCGCCCAAAGAGTCGCGTTTCTCGTAGAGTTTTACTGCAAAACCGCGATCAGAAAGCGTAATTGCCGCCTGCATGCCGGCGGGACCGCCCCCGATAACGACAACCTTTCTTCCCTCTCCGCAAGGATTGAGGTCCGTATAAATATCTTCCCGACCAAGACGCGGATTGAGTGCACATTTTAAACGGTGCAACGCATTAACTTCCTTGAAACAGTACAAGCAGCCAATACATTTACAGATTTCATCATCCTGATCCTGATAGGCTTTATTACCGAATTCCGGATCAACGAGCTGCGCCCGCGCCAGGGCGATAAAGTCACAGGCTCCGGCTTCAAGCATTTTTTCTGCGACACTCGGGCGTTTGATATTGTTGACCGCAATGACCGGAATCTGCACCGCTTTTTTAATGGTAGCGGCTAAATCGATCTTCCAGCCCTCCGGCAAGCTGTACGGTTCAATGATGGTTATACCGCTCTCATAGGTACCGCAGCTGATGTTGAGGGCATTCACGCCGAGTTTTTCCAATGCTTGCGCAATTTTGACCACATCCGGCAGATGGTTGCCGTCTTCCACGTATTCATCTGCACTGAGTCGTACACTGATCGGGAATCCGGGACAAACGGCTTTAATTCCGAGAATGATTTCCGTAATGAAACGCATACGATTCTCGAAGCTGCCGCCATATTCATCCGTACGCTTGTTCGTGTGCGGACTCAAAAACTGATTCAATAAATAGCCGTGAGCGGCATGTAATTCTACCCCGTCTGCGCCTGCCATCTGTGCAAATTTAGCAGCTGTAACAAACTTTTTAATCAGCGCTTTACATTCATCGAGGGTCAGTGCGCGCGGATTTCCTTGGGTGACCGTGCAGGGAATTGCACTGGGCGCCACGACATCCCGGCCGTCCATCAGGTACGACTTCGTCTGGCGACCCGGATGGTGAAGCTGAACAAATACTTTCGAGCCATGTTTGTGAACGGCTTCCACCAAGTTTTCCAAGCCGTACACATGATGCAACTTCGTCAATGCCATCTGGTTCGGCATCCCGACGCCATGCTCATCGTCCACTCGGCAAATTTCCGTGATGATCAGCCCGCAACCGCCTCGTGCCCGTTCTTCATAGTAACGGATTATTTTTTCACCGGCATCACCGTTCTCCTCGGCAAAACCCGTGCCCATTGCCGGCAACACAATGCGGTTGCGCAGGTGAACATTTCCGATTTTCCCCGGTTGAAAAAGCAATTTATTTTCCATAAAATTCTCCTTTCCTTTCACTATTTTAGACAACCTATGCTTTCATGTAATGATTCTTTACCAATTTTAAAATATACAGACACACGAGATTGAAAATACCGCCTGCGAGGAGGAAGATGAGAAGAAAGCGCGGAAAATCCGTCATAAACGCCTCACTGTTCGCGGCACACACGGTCAAATATAAAAAACCGACATTGTTGAGGAAAACCGGCGCTTTCGGGTGCAGATAAATCAGGATGAAAACGCCAAGGCCCAAACCCAAGAGAAAAGCCGGCATCATTCCGAGCACCGGGGTCATTTTTGCAATCCCCAAGCTGATAACATAGGTGAGCACCATGCCCACCAAGCCCCCGCACATGACTGACTTGAACTTATACACCATATCATCGCCCGGCATAGTAAACATCATGATATTTCCCATAAAGATAAGATAGCTATAGGGAATTTGAGCGAGCAAAACGATGACATTGGCCACAATAATCCATAAAAACAAGGCGAGTCGAAACGTGTTCCCCATTTTTTTCATTTTAATATCTTCGGTCATAGCGGCCACCCTATTGTACGTCAGAGTAATCGATGGGTCTTGCCATATCGGCTTCAAATTCTCCTTGCTTGCGAATCAGACCGTCATATTGATCATGTGTCAGGATATAGAACTGTTCCTTACCCAATGCTTCGAATACCTTGGGCATGACTTCGTCAAGTTCTTTTCCGGTTTCAATAACCTGTTTATTAAATGCAGAATACGTCTGGTAGGTTTTGCTTTGATACCAGGCTTCATCCTCCATTTTGAAACGTTCCGGCCGATGTTTATCCGCTTCATACATATTCGTCTGCACAAAGCCCGGGCAGAAGACCGCAATGTCAATGTCCGCTTCGATTTTTTTCAGCCATTTGTAGACCGCTTCCGAAAGAGCGACGGCCGCATGTTTGGTTGAAAAATAGAGCGGTGCGGAGTGCGAAGTGATAATACCTGCGATGGAACAAACATTTAAGATTTGCCCATGGGACTTTTGTTCCAACATCTGCGGGATAAAACGCTTCATCATGTAGACATGCGAATAATAGTTGACTTCGGTAACCCAGTGTAAGTCTTTTTCTGTAAACTGGTTAATTTCTCCCAGAGCGGAAACGCCAGCGTTGTTGACTAGAATATCGCAGCGTCCATATTCATCCATCGCCGTTGAAAAGATCTTGTCACATTCCTCCGGCAAACTGACATCCGCCTGCAGGGCGACCGCCTGACCACCTTTTGAAGTAATTTCCGAAGCGACTGCTTTTACATCGTTTTCTTCAATGTCGACGAGGAAAAGTTTGGCCCCTCTCTCCGCCATGCCCAAAGCCAGCGCTTTGCCAATACCGTTTCCGGCTCCCGTAATTACTGCCACTTTCGAATTGTAGTCTTTGATCATACCTTTCTCCTTTTCTATTTTTCTCCAAACAAATGCACTTGCATTATTATTGTAGTGCAAACGTTTAAATTAAGGTATGTTCCGCCCATATCGACTTCTGCACAGAAATTGTACTTCGAGCACAATGCAAATTCAATCCGCCGGCGGGATCGTCATAAGGTAATTGGCATAAAATGATTTTGTATCTACCCCTGCAGCTGATAATTCATTGTTATACACCGCCTCTTTCTCTTCGATTTCCTGGACTCGCTTCTGAAAAAAACGATAGAGCTTAAAAGAAATATTGAGCCTTGTGCACAACTGTTCATCCTGTAAATCGATCCCCATGGCCTCTTCTATTTTTTTGAGCCTTGCATAGACGGTATTGCGATGAATATAAAGATGTTCGGCTGTTTTTTGCAAGCTTTTATTTTCCGCCAAATAAATGCGCAGCGTCTCACAATCTTCCTGTGACAAAGTTTCTTCAGTTTCAAATTGACGGATGATCGGATGCTTATATTCATTCAAACCGTCCAACGGATGAATCATAAAAAGCCCTTTGAAAAAATGCAGATCCGCATAGCGATAAATCGGCGACTCCGTCAAATAGGGGCCGAGCAACATCGCCTGTTTGCACTCCTCATGAGCATAAAAAATGCGTTCATAGCTGTTGCAGGGACGACTGACGGCACATTTAAAGTCATAGGTAAGCAATAGAGCTTCCAGGGCATCTATTTTTTCCAACTCCTTCTCATCTAAAAAAGTAAGCAGATGATTCTGGTAGTAAAGAAATATAACGCGCGAAAAGATGCCTTTTATTTTCTTCATAAAATGAATGGCGTCTTTTGCACCCGGATCAGCCTCGCTTCGGCATTTGCCGCTTTCCTGTAAATTAAAAAGCAACACGTAATTGTCACAGTCTTTCGCCAATGAATAGTTGAGTTTTTCAAAACGCCTTTTAATATGATCCGGTGCCATATTCTGTTCATTAAGGCGGGTAAAATAAAGTGCCTCATCGGTAATCGGCATTTCCGTACGAGCTTCTTTTTTTTGGAAAAATACGGATAAGCTCTTGCTCAGTAAAATCATCTGTTGATGTATATCTGCCGAAAACGGCTTTTTGCAAGCAATCGTGATGATCGATATGCCCGACTCCCCCTCAATCCGAATGGGCGCCACCAATTTGCGGTAGGGGCTGTGACGACAGGCCACCTCATAGCAATCACTATTGTCTTCTGCATTATGGAGGTACCGGATATTCGGTAGTTCAGAAATAAATTCCGGACTGCAAACCGAGTTTTCAACGGCCTTACGCCACTCCGGATCTAAAATATCTTCTTTGGGCGAAGAGGCAACAATACAATAGAAGGTATCAAAAAGAATCAGCGGATTTCCCAAAAAGGCAGCCGCATCCTTTAAAAGTTCTTCTAAAGGTGCTTGATTCAAAAGGGCTTGAAACAAAATTTTTTCCAAGGTTTGCATAATTCATCCTCATCACTTTCACCGCAATCGATATGGTTCCTGAATTTTCAATTTGAATACGCATTTATTATAGCAAATGCCGTTTCGAGCGGTGACGATCCGGAGAGAATGCATCCGGCAACCTTTTCAAAACACAAAAAAAGTCTCAGAATCTTCCGAGACTTTTTTGCATCATATGCCAAGCCGGCTTCAGCCTCATTCCGCCTGCAAAATTTTATAGACTGTTGTTCGTGGCTCTCCTAAAGGTAAGGAGGCATCACTCGGATACAGCAATCGCGCAGGATCAAAGCTGATACAAACCTTTTGTCCGTCATACTCTTGTGGACTCGAAAATTCCTGTAGTCCAATGATCTTTACATCGCTGTTTTTTGTCCCCCCAAGCGAAACAAGATCCATATTTCTTGTTTTATCCAAAACAAGAACGGTATACAAGTTATCATCGGAGTAAGAACCTTCTATTCCCTGCAAGTCACACAATTCACCCCCGGATAAGACGCGAATCGTCCCGCTTATGACTATGTTCCCTTGACTTTCTTCTTCTTTTATCTCTGCCTTTATTTTTTCATCACGTCGTTTCTCTTCAATCAGATTGCCAAGTGAATAATCCGGAAAGTTCGAATTTTCTAAACACACGAATTCCGCTCTTGCTGTTTTTCCGTTTTTACGAACAAATTCACAGTAATCATTCGTCCACACAAATTTATTTTTTTTAGGGGAGTATTTTTTTGCATCTCCTACAACAAGCTTTTTGGCTTCTTTTACAACATCTTTCAGAAGAGGAAAAGAAGTGCCCTGATTTTTCTTTTGCATCTCCTCCGTAAACCGCCCCATAATTTCCTTTGCGTAAACATTTTGTGCATAATCCGTATAGCCGGTTGCGAAAGCAGCCCCCTTGTCGATAAATACCTTTAACAGTTCATCATTCGATGCGCTGCAGCAAGCCCCTATATGAACTATACTTCCTTCCAACGCATGATCCGGAATCATTCGGCGTAAAAATTCAGGTGTAATAAAAATTTTATTATAATTCGTAATGCCGATGCGATTTAGTATTTGGTTCCAAATCTTATCACCCTCATCTTGATAAAGACTTGCGAAATCCTTGAGGTCTTTTACCTCGTGAACGGTGCTGTTTGTGATCAAGACAGGCGTTTTATTCTTGCTATCTTTTTGAATTTCTACAGTTGTGCCGTGACCGATCCAGTGAATAATAGAGTATTTGGGCAAATTTTTAAGAAGTTTGAGTGAAAAATCCTCATCCTTATTCTCATCCTCATCCTTCTCTCGATAAATTATGGGTTCATGGAACAAAGGTTCAGACAGGTCATCGAATCCGGCTTCTAAAAGAGGATCATATTTGTCCAGATATTCTCCCTTAAAAGTTAATGGGTAATCGAAGCTCTTAAACTCTTTATAACAAGGCTCAATAGCAATCAACTGAAATTTATCGTTTTGACTATTGCTGAGCAATCCCTCCGTTTTGGGTTGATAAATATAATTTAAACCACTTTTGAAACGGACAAAGACATCAAAAAGATTGTAGCTGACATAATCGATTTTATCTTCTTTCTCCAGGGTCTTCAAAGCATCAAAGCATAACTGATTGCACGCAATCGCTCCCTCTAAGCTGACAGATTCACCATCATTATAATAGGCAGATTCTGCATGGTTTAAAAGTTCACTAAGTTCTTGTGCAACTTTCAAATCCGATTCCGGCGTCATCTCATCGCTGAAATGCAATGTCTGTAAAGACTCTACCAATTCTTGCAACAATACCTCCGTATCCACTTCTTGAGAAGCCACGTAATCTTCCGGGGATTCATGTATGTCGGACATGCGTGACGAGGAGGTCTGACTCATTGGTGTCTGTGAAGAACAAGAACACAAGAAGGAGAGGATAAGCAGGAAAATCGTTGTGCGCTTTATTGTAGATAATATTGTTTTTTTCGTAGACGTTATTTTTCTCATAAGAGCACCCTTTCGTACTTTTATCTACTTGCTTAGAAACCTATATAACAGACGTTTCCGAACACAAAAAAGACCCTATTGATCCTATCAATAATGGGTCTTAGTTTGGAGGCGACACCCGGATTTGAACCGGGGGTAAAGGTGTTGCAGACCTCTGCCTTACCGCTTGGCTATGTCGCCGTTTGGAGCGGCAGACGAGATTCGAACTCGCGACCCTCGCCTTGGCAAGGCGATGCTCTACCCCTGAGCCACTGCCGCTGGTGCCCAGAGTCGGAATCGAACCAACGACACAAGGATTTTCAGTCCTTTGCTCTACCGACTGAGCTATCTGGGCATATTTTCTGCGCCGCGACGGCGAAAGAGAAACTCGTGCCGCATGGCGTCAAAACTGTTGCCCATTTATGATAATGATTTTTTTTAATCTTGTCAAATCAAAAGTTTTGGTCTGTTGTCCTGCGGACCCGTGCTGAAAAGGGAATACATAAAGTCCGTCCACCATGAATCCAATCACGCACACGGCTGAAGCGAGGTTGTTGTCAGGTAGTGTATGGGATATCGCTCCTATTGGTCAATTTTGACAAATAAAACTCTCTTTTTTGCCTTCAAAAGTTCTAACTTGCTCCCTGCAAACGCATGCACAAAGAAGAAATAAGGTGGACTTTTACCGGTAAAATGAAAAAAATCAAAAAAAGTCAGTACGATTTTCAGAAGAGTTTTAAAAAAAAGCCGGTGAAAAAGCAAAAATTTGAAAAATGTCAGAAAAATTTTCTGGCTAAAATCTAAAATATGAAAAAATGTACGTAAAAAAAGGCGACAGCACTGAAAATTCAGCCGGTGAAATTGGAAAACTTGTAAAAATGTACGCTAAAATGGGAAACAAAACTGAAATGGATGCTGGTCAAATTGGAAATCTTGCAAAAATGTACGCTAAAAAGACGGCACTGCCAAAAGCATGCCGACCCGAGTCTCCAATTAACTTCTAATTTTGAATCTCCTTGCTGATAGGTCATCTGAGAAATTTGAAACTTGGAATATCTCTGAAAATCCTTCACTTGCTATCGTTGCCATTGCTGCTTGAGCATTGCCCACAAATTCATCACAGAATCCTTCGCCGTTGCCATAATCACGCCTGCGAAACTTTCCACGTCTAGAATCGGCAATGGGTGGATGCACTGTTTTCTTCCACGTTGTCGGTCGAAAAGTATTGATCTCTCGCACAAAATCGATTTTACATACCTGTCACCCGGATAGAATCCCTCCATGGACCGCACAAAAAGGCGCCCTTTCCACTCGCAGAATTTTACGATCCGGAGCAGATTGGGCGCATTTGAGTCTTTGAAACTCATCCGTTTTTAATTTTTGACCTCATTCTTCCGTTTGATCTTTTTCATCCAATAGCGCTTCCTGAATCAGATACCGCGGACGATGTTTCGCTTCTAGGTATGTTTTTGCGATATAGGTGCCGATGACCCCGATGGAAAGGAGAATCAGTCCGCCGATGGCCCATATGGAAGTGATGAGGGATGCCCAGCCGGCGACGGTATGGCCCCGGAAATACTGTACCACTGAATAAATCAGCATAATCAGACTGACAAGAAATACAACGATGCCCAGGCGCGTAATCCACTGAATCGGCTTGGTTGAGAGCGAAGTGATGCCTTCGAAGGCGAAGGAAATCATCTTGCGCAGCGGGTACTTGCTCTCCCCGGCGACGCGTTCACTGCGGTCGTAATACACGACATCCGAAGGAAAGCCGACGAGAGGGACGAGACCCCGCAAAAAAAGATTGACCTCGGTAAATTCCGCCAATCCGTCGAGTGCACGCCGGGACATCAGACGATAATCTGCGTGATTGTACACCACCTCCGCACCCATATGCCGGATCAGCGAATAAAAGCCCTGCGCACTCCACTTTTTGAAAAAGGAATCCGTTTCCCGCTTTTTGCGTACGCCGTACACGACATCCGCCCCCGCCGCATAGCACTCCAACATCGCATCGATTGCGTGAATATCATCCTGCAGGTCGGCATCCATCGAAATGGCGCAGTCACAATGGGCGCGCGCAGTCATTAGCCCGGCAAGCAACGCATTCTGATGCCCCCGGTTGCGCGATAAATTGATGCCTAAAAAGAGCGGATTCTCTCGGTGAAAACGCTGAATGCATTCCCAGGTGCGATCCTTCGATCCGTCATTCACCAGTAAAATGCGGCTGTCCTTTGCAATATGCCCCTGGGTCATGAGGGTTTCCCACTTCTTTTCGATTACCGGACGCGTAACGGGAAGCGCCTCCTCTTCCTCATAACACGGAATGACTAACCAAACTGTCGGAGTCATGGGTATTCCTTTCTTCTTTGCGATGCTTACGCGTCGCCATTCTTTTCTCTTGCTTGCCTATAGTGTACAATACTTTTAATGAAAACAGAATGGAGAAAAATCGCATGATCCTCCTGGCAAGCAACTCCCCTCGACGCCGTGAATTATTGCAGTGGCTCAACCGACCTTTTCGTGTTTGTCCGGCTGCAATTGATGAACGGCATGTGCAAAAAACATTGCCCGCCGAGGTGTCCGGAGACCGTTTCGCTTTTCTTGTTTCCTCGCTTGCACAGGAAAAAGCCCACGCTGTCGCGGTAACAAAAGCCCAACCTGGTGATCTGGTAATCGGTGCCGACACGATAGTCGTATGTGACCAACAGGTGTATGGAAAGCCACGAAATCGCAAGGAAGCGCAGAAGATGCTATGGGCGCTGAGTGGAAAGACCCACTTGGTGTACACCGGTGTCGCAATTTTTGATGCGCAGGAAGACTGCCTGTGTCATTTTGCGGAACATGCCGCCGTGCGTTTTTATCCCCTTGATGCTTTTCAGAAAGCACAAATCGAAGCCTATCTCGATACCGACGAACCCTATGACAAAGCGGGCGCCTATGCCATTCAGGGGCGCGGCGCGCTGCTGATTGAAGCCCTCACGGGCGATTACTATACCGTCATGGGGCTTCCAATCGCCCGCTTGGCGCGCTGTCTTGATGCACTGTCCTCTCAACAGCGGAACGAATGAATCCTTCCGATACGGATGGAATGGAAAGGAGTTTCCCTTGAAAAAAGAATTCACTTTACAGCAAGCTATTTTTCATCTCTCAAATTTACACCGTGAACGCGGCGAATTGATGAACCGTTTATCCCGTGAGTTTGTCGGTCCCGTTGCCATAAACGGAAAACGCGTCTTAACGAAAGAAAAAGAAGAAGGCGCGCGTGAAATTTTGGAACGTGTTCTGCTGATCCAAGCGGATATTATCGCCCTGCGCCGTGCAATGACACAGGCCAACCTGCAAACAAAAGCCGGGGAACAAAGTCTTTGCGAAGCACTTGAAAGTGCTCGCCTCAACCGAGAATTGGTCGATCATTTGGATGGCATGCTGCAAAGTCGACGCACCGATGTGGAAAATTCCGTCGGCGTGGTCGACTATGCGCCCTACGATGCCGCTTATCTTGAAACTTTGCGCCGACAGTTGTTCAGTGAAAATAATGAGCGCTCCAATGCTATTGACCGAGTGAATGCAAACACCACCCTGGTCGTCGAGCTCCAATACGAACTGTAATCCGCTTATCGCGTAGGCCTTTGGTGTGCGCTTCGCTTTTTATTAAACAGGACGAAATTCGCCATACGATTCTTACTTTTCACGACTCACAAATGACGAACGGAAACGGATTGAATCCTTCATGAAAGCTGCGAAGTGCCGGGAGTCTTCGGACTCAAAAACTTTGGAAGGGAAGTTGCCTTTTGCCCCTTCCTTTTTTTGCGAAAAAATGGACGGGTTCCGCACCTCGACGATCGCAGCAGCTCGCATCTACACTGCACCGGTTTTTCTCTTGCCATGCAATATCATTTGAAAAAAGTTCCAAAAATTCTTTTTGCTGGTACTTTATCAAAACTTGTGCTATTCTCACCAAGACGGAATATGTGGTCGCCGTCGCATTTGCTCAAGTTTTGACCGCGGACAATTGAATCATTGAATTCATTAAGATTTTCCAGGGAGGGAATCATGAAATCAAACACTTCTGTTTCAACGGACAGCGAATTTTCGCAAGTCCGCGTTCCAGCGAGTGCCAAACAGGGATTTTGGCAGATCGCTTTTATTATGGTCGGCTTTACCTTTTTCTCACCGAGTATGATGGCCGGCGGAAGACTCGGACTCGGTCTTACCTTCGCACAATTTGTCCTTGCCGTTGTTCTCGGCAATGCATTTCTTGCATTATACACGGGCATTCTCGCCTACATCAGTCAAAAAACCGGCATGACCCTCGATTTGCTGGCGCGGCGCGCCTTTGGGGAAAAGGGCTCGCAAGTATGCTCCGCCTTGATTTCCATCACGCAAATGGGCTGGTTCGGGGTTGGCGTCGCCATGTTCGCCATTCCCGTCGGAAATTTGTTGGGCATTTCACCCTATATCCTCGTTGCCATCGTCGGTGCACTCATGACTCTGACCGCCGCGCTCGGCGTAAAGGCCTTGGCGATATTCGGCGGCATTGCCGTTCCGTTGATCGCTCTTTTGGGCAGCTATTCCGTTACGTTAGCGGCACAGCAGGCCGGCGGATTTTTTCAAATGTTCAGTGAACATCCCGCTGAACCGCTCTCTATGACCGCCGCGCTGGGTATTGTCATAGCAAACTTTATCTCCGGCGGAACCGCCACGCCGAACTTTGCACGTTTTGGGAAAAGCGCGAAAAGTGCGGTCGGCGCCACCGTCCTCGCCTTTTTCGTCGGCAACATCATCATGTTTGTGTTCGGCGCTGCCGGCGCCGCTGTCTACCAGGAGCCGGATATCTTTAATGTCCTCATTTTGCAAGGGCTGACCATCCCCGCCATTCTGACCTTGGGATTAAACATCTGGTCCACGAATAACAATGCGCTCTACACCGCCGGCCTGGGCTTTTCCAATATCACCAAAAAATCGATGAAAACCACAACAATTCTGGGCGGCGTTTTGGGAACCGTCCTTGCCGTCTATCTCTACAACAACTTTGTCGGCTACCTGTCCGTGTTGGGTAGCATGATTCCGCCCGTTGGCGTGGTGCTGAGCATTCACTATTTCCGCCATCGCGAACAATATCTGGAAGACAGCACGGAAAATGCACCGCTCTTTTCCGCACCGGCACTGGTTGCCGTTGCCTTTGGCATCGTTGCGGGACTCTTTCTCCCGGTCGGCATTCCCGCATTGAATGCATTGGTTGCCTCCGGCGTCAGTTTTCTAATAGGGGATCATTTTTTCACTGTCCCCGTGCAAAAGCCCGTCGCGGCCGATCTGGAATAATCCCCCCACCGGACGCCCGTCATGGTCGTCCGGCGATTTTTGAAGCAACAATTTGGAACAACGTTTTTTGAAAAACAGGTCTTTTTTGAAAGAAAGGAATATCTATGCTCTTTATTAACGCACGCATCGAAAATGCCAAGGAAGTCTCCGCCTTTCGCGTCGAAGACGAAAAATTTGTTGAAATGGGCCCATCCCTTGCCCCCAAAGAAGGCGAAGAAGTCGTCGACCTCCACGGAAAGCTTGTCCTACCGCCCTTTGTCGAGCCGCATGTACATCTGGACAGCGCTTTAACAGCAGGCAATCCGCGCTGGAATATCAAGGGAACCCTGTTTGAAGGCATTCAGATTTGGAGCGAATACAAGCCCACGTTGACGAAAAAGAATATTAAAGAGCGCGTCCATGCGGCCATTCGCCGGCAGGCAGCCAACGGCATTCAATTTGTGCGCACGCATGTGGACTGCACCGATCCCACGCTGATCGCCACCGAAGCGATTTTAGAAGTAAAAGAAGAAGTTAAGGATTGGGTGGAAGTACAGTTGGTCGCTTTCCCGCAAGAAGGCATCTGCAGCTTCCCGAACGGAAAACAGTTGCTGGAAAACTCTATCCGTCTTGGTGCCGATGCCGTCGGTGCCATTCCGCACTTCGAATTTACGCATGAATACGCCGTTGAGTCGCTGCATATTGCCATGGAACTGGCGGAAAAATATGACCGCCTCGTCGATGTGCACTGTGATGAAATCGACGACCCTGCCTCGCGCGGACTGGAAACCCTCGCCATGCTTGCACTGGAGTCCGGCTTAAGAGAGCGCGTCACCGCCAGCCACACCACCGCCATGCACAGCTACAACAATGCATACTGCCAGCGACTCTTTCGTCTTTTGGGCATGAGCGACATCAACTTTATCGCCAATCCGCTGATCAACACCCATTTGCAGGGACGTATCGACACCTACCCGAAACGACGCGGTATCACGCGCGTTCCCGAGCTTTTGGCAAACGGCAATAATGTCGCCTTCGGACACGACGATATTCAGGATCCTTGGTACCCCATGGGCGACGGAAACAGTTTGGATGTGGTCCATCTGGGCCTCCACGTGACGCAAATGATGGGTTATGAACAGATCCTCAACAGCTATCGCTTTGTCACACATAATGCGGCTCGCTGTCTGCATCTGCAGGAGCGCTACGGACTGGAAGTCGGAAAACCGGCCAACTTTATCGTCCTGAATGCTGAAAACTTCTACGATGCGCTGAATCTGCACGCGGAAGTACTGCTTTCGGTGCATCGCGGGCGCAAAATCGCGGAAACCAAGCCGAAGGAAAAATCGGTGCTGTTTTAGCACAATGCAAAAAACGAACCCGAGGGGGTTCGTTTTTTTTTATGGCAATTCCACTTCCACCGGATGTCCCGCTTCTTCCGAACGCTTAATGTCTAGGATCCGCTGATTGGAACTGCCTCGAAATTTCAGCTTCAGATCCAGCAGCGCCTCGACAAAGAGTCCGTCGACCAAAACGTCGCATTCATCCAACAAGGCTTTTTTTGCGGGATCGGCAAGAATTTGTTCATAGGTATAACCCGAATACACCCAGATGTTCGTATCCACCGCCGCGCGAATCTTTCGGACGATCTTCGTCAACTCCAGATTCTGCATGGGCTCCCCGCCGAGCAGCGTCAGCCCGGCGACGACGGGTTTTTTCAAGTAGCCGATGACCGTTTCTGTCTCTTTTTCCGTCCATACCTCGCCAAAAGAAAAGTCTTGATACGAAGGATTAAAGCAAGAGGGACAATGGTTTGTACAGCCTGTTACAAAGATTGTCGTGCGTACGCCCACCCCATTGGCCACATCGAAGGGGCGAATTTGTGCATAGCGCATCGTTAAATGTGCAGCACACGGGAGGAAATTTCTTTTGTGCGTCCTTCATTCCAGAAATTTTCTCCCAAATAACCACAGGTGCGTCGAATGACGGTCAGTTTGGAGCGGTCCTTATTGTGGCAATTCGGACACTCCCACTGGTTATCTTCATTGACTTTGATCTCTCCGTCGAAACCGCACACGTGACAATAATCGCTCTTCGTGTTGAATTCCGCATACGGAATGTGGTCGTAGATGTAGCGCACCAGCGTCTCAACGGCACGCGGGTTGTTCAGCATATTCGGAATTTCCGCGTAACTGATCATGCCGCCCTTTGAGCGCTCCTGAAACTGCGCTTCAAAGTCAAATTTATCAAAGACGCTGATCTCTTCGCGCACATCGACATGATAGGAATTCGTGTAATATCCCTTATCCGTAACATCGGGAATGGAGCCGAAGCGCTGCCGATCAATTTGACAGAAGCGATGCGTCAAGCTCTCCGCCGGCGTTCCGTAAAGCGCAAAGCCCAATCCGGTTTCCGCCTTCCACGTGTCGACCGCTTCTTTTAATCGGTCCATTACCGCCAGCGCAAAGTCCTTGCCATGCGGATCCGTGTGGGAGACGCCGCGCACCAGCTTGGTCGCCTCGTACAAACCGATGTAGCCCAAGGAAATGGTCGCATAGCCCCCTTGGAGCAGCGGCGCCACCTTCTCACCCGGTTTGAGACGGGCGATGGCCCCATGCTGCCAGTGAATCGGGCTGACGTCACTCGTAATGTCCTTCAACAGGTCGTAGCGGAACAATAGCGCCTTTTTCGCCAGCGCCAACCGCTTCTCCAACAACTTCCAGAAATCCTCTTCATTGCCTTCACAGAGGATACCGATCTGCGGCAAATTCAAGCTGACCACGCCCATATTAAACCGACCGTCGAATACATATTCCCCGGCTTCATTCTTCCAAGGAGCGAGGAAGGAACGGCAACCCATGGGCGAAAAGACATTTCCTTCGTAATATTCGCGCATCCGCTTGGCGGAAATATAATCCGGATACATGCGCTTTGCCGTGCATTTTGCCGCCAATTCCGTCAGGTAGTAGTATGGCGAATCCGGGTGCACATTGTGCTCATCCAGCACGTAAATCAGCTTCGGGAATGCCGGCGTCACATACACATCCGCCTCATTCTTAATGCCTTCCAGACGCTGCTTCAGGATTTCTTCCTGAATCAACGCCGCTTCACGGACATATTCGTAGTCCGGCATAAAGTGCATGAACAGGGTCACAAAAGGTGCCTGGCCGTTCGTCGTCATCAACGTGTTGATCTGGTACTGAATCGTCTGAATCCCGTCCTTGACTTCCTTGCGCGTGCGCTTCCAGGCAATCTGCTTCGCCTTTTCCAGATCCGGTTCAATGCCGTACACCTCGCGCTGTTCTTCGACAACGGCTTTCAGGTATTTATCGTAGCTTTTTCGCACATAGGGCGCCAAAATGCGATCGACGCCGTTGATGCTCTGCCCGCCGTATTGCCCGCTGGCAACTTGGGCGATAATCTGCGTCGTTACCGTACACGCCACCTGAAAACTGCGCGGCGTATCAATCTTCTTGCCGTTGATCACCGTACCGTTTTTTAACATATCTTCCAAGTTGACCAGGCAGCAATTGAACATCGGCTGAATGATGTAGTCCATGTCGTGGAAATGAATGGCACCGGAATCATGGGCTAATACAATATCCGTCGGCATCAGCTTCCGACGTGCAATATCCTTCGACACTTCACCGGCAATGAGATCGCGCTGTGTGCTGACGATCTTCGCATCCTTATTGGAATTTTCATCCAGAACGCCGACATTCGAGCGGTTCAAAATGCCCACGATATCGTCATCAATCGTGTTCATTTGGCGCTTGTACGCCTGAACGGAGCGATAACTCTCATACGCCTTTGCCGTCGCCGGATTGCCGTATTGCACGAGCTTGTAGTACACCTGCTCCTCAATGCCGTAAATCGTGACCGGTGTCGGCATGGATCGGGCAAACTGCTCAATTTCCTCGGCAATGCGCTCCGCCTGTCCCGGCTGATAAACCCCGGCGGATGAATGCATTGCCTTCAAGATCGCCTGCGTAATTTTTTCTCTTTCAAAGGGCACCTGCCGCCCATCGCGTTTAATGACTTCAATGGCAACCGGCGTCCCCTTGCCTGAAAATATGTCTCTCGTTTCGTCCACGGCGACGCTGCCGAAGTTGTCCGTTTTCACGTTCGACGAAAATTCTGCGGTTTTCATACAATTCTCCTCATACATTTCATACGGCGAAATTTTCGCCGAGAATACAAACTACACGAGTTATTTTGCCATGGAATTTCCGTTTTGTCAACGAAAAACACCACATATTGTTGTTGATAAGTTTTGAACCCACTACTCGTTGAAAATACAAGGGAATCGCATGATTTGGCTTTTTGTCAGATAAAGGTTAAAATCATGGCGAGAGAATTGTCACGGGAGGGCGCATGGATATCTGGTACATTGTTGGAATGTTGGGGGGACTTTCCCTTTTCCTATACGGAATGAATTCAATGGGCAACGGGTTGGAGCTAATCGCTGGCGGACGCATGCAAGGCATCCTTGATAAGCTGACAACCAAGCGTATGATGGGCATCGGCGTCGGTATTGTCATTACCGCTGTGATTCAAAGCTCCTCCGCCACCACCGTCATGGTCGTCGGTTTCGTAAACTCGGGGCTGATGAATCTGACACAGGCGATCAATGTCATCATGGGGGCAAACATCGGTACCACGGTCACCGGACAGCTGATTGCCCTGAATATCTCTTCCTTTGCCCCGCTCATCGCTTTCGTCGGCCTGATTTTCACAATGAGTAAAGTCGTCAAGCGGCAATACATTGGAAAAATCATCATCGGTCTCGGTTTTCTCTTTATGGGTCTTAATATTATGAGCGAGAGTATGGCTCCGTTGAAAGACTCCCCCGCGTTTGTGGGCTGGATGCAGGGCATTTCCAATCCGCTCTACGGGGTCGCCATCGGTGCCATTTTTACTGCCATTATTCAGAGCTCATCGGCATCGGTCGGTGTGCTGCAGGCGTTGGCATTGCAGGGACTTGTTCCCTTTCATACCGCTTTGTACATCGTCCTTGGGCAAAATATCGGGACATGCATCACTTCGGTATTGGCCTCCATCGGCGCCAAACCCGTTGCAAAACAGGCCGCCCTGTCTCACGTATTGTTTAACACCATCGGCACCCTGTTTTTCATCGCCGCTTCCTTCTTTCTCCCCATTGAAGAATGGATCATCCACCTATCCCCGGACGATCCGATGCGCCAAATTGCAAATCTACATACGATCTTCAACCTCACCACGACGGTGTTTCTCTTTCCTTTTTCCGATTATCTCGCTTCCCTCTCTTCCGCCATCATTCACATCAAGCCGGGCGATGCTTACAACGAGCGGCGCCTGCTCTACGTACAGCCCGGCAACTTTGCCGACCATGTCGTTCTGTTCGCCAATCTGAAGTCGGAAATCTTGCGCATGCTGTCGATTACACGCGACACCTTTGCCGATGCGGTTTCTTCTTTTGACTCTTTCGACGATGCACGTGCCGCGAAGGTTTTTGAAAATGTGCAAACCATTCATTTTCTCAACAAAGAGATGACGAAAGTCAATGTTGAACTGTTATCCAACCACCTTGGGCAGCAACAATCGGAGACACTTACCGATTATCTGCGCATTCTTTCCAATCTAGATCGATGCGGTGACTACACGCTGCACTTAACGGAGTTGGCGCGTTCCGGGGAAAGCCGAAGCATTTCTTACAGTGAAACCGCCCACAAGGAAATCCGGGCCATGAACGACATCGTAATGGGGCTTTTCCAAGGCATTGCCGAAGAAGTGAAAAGCGGCGACTTGGTGCTGCGCGACGTATATTCAACGAAGTATCAGCTGGACAGTACGGTGGAAACTTGCCGCGATCAGCACCTCACGCGCATGCGGGAAGGGCACTGCGGCATAGAGGCGGGGCTCAACTATGACAAATTCCTCAGCTACCTGTCTCGTATTGCCGAACACCTTGTACAGGTCGCAGACGCCTTTTCCGGTGCCTAAAGGCCGGGCCTGTCGTTATGCTGCGCCATTGCGAAAAGAGCGTTCTGACCGCCGGACTTGACAATTTCCCCTACTATTTGATATGCTACTGACGTTGGAGAGGTTTTACCTCGCGATGGTTATCGAATCCAATTCGGTAGTTTTTATCTGATGCCCGATACGCGAGAAAGAGCCTACGCCCCATCTGATGTGGTGGAGGGCGGAGGCGAAAAAGCAAATCGGCGCTCAGAGTTCTTACAAGAAAGAATATCCAAACAAAAAAAGCATCACCACCATCAGATTGCACGCACGGAGTTCGCTCACGGCCAACGCAGTCTTTTTTCGTGGACAAATCCCCGCGTGCACACTTACAAGGGGGCTATATGCTGAAAAAATTGGAAGACTTTATGCAATTGCAAATCCGTGACCTGCTGTATATGGCAGGCGGTTGTGCGCTGATGGCCTTTGCTGTCGTCAACATCCACATTCCTGCGCAAATCACGGAAGGCGGAATTCTCGGACTTTCCCTGTTCTTTTACAAAGTATTGGGCTGGGATCCCGGGTGGATGAGTCCGCTGCTCGACTTCTTATGCTATCTGATCGGATTTTCTCTGTTAGGACGAAAGTTCATTAAAAGGGCGCTCTTCGCAACATTGAGCTATTCGCTGTCCTTTTCTCTTTTCCACCGCATCGGACCCGTGCTGCCCAGTCTGATTGATCACCCCTTCCTTGCCTCTTTACTTGGGGGATTATGCATTGGCATCGGCTGCTCGGTCGTCGTTTTACGCGGTGCCGCCGCCGGTGGCGATGATGCGCTCGCCCTGGTAATGGAAAAGCACACACCGCTGAAATTGGGACTCTGTTATTTTCTGTCGGATTTCATCGTGCTATCCATGTCTCTAATCTATCTGCCATTCACACATATCGCTTGGTCGCTTGTGACGACGACGATTTCGTCGTGGACGATCAGCCGGGTCGAAGAACTGGCAGAAGCCTCTGCGGCAAGCGCCTGAGTGCCCTGTTTTAAGGGGGTGACCGCCCTCCTGACAAGCCCGCCTCCCGCGGGCTTTTTTACGTGGATTTAATGTCCGCCGACAGGCAGGAAGGGTATAATAAAAAAAGAATGACATCGGCAAAGGAGGTCCGCATGACCGATTCGAATTATAAACGGGATATCAGTTACACGCAAAATCGGGAATTATCTTGGTTGGAATTTAATCGCCGCGTTTTGCAGGAAGGCTGCGATGAACGTGTGCCGCTTCTTGAACGCCTGAAATTTATTTCCATTTTCACGTCAAACTTGGATGAATTTTTCATGGTTCGCGTCGGCTCTCTACATGACTTGACCGCGCTGAAAAAAGAGGCGATTGATAACAAAACCGGCTGGACCCCGCGCAAACAACTCGAAGAGATTTATGCGCGCATGCCGGTAATGTATGCGGAGCGCGATGCGGCATTTGCCGCAGTAGAACGGCGTTTGGCAGAGAGCGGGCTGGTACGTCTCGACATGAATAATCTGAATAAAAAAGACGCCGCATACTTGGAATCCTATTATACGGAGCGCGTGGCACCGATTCTTTCCCCGCTGGTAATTGATGTGCGCCACCCCTTTCCGCACCTGACGAATCTGCAGCTCTATCTCTTTTCCGATCTGCAGGACGCCAAGGGCAATCCCTTCTTCGGCATCGTAGCGGTGCCGTCCATCATTAAACCGCTGATCCGCCTGCCGGGCAGTTTGCGTTACATTCTCACGGAAGACCTGCTGCGCGACAAAATGGCGGGACTCTTCCAGAATTTTCGGTTAAAGAGTCTTGCCGTTATTTCCGTGACGCGCAATGCGGATATCAATTTGGATGAGGCGGTCGACGATATTGAGGAAAATATACGCCTACAGTTCAAAAAAGCACTGAAAAAGCGAAATCGGTTGGCGCCGGTGCGTCTGGAAGTGCAAGGCACCCTGCCGCCCGGCTCTGTAAAATACCTGGCGCAGCAACACGATCTGCTGCCCGCGCAGGTGTTGTATGCCCAAGCGCCGCTGCGCATGAAATATGTGTTTGCGTTGGAAGATCTCCTGGACAGTGCCCAGCGCTCCCAACTGTGCTATCGGCCTTTCAAGCCGCAGCCCGGTGCAGAGTTGCGCGCCAAAGAACCCGTCCTTGATCAGGTGGCGAAAAAGGACGCCCTTCTGCATTTTCCGTATGAAAGCATGGAACCGTTTTTACGCCTGCTCCGGGAAGCCTCAACCGATCCGCGCGTCATCTCGATTAAAATCACGATTTACCGCATGGCTTCCGTCTCGAAGGTAGCGGAATATCTGGCGCAAGCGGCGGAAAATGGAAAAGAAGTCCTTGCACTCATGGAGCTGCGTGCACGCTTTGATGAAGAGAACAATATCGATTACTCGGAACGTCTGGAGCAGGCCGGTTGTACGATTATTTACGGTTTTGAAGATTATAAGGTACACTCCAAGGTCTGTCTGATCACCTACTATCAGGACGATCACATCCATACCATTACGCAGATTGGCACCGGAAATTACAACGAAAAAACGGCAAAACAATACACGGATTTTTCATTTCTCACCGGGAATGCCGCCATCGGTGCCGATGCGACGACGTTTTTCAAAAATATGCTCATCAATAACCTGCAGGGTCACTACAGCGAGCTTTTAGCAGCACCTGCAGGAATCAAACCGGCGCTGATGAACCTCTTCGACCGGGAAATTCGCCGGGCAAAAGCCGGAGAGCCAGCAGCCGTCTTTATCAAGTGTAATTCCATCTCAGAACGTACGCTCATCGATAAAATGATGGAAGCCTCCTGCGCCGGCGTTCCCATCACGCTTCTGGTGCGCGGTATTTGCTGCATACGCCCCGGTATTCCCGGCAAAACCGAAAATATACGCGTCCTGTCCATTGTCGGACGGTTTTTGGAGCATCATCGCATCTATGCCTTCGGCGCGGCACGCGAAGATATCTACATTTCATCGGCAGATCTCATGACGCGCAATATCGTACAGCGCGTGGAACTCGCCGTTCCGCTGCGCGATGCGGACGTACGGGAGAAGATTTTACGCGCCATCGACATCTTCCTGAGTGACGATGCAAAAATGAAGGAATTGCAGCCGGACGGGCAGTACGCTCCGCTCCCCAACCACAAAGACCACAATGCCCAGCAGATCTTTATGCAACTGGCGGAACAACAGGCACGCGAACTTCATTATACGGACGAATTGAAGAGCCAGACGGCGCCTTTGCACGTGGAAGCGCTGAGCGGAAAACGGCAGCGCGCCGCCGCTGCGCGTATTGCACAGGAAGAAGCTCTCCCCCCGGAGTACCCTGCCCCCACAGCGACAAAAGCAGAAGAAACTTCAGAAAAAATTCTCGAAAAAAAGGCGCCCAGCCTGTGGCAGCGCCTTGTCGATTGGTTCCTTCGTCGGTAAACACGTAGCGTTATAACGAACGTACAAAAAAGCAGATCCGGCAACGGGTCTGCTTTGTATTACGCATTTTTATGGAAGGAGGTATACGCGAATTCCGTACTGTCTGCCGTACACGATTGCTTCGCCTTCCGTATCGAAGAAGAGATCAATGCGGTTGCCCTTGATTGCACCGCCCGTATCTTCCGCCACGGCAAATCCATAGCCTTCAACGTAGAGGCGCGACCCCAGCGGGATCACCATCGGATCGACTGCCACGGTGTGGTAGGCCTTCGGCCAGGTGCCGGTTGCCGTCCTGTTCCCTGTATGGGTATACGCCGTTGCCTCCATTGAAAACTGCTTTACGACGTCGCGAAGGATGATGCCGTTTCCCAGGTCCACATCATTCGGACCCAACTCGTCCGGCTTCTCCGGTTCCGGTTTGGGATCCGGTTCCGGCTTCTCCGGTTCCGGTTTGGGGTCCGGTTGCGGCTCCGGCTTCGGCTCCGGTTGCGGATCTGGCTCGGGCTGCGGTTCCGGCTCAGGTTCGGGTTCCGGCTCAGGTTCGGGTTCCGGCTCAGGTTCGGGTTTCGGCTCGGGTTCGGGTTCCGGCTCGGGTTCGGGTTCCGGCTCGGGTTCCGGCTCGGGTTCGGGTTCCGGCTCGGGCTCAGGTTCCGGCTCCGACTCGGGTTCCGATTCCGGTTGCGGCTCCACGGGCGTGCTCTGCGGGTCTTTCTTTTCGACAACCACAACTTCGGTCGGCGGAACGACCTCTTTTTTCTCCGCGCGCACTAAATTTAATTTTGCTCCGTCTGCCACCGCAGTTTCTGTTCCCGGGGTGATTTCATCCCCCTCGCGCAGAGTGATGCCTAGCTCGTTCAACAATTCTCCCACCGTTGTCGCCCGCGTCTGCACGGTTTTTTCCGTATTGCCTTCCACCAGATACACGGTTTTGAAGGTTTGTACTTCGATAGTCATATTTTCAACCACCTCTGTGGAAGCTTCTTTCGCATCTAAAGTCTGTGCGGCGGGCTCCACCCCGACTTCTTTCAGCACCTTCTCCACGGTTGGCTGCGCCGTATAAACCACCTGCTCTTGATCGTCAATCTTCAGTGTAACTTCTTTCGGACGCTGTGCATAGACGTAGCTTGCCAGAGCAATGCCCATCGTAAGGACGCCTACGCCAAACCCAATTGTGCGCCGCAATGTATACTTGTCCAAAACGATTCCCCCTGTTTCCGGAACGTTACGCCTTTCTGTAACTGTTTCGTTCCTGCTTCGTAACCCGTTTGTTACTTTTCTGCGTTCATTGTACCACGGGAACGGGGATTTGCATAGATGGGTATTTACGACTGCTTTTCCAATGCGGCATTGACCGCGTCGCGAATGGATTGCCACTGCGATGCCTCGACGGCCTTATCCGTCAAGGTTCCGCCGGCGTCCTGCAGCTGTGCCACCGCGTCTTCCGTCCGCTCGGCAAGGGCATCTGCCATGGACTGCAGCATCTCCCATCCTTCTAAAAATGCCATGCGCGCATCCGAGCCACATTCTGAAAGGTACGCTGTCACATCTGCTTGTACCTGTTCCGGGGAAAGCGCATACGCTCCCAAGGTGTTGAGCCACGCGCCGGCGACAGACGCCGCTTGCAGCGTAAAACCGGCGACGCCAGGGTGCACCTCTTGCGTCGCAGCATAGAGATCGCACAGCGCGCGCCGGGCGTCTTCGGAAATCGGCGCCGGTTCTTTGCCCGTTGAAGCAGGTTCTTTCGCCGATTGTTCCGATTGTTGTGTCGATTCCGGTTCCTGCACCGCATGGCTCGCGTCGGCTTCGGACGACACCTCGGAGCTTTGCTGCGACGAAGCGCCGGACGCGCTGCTTTCGCCGGGCTGGGACTCCGAGTTTTCTTCCGTCGTGCCGCCGCATCCGATCAACAAACTCAGACTCAAAAATAGTGCACCGGCGGTGAGCATTCTCTTCGCATTAAAAAACTTTTTCATTGCTGTCTTGCCTCCTGCTCTTTGTGTTTTTCCCATCATACACCTTTTTCCGTCCTGTCCGCTGTGATATTATGAACCTGTTCGCAGGGAAGGGAGAGCTTATGTTATCAAAACGAATTCAACAAATGCCTGCCTCCGCCACGCGCAAACTGCTTCCCTATGCAGAAGCCGTGGAAAAGGAAGGCGTAGAAGTCATTCATCTAAATATTGGACAACCGGACATCCCGACGCCCACATCTTTTTACGATGCGGTTGCCGCCCACCGACCTTCGGTGCTGTCCTATGCCAATTCCAAAGGCATCGCCCCGATGATCGAAGCGACGCGCGCCTACTATCAACACTATGGGCTTGCTTTTGACGCGCAGGAAATACTCATTACCGCCGGCGCCAGCGAAGCATTGCGCATTGCACTGACCTGTCTCTGTGACCCCGGCGATTCCATACTCGTTTTTGAACCCTTTTATACCAATTACCGGAGCATGGCCCAGATGTTGAATATTCGCCTGATTCCGGTGACCACGACGGCGGAGAAGCAATTTTCCATCCCCGATATTGCGGAATTGGAGCGCGTCTATGATGCCTCACTGCGAGCGGTGCTGCTTTCCAATCCGTGCAATCCGACCGGGCGCGTCTACACAGCCGAGGAACAAGATACCGTCGTTGCCTTTGCCAAAAAGCACGATTTGTATGTCATTGCGGATGAAGTATACCGCGAATTCAACTATTCCAATCGTCCGTTCCACTCCTTTGCGGAGCGGTCGGAGCTGGCGGAACATGTGGTACTGCTCGACAGCGTCTCCAAGCGTTTTTCCGCCTGCGGCGCGCGCATCGGGGCGATTCTTTCCAAAGATCCCACCTTTATGAAGGGGGCGCTGAAATTGTGTCAGCTGCGTCTGGCCGTTTCCACGCTCGATCAAATCGGCGCAGCAGCAATCAATCCACTGGATGAAAACTTTTTGGTATCTGTGCGTTCGACGTTCCGAAAGCGTCGGGACGTCCTGCAGCATTGTCTTGCACGCATCGAAGGCATTACCGCTTCGCATCCCGAAGGTGCTTTCTACACCATGGTCCGGCTGCCCGTTGACGATGCGGAACGCTTTATCATCTGGACGCTGCAAAATGTGCGCGTTCACGGGCGAACTGCACTTTTCACCCCGGCAGAAGCTTTCTATGCGACTCCCGGACTGGGTCGCAATGAAATTCGCATTTCCTACAGCGTCGATGCGCAGAAATTGGAGCAGGCGATTGAAATATTGGCGCAGGCATTGACAATCTACCCGCATCGCGTGGACGGAAAGGAGACGAAATGAACTTTTCAAAGCGCGCGCGTTCCATGATCGCCTCCCCCATCCGCAAACTGATCCCCTATGCGGATGCGGTGCGAAAAGAGGGCGTGCATGTCATTCCGCTGAACATTGGACAGCCGGATATTCCGACACCGCCGGATTTTCTGGAAGCGGTGCGCCATTACGATGTCAGCGTTCTCGAATACGCCAATTCGCAGGGAATGAAAAAAGCGCTGGAGACGACACAGCTGTATCTACATAACTACGGACTCGATTTTTCCATTGACGAACTCCTGATCACGACCGGTGCCAGCGAAGGGCTGAATTTCTCCTTAGCCTGCATCTGCGATCCCGGCGACGCCTTGATTGTCCTGGAGCCTTTTTATACGAATTACCGCAGTCTGGCGGAAGCGCAGGGCATTCATCTACACCCCGTAACGACCTATGCTCGGAATAATTTCTCCGTGCCCGATGCCGAAACGCTGGAGCGCGCCTACGACAAAAGTGTGCGCGGCATTTTGCTTTCGAGCCCCAGCAATCCAACCGGACGCGTCTACACGCTGGAAGAAATGCAGCGTCTCGTCGATTTTGCCGAGCGCCACAAACTTTTCATTATTGCCGACGAGGTATACCGCGAATTCAATTACACGGACCGTCCGTTCTATTCCTTTGCGCAATTCCCCGCCATTGAACAGCAGGTCATACTGCTGGACAGCATTTCCAAAAAATATTCCGCCTGCGGCGCGCGCATCGGTTCCATCGCCTCCAAAAATCACGAATTTCTGCGCCATGCACTGAAGATGGCGCAGGCGCGATTGGCGGTGTCCACACTCGACCAAATCGGTGCCGGTGCGATGGACATCGTCGATGACCAGTACGTCATCGATAACCGATTGACGTACAAAAAGCGGCGCAATGTGCTGCAAGCGCGCCTATCTCGCATGCAGGGCGTGTTGGCGCCGCTGCCGGAGGGTGCCTTTTATAATATTATTCAGCTGCCGGTGCCCGATGCGGAGGAGTTCATCCTATGGACGCTCAACAATATCCGCATAAATAATCACACGGTGCTGCTGACCCCCGCCGAGACTTTCTACTCCACGCCCGGCCTTGGAAAAAATGAAGTCCGCGTGTCCTATTGTGTCGGCGTGGAGAAAATTGAATTGGCCATGGACATCTTGGAAAAAGCTCTGCGGGAGTACCCGCACATTGTACCCCTATCCGTATAAAAACTCTATATTCTCATAAAAACAGCCGGGCAATGCCCGGCTGTAAAAGCATATCGGTAAGCCGTGTTCTGTTTTGATCATCATCTATCTCGTCTCCCCGTCACCGGGGAGATCCAGCGAACTGCGGGATCCGACGAGCCGCCGATTTGATCCCTCTCTTGCACCGGATGGGGTTTACATGGCCGCATTGTCTCCAATGCGCCGGTGAGCTCTTACCTCGCCTTTCCACCCTTACCTTTTCAGGCGGTATCTTTCTGTTGCACTTGCCTTGGAGTCACCTCCACCGGACGTTATCCGGCATCCTGCTCTGTGGTGCACGGACTTTCCTCGAACCTGTCGCGATGATCTGATATACTTTCGCTTTCCATTATAACATACGATTTTTGATGCAACGACATCTTCTCCGTGCACTCATTCCGGCATCGCCGTCCAGACAACTCCTTCTGCCTGCGCCAATCGTTTCATGCGCCCATGACATGTAAACAGAAAGATCTGACGATTCTGTTCCGCTGCATAGGTCTGCAGAAAATGCAGTGCGCGCTCGGCGCGTTGATCGTCAAAAAGAACAAAGGAATCATCGAGAAATAGCGGGAAAATCTCCTCGCTTTGAATCAACTCCGTCATCGCGATACGCAGAGCAAAATAGGCCTGTTCCATGGTGCCGGAGCTCAACATGTCCCAAGGGCGACTCGCCTGCTCCGCGGATTCGACTGTGATACCGTAATTGCCGTCCACCCACACCCGCTCGTAGTGCCCGCCCGTAAGCTGCCGAAGGATTTCTCCCGTGCGTTCGTTCAGTTTTACGCTGATCCCGCTTCGTGTGTGTTTATACGAAGCTTCCAGCGTTTCCAGAGCAAGCGATAAGGCATCCGCTTGGATACACAGGTGTTCGCGCTCCGCCAGATACGACGCTTTCTCCGCCTCCAACTGCGAAACATTTGGCGTATCTTTGAACTTTGTATTGATCTCCGCAGTGCGCTCCACGATTTTTCCCCGCAGGTTCGCCACTTCCTGATGCAACGCGTCGATGGTGCGATCCAAGTCTGCTTGCATTTCTTCGGCGGGAAGATTTGCAGGTGCCGCTATGCAGTCTTCTTCCTGTGCCACAGATGCGTCAAACCTCTGTTTCCACGTCGCCCACCGTTCCTCCAATTCCGCCACCGAGGTACCGTCTGCTTGCTGCAACCGCTCTGCAAGCAATGTAACATCCCGGCTTGCATCTTCCCAATCGCGCACCGCTCGCCCTACATCCTGCAAAAATTCGGTGCCTGCAGCCGAGTTCTGCGGTGCATTCTTCCCGAAGAAGGTCTCGAAACGTGCGGCATGATCCGCTATTGTCATGTCCCATTTTTCCAGATCTGCCGTCGACGCTTCGATCGTCTGCGCGATTCGCTCGCCCTGCTGAAGGTCTTCCTCCAGGTTCCGCGCCGCATCCGTGCAATCCCGCTCACACAGTGCCACTGCCGTTTGTGCTTCATGCAACGCACGTTCCGCAACACTGTATTTTTGGTTGCATTCTTCAGAATCCTTCCGGGCACTTTCGCATTCCCGCTCTTTTTCCTGCAGTATCTGCGCAGTCTGTTCGCGTACTTGTCGCGCCGATGCCTGCGCCTCCTGCTGCTTTCGAACCTCCGTTTCCCATGCAGCCTGCTGCTGCCGGGCTGTTTCTTGCCGCTTGCTTTCTTCGCGCCTTTGCATTTCCCAGTCGCTTTGTGCCTTTTTTGCACGATAGAAACCGAGCAGCGTTAATAGGGCACTCCCGCCGAAGAGAAGTCCTGCCGGTATTTTCGGAAGAAATTCCAAATAAAAAGCAATGCCAAAAAACAGCATGAGCATACCGCCGCTAAGGAGGATGGGCAAACTTCGCTTCGGCGCGGGTACTATGCTTTCCACAAAAGTTGCCGGGCGATTCCGTTCCAGTGCACGAAGCTCTTCTTCGCACTTCCACAGCGCCGACTCCTGCTCTTGCAATTGCTCTCGAATTTTTTCTCTCTGCGCATCGGCGGTGTTGATTCGATTCCGAGTTTCCGAACGATTTGCTTCCAAAAACTCCAGCCGCTGCTTTTTCTGTGCGACGTCCTGCTCCGCATTCGCTAACGCTTCTTTCGCCTGTTTCAGACGCGCTTGCGGTGCGCTCTGCCCCGTCGCCTTATGCGCCTCTCGTTCCTCCTGTGCCGCCGCTTGCCGCGCCGCCGCCTGCCGGCGTCCGCGCTCCGCGTCCTTCCACTTTTCCAACACCTGCTGCCAACGCTCCAACCCCTCGCGCGTCAGCACGCCACCCGGATACTGCAGTTTTTGCGCCCGCTGCGCCCGCGTCGCGGTCAACCGCTCCAATTCCCGCGCATTTTCGAGCGCCTGCTGCAGCCGTCGGCCTTCCTGCTCCTGTGCCAACTGCGTCCGCCGGCGCTGACACCGCTCCAATTGTGCCACTTTCTCCGCCCTCGCACTCGACCAGATGGCGATCTGTTCTTCCGCTTCTTTCCGCTCGTGTTCTGCCGCCCGCGCCGTTATGAATTGCTCCTCCAACGCTGCAATATGTTGATCCAAATCATTCAGCCGCCCTGTATTACCGCGCAGGCTGACAAGTGTTTTCTTTGCCTCTTCGAGGCGCTTTTTTGTCACATCGTACGAGACCGAAACGTCGCCCGTACTCACCGCGGAAAGCAGACGATCCTTCAATGTATCGCTGCCGTTCGGTTTCTGTACCAGATTTCCCTGCGCATCGATAAACAGGGTGCGCAAAAAGGCATTTATATCCATCCCGAAAAAATAATCGCCCGGAGTCTGTCCCGCCGGTAGAGAAATCAATTCCCCCGTGTGTTCATCTTGCAGTGTCACGGTATCTTGTCCCGGCGCCGACCCGAATTGATGGGACAGGCGATACTTCCGGTTTCCCGATGTAAATACGATCACACCGCCGTCGTCGACTTTCTTAAATTGGTAGCGCAGACGAGGATTATTGCGTACGTCATGCTTTCTGGAATATCCGACATAAAAGGCCAATAAAATAAAGTCCAACACGGTCGATTTTCCGCTCTCGTTTTCGCCGTAAATGACTTGAAGATGCGGCGCGCCGGATAACTCAAAATTTTTCATTTTTCCAAAAGATCGGATGGAAAGTGTTTCAATTTTCACAGCCGTATATCTCCTTCCAGCGCTTGCCAACCATACCGCAGTGCCAATTGTTGCACTTCTTTTTCACGCTCATCGCCCGGGGCGGCAATTTTCTTTTGCAGCGCGTCGACGAAAAAGCCGCGCAAATTCTGTTCTTTTCGCACCGACGCCCAATTGACCGCCGGCTGCGTTTCGTCGAAAAGTTCTACATAGTACAACCGATCGCGCAACTCTTGTTCCAGCATCGGGACGCGGCGCGCAAGTGACTCCTCACAGTTTCCAATTAGATAAAAGCGATAGTAATCTGCTTGCACATCGCGCGTTCGCAGTGAAGTGTCGACACCCGCCTCCGGCTCAACGCCATCTGTCGTTTGCGCCGCATCCATTTCAAACTGCTGCACACGCGCTTCAATGCGCGCGGATAGCTCTTCCCGACTTTGCACTTCACTCACGTCAATTTCTTCCCGGTGGAATTGTCGCGAAGAAAAGGACAAAAATTGTGATTGCATTTGCCGGCCATCCCACGTCAACAGATAGCCCCCTTTTGCACCGGTCTCATCAAAACCCGCACCGTCAAGACAACCCGCATAGGCATAGGCCGTTTTCCCGATGTTCTGAATCGGCGTGCGCTTGTGCACATGGCCTAGGGCGACATAAGCAAAATAATCCGCGGGAAAGGCTTCTGGCACAATCGGGTGATAGTTCGATTTCTCACCCGGACGCACGAGATCGCCATGCAGCACGGCCAGGTGCAGGAAAGAGGATGAATCCGGTACTTCTGATTTTTCTGTCCGGTTTTCTCCAAAGTTCTGTATGCTTCCGAATCCGCACATCGGATCAAAATCGCACAACAGGCTCTCCCTTTGATACGTTCCTTCAAAACCGGCGCCGGTTATGGAAATCTGTTGCGCAGGCAACAATACGGTCGAGGCCTTCCCGCGAAAAATATGCACACAGTCAGGCCAATGCGGCTGCGCATAGGGCGAGTCAATGGCAAAATAATCGTGGTTACCCGGGCTGATAAAAACCTTCGTTTTTGTCAACACACCGAACATCTCCTGCACCTCTTGCAAAAGCGCCGGCGGAATGGTCACGTTATCAAAAATATCCCCGGCAAGAAGCAGTATATCGACGCCTTCCTCTTCACAAAAGGTGAGCATCCGCCGAACCGTCTGAATTTTTTCCCGGCTACGCTCCGAAGCGTAAGTGCCCAGCGCCTGTAATGGTGCCCCCAAGTGCAAGTCCGCCGCGTGAAACACTTTCCATGTCATGGACGCTCTCCTTCCTCTTATTCGGTGCCCAGAAGCGTCAGTCCTTCCGCCCGATCGACCGGCAGAACTGATAAAGCTAATGAATGAAATTCCGGTTGTTCCCGCAGTGTCCACAGCGTCGTGCAAAGTGGCTCCGTCAACTCTGCCTTGACGACCAACCACAGCATTTCCTTCTCCGGATCCAAATTGAGGGAATAGCTGGACCACGCACGCGCCCGGGCATCGCGACCATGCAAAATGGTTGCTCCCTGCGCTCCGATTGTGTGCGCCGTCTCTACCACCTCATCCGCCTTGCCGCGATCGACCGTGCAGGAAATCAGGTCGTATAAGGGTCCGTCAAAGGCGGCCATTGTACGCAATTGCATCACCGGTTCTTCCAGCAAAAGGGTCTCCGATCCGGCTTTTCGGCGGCGCAGCTCAAACACCGTACCCAATATCATGACGCTGAGCACCGGGGCCATGGCAATCATGGCAATGACGCCGAAGCCGTCCGCAAGCACATCCGCCGTCGGAATGCTGTCGGCGGCGCCTTGCGCGAACGACAGTACAAAGGTCGCCGCCATCGGTCCGGAAGCGACGCCCCCGGCATCATAGGCGATACCGACAAAAATCGGATCGGCAACAAAAGACAGCACCACCGCGATCAAAAATCCCGGCAGGAGAAAATACCAGAGTTTCACTTCGGGTATCATGATGCGGACCATGGACAGCGCAATCGCCGCGCCAACGCCGATCGACAGCGTAAGCTTCAGCAACTTTGTCGGAATGTTCCCCGCCGTGACTTCTTCCACTTGTTCGCCCAATACGTGTACCGCCGGCTCCGCCAAAACGACGATCAAGCCGATTACCAGACCGACGGCGGGAAGCAGCGATGGATGTGCCTCGGCAAGACCGGTGCCGAGCAGGCGCCCCATATCCATAAATCCCTGATTGGCGCCCACTAAAAAGAGGGTCAACCCCAGCAGTGTATATACCAGTCCGCGGACGATCCCCACCAGTTCACGGGCCGGCAGCTTGAATTTTACAAAATGGAAAGCAAAAAACAGCACAACGATCGGTGCGAGCGCAGTCAGTGACTCGACAAAAATCGGTCCTAGATGCGCAAGAATCGGTCCGAATACGCCTTCTTCCATGACAAAGGGGACGGCTTCTCCTTGGATGTGCGTCTGCCCTGTCAGAATGGAAAGCAACATGACCGCTAAAATGGGACCCGCGCTCATCGTACCAACCATGCCGAAGGAATCCGCTTCAGAGTTTTTTCCGCCTTTTAAGTAGGACAGTCCAGCGGAAAGTGCCAAAACAAAGGGCGTCGTAAGCGCTCCGGTGGTCGCGCCGGACGCATCAAAAGAAATTGCCAAAAATTCTTCCGATACGCGCAGGCCTAAGAGCAGAATACTGCCGTACACGATCCCCATAAAGAGATTCAAGCGCCGACTGAACAGAATCCGCAGCGCGCCCAACGCAATCATAATCCCTACGCCGATAGAAATCATCGCCACGAGAAAGGCGGCGTTCATGGTCCCTCCGGAAGCCTGTTCGACCTGGTTGCCGAGAATGAGCAGATCGGGCTCGGCAACGGTGATGAGAAAGCCGAGCAGAAAGCTGATCACTACCGCTTTCAGCCACCCGCCGGAGCTTGCCACTTCCTGGGCCATATGCCGACCGATCGGCTGCATACTCTGATCAACCCCCCACAGAAAAATAGAAAGACCGAGAAAAATTAGCAGGGCGCCCAGTAAAAATCGCAGAACAACGGTAGTGTCCACCGGTACAAGGAGCAAGCTGATGGCTACCACAAGCAGGACAATGGGCAACAGCGACTGGCTGACTTCCTGTACTTTACTCTGTAAGGCGTTCATGTGTGGCTCCCTTCCCGGTTCTCATAGAGCCCTGAAACCCGTGAAACCGGCAACACGAAGAGAATGCCCGTCCCCGGCGCATGCAGATCCATTTTCTCAACAATGCCTTGACGGATTCGTGGCGCATCTTCCGTGGGGCATAGAAACAGAACGATATCTTTTTCCGGCTGGAGCATGGTAGCAAAGTAATTGCCCGCCGGCACCCCGGCACCACGTCCGTGCAAAATCGTGCCGCCCGCCGCACCCGCAGCGCGCGCCGCTGCTACACATGCGCGACTGTTACCGCGATCTGAAATCACGACGATACATTGATAGCGAAAGCTCAGAGGATCGGGGCGCTCCTCTTCCGGAAAGAAACGCGTCTGTCCCATTCTGCTGAGGGGCATCGTAAAGGCGATTCCTCGATTTTTCTTATGAATATGAAAACGAGCCCGCATCATCTCATGTAAAGATGCTTCAAATTGTTGTGGACTCGTCAGTACGATAATGTCTTTTTGGGTCTCTGCCAAACCCATTAACTCCAGCCAGCGATTGGAAACCGTCCCCTCCCCGTGAAACACGGTGCCGCCCGGCAGGCCGAAAGCGCGCGTCTCGGCAAGCACCTCTTCCGCTCGTCCGCGATCCACGACGCCCATAAATAGCATCTGTTGATCCATTCGTCTCTCCTTTATGGTATAAAATTATTTAATTTTATACCCTATTTATTGGAAGTACGTGGAAATTTTCTTCCCACAAAAAAAGCGCCCATGCGGGCGCTTTCGTAACTTGAGCCTACTTTTTCAGCTTATTCCATTCCTCTTCGATTTTGTCTTTTGCCTCGCTGCCTTTTTTGCGAGCATCATCATACAAATCCGAGGCGCCCTTTTTTACGTCTTCCGCTTTTTCCTCGGTGAACTTCTTGGCGTCATCAAATTTTTCCTTGGCGGCATCGCCGACGTTTTTCGCCTGTTTTTTCACATCATCAAATAAATTGCTCATACTATCTCCTTTTCTTGCACTCTTCCGCACCGCTTACGATGTCGGCGCAGTCAAAATGTTTCACATTCTATCTACCCGGACCGGTGACTTTCAAACAAAAAGTGCATTCGAATTTACTTCCGGGGCGTAAAACCCTGTGCCCAGTTTGATCGCAAATAGTAAACCAAATACATGACGGAGCTGATCGCCCAGGTAAGGGGATATGCCCAGTAGATGTAGCCGATTTCTCCCAAAAAGTGCATCACGAGGACAATATAGGCAATACGCACCACACACCAAATCGAAAGCATGATGAACATTGGTACCATGGCGTGCCCGGCGCCGCGGCAAACGGCGGCAACGGAGTGCGAGAATGCCAAAAGGCAGAAAAAAGGTGAAATCGTACGCGCCTGTTGAACGCCGAGTTCGATCACGCCGGGATTGGTATCAAAAAAGGCAAACAACTGTGGAGCGAAGGCATAACAGAAAATGCCGATGCCCCCCGCCAAGAGCATGGCCGCCCAAATGCTAAAACGTGCCCCTTTTTTGGCCCGATCCGCCTTGCCGGCGCCGAGATTCTGACTCACAAAAGTTGTTGAGGCCATATTGAAGCTCGTGATCGGAAGAAAGGCGAAGCCTTCGATTTTCGCATGTGTGCCATAAGCCGCCATCGCTAAGCGACCGAAAGAATTGATTTGCGACTGGACAATTACATTGGCGAATGCAATGACGGAATTCTGAATGCCGGCGGGAATGCCGTTTTTCAAAATTTCTGCCAGCAAATTTCCGTGAAAGCGGATTTTTCGAATCTCCACGGAATAGATATGACCCTTTTGCAGTAAATGGGCCATGCACAGTCCCACGCTAAAGAGCTGCGAAAGGACGGTGGCAAATGCGGCCGCCCACACGCCCCAGCGGAAGACGGCGATGAAAAGCAGATCCAACACCACATTGATCGCCGAAGAGATGATCAGATAGTACAAGGGGCGTGTACTGTCCCCGAGAGCGTTGAGAATGCTGCGGCAGATATTGTACATCATGACCGCCAACGCGCCCATAAAATAGTAGCGAAAGTACTCGATTGCTTCCCCGAGGACGGCGGGATCCGTCTGCATCCAACGCAAAAATGCCGGCGTAAAGGCGACGCCAATCACCGTAAGCAGGGCGCCGCTCAAAAGTCCAAACGCCAGCACGGTATGCACCGCCTGCGACACCAAGCGCTCCCGCTGCGCACCGAAATAGCGGGAGATAACGACGCCGGCGCCCATCGCAACGCCCATGAAAAAACTGATCATCAGAAAAATCAGCGTACCGGAAGAAGTCACCGCCGCCAACGCATTCGTGCCTAAAAAACGCCCGACAATGAGCGCATCCACCGTATTGTACAGTTGTTGAAAAACTGCGCTGAAAAAGACGGGGAGGGCAAATCCGACCATTAAGCGGTACGGACTGCCCACCGTCATATCCTGCGTATATCCTTTTTTTGCCACGACAACAGCCCTTCGCCTATGCCGCCTTCAAAAACATCCTCAAAAAAGTGCCGTCGAATCAGCTGCGCAGAGGACCGCTTTAGAAGGTATAGGAAATTCGATAGATACCGAATTCATTATGCCCCAGACTCTCGGCTTTCGTCAACTTTCCCCGGGAAACTTCGACAATTTCCTGCAACAGTTCATCGCCCAGTTGATCCAGAGGAATACCCTCCGAGATAGCACGCCCCGCATTGATGTCGATGTTGCCACGCATCTTTTCATAGGTGTCGGGGTTTCCGGTGATTTTTATCACCGGCGCCACCGGACAGCCCGTCGGCGTTCCACGCCCCGTGCTGAACAGCACAATCTGCGCACCGCCGGCGGTCATCCCCGTAATGGAGTCGATGTCCTGTCCGGGCGTGTCCATAAAGTACAGACCCGGGTGATCCGGAATGGCCTCACCGTATTCCAACACGTCTTCCAATGGTACTGTGCCCGCTTTGTAGATACAGCCCAGCGATTTTTCTTCGATGGTCGTAAGGCCGCCTTCGATATTCCCCGGCGTCGGCTGCGTCCCGCGCAAATCAACACCCATGGCGAGCGACCGATTTTCCACGCGCTGCACCATTTCGATAAAGCGTTGCCCGATTTCCGGCGTGCGCGCGCGGCGCTGCAAGATGTGTTCCGCCCCGATCATTTCGGTCGTTTCCGAGAGAACCGTCCGCCCGCCGAGGGCGATGATCTTATCCGAGGCGTTGCCGATTGTCGGATTGGCGGAGATGCCCGAGGTGGGATCGCTGCCGCCGCATTCCAGTGCCACGCAGAGCTCGGAAATATCCGCCTCCACCTTTTCCTGTTGGGAAATCTGTGCGGCGAATCCGCGGGCAATCTCCGCGCCTTTTTCAATCGCGCCAAGCGTGCCGCCAGATTCCTGAATGATCACCTGCCCCACCGGTTTTCCGGTTGTCTTCACTTCCTCGCAAATCTGCTGTGCCTGCAGTCCGTCGCACCCCAAACCGACGATCAACACCGCCGCCACATTCGGATTTTTCCCAAGTCCCGCCAGCGTGCGCAGCGTCTGTTCAAAGTCGGCGCCGATTTGGCAACAGCCGTTGGAATGTGCCAGCGCAACGGCGCCCGGAATCAAGGCGGCAATGCGACGTGCCGTCTCCGAGGCACAGACGGAAGTCGGAATAATAGCCAGGTGATTGCGAATCCCGAATTGCCCGTTCTCCCGGCGATAACCCAAAATTTTCATGCGTGCACCTCATCTCCGCGCCCACGCGCGCTTTCCAGATTCTGTGTATGAACGTGATCGCCCCGGTGAATGTCGCAGGATGCCGTTCCGATAGACTCCGCGTACTTATGTACCGGTTGTCCCTTTTTAATATCCCTAAGAGCAACTTTGTGAAAAGCGGGCACCGGATTGTTTACGACGATCTCGCCACCGGTATGGTGAATGACATCTCCTTTTTGCATCGCATGAACGACGACGATGACATCATCGTCCGAATGCGCCTGAATCCAGTTTTTCATACGTCTCCTTTCGCAGCTCATTCTTTACTGCTCGTGTTGCGCAAAGCGGTTCGCCAGTTTTAATGCCCAGAGCATACTCTCTTCGTTGGCGATGCCCTTGCCTGCAATGTCGAAAGCGGTTCCGTGATCAACGGAAGTGCGAATAATGGGAAGACCCAATGTGATATTCACTCCGCTGTCAAATGCAAGGAGTTTCATCGGAATATGACCCTGGTCGTGGTACATGGCAACGACGAGATCGTAAACACCCCGGCTGGCCTTCAAAAATACAGTATCCGGCGCCACCGGCCCGTCACAGTCTATCCCTTCCCGGCATGCCGCTTCGACGGCGGGGAGAATTTCGTCGCGATCTTCCGTGCCGAACAGTCCGTTCTCGCCGCTATGCGGGTTTAATCCCGCCACCGCCAGCTTCGGCTGCGCCACGCCCAAAGAGAGAAGCGCGCGATGCCCCAAACGAATCACATCCAACACGCGATCTTTTTTCACGCGATTACACGCCTCGCGCAACGAGCAGTGCGTCGACACGTGTACCACCGCCATGCGCTCGCTCCACAGCATCATCGTATATTTTTTTGTGCCTGTTAATGTCGCGAAGATTTCCGTATGCCCGTCATAGGCATGACCGCCCAGATGCAACGCTTCTTTGTTTAGCGGTGCCGTCACGACCGGCCCCACCCGTTTTTCCATTGCCAACCCGATGGCACGTTCCAGATAGCGGAAAGCGGCATCGCCGCAAGCGGCCTGCACTTTGCCGATTTGAATGTGGTCAAAGTCCAAGTCGAGCACGGGAAGCACATTGATCTTCCCGGTGACAAAGTCTTCCGGCTCGCGGATGACGGCGATCTCTTTTTCCAGGCGCAGCCGACGATGATATTCCTGCAAAATGGCAGGGCTGCCGACTAAAATTGTCTGTTCACACAAGGCGTCACTTCCTGCCACCGCCTTCAGCGATACTTCCGGGCCGATACCCGCCGGATCGCCGATGGTAATCACCACACGTCTCATAATTCCCTCTCTTTCAATAGATGCAGGCAAACGGCAACGGCATCTTCTTTCCCGAATCCTCCGGCTTTGGTAATAATGGGAATTCCATCGTAGGCGCCGCCCCGCAATCGAGAACGGACGATGCCCGTGCGCACTTCTTCTTCAATGGTGCAGCCCGCCGCGCCCAGTTGTTCAATGATGGCATAGGCGGTGTCTCCACCGGTCATAAAGATGCCGGCGGGACGAAAGTCATGCAGAACCCGGTCCAACACCCCCGCCAGATATTTCTGTACGCGGTGTCCCACTTCACCGGCGGCAATGCCGGATTCCTCCGCCGTCCGCATCGTCTTTTCATACTGCGCGCGCGACCGGGTTGGTGCAAGAATCACATCCTCGCCCGCCGCCAAATGAGCAAGCACGCTCTGCGCAAAGGGCTCCTGTCCGTTTCCGGTCAACAGATCCGCAATCGAGGGCTGCAGCACCGTCACCCCCTGCGCTTCGGCGTAATACACCTGATCGATGGAGGTTGAACTGATGGAACCGACCACTGCCAATGCCGGCACCTGGCGCCCTAGCCGGGCAAACAGCGCGTTGGCAAGACCGGCCGAACCGACCCAAAGCGTTCGTCCTGGCGCATCCAAACCGATCTGTACAATGCGCTCCAGATCTGCTTCATCCAAAACATCAAAAGTATACAGCTGCGGACTTTCTGTCTGCTTCTTTCTTTGTCCCGCGTCCGGTTCGTCGGTCTCCCGTCGCACCATCTCCGCAAAATCCGACGCGGCAAGCTCCTGCACTCCAATATGCCGTACGGAGCCCAGTTTTTCCAGCAACACATCTACGCGATCGGTCCGAATCGGCTTTTGCGGATCCTTCGCAAATTCCGTTTCCATCAGGGGCGTTCCGTTTAAGAGCAGACGCTTTTGCCGCACGGTCCGTCCGATAACCGGGTAGGCAGGGGCAAAGAATACGCGCGCTGCCGGCGCCCACGCGAGAATCGCCTCCAATTCTTCCACAATATTTCCACGCAGTGTGGAGTCCACCTTCTTATAGAGGATTTCAAAGGTGTCCGGATTCAGAAAGGTCAAGGCTTCCTGGACTTTACCGCGCGCCACCGTTCCGTCGATATTGCGCGACTCGGTATCCAACACCATTGATCCGCTGCCCGCAAAAGTCGACGCCGACAACACGACATCGACGGCAATGCCTTGCTTTCGCATCTGCACACCGGTATCGCCGGCTCCCGTAAAATCATCGGCAATGACCAGCGCACGAAACGGTATCTCTTCGCCCCATCCCGCCGCGCCGGACAAATTCTTTTTCTGTCCGGCGCGCGAAACGACTTTCCCGATCGGCGAAAAGTCCGTGTTTGACAGTTTCATTATTTGCGCACGATGACGGCGATGCCGTCCGGGATGACCGTAACACTGGCATCCTTGCCCTCCAGCTCATCCGCAATATTCATCGCTTCTTCCAGTGAATGTGCCGGGATCATGTGCATATCGCGAATGATGGCGTCGTCTACTTCCGAAATGTAAATGACGCGCGCACGCAGGAGCACCCGTGCAAAGATTTGCGACTGCCACTGATCGGCAATGGTTTCTTCCTTCGGAGTGGCGAGAAATTCATCGATAATTTTCTGCTCATCCGGTTCTTCTTTGAACGTGCGATAAAATCCGTCGCCGCCAAGGCCGTCGTTGGAGAGGCAGGAACAGATAATGACCCCGCCCGGATTGACGCAGGCCTCTGCTGCGGTCATGGATTTTACGGACTGGTAAACATTCTGATCCAACGGATAACCGCCATTGGACGTCAGCACAATATCCGCCGGCGTGTACGGAACACCCGCCTTGCCGGACAACCATTGCGTCCCCGCTTCATGAGCGGCTTCCAAATCCCCGGCAACGGCGTGAATGATTTTCTTTTCCGAGTTGATGACGACGTTCAGAATGAAAACGAGCTTCAACTGCCGCGCGGCGGAGACCATGTCTTTATGAATGGGATTGCCTTCCAAAATACCCGTACGGGCATAGGGGCTGTCGATAAATTCGGCATTGTGGTTGTACATTACGGTTTTCATCGAACAGCAACCCGGAAATACGCTCTTGCGGCCTCCGGAAAAACCGGCAAAGAAGTGCGGTTCGATAAAGCCCTCGGCGACAAGCAAATCCGCTTCCGCCGCAATTTTGTTGACGACGATGTCCCCGCCGGACGGCAGCGTCCCCACATGCACCAACATGGATTCGTCGCGGCTGTCGTGCACATAGATGTCTTCGTTTTCAAAAACTTCGTCACCGAATTTACCGCGCAATTCCTCTTCATCCGTCAGCCGATGGCATCCCGTTGCAATCAGCAGCGTAATCTTTGCCTGCGGATTGCCTTTACGGATTCGCTCCAGCATCTGCGGAATCAAAATTTTGCTCGGCACCGGGCGCGTGTGATCCGAACAGAGAATGACCACCTTGTCTTTTCCCTTGGCCAATTCCTCCAATTTTTCACAGCCAATCGGGTGATCCAGCGCCTCTTTTACGAGTTCTTCCTCGGATTTTTCCCGCGGCACCTCTTCCAATTTGGAGACCAACACACCTTGGATGCGCGCATCGTCAATTTCTGCAGAAACCTGCGTTTTCCCATAGGGCAATGAGACCTTCATGATCTCTCCTTTCTCCATTTTCAGGGACGATAACTACGCTTTTACTTCTTCTTTCTTTGTATCGTAGCGCTTGGCCAGTGCATTCACTAGAAGCGGGCAGAGAATCGCCGTTACGATAATGGCTGCCGCGACCTGCGCCGTTGCCGCCGCCGCGACCTCTTCCGTGATGGCGCCCACTGCAGCCAGCGCCGCCGGAGTCGCCGCGGCATTGCCCGCCGTCGTTCCGATTGCCGCGCCGACCGCCGGATTCTTTGCTTTCATCAGTTTATACGCCAAGAACCCGGCAGCACCGGTAATTGTGGTACAAAGAACACCCAGCAGGATGCCCGGTACGCCGGCGACGAGTAATTGACGAAAATCTAATGCGGATCCCAGCGGGAAGGCGAAAAATGGAATCAGCAGTGAAGTGCCCGGCGCGAGGAATTTCCGCAGGTCTTCATCAAGATTGCCGAAAATAAAACCTAACAAAATCGGAACTACTGTCGCAACCAGAGCAATGATTGGAATGTTGGCAATGCCGGTCGCACCGAAAGCAACCATGGTGAAGAAGGGACCGTCGTTCAAAGACAGCACGGAAACCGCACCGACGTCATTTGCTGTGCCGTATTGGCTCGCTAATGCCGTGTACAGTCCGCCGTTCGAGTTCGTAATGGCAGAAATTGCCGCCACGGCGCTGATGCCAAGAAAGCCGGCCGTGCCGAAAAAGTTATTGATCATGACGCCGATGCCGGCGCCGATGAAAAATTTGACTGCTGTCAACACGACGCCCTTAATCAGGGGTTCGCCAACTTGCTTAATGTTGATTTGTGCGCCGTTGCAAAAGAGGAAGCAACCCAGAATAGCCGCGGAACCCGTTTTGAACATCGCTTCGGTAAAACCGCCGATCTGAATGGCCTGCGGAATAAATGTGTTTACCAACGCACCCAAAAGCAGCGGCACGATCATCAAGCCGCCCGGGATTTTATGAATCGTTCCTAGAATTTTCATACCTTCCTCCACTTGTTTTTCGCCCTTCATAAACGGGTTTATTCGTCCGCTGTGAAAGGATGTTGATGCAAGTCACACAGCAGGGCAAAAAGCGTCTCCAGACGCGGTTCTGCTGTATCGACCAAAAGCGTTTCGTCACTCGTGTGCGCGCCCGCACCGCAAGGGCCGCACCCGTCGATTGTGGGACAACCCAGCGCCGAACAGAAATTTCCGTCGGACGCTCCGCCCGTGTGAATCCACTGCACGGACAGCCCCGTCTTTTCTCCCGCCGCTTCCAAACGCTGCATGAGAATCTGTGTCTTGGCAAATGGCATCATAGCGGGGCGATAGCCCGTTTCTGTAATTTCTACGCGCACGCGTGCATCCAGCGGATTTTCCTGCGCTTCGCGAATCACATGGCTGAGTCGTCGATACTCCTCCTCGGATTGAAAGCGCACATCCACCGCGCATTGCGCATGGGCGCTAAGTACGTTGACCGCCGTACCGCCTTGCACCAAGCCTACATTTACCGTCGTCCCCTGCGCCTCATTTTCCGCGCCGCGGATCTTCATGATAAAGTCTGCCATGGTGTGAATGGCGCTTGCTCCGTCTTTCGGCGCGGCGCCGGAATGCGAAGCAATGCCGAAGAATTGCACATCATAGCGCGACACGCCTTTGCGCTGTGAGACAAACTCTCCCTGCGGCCGTCCGGGTTCAAAGACGATGGCACAGTCTGCTTCCCTTGCCAGTTCTTGAATCCACTCGTACGACTGCGCCGATGACAATTCTTCGTCACTATTGTGCGCAATGCAAAAGGAGAAGTCCGGCAATTCTTTTACCAAACGTCGTACAAGAAAGTACAGCAGCACATCGCCGCCCTTCATGTCCATGGCCCCCGGCCCATGTGCGACTCCGTTTTCCACGCGATACGGACGGCGTTTCGCTTCTCCATCCGGGAAAACGGTGTCCATATGTCCCAGAAAAAGAGCCTGCACCCGTTTTTTCTCCGGGTGGTTGCGCACTTCCAAGCGCGGTCCGACGCCCCCTGTGCCCTCATATCGCTTCACTGAAAGGCCCAGTTCCTCATACAATTTTTGCAGGTAGTCGGCAACCTTTGCCGTCCCACCCGGCACATAACTGCCGCTGTCGATGTTCACCAACGCTTCGTGATGTGCCAAAAATTCTTTCAATTGGAACATTTTATCCTCCTTTCTTTTTTTTATTATAACCAATAATAAAATAGTTATTCACACCGCCCTCAGATTTCCGTAATACATGAAAAGATACGTGTATCATTGAAACATCCACGCTACAAAAAATGCCATAAACCGACAAGTGCACTGACTATGACTGTAACATAATACAACGCGAAAATTCCTTTTTTCATAGTCTGGCTTCTCGACCCCTCTCTCCGCCCTCCATCGCTTCGAAGGTCGGAATCGTTCGCAGACTCGGCTGCCATCCCCAATACAATGAAACCAGCAGAATCAATAGACTCGCCAAGCGGATCGCGGGCACGCTGCCCAGTGTTTCCCCGATCCACCCGCCGCTCAATGCGCCAAAAGGCGCCAGCAAGGTGGAAAGGCCCATCATAACGCCCATGGCACCGCCCATATTTTGCTGCGGCACGAGTCTTTGCACCATTGTCTGCGCATAAACATTGACGATGCCAATGACAACCCATCCGCCGGCATAAAAGACGAGTGCTCCCGCCGGAAGGTGTTGTAGTTGAGAACTGCTCAGCCAGAAAATTCCGACAAGGGCCATGCCGACAATATAAAGTTTCCCCAACGCGCAATTTTTGAAAAAGGATAGCCCAGAGGCAAATGCGCCGAGTAAAACACCGCCGCCCATCGCCGCCATCATCAAGCTATAAAAAATTTTGTTGCCTGTAAAGGCAGGCAGTACAGCGGTCACGCCGGTTGCGGCAAAATTAATCGCAATGATACCGATCAGCAAAGCCTGTAATCGACTTTCTCGAAAAAGAGACAGCCCCTCTTTTAAGCGGTTCCGATATCCTTTGAAAGGATTTTTTGACATTTCTTTTTCGACCCTCTTTCCATCACCCAGCCCCGCGCGGGATAAAAAGGTAAATAAAATGGCGGTCATGAAAAAGACGGCGCTGTTACAGAAAAGACTCAACAGATACCCCGCACCGGCAAGTAATAGCCCGGCAGCCGTATCAAACAGCGCATTGGAACCCTGATATGCCATGGTGAAGAAAGCATTTCCCTTCACCAATTCTTCCTTGGACAGGATTTTCGGCAAGAGTGCAATTTGCCCCGGATAGACCAGCTGATTGACCAATGCAATGAGCGGTGTAAGTACCATCACATGAACAACTTGTAACTTTCCTGTATGCAGCAAGAGCGGAAGCGCCAAAACGAGAATTGCCTGCAACAACTGGCTGAAAATCAAGAATTTTCTCATATTGATCCGGTCCAAAACCGGACTGAACAGCAACTGGATAATGGCCGTGAATGACGTCAGAAACAGCATGAATCCCGAAGCCAATACGGAACCGGACAACTCGTAGACCAACAGGGACGCCGCAATGGAATAAATGCTGTCTCCAAAGTTCGTCAAAAGCCGACCCAATAGCAAAATAGTAAAGTCTTTATTTTTAATCATTCTGAACATCCTCTCTTTCTTTAACGTTTTGATTTTATTGACAGTTTGGTATTTTTTTACCGGCAACTCTCTCGGTTGCCGGTGCTACTCCACCTGATACACTTCCAGTTGATACGGTACGGGATGTAGAACCTCTGACTGATACTTCCGAACCAGTTGATCCAATTCTCTTTCAAAATCGGCAACCATTTCCGGAGCCAAGGCAATGGAGAAGCTTTTTTTTCGCTTCGCATTGCTGAATAAGCCGGTGTTCGGAATGAATGCCTTCGCGACCGGCAGGAAATATTTTTGTGTGATGCCATTGATGAGTTCCGTTTTCACCACCTCGATGATGCCAGCGTCTTCCAAAATTTTCAAATGATAATGAATTTTGGAACGACTGACGCCCAAGGCATCTGCCACGTCCTGTGCCGTTTTCGGGGTCGTACCCAAATGGAGAAGAATATCCAGGCGAATCGGATCGCTTACGAGATTGACTTCATCCAAGGTATTGAGAATATATACATCCTTCACGGCCATTCCTCCTGTTCCTGTTGATAGAAGAAGTATAGATTAGTTTTTAACTTCTGTCAAATATTTTTTAACGTTTTATTTATTTTTCTCATTTGGCAACAAAATGCCTACGAGAAAATACGCGGGTCCGGACTTCCTTTCGCCGCATCGTACCCGTGCATCCTCCCGTCAATTCGCAGAACAATCTCGCCCAAAGGAGTTGGAAGGTTTTCCATCCGATTCTCCCAAAATTCCCGCTCCCGTTACAATTTCTCCAGCGTATCCAAGTGCGAACTCAGCGCCTTGCGGCACGCCTGCGCATCGCGCGCTTCCAGTGCCTGTACAATGCGCTCATGCTGTCGCAGCTGCTCCATATAGAGGCTGCGGTTCCCCGGCTTCATAATGCGCTTCCAACGCTGTTCGCTGATATAGGTGATGTAGACTTCCGCCAAACGGTAAATCAGGGAAATGAGCGGATTGGCAATGGCATTGCAAAAATCCGTATGGATCTGAATGTCCATCTTGCTGGCGATCTTCGGATCTTCTGTCGTGCGCATCTGTTCAAACGCGGCTCGGATTGCGGCAATTTGCTCGTCCGTTATGGAAAGAATCACGCGATCGGACATCCCGAGCTCGACAATTTGGCGAAACTCTAAAAAAACGTCCTCCTCTTCCGCCGGCAAAAACATCAATAGCTGCAACGCCGGATGCGCCTCCGTAAGGGACGCGGAACGCAGGTATGTGCCGCCTCCGTGTACCGTGCGCACTACACCCATCATTTCCAGCGAAGCGTAGACTTCATGAACTGCCGCACGCGAAACTTGCAGGCGTTCGGCAACAAAATTCTCCGAGTAAATTTTATCGCCAACGGCAAATTTACGCTCCAAAATACTTTCCACAATGTAGTCTAAAATGGCCGTACGCTGTTTTAAGCGTGTGCTGTTCCGATTCATGGTTCCTCCGTGTTAGCCTTCGCTATCATTAGCATAGCAGATTTCACGGATTTTCTCAATGAAGTCGTTGACAAGTTTCAGCGATTGTTTTGTCAATGGAAAGCTTTCCGACACATTCGCCGCCATATTCCTTCGCATGATCCTCAAAGCAGCGTCGGAAACGCTGCATGCAATACCAGACCAAATGCCGCCGCCAGCGAAATCATGCGAATCAAACTCCATTTGCGGATGCGATAGAGGTAAAAGCCGATCAAAAATCCGATAAGCCCGAGAAAACTCAGGTGAGAAGCACTCCACGCATGGCCCGGAAGAAACAGCGATTCTTCCGTCATCGACAGCGCGGCAATCGCAATCAGCCCGACAATGGCGGGTTTCAGCGCCGCCAGAATTTTATCCAGAAAGCGCAATTTGCGTCCTCCGAACAGGAAATAACCCAATGTCATCATCAGCACAAATTGTGGCAGGACATTCGCCAATGTTGCCGTAATCGCACCGGGCAAGCCCGCCACTTTGGTGCCGATAAAGGTCGCGGAATTGATTGCAATGGGACCCGGCGTCATTTGTGAAAGCGAAACGAGATCCGTCAGCTCGCGCGTCGTTAGCCAACCCATCTCTTCCACTACAAAAGAACGAATGAGAGGCAACACGGCATAGCCACCGCCGAAGGCAAAAGAGCCGATCTTCAAAAAAACAAGAAAAAGCGCCGTCAACATCAGTGCACCCTCCCTTCGTCAACAATGGAAAAAACGATCAATCCGATAAGTCCGGAAAAAAGAATGATCAATGCCGTATTGACGGAAAAGAAATAACTGGACGAAAAGGAAGCGATCATCAAAACAAGGCCGAATTTCCTGTGCTTACGCAATGCCGTTTTGGCCATATCTACCGTCGTCAAAATCAGTACCGCACTGATTACACCGCCCATCACCGCAAAAGCGGCCTGCGCCCATGGATTCGTCGATACCGCCTCATAGGCATAAAATAAAAGTGTAATAATCACCAGACAGGGAAGCACGGAGGCGATTAAACACGTGATCGCGCCGAACGGACCGCGCACGCGGTAACCCGTCAACAGCGAGGTGCTGATTGCCATCGGACCCGGTCCCGACTGCGCGAGGGCAACAAGGTCAAGCATTTCATCTTCATCAATAAGTTTCAAACGCTGAATGAATTCATCGCGAATGACGGGTACAATCGTGTAGCCCCCGCCGAAGGTAAAGGTGTTGATTTTCAAAAAAGTAAAAAAGAGCGTCCATAAACTGATTGCCGGACGCTTTTGTATGTTCTCGGTTTCCTTCATATCTTCTCCATTTCTTTCAAAGCACTTCGTGCCATATCAACGCAATGGAACGATCGGGCCGATTCTCGTTATAACATTAGCGCCACGGTTGTTTGGAAAATCCGCTGACCGCCAGCGCACCCGGGCCGATATGTGTGCCTACCACCCCGCCGATGGGCGAAATGCGAAACTGAGCCTGTGGACGGAGTTCCTGCAGAGTCTCCGCAAAAGATGCCGCCATTGCGCGTGTTTCCTGCCCGCTGTATGCGATCTGAATGATCCCTTGTTCTTCTAGGTCCCATTGTTGGAAGAGATTATACATCTTTGAGAGACCTGCTTTATGGCCACGCGTTTTTTTCAAAAGTTCCAGCGTTCCGTCCGGTGCAAAATAAATGATCGGTTTGATCCGTATCATTTCCCCGATTGTCGCAAGTGCACCGGGAATGCGACCGCCCTTGCGCAGATACTGAAGCGTGTCAACCAAAGCCATGCCCCGCACGCAGCGAATTGCCTCCTGCAGCCGCGCACAGAGAACTTCCGCCGTGCATCCTTCATCGCGCCACTGTACCAGTCTTTCAACGAGCAGGTGCTGCACCAGTGTTCCTGCGCGGGAATCTACAATATAAATGCCCTTGGCTCCTGATAGATCCAACGCCTTATAAGCGGATTCATATGTGCCGCTGATTTTGGAAGAAAGAAGAAGCACGATTGCTTCATCGCCGGCCTCATCGATCGCTTCAAAGGTTTGCAATAAATCTCCGAATACCGGACGACTGGTATGCGGCAATTGCGTACTTGTCGCTAACTTTTCGTAAAAGCGATCAAAGTCCGGTTCTTCTCTTTGTATATAAGGACCATCAGCAAACTCAATCGGTAGCGAGATGCATTCCACCTGCCATTGCCGCGCGGTGGAGGCTGTCAAGTCGGCACCGGTATCCGTCAAGATTCGAAGCATAAACTCTCCTATCGATTCATCCAATATTGGAACAGACGGCCGGCAATCGGTGCCGCCGCCTCGCCTCCGTAACGTCCTTCTTCTTCCAACACCACCGCGACGACAATTTGCGGATGATCCGCAGGGGCATAACCACAGTACCACGCGTGCTCGTTACCGGAGGCATTTTCGGCCGTGCCCGTTTTCCCCGCCACGGCGTAGTCTTCAATATTTGCCGCAGAATCCGTCTCCACGGCGACCCGCGCAAGCAGCGTGCGCAATGTTTCCACCTGATTTGCCGGCCCGATTTTCCCCAGGTCTTTTGCCACCGGCATCGATGTCGTCTTTCCCGATGCGGACACAACCTTATCCAGCAAAGTCGGTGCAAACAGGTGTCCGCCGTTAGCAATGGCGCCATAGGCCATGCACATCGACAGCGGGCTGACCAGTGTATCACCCTGTCCAAAGGCTGCTGCAGCCAACGCCGTTTTTTGCATCCCCGCGCGGTACGGAATTCGTGCGCTCTCCATTGGCAAATCAAAGGGAAAATCGACAAAAAACCGTTTGGCATTCTCTGCCAGCGCCTCGGCGCCGATCTCCAACGCTTTACTCGCAAAATACGTATTCGATGATACCACAAGCGCCCCGCCCAGATCGATTTCCCCGTACGCCGCCTCGCCGACATTCGCAAAGGTAAAACCGTCCACCGTAAGCGTTCCCTCATCATCAAAATCGAGATTCCTACCGGATTCCAGCAGCGCCAGCCCCGTAATGGGTTTCATAACCGATCCGGGCGCATATAGCCCCTGCGTCGCCCGATTGAGCAGCGGACTGCTTTCATCCGCGATCAGATCATTCCAATCCTCATCAATGCGATTGGCATCAAAGGTCGGCAAATTGACCATGGCCAAAATGCGCCCCGTAGAGGGTTCCATCGCGACAATTGCCCCTTTATGTCCCTCGAGGCAATTGTAGGCGAGCTGCTGCAATCCGCTGTCGATGCTCAACCAGACATCACTTCCAGTGTCGGCCTCCAAAATTTGATCGCGCAATTTGGCAATGATATTATCGCTCGATAAATTCAACAGATACTTATTCGCGCCGGCCTCCAAACCACTTTTTCCGTATACATTGGAATGATAGCCGATAATGGACGAATAGAGTTCCGGTTGCTGAATCCTTCGCACCGTCGTGCCGTCCTCTGCTTGACTGCGTGTTACGATCGGCTCTCCATTGCAATCATAAAAAAGGCCGCGCAGCACTTTGGATTCATCCACCCAGTTGCGCATATTGCTCGGATTCTCACGCAGCCCCGCTGCCGGCACCAACTCAAAAAATACGAGATACAGACTGAGCAGAGAAAAGGCGATCAGAAAGATACTCAAAAGTACCGCTAAGCGTTTCTTACTTCGTACCACGGCGCCCTCCTTTCTTGCGGGGACGGGTCTGACCCGGTTCGGAACAAACCTGCAGGACCGCCAATAGGGAAAAGCTGGCAACCAGTGAGGAACCGCCCGAGGTTAAAAAAGGAATGGTAATGCCCGTCAAAGGAATCACCTTCATCACGCCGGCAAACATAATCAGTGCCTGCGCCGCAAAAAGTGCACTCACGCAGAGCGCCAAGACGCTGTAGAAATCGCGCGCCTGCTCCATCGCCACTTTGAAACCGCGATAAACGAGCAGGGCAAAAAGCATCATCACGCAAATGCCCATAAAAGCCCCCATCTCCTCGACGATGGAAGCGAAAATAAAATCCGAATACCCCAAAGGAATCGTATCCGGGTGCCCCAAACCGATGCCGGTCCCGAAAAAGCCTCCTTCTGCCAGCGCAAACAGCGATTGCACAATTTGGTAGCCCTTATCATTGCTGTCGCTCCACGGATCCAGCCAAATATCAAAACGCACACGAATATGGTGAAAAAGGCGATACGCCAGATAAAGTCCGGCGCCTGCCACCACGATGTTGAGTACAATCTGCCAGGGACGTCGCTCATACGAAAACTGCGCCGCCGTCAAAACGATGAAAAATACGATGGCGGTGCCCAATTCCTTCTGTAAAAAGAAGATGCCGATCAAAAGGTAAGTGCCGACGAGCAGGCCGAGAGTTCCAAATATGCCGCGCCTGGATTTCGGCTTTTTTTCCGCGACAAGGTCGTCCGCATTTGCTGCCGCCAACTCTTCCATTTCTTCCACGTTCTCGCGCTTGTAATACCACGAGGCGATAAAAAAAACAAAGCTGAGTTTTGCCAATTCAGAGGGTTGAAGGAGCACGCCCCCCAATGAAATCCAGTTCTTCGCTCCGTGAATTTCCGTGCCGAAAACGAGCGTCACAAGAAGCAATCCTGCCGTGAGTGCAAAGAAAAAAATAGTTTTTCCCATCCAAATGTTTTTCGTCGCGCGAAAAAACAGGTAGACGACAAAATAAACCGCCATGCCGACTAGGTACATAAACATCTGCCGCACACCCAGACCAAAATCAATGCGTAAAATCATGACCACGCCGATGGAAAAAAGTGCCTGTGCGATCAATAGCAGATAGCTGTCACCGGGGGTGAAACGCGAAATCAGCGTTGTCGATACGAAGGTTCCTACCAGAAGCAGGACACTCAAACTGATCGCCTGCGGTGTCAATTCCTGTACGCGATAGCCCAACACGAGCGCCAGGGCAAACAGCTGAAAAACGAGCACCAACCACTTGCCGCTGGCGTAATAGAAGCGATGCAAACGGCGCGTCTTGCGCGCCGGACTCGGCACCACCGTTTTGTTCGTCTGCGCGTCCGAATGCATTACGCCACCTCCGCATCCACAAAGCGAAACAGAAGCCCGCCGATGCGAATCTGATCTTCCGATTCCAGTTGTACTGGTCCCTCCAGCGGCTGATTATTGACATAGGTCGGATTGGTCGCGCCCAGATCGTCAATGTAGTAAAAATCCGTATCGCGTACGATACGCGCATGGTGCTTACTGACCCGGGAATCCTTCAGCACAATGCTGTTGTCGTCCGCCCGCCCGATGGTCGTATTATCGCTCAAATAGTACTCCGCCTGCACCGGAAAATCAAAACTCTCCGGGCGGCTGAGCAGTTGCAGGTGCGGCGCCCGCGGGACTTCCTTCTGCCAATTGGAACGTATGTCCAAAGTAATCATCTTGACGATCGTGTAGATGAAGCGCAACACGAGAATCACGAACAGAAACTTGAGTCCGGTCGCAAGGATTGTATAGAGGTTGATCTCGCCCAACACATTGGTAAATAAAATTGTCTCCAGCAGATCGAAAATTGGTTCCATAGCCCCTCCTTCAAGTAGGGGTATTGTATCACAATGCGCTTCCACCGCGAAAATGCGGATACCTCATAAAACGCAGGTTATGCCATTGGATTTCCGCTGTCCTTTCGGTCTTCCTCCGTCGGTTTTTCCCCACCATTTTCCGTTTTCCCGCGCGGCGCATCGGACGGGATCTGCGGCGCACGAATCCCCGCATTTCTCTTCCGTGATGCATGGCGACGACTCCACAGCTTATACAGCAATGCAATCAGTAGCGCAGCGAGCACTGCCCACGGAAGGAGGACGATCAGGCCCGCCAACAGACCATTCAGTATATTGAGCGAGTCGTTCATGCCTTCGGCAATACGCGCCTTCAACTTCCCGAAAAAGCCCTGTGATACCACGGTTGTTCGCGTCTGCAGGGAAAGAGAAATCGTCGCATACTGCACTTGGCTGTCCAAACTTTTCAGCGTCGCCGTCGTGCGTTCAATCTCCTCCCGCACCTCCTGCAACTGCGTTTCAATGGCCAGCAAATCCTCAATGGTTTCCGCGTTTTCCAGTAACGCCAGCAGGCGCTCTTCTTGGACACCCAAGGTTTTGAGCCGCGCATCCGTATCAATATACTGCTGCGTGATGTCGTCCGTCTGCGTATGCGCCGACTGCACTTCGCCCAATTGTTTCAGCGCTTCCATCGCTTCCGTGAACCGTTCGGCATCGACCCGCAGGGTCAGTTCCGCATGGCAAAATGCATCGCTTTTTTCAATCCAACTGTTTTCCACATAGCCGGCGAAATCTTTCGCCAGCGTTTCCGCCTGTTCCTGCGCACTGGCGAGATCGTCGACCTGCATCTCCAGCGCCCCGGTTTGTATGCGTTTGCGCGGCACCGCAACGTCTGTCGCCTCTTGCACAGAAGGTTTCATCGCTTCTTTCGGCATTTCCGCGATAAAATCTTCCTGCGGCATTTGCGCAACCATGCTTTGTGCAGCCTCCCCGTCGCTCTTTTCAGTCGACGACGCGCTGCAGGCGCTGAGCAGGAATATAGCCAGACACAGCGCAATACAAATTCGTTTTAACTTTCGCATTCCTCCTCCTTTACCACGTCCACAAAGGGCGCTTGGATAAATTCCGCCAGAGCTTCTGCGGAAAGTTTCACTTGCACGCCGATCTGCCCCGCGCTGATCGCGATGATGCCTTCCCGGCGTGCTCGTACATCTAAAAAAGTTCGCAGCGGTTTTTTCAAACCGATTGGGGAACACCCGCCGTGCACATATCCTGTCAATGGTTTCAGCTTTTTTTGCGGCAGCATCTCCACTTTTTTCAGCCCCGCAGCCTTCGCCGCTTTTTTCAAATCCAGGTGTGCGGGCCCGGGAATGATGCAGACGATGGCTTCGTGCTCGCCCTCGACGACGAGCGTCTTAAATACTTTTTGTGGCGGCAACCCGATTTTTTCCGCCACATGTACCGCATCCAGCACACCGTCGGACACGTCATAAAATCCCGGTTCGTAGGCAATTTTCTGGCGATCCAATATGCGCATTACATTCGTCTTTTTCATGCTTCCTCCCATTACCGCTGATCGATTCCGTTGTCCTTTTTCTCCTGTCCCAACACCAACAATCTCGTTTGGCAAACAAACCGCAGCTTATTTTCGCTTTTGTGCACGTCGTTGCTGAAAAAACGTGCGCAATAGCGCAGCGCAGCGCTTGGAAAGAACCGGGCGCGCCACACGCACGCGGGCGAACAGATTCGGCAAACGCGTCAGATCACACGCCGAACCGCAGCACCCTCGTGCGGGATCCGGTGTGCCAAACACCAAGCGCCCCACGCGTGCATTTAATAGGGCGCCCGTGCACATGGCGCAGGGTTCCAACGTCACATACAGAGCGGTTTCACACAGGCGCCAGCCCAGTTGTCGCGCGCCCGCTTCCAGTACCAACAGCTCCGCGTGCGCAAGAGCGCTGCCTTTTTCTTCGACGCGATTGCCCGCGCGTGCGATGATGCGATTGTGCCACACGAGGACGGCGCCGACGGGGACCTCGCCGCGTCGAGCGGCGCGCGCGGCTTCCCGCAGAGCGACCTTCATAAAGTAGGCGTCGAGCGGGCGCCGCTCGTGACGGAGCAACGCACGGGGACGCTGTTTGCCCTTGGGACCTGTGAGCACCGGCTTGAGGGGGCGGCGGATGATGGAGCCGGCGCTCGGCCGCAGGCGGAGCGCCGAGCGGGGCAACACGGCTGCGGACGGTACTGCCTTCGGGTCCGCGGCCGACACATCAAGAGGTCGCTTTGCCATGTCCGACCTCGATGCGGTCCCGTTCCAAAATGGGAGCCAAGTATCGCCCCGTGTAGGAGCGCGGTTCCTGCACCACGGTCTCCGGGGTGCCCGCCGTTACGACGGTACCGCCGCCGTCGCCGCCTTCGGGTCCCAGATCGACGATCCAGTCCGCCACTTTAATGACGTCCAAATTGTGTTCAATGACGACAATCGAATTTCCGGCGTCGATCAGCCGTTGAAATACCAGAATCAGGCGGGCAATGTCCGCCGTATGCAGACCGGTGGTCGGTTCGTCCAAAATATAAATGGTCTTTCCGGTCGATACTTTTCCCAACTCCGCCGCCAATTTGACGCGCTGCGCCTCTCCGCCGGAAAGTTCCGTCGATGGTTGCCCGATTTTGAGATAGCCCAAGCCGACGTCCACCAGCGTTTGCAAACGGCGCCGGATACCCGCGTGATGCGCAAAGAACTCCAATCCCTCGTCAATGGTCATTTCTAAAATATCGCTAATCGTCTTGCCTTTATAGTGAACCTGCAGCGTTTCGCGGTTATAGCGCTTCCCGTGACACACTTCGCACGGCACATACACATCGGGCAAAAAATGCATTTCCACCTTGATGGTGCCGTCGCCCTTGCAGGCTTCACAGCGACCGCCCTTGACGTTGAAAGAGAAACGCCCCTTATCATAGCCGCGCAGCTTTGCTTCATTGGTCATGGCAAAGACGTCGCGGATCAGGTCAAAAACCTTCGTGTAGGTCGCAGGATTGGAGCGCGGCGTGCGTCCGATCGGCGACTGGTCGATTTCTATGACTTTGTCCAGGGCTTCCAGACCGCGAATGCCCCGATAGCGCCCCGGGCGCAGGCGCGCGTGATTCAAACGGTTGGCAAGTACTTTGTAAAGGATGCCTTCGACAAACGAACTCTTCCCGGATCCCGATACACCCGTAATACAAGTAAGCACGCCGAGGGGAATCTCGATGTCGATGTCCTTGAGATTATTCTCCTGACAGCCGCGCACACACAACATCGACGTGGGCGTGCGCCGCTCCGTCGGTACGGGAATAAATTTCCGATGTGTCAGGTAATCGGCGGTAATCGAATTTTTTGCCTGTACGATGTCGAGCGCAGGTCCGCTGTATACAATGTGTCCGCCGTGAATGCCGGCGCCGGGTCCTACATCGACAATCCAATCCGCCGCGCGCATGGTGTCTTCATCGTGTTCGACGATAATCAGCGTATTGCCCAATGAGGTCAATCCGCGCAGGGACGACAGCAATCGATCATTGTCGCGCTGATGCAAACCGATGGAAGGCTCGTCCAACACGTAAATGACGCCGACCAGACCGGCGCCGATCTGTGTGGCGAGACGGATGCGCTGCGATTCGCCGCCGGAGAGAGTCGCCGCATAGCGGTCGAGGGTCAGATATTCCAACCCCACGTCAATCAGAAACCGCAGACGCGCCAAAATTTCTTTCATAATGGGTTTGGCGACAATCTGTTCTGTTTCGCTGAATTGCAGACTTTTTGCCCAATCGTAAGCGTCTTTGACGCTGAGTTTCGTAAACTCACTGATATTTTTGCCCTGAATCTGTATGGCAAGGGCTTCCGGACGCAGCCGATCGCCATGGCAGGTTTCACATGTGTTTTCCGCCATATATTCTTCAATGCGATGCTGCATGGCATCCGACGTTTGACGGTACCGCCGGGTCAAATTCGGAATGACGCCTTCCCAGACATCGTGAAACACTTTGTTGCCGGAAAAATGCGATTGAAAAGAAAATCGCACCGTCCGATTGCCGGTCCCATAGAGCAGATCTTCAAAAAACTCTTTGGGTGCATTGCCGATGGGTTCATCGAGGGACACCCCATGCATTTTCGCCAAAGCCGCAATCATTTCATAGTAGTAGGTCTTCGGCTGACTCGTAGCGAAGGGCGCCACGGCGCCCTCGCGAATCGACAAGTCGGGATTCGGAATGCACAACTGCGGATCGACGGCAGCGTGAAAACCGATACCGTTGCAGTCCGGACAGGCGCCGAAAGGGCTGTTGAAGGACAGCAGGCGCGGTTCGATTTCATCAATGGACATATGCCCGTTCGGACAAGCTAAGCGCGACGAAAATCGGTGCGCCGGACCGTCCACTTCCTGGATGACAACCAAACCGTCCGCCTGCTCCAACGCCGTTTCCACCGAATCGCTCAGGCGCGAAGCAATGCCGGAACGCACAACCAAACGGTCGACGATGATGGAAATATCGTGCTTCTTATTTTTATCCAAGTTGATTTCATCTGTAATTTCTGCCGGCTCTCCGTCGATGCGCAAGCGCGTATAGCCCATGCGCCCGATATTTTCAATCGCTTTTTTGTGCTGTCCTTTCTTGGCGCGGATGACTGGCGACTCGATAAGAATGCGCGTCCGCTCCGGCAATGCGAGCACGGCGTCGACGATCTGATCCACGGAGGACGCCTGAATCTCTGCGCCGCAAACCGGACAGATTGCATGGCCCGCTTTGGCGTATAACAGACGCAGATAATCGTAAATTTCCGTCACCGTACCGACGGTTGAACGCGGATTGCGATTGGTCGTCTTCTGATCGATGGAAATGGAGGGCGATAGCCCCTCCACCGCATCGACATCCGGCTTATCCATCTGTCCCAAAAACTGGCGCGCATAACTGGACAGACTCTCGACATAGCGGCGCTGTCCCTCCGCGTAAATCGTATCAAAGGCCAGCGAGCTCTTTCCCGAGCCGCTGAGCCCGGTCATCACAATCATTTGATTGCGCGGCAAAACGAGCGACACATCTTTCAGATTATTGGCGCGCGCGCCGCGAATTACTATATTTTCAAGCGTCATACAAACTCCTTTATTGACGTCTTATTGTCCTCTGCCGCACCTCTTGCAACCTCCCTCGGCGCCGACTCAGCGCAATGCCACTTCTTCGAGGCCGTATTGCTTCTGCAGTGCGCGAATCTGATCGCGAATATCCGCCGCGCGTTCGAAATCGAGTTCTTCCGCCGCCTTGCGCATTGCAATCTCCAGCGATAACAGGATCTCCTTGACATCGCCCACCGTCACGACGTCTTTTTCCATTTCCGGAACATGATAACCGGCTTCACTTTCCGCGGCGACTTCTGTGGTAATAATCTCATGGATCGGCTTCACGATGCTCTTTGGAATGATGCCATGTGCCTCATTGTAAGCAGTCTGAATGGAACGCCGGCGATTCGTTTCGTCGATGGCGGCACGCATCGCTTCGGTAATTACATCGCCGTAAAGCACCACGCGCCCCTGTGCATTGCGCGCCGCGCGCCCGATGGTCTGAATCAGAGACGTTTCCGAACGCAGAAAACCCTGCTTGTCGGCGTCCAAAATCAAAATCAGCGAGACTTCCGGCAAATCCAGCCCCTCGCGGAGCAGATTGATGCCGATCAGTACATCGTACTTGCCCAAGCGCAGATCGCGGATGATCGCCATGCGCTCCAGCGTGTCGATATCCGAATGTAAGTACGTCACTTTTACGTCGAGCGCTTCCAAATAATCGGTGAAGTTTTCCGCCGATTTTTTTGTCAGCGTTGTAATCAGGACGCGTTCCCCGCGCGCCGCCGTCTCGCGCACTTCACGCAGCACATCGTCCATCAGGTTCGTCATAGGGCGCACTTCCACTTTCGGATCCAGCAGCCCCGTCGGACGAATCAACTGATCGACAATCTGCGTCGAATGCGTTTCCTCGAAGGCGGCAGGCGTTGCCGAAACGAAAAGAGCCTGCGGAATCAACGACGAAAACTCCTGGAAAGTAAGCGGACGATTGTCCAATGCCGACGGCAAACGAAACCCGTAATCGACTAAATTCTGTTTGCGCGCGCGGTCGCCGTTGAACATGCCGTTGACCTGTGGCAACGTAACATGGCTCTCATCGACAAAGAGCATAAAGTCTTTCGGAAAATAATCGATCAGTGTATAGGGTCGACTGCCGGGCGGGCGTTGACTCAAATGTCGGGAGTAATTTTCAATGCCCGAGCAAAAGCCGACTTCTTTGAGCATTTCCATGTCATAAAGCGTGCGCTGCTCCAGTCGCTGCGCTTCGACCAATTTATTTTGTGCGCGCAGTTCCGCCAGGCGCTCGGTTAGCTCTTCTCCAATCGTCTCCACAGCGCGATCGACTTTCGCGCGCGTCGTCGCATAGTGCGACGCCGGAAAGATCAGCACGTGATTGCGTCCGCCGAGAATTTCGCCGGTGAGCGCTTGAATTTCGGTAATGCGGTCAATTTCATCGCCGAAAAACTCCACGCGCACCGCCTCTTCATTGGAACCGGCCGGGTAAATGTCGACCGTATCGCCACGCACGCGAAAGGTCCCTCGCTCGAAACTGATATCATTGCGCGTATATTGGATATCGATCAGTTTGCGCAACACTTCATCCCGATCCATCTGCATCCCCGGGCGGAGGGAGACGGTCATATGCTCGTAGTCGATCGGGTCCCCCAGCCCGTAGATACAGGACACGGACGCGACAATAATCACATCGCGCCGCTCAAACAGCGCTGCCGTCGCCGAATGGCGCAGTTTATCGATCTCGTCATTAATGGACGAGTCCTTGGCAATATACGTATCCGTTGCGGCGACATACGCCTCCGGCTGGTAGTAGTCATAATAGGAAACAAAATATTCCACCGCATTTTCCGGGAAAAATTCGCGGAATTCAGAACAAAGCTGAGAAGCCAAGGTCTTATTGTGCGCCAACACAAGGGTCGGGCGCTGCACGCGCTCAATGATATTGGCCATGGTAAACGTCTTGCCCGACCCGGTTACGCCGCGCAGCGTCTGGTAATGATCGCCGCGCTGTAACCCCTTTACCAAAGCATCGATTGCTTCGGGCTGATCGCCGGTCGGCCGGAATGAAGCGTGTATTTTGAAATCTGTCATCGCCACCTCCGAACAAATGTTTGCTATTATGATACTACTTTTCCGGCGTCTCCGCTTGCACTTTTTTTGCTTCTTCTATGGCGCGCTGCAGCTGGGTATCTTCCTCTCGGTGCTCTACACCAATTCCCTGAATGCCTTCGGGCAATTCCACTACAATATCCGGTTCAATGCCCTTTTCATGAATATGCGCCCCCGAAGGTGTTAGGTATTCGGCGACCGTGATTTTATAGCCTCCGTCTTTCGGCTCGGCAAACAGCGGAAACAGGCGCTGTACAATGCCTTTCCCATAGGTCTTCGTACCGATGGCAATCGCGCGCTGATTGTCGCGCAAGGCGCCGGTTAAAATTTCCGAAGCGGAAGCCGAACCGCCGTTGACCAGCAACACCACGGGCAGCGTTTCCTGCTCAGCATCGGAGGAAACCACTTCTTTTTCGCCATTTTTCGATACTGTCGTCACAATCGTGGCGTCGCCCAGCAGATAATCCGCAATTTCGTCACACGCGGTCAGCAACCCACCGGGATTATTGCGCAAGTCGATAATTACCGATTTCGCCCCCTGTGCTTTCAAATCCTCAAAATGCGCCTGAAATGCCTGTGCCGTCGGCTCGTCAAACGAAGTGATCTGCAAATATCCCACGGCGTCTTCCAACATTTGTGAATGAACACTCTCCACGTGGATGATTTCGCGGACAATGGATATGTCTAAAGTTTGTACGTTCTCGCCCTCCGTTCGCTGAATCGTAAGCGTGACGGGCGCACCGACTTCCCCGCGCATGTGCGTAACCGCTGCATCCATCTCCTGCGCCGTATAATTGACACCGTCCACGGCAAGCACTTTATCCCCGGCAAGAATGCCGGCACGCGCACCGGGTGTATCGGCAATGGGCGAAACCACCGTAATAAGTCCGTCCGTTCCGCCTGTTACGACGACGCCGATGCCGGCAAACTCCCCCGCCGTATCCTCCATCAGACGTGAAAACTCCTCCCCCGTATAAAAGACGGTGTAGGGATCCTTCGTCGCTTCAAAAAGTCCCTTATACAATCCGATTTCCATTTGCTGGTCGTCAATGCCGAACAGGTAATTTTCCTTCAACGCTTTCGAAAGATACCGGATCATGTTCATAATGCGTTGATCGCGTTCTCCTTCGGATTCCTCGGCCGTGGTCGATGCGGACGACTCCCCTTGGGTCGTATCCCCCGATTCCTCTGTGCCGGGCACCGCCGACGGAATCGGCTGCGGTTCCGCCTTTCGTGCGCAATTTTCGCCCAGCGAAAAGCTGCCCCATGCGACAAGAAGTACCACCACCATCCAGATTATATTGCTGCGCAGTCGTTTCATGTATTCCCCTTTTCATTTCTGTCGAAAGAAAACCGCCATTCCAATGAATAGCGGTTCCCCTGTCCGATTTCCGTGTTTCCTACTGTTCAAACCATACGATAGAAAGGTGCCGCCTCTCGTTACAGATACCCCAACGGATCCACCTGCGCACCGTTGATCAAAATTTCAAAGTGCAGATGCGGTCCGGTCGAAGCGCCCGTTGATCCCACATAAGCGACGACTTCCCCCTGTGAAACCGACTGGCCGATGGAACAGTTAAAGCTCGACAGATGAGCGTAGCGCGTCATCGTTCCGTCTCCGTGATCGATTTCCACCAGATACCCGTATCCGCCGCAGTACGAGGCATCCACCACCGTACCGGCCTTCGAGGCATACACCGGCGTGCCGTACCCGGCTCCGATGTCCAACCCGGAATGATAGCGCGTTACCCCATAAATGGGATGTGTCCGCGTGCCAAAGTAGGAAGTGATAGTGTAACTTGTCGCCGGCCACAGATACCCGTCCGAACCGGACGGCGCCGGCGTAGCGGGTGCTTCCTCTTCCGCCGCCTGTTGTGCCTGTTGCTGCGCCTGCAGACGTTCCTGTCGAATGCTTTCTTCTCTTGCTGCCAGCTCACTAATTTCCGCCTTGCGCGCATCAATGCGCCCTTGCAGTTCGGACGACGCCGACGCCAGTGTCGTCAATTCTTCATTGGTCAAATCGATCTTCTGACCGACTTGCGCAATGAGACTCTGCTTTTCCGCCTGTTGCACTTCCAATTCATTGAGCTTCGTCTGCTCGTTTTCTTTTGCAACTTCTAAAGACGCCTTCTGTCCCTTCAGTTCGTTCGTCTTGGCTTCCAGTTCTTTCATGTCGCTGATTAACGTTTCAATCAGATTCCGATCATAATCTGCCAGCGATTTCATCGTCCGCGCACGACTCAAAAAATCGTTGATGCCCTTGGAAGACAGCAATATCTCGATAGAAGTCACCGTTCCGTTTTTATACATGACATTCAGGCGTTCCTTGAATTTTTTTGTATTCTTATCCACCCGCGTCTGAAGGGTGTCGATCTCTTCCTGCGTTTTATTCACATTGTCTTCAATTTCTGCAATCTGACCGCGCAGCTGCTGCAATGAATCCTGCACGCCGACAATTTCCAGATCGACCGCTTCCAACTGATCCAAAAGTTTGTTCTGTTCGGTGGAAAGTGCATCCAGCTCTCCGGCCTTCGCATCGACCGCTTCCTGCTTTTTCTCTTTTTCCTGCTGCAGGTTGTCCACTTCACTCTTCTTTTCTTCCTGCTGTTGCTGCACTTCCGTCAATTCGTCCGCATAGGCGGAAACTGGCAGCATGACAAGTGTCGCAGCAAGCAAACCACCGGCCCAGCGTCCCCATATTTTATGTTTGGATGTCATACTTTCATTCCTTTCTTATCGTATCCGAACGTAGCGACCCACGGAAAAGGCGCTACCGATCATGCCGATGCCGACGCCCAAGCCGAGAAAAATCCGCAACAGATCTTGCTGTAGCTGACCGGGCGTAATCAAATACGCCGAGAGTAAATCGTACAGGCGAGCCGCAAAACGCTCATAGAGAAAACTGTATGCCCCATAGACGATGCCGAAGGCGATCAGCGAACCCAGAAGTCCGAATATCATGCCTTCCAAAATGAACGGTCCGCGAATCATATGATTCGTCGCCCCGACGTATTTCATCACCGAAATTTCCCGACGCCGGGAAACGACGGTGAGCTTTACCGTATTCAAGATGATAAACAGCGAAACCAACACGAGAATGCCGACCATCGCGCCGCCGAGCACACGAATCATAGACGAAATGTTCGAAATCTGCTGCACCAGATCTTGGTAATAGGTCACATCGCGCACCCCTTTTTCACTGCGCATCGACTCGACAAAATCGCTCGCCTGGTCGATATCATTGAGTTTAATGACAAAGGATGCTTCCAACACCTGATTTTCATCTTCAATGCCTTCCAGAATATAGGCGTCTTCGCCCCACGAGGCTTTCATCAGATCCATCGCATCCTTGCTGGACCGATAGAGATACGCCTGCACGACAGAACTGCTTTTGATTTTTTCTTCCAGCGCCTGCTGGTCCTCCGGTGCAATCGTGCGGCTCAGGTAAATCTCCACCTGATCCACTTTCTGCCGGATTTCTTTCGCAAAGCCGTTGGCTGTAATCGTCGAGATGAGCATAATGCCCAACACCAAAAGCGTCGCAACAATAGAAATAATAGAGGCGAGTCCCATGGATTTATGTTTCCAGGCGCCCTTAAAACCCTGTTTCATCATGGTCAGGAGTTTGCGAAAACTTTTCATTGCACATCCTCCTCCGCATCGCCGTCGCGCCGCACATCCTTCGCCTGCTGCCGCTTGCGTTCTTCTTCCGCCAGACGACGCTGCAGTTCCTCGCGCGGAAACGACGTCGTCGGGTCAAAGAGACCGATGTCATCTGCTTCCTTGGGGTCAAACGGCACAAAATCGGTCATATACCGTCCCCCCTCTTCGTCGCGCACCAACTGCCCATGCGACAGCTGCAGTACACGCTTTTTCATCGTATCGACAATTTCGCTCGCGTGCGTGCTGACAATGACGGTCGTCCCGTTCGCGTTGATGCTCTCGAAGGAGCGCATGACTTCCCACGATGTCGCCGGATCCAGATTGCCAGTCGGCTCGTCCGCAATGATAATTTCCGGTTTCGTCGCCATTGCCCGCGCAATGGAGATGCGCTGCTGCTCTCCACCGGAAAGCTGGTTGGGATAACTCTTCATTCGATCCTGCAAGTGCACCAATTCCAAGACTTCCCGAACGCGTTTCTTTTTGTCCTTCCGGCTCATGCCGAGCAAACTCAGACAATAGTCGATATTCTCGTAAACCGTCATATCTTCCAACAGCCGAAATTCCTGAAAGACAACGCCGATGCGCTGCCGCAGTTTCGGCACGCGCCGTGCCGGCAGATGCGTGATATTCTCTCCATTGAAAAAAATCTGTCCGCTATCCGGCTGAATGTGCTTCATCAGCAAATTGACCAAACTGGACTTTCCCGCACCGCTCGGACCGATTAAAAACACGAATTCACCGGGTTCGATATGTAGGCTCACATGATCCAGCCCGATGACATTATTGTTATATTTTTTTGACACATTCTTAAATTCGATCATTTTGTCCCCTCAAATTTAATTCCTTCACAGTATATCACAAAAATTACAAAAAGGTTACGGAATCTGTTCACCTGCTTTCACCGATTTCTGCTTTTTCTGTCTTGAAACTCTTTTTTCTATGCCAACCTATGTTACAATGGGCGTACTGCAACGACGGTCGCAAAGACAAGCGGGGGCGCCCCGCTTTCGAGACTGGACGCGCAGCCCGCCTCGGCGGGCTCTTTCATTGCATAAATTTGGGAGGAACCATGACAGAATTAAACCAGAAGAATCCGACGCCGTCGCGCGCTGTTACAAAAAAACGCCATTCCCATCAGACAAATATGACAGAAGGCAGCCCCCTTATTCATATTGTACAGTTTTCGCTGCCCTTGCTTTTTGGCAATATTTTTCAACAACTCTACAATACGGTCGACAGCATCGTCGTAGGGAATTTTGTCGGCAAGTACGCGCTTGCCGCCGTAGGCGCCGGTTTCCCTTTTATGATGGCCTTGAGCTCCCTCTTTTTAGGCGTCGGCATCGCCGCAACGGTGATGATCGCACAGGCCTTCGGACGCCAGGATTTTCGTGAAGTGCGTCTGATCACCGGCACGGTCTATCGGGCGGCACTGATCGGAACACTGCCGCTCATGGCGGCAGGCTTCTTTCTTTCCGGTCCCGTCCTGCGCATGATGAATGTCCCCGACGATGGCACCCTTGCCATGGCGACCCAATATCTGCAGATCATCTTCATCGGTCTGCTCGGCACCGTCGGCTTCAATCTCAACGCCGGCATGTTGCAGGGTGTCGGCGACTCTGTGAGTTCGGTCCGCTTTTTGATCATTGCCGCCCTGATCAATACGGTCCTCGATCTCTTCTTTGTCATCCCCCTCGGAATGGGCGTAACCGGCGCCGCATTGGCGACGGTCATTTCCCAATGGATCAGCTGGCTGCTCGGCATTCGCCACATGAATCGCAACTACAATTTCTTTCGCATCCATTTTTTTCGTTTGCCCTTTGACCGCCGTCTCTTTTCCCAAGCCCTTCGCCTCGGCGTTCCCTCGGCGCTCCAAAACCTCTTTTTCTCCGTCGGCATTATCGTTCTCAATTCCCTAATCAACCAATTCGGGACCGACTTCATCGCCGGTTTTAACGGTGCCAACAAAATCGACACCTTCCTGTTCATGCCCATTCAAAGCTTTGCCAATGCCGTGACGACCTTCACCGGACAAAATGCCGGCGCCGGCAATCTGGAACGCATTCAGCAGGGGCGCCGCGCCACACTCGCCGTTTCCATCCTCTTTTCCATTCTCGTCGGCGCGTTGGTGTTTTATTTCGCGCGCCCCCTCATCGGCCTGTTCAACAACTCCCCCGCCGTGCTGGACGCCGGACAGTGGTATCTCCAGGAAGTCATCCCCTTCTATTCGCTCCTCGCCGTTCTTTTTGTCAACAACAGTGTACTGCGTGGAGTTGGTAAGAGGGGTCCGCCCATGATCACCAGCATGGTCGGCCTGTGGCTTGCTCGCGTACCCGCCGCTCACTTTATCGCCCACACCTGGGGACATCAATATCTCTTCTTCTCCTACGGCGTCGGCTGGATCCTCGGCGTTGCCTTTTCTCTTGTGTATTACTACTTCGGCAATTGGCGCCAAAATGTAAAAGTGCCCGCCCCGGCAACCGAAACGGACAACTAAGCCATGTCGAGCCCTGCCATGGGTTGACATCGGGTCCCTTTTCTTCCACCTTTTTTACTTCAACGGAAAGCGTCTCATCAGTTCTTGTAGCGCGAATTTTCCGCTCGCCGCCGCAATGGGAAGTCCACCGCCGGTTTGCACCCATTGGCTGGCAAGAAACAGGTTCTTGAGCCCTTTGACAGTACTCTTGCCATAAAGCGATTTATATCCTTTGCGCGCGTTAAAACTCATATAGGCGCCCTGATACGCATGGCACCATCGGGCAAAGGTCAGCGGGCTATAGGTATTCAGTAAAACGAGCCGCCCTTTTACTATCGGAAAGCGGCTTTCGATGCGCTGTCGGAGCGCTTCCGCCAAGTTGCGTTTTTCTTCCTCATACGCTTGCTTTGACAAGGAATTCCAGTACGCAAAATTTCCGTTATTCAGCAACACATTGCACTGAATCACCCGCTTGTCGGCAGGAAACAGCGTTTCATCATAATCGTATATTCTTATACCGCACAGATCTCGGTTTTCTCCGCTCACCGTATAGGGTTCACAGGGAAACACCACCGATCCTTTGGGAAGAGATAACTCCTCCTCCCCCAAAATGCCAAAAGCCGCTTGGTAACCGGTATTCGCCCCATACCCTTCAGGATTGTCATACATGGTTTTCAAATTTTTATCGAGATATTTTTCGGATAAAATATCGTAGAACAATGGATGGGGATCGGACGCCCAAATATACGCTTCCCCGGTGACGGTCCGATGATCTTTCAACCGCACACTGCGCAGGCGTTGTCCATCCACTTCAGCCGCGGATACGGCGGCATTCCATTCAATGGAGCCGCCCAAACTTTGATACCATTCCTGCATTCGTTGCACCATTCCGACCGAACCGCCCCGCGGGATCCCGGCGCTACCGCTTGTATAAAACGCATAAGAAGTAAGCAAGGTCATTGCAAGGAAATCTTTTGGAAAGAATGCGCTCATCATCAACTTCATCAAAGGATGGTGAAATCTCTCCGCCAATTCAGCAATCGTAATATTGCCATAAATCTGATAGGCTTTTGAAGCCCCTTTCATGCCCATGGCCATTTTTATATATTGAAACATATTCATATGCGCCGGCGATTTTTCACAGGGCGGTTGTATGCATTCCGCCTGCCGCACGGAATCAAAAAAGAGATTGATTTCCCGCGCATCTTCCGGTGCGATGGCTAAAAATTCCGCCCTGCTTTTTTCAAGATTTCTGTCGAAGGTCAGTATCTTGTCTTCCGCCTGCAAAGTATAAAAGGTCGGTTCATAGTAAATTTCAACATCCGCATTCAGCACGCCTAACTCGTTCCAAAGATGATATAGGGCATTTTCTTTATTACATCCGACAAGCCAATGGATGCAGTTATCAATGTGATACCCCTGACGGTTCCAGCCTGTGCACTCCCCGCCGGCCATCTTATTTTTTTCAAGGATTACGGTCTGATACCCCTGTTTTTGAGCGAAAATTCCGGCGCTTAAACCGGAGATTCCGCCACCTACGATTACAAGCTTATCCATACTCTCGTACCTCGCCGTCTATTCTTATAAATTATTATACTACGCAGGGCAGCTGCATTACACGGTGATCGATTAGAATCGCACCACCGCAGGAGCTCGAAAGGAGAAGAAAATAAAATTTTTGGTAACTTTTTGGTAACCATAAAAAAAGAGAACGTTGAAATTTCAACATTCTCTAGCTTAGTGGTGGAGATGGAGGGGGTCGAACCCTCGTCCAAAAACACTTCCCGGGAAATCTCTCCGAGCGCAGTTTATTTGCATTTTTCCCCGCTCACCAAGAAAACAAACAAACAAAGTGAACAGGTAGCTTCATCATTTCTGAATCGCACGCAAAGCTTAATGCGATCCGTTCCCCGACATTGTTGAGGTCAGCGGGCGCGTTACGGGTCCACACCCGGGACCGGCAGCCTTTAGGCTGCGTATGCTAATTCTTGATCGTTAGCGTTTATATTTAGTTGTCTTGTTTTACGTCTACGACCCGACGGCTCGCTATTTCCCCTTCCGTATCCCTGTCGAAACCAAGCTCATCCCCAAGCACTTATAGTATAGCATGCGCGGAAAAATGCGTCAAAGCGGCGATTTGGAAATCGGTTCGTCCCGATCGCCGCTTTGATCCCCCCAATCAGCAACTTCAAAAGGCTTCGCAAGATCCGCACGTCCGCGGCGTCATTCGCCCACGGTCAGATTGTCAAAATAACCCTGAATGAGGACAATCGGCGTACCCTTGTCCCCGCTGCCCGATGTCAAATCGGCCAAAGAGCCGAGCAAATCCGTAATGCGACGCGGCGTGGTGCCTTCGGAAAGCATTTTACCCTTCAAATCGGACTGCTTGGCGCGAATGTCGTGGCGAATCGCCCGATCCAGTTCCTCGCCACGCAGGTCGCCGTAGTTGTTGTCCGCCAGAAACTTGATTTTTAACTCATTCGGCACGCCCTCAAGCCCTTCCGTGTAGGCGGGCGAAACCACCGGATCCGCCAATTCCCAGATGCCGCCGACGGGATCGCGGAAAGCCCCGTCTCCGTAGATCATGACCTCAATCTGTTTTCCTGTGCTTTCGCGCAGGCGGCGTGCAATTTCGTTGACAATCGGTGCCGGATCTTCGGGGAAAAGTTTGACGCTCTCGTCCGTCGCTTTGTTGCTGCCCAAAAGTCCATACCGCGAATTAAAACCACTTCCATCCACCGACTCGGTCAGAATGTCACAGAGATTGTAGACCTGCTCTGCGCCGGCGTCCTTCAGAATGCGCTTGGTGCGTTTACGCGTATGGATATCACAAGTCAAGATTTGATCCGTGTAGGAAAGAATTGCCGTCGGCTGATTCGCCAGAAAAATTTCCACTTCACAATGTTCCGCCTCGATCAACGCCCGGTAGTATTGGAGATAGTCGACCCCGGTGAATTCGTGTGGATTCTCACCGAATTTCTCCCGATACTGCGCTTCCGTAAGCACATCCGACCAGGGATTGATGCCGCTTTCGTCCAAGTCATCCTCCGTCATGAGCGCGTTGCCCACTTCGTCGGAAGGGTACCCCACCTGCAAATAAATCTTCTTCGCCCCGCGTGCGACGCCCTTCAAGTTCATGGCAAAGCGGTTGCGGCTTAAAATTGGATGTACCACGCCGATCACGCCCTCCGGAAACTTTCTTCGCACATCCGCCGCGATCTGATCCACCGTGGCGTAATTGCCTGCAGCGCGCGCAACCAATGCTTCTGTCACACATACGACATCGCGATCGTGAAACGAAAATCCTTCATTTTCCGACGCCTTTTGTACCGCATCGACTACAAAATCAACAACATTATCGCCTCGCCGAATAATCGGCCCTCGAATCCCCCTCGAGGTCGTTCCTACCAATCTCATGTAATCCTCCTTGCCGGCCATCCCTATCCTTCAGCCAAGCCGCACCCATTGTACCAAAAACAAGACCCGTTTATTCAATATTTTTCCGCGTAAAACGCAGCGGCAACATTTCCGCCAAAGTCCAAATCTGCACAGTACCCTTTCCGTTTACCAATATGATGGGAAAATCCCCATCACAGAACTCCGCCAGCGCTTGGCGACACACGCCGCACGGTGCCGTAAAAGAATCGCTCAAAACCGAACGATCGCTATTTTTTCCGACAATGGCAATGGCGCGAAAATCGCGCACGCCCTCTGAGACCGCCTTGAACAACGCCGTGCGCTCCGCGCAGCATGTTGGCGAATAGGCGGCCGATTCAATATTGCATCCGCGCCAGATATGCCCCGCGCCGTCCTCCAACGCTGCGCCGACGGTAAAATGTGAATACGGCGCATAAGAATATTCCAGCGCCTGTATCGCCTGCGTAATCAAGGGGCGATAGACACTAGTTTCCATGTTTTCCTCACGCATCAACCGCCTCGCTTTCCCCGTCCTTTACTCCGTCTTTTGTCACGGTAGCAATCACGGGATCCTGTTTCACCGCTGCAGGCGTGTCCGAAAAATGGTAGGCGCCACACACACGTTTGACGGCTTCCACCCCTTTTTTCTCCTCATTCGCACAGACGGTAAAGAGAAGATCCCCTTTCTGTACGGGGTCGCCCACTTTTTTTGCAAAGAGAAGGCCGACGGTGCTGTCAATCGATGCATCAACGCGTGCGCGTCCAGCGCCGAGCAGCAGGGAGGCGTGACCAATTGCTTCCGTATCCATGGCCTCCACGAAGCCGGACTGCTTGGCACGTCCTTCCATGCGCAGTCGGGCACGCGGGAAGCGCTGCGGGAAATCGACATAATCCGGATTGCCGCCCTGATTTTCCACCATGATCCGAAACTTCTGCAATGCCTCTCCGTTCTTCACCACGCGCTGCACTTCATGCGCCGCTTCCTGCGTATTCTTTGCCCTGCCGCCGACGAGCAGCATCTGCACCGCCAATGCGCGGCAAAGTGCGACCAGATCTTCCGGCCCTTCCCCATGCAGAGTCTGAATCGCCTCAATGACTTCCAGATTGTTTCCAACGGCGCGACCGAGTGGCTGATTCATATCCGTCACCAACGCAATTGTCTTTTTCCCGTTCTCTTCCCCGATGGAAACCATACATTGCGCTAAAGCAAGTGCCCGCTCTTTGGTTTTCATAAAGGCGCCGGATCCACATTTTACATCCAATACAATCGCATCACTGCCGTCCGCCAACTTTTTCGACATGATGGACGAGGCGATGAGCGGGATGGAATCCACGGTACCCGTAACGTCGCGCAGCGCATACAATTTTTTATCCGCCGGCGCGATATTGGCGCTCTGTCCCATCAGGGCAATGCCATCCCGCGCCACAAAACGCATAAACTCCTCTTCACTGAGTTCCGTACGGAAACCCGGTATGCTCTCCAACTTATCCACCGTTCCCCCGGTAAAGCCGAGCCCGCGTCCGGACAACTTGGCGACCGGAAGCCCCAACGCCGCAACAATCGGCGCGACAATCAATGACGTTTTATCGCCAACGCCGCCCGAAGAATGCTTGTCCACAATGGGCCGCTCGATACTTGGAAAAGAAATCTGTTCGCCCGACTGGGCCATAGCCCGTGTGAACGCCGCCAACTCCTCCCGATTCATCCCGCGGAAATAAATCGCCATGAGAAATGCGGAAATCTGGTAGTCCGCAACTTCTTCCCGGACGGCGCGCTGCACAAACCAAGAAAGCTCCTTTTCCATCAAAGGTTCTCCGTCGCGCTTTTTGAGAATCAGATCGACAATATTCATGGCATTCCTCCCTCCGTTCGTCGAATCTATACCCGAAAAATGAAAAACCATACGAAAAGGCGGCCTGCGCCGCCTTTTTCAGGATTGCTATGTAACAAATGCCGGAGCCGTCAGCCCTGTTTCATTTCCGCCCGTTTTTCTGATAGATATTGGTCAATGCCCGCTGCCGCTTTTCGTCCGGCGCCCATTGCCAAAATCACCGTTGCCGATCCGGTGACCGCATCGCCCCCGGCAAACACGCCCGGCATGGTCGTCATCCCGGTTTGTTCATTGATCACAATGCCCTTCCAGCGGTTTAAGGTGATTTCTTCACAGGTACGCGTCGAAATCGGATTCGGGTTCGTTCCCAGAGCCATGATGACGACATCGGCCGCCAATACAAATTCTGAACCCGGAATCACTTCCGGCCGACGGCGTCCGGATTCATCGGGTTCTCCGAGCTTCATCTTGACGCACCGAATCGCAGAAACCCATCCCTGATCGTCGACCAGAATTTCCGTCGGCGTCTGCAAAAAGTTGAAGATCACACCCTCTTCCTTGGCATGATGAACCTCTTCCGTGCGCGCCGGCAATTCATTTTCGCTGCGCCGGTAGATGATGCGGCTCTCCGCTCCCAGGCGCAGCGCCGTACGCGCCGCGTCCATCGCCACGTTGCCGCCGCCAATCACCGCAACCGAGCGTCCTTCGGTCACACGTGTATCATATTTCTGGTCGTAGGCGCGCATGAGATTCGTACGCGTCAGGTACTCATTGGCGGAAAGAACGCCATTGGCATTTTCCCCCGGGATATGCATAAAGCGCGGCAGCCCGGCGCCGGAAGCGATAAAGACCGCTTCAAAGTGCTCGTCTTCCATCAACTGCTTGATCGTGATGCTACGCCCGACAAAAACGTCCGTTTCAATGCGCACACCGAGTCTTTTTACATTCTCCACTTCATATTCGACGACGGTCTCTTTCGGCAGGCGAAACTCCGGAATGCCGTATTGCAACACTCCGCCCGCTAGGTGGAGGGATTCAAAAATTGTGACATCATAGCCCATCTTCGCCAAATCACCGGCACAGGCCAACCCCGCCGGGCCAGAACCGATCACGGCGACTTTCTGTCCCTTTCTCTCCATCGGCGGCTGCGCCGGCGCCAGTTCGTTGGCGCGTGCCCAATCGGCAACAAAGCGCTCCAATTTTCCGATTGCGACCGGATCCCCGCGCAAACCGCGTATACAGCGCCCCTCGCACTGTTCTTCCTGCGGACACACGCGCCCGCACACTGCGGGAAGTGCCGTCGATTCGCTGAGGATCCGGAACGATTCCTGAAAATTCCCTTCTTTGAGGAAGCGAATAAAGCCCGGAATGTCAATGGAAACGGGGCACCCGTCCACGCACTTCGGATTTTTACAATCAATGCAGCGTGCCGCCTCGCGTTTCGCCTCTTCCGGCAGATAGCCCAGACAGACTTCCTCAAAATTATTGGAGCGGATAAGCGGATCCTGTTCACTGATCGGAACCACCTTCCATACACTATCCCCATCTGTTGCTTCCTCAGCGACATCGACGCACTCGCCGCTGTGAAAACTGTCTCCTTCCCGCAGACGCAACTGCGCTCGTCCCTCCGGCGTTTTATACAGCTTCATCCGATTCATTGCCTCGTCAAAATCAATTTTGTGACCGTCAAATTCCGGACCATCCGCGCAGGCAAATTTTACTTCGCCGTCCACGGTGAGACGACAGGCACCGCACATACCCGTTCCGTCGACCATTATGGGGTTCATCGAGACAATTGTCGGAATATTCAATCCGTTTTTCGCTGTCAGCTTGCAGACAAATTTCATCATAATCATCGGTCCGATCACGATGATTTGATCGTAGTGTTTGTTTTCTTTCTTGACCAGATCTTCCAAGCACTTCGTGACCATGCCTTCCCGCCCGTAACTGCCGTCATCCGTCGTTACATACACATTCTCTGCCGCCGCACGCATTTTCTCTTCCCAAAAAATGAGTTCTTTCGTGCGCGCACCCATAATGACATCGACGTCCACACCGTGGCGCTTCATCCATTTGACTTGTGGGTAAATCGGAGCATTCCCCAATCCGCCGCCAATAAAGCAGTACCGTCTTTTGCGCAGGACATCCGGTCGCTCGTAAAGGAAATCGGAAGGGCGTCCCAAGGGACCGACGACATCTTCCAGCATATCGCCCACTTTGTATTCCGCCAGTTTTTTTGTCGAAGCACCTACACGCTGTACGACGACCGTCACCGTTCGCTTCGTACGATCATAATCCGCCAGCGTCAGCGGGATTCGCTCGCTATAGCGATCGGCTTTGATGATTAGAAATTGTCCCGGATGACAGTGCTGTGCAATGCGCGGTGCGACAATCTCCATACTGAAAATTTCACCACTGAGAATTTCCTTGCTTACAATTTCAAACATTGATTACTCCTTTTTTACCGAATGCGTTTTCCATAGCGCGCGGTTCACCATTTCTTCTTCATCATACCCCGAAATTCCCGCGGAACCAAGTATGTCGCTGAAAGAAATTCAGGACGAAAAACATTCCAACAAATCCACTAAAAACGTATTTTGAAAGGCCAAGCCCTGCTCCGTCAACCGGACGCGCGTTTCACTCCAAACGAGATTTCCTCGTTTCCGATGCGCTTCAAAAATCGGCGCAGCGCGTTCGCAGAGATCGTAGCCGTACCGTTTCGCAAAAGCATGGCGGTCAATTCCCCGCACAAGGCGCAGCCCCATCATGACAAATTCGAATGCATCCTCCTCGTCTGTGCGTGGAATCACGTTCCATGCCGGTTTGCCGGCATCCACCCGGGCAAAATAGTCGGAAAAGGTACGCACATTTTCACTGCGCACCCCGTCCAGATAGGACGCTGCTCCGAGGCCGAGTCCCCAGTAGGGCGCCGCCGTCCAATACTTCACATTATGCCGCGAAGCATATCCCTCCTTGGCAAAATTGGAAATTTCATAACGCATATAACCCAATTTTGCCAATCCGCAGCGCGCCCGGCGCTCCAAAGCGTCCAACGCCTCCTCGTTTGGAAATCGCAATGTTTCTTGTTTTTCTTTTTCAAAAAAAATTGTCCGCGGCTCCACAATTAAGGCATACCAGGAAATATGCTGCGGTTCCAGCTCCGCAATGCAGCGTAGATCTTCTTCAATGTCAGACGGTTGCTGACCGGGAATCCCATAAATGAGGTCCAGACTGAGATTAGTAAATCCCGCCGCCTGTAATATACGAACATCCTGCTTCGCACACTGTGCCGTATGATCTCTGCCACACGTCCGCAACAGGCCGTCTGAAAAGCTTTGCACGCCCAAAGAAAGGCGGTTCACGCCCGCCGCGCGGTACGCGGCCGCCTTTTTTTCATTCAGGGTTGCCGGATTGCCCTCCAATGTGATTTCACAATCTGCTGTCAACGAGAGAACCGACCGCAGTTGCTCCAACAGCTGTCGAATCGCAGACGGTGGAAAAAGAGACGGCGTTCCGCCGCCGAAAAAAACAGAATCACAGTGGCGCCCGCGCAATCCGCGTCGCACCGCATCCTCCGTGATTTCTTGTAATATATGGGACAAATAAGGTTCGTGCAGCGACTCGGCATGGGGAAATGTGAGAAAATCGCAATAGAAACAGCGCTGTGCACAAAAAGGCAGATGGATATAGACGCCGATCGGCTTCATGCCTGCTCCGTATGCGTCACTTCGTCTTTCGCAACGACCAGCTGTTCTCCCAATGCTTGAATTTCTCGAATCAATTGGGCTTCGTAGCGTTCGCTCAATGCCTGCAGCGCCGGCTGCTCCTGCATCTGTTTTTGGTTGCGTATGCGGCGAAAATTGCGCAATAATTCCTGCTTATCCGCCAATTTTTCAATACAGGCATCCGTGGCAATCTCCCCGGCGTCCGGGTGCTCTTCCGACGCAAGCGCTCCGAAAAATCGTTTGACAAATTCACCGCCCATACGATACGCGCGCCACTGCTGAATCAACGTGAGCACGTCATCCGTTTCCGTCGCATTAAGCAATTCGATACTGCGCAGACATTCGTGATACAGTTCTTCGCGCCGCTCGCGAACGATCTGTAACCCCTCCTGCGCCGTGCGGAACAGCGGCTCTTCGGAAGCGCGTAATCCTTTGATGAGCGAGCGATAGGCTTTATGGTAGCTTTTCTGCGATTCATAGGATAAGATTTCGCGCTTCAGGTTTTTTTCTTCCCGCTGGTGCAATTCTTCCATCGCCAACTGCAATGGCAAATAGTCTTCGCCACGCGCCACCATATCTTTCTGCAACCACCCGGTATAGAGAAATTCCCGACTCATCTCGGCATTGGCAAGATACCGATCCGTCGCCTGTGCGAGACGTTTTTCCGGCAAGATCGGCGACAACAAGCGAAGGAATGCCGCCATCAAAAGCGTATGGCGATCCGTTTCTGCATCGCTCTCGCCGCGCTGCAACGCAAAGCGGCTGAGTACAATGTCCACATGCACGGCAAAAGCGCATTCTTCCAACCACTGTTGTGCGCGCAGGTGCATCTCCGGTGAAAACAACCGCACCAAAACCCGTCCGTCCTGCGCCCATTCCCACAGGATCACCCCCTGATCTCCGTCCGTCTCCATACAGATGGCTTCCATCTTACGAAGATGGATGCGCTCGCCGGACAGTTCCTCGATCCAATCCTCCAGCATCGGATTATGTCCCACAATGAGAACCGTGTCCGCCTCACATTCTTTCAAATGGCTGCGCAGCCGATCCACGCGGTTCTTTCGCAAAAACTTATACGTTTCAAGCGAGACGCCGCTCATACTTTCTTCAAAATAACGCGCCGTCTCCACTGCACGCACATAGTCGGATGACCACAGCGCAACCCGACCCTGCATCGAAAAATACGACCGAATCTCCGATACGCGCCGCATAAGTTGTTCGTGCCCCTTGGTTGTCAACGTTCGCTCCGCATCGCTGATGCCCTCCTTCAAAGGCTCCGCATCGGCATGACGAACAAGCAAGATCTTCATCGCTCCCCCTCGCTTCGATGGTCTATTCCCCGCATCTACTTGTTTTCATCGTACTTGAGTACGGACAGGAAGGCTTCCTGCGGAATCGAAACCGCACCCACCTGTCGCATTCGTTTCTTTCCCTCTTTTTGTTTTTCCAAGAGCTTCTTCTTTCGAGAAATGTCCCCGCCGTAGCACTTCGCCAGAACATCCTTGCGCAGCGCGCGCACCGTCTCCCGCGCGATAATTTTTCCGCCGATTGCCGCTTGCACGGGGATTTGGAACTGATGCCGCGGAATTTCATCTTTCAACCGTTCACAAATGGCACGCCCGCGTTCATAAGCTTTCTCTCGATGCACAATCAGTGAAAGCGCATCCACCACTTCTCCGTTGACCAACGTATCCAATTTTACCAAGTCAGATTTTTGATACCCCTTGAGCTCATAGTCTAAGCTGGCATAACCGCGCGTTTTTGACTTCAGCGCATCAAAAAAGTCGTAAATGACTTCGTTCAACGGCAAATCGTAATGAACGATCACGCGATTGTGATCGAGATACTCGAGATTTTTATACACGCCGCGGCGTTCCTGGCACAATTCCATTATCGTTCCGATGTAGTCCTTGGGCGTCATAATATCGGCAGCGACGACGGGTTCTTCCACCTCTTCGATCAGTGTGGCATCGGGGAAATCCGTCGGATTTTGAATTTCGAGCGCCTCCCCGCTTTGCAGGAGCAGGTGGTAAATCACGGAGGGCGCCGTCGCGATAATGTCCAGATCAAACTCACGTTCGAGGCGTTCCTCGATGATTTCCATATGAAGCATGCCTAAAAACCCGCACCGATACCCGAAGCCGAGCGCCGCGGAGTTTTCTTTTTCAAAAATAAGCGCCGCATCATTGACTTGCAGCTTCTCGAGTGCATCGCGCACATTGTTGACACTCTCGCCCTCCGCCGGATAGATGCCGGCATAAACCATCGGCACGACTTCTTTGTAACCGGCAAGCGGTGCCGCAGCCGGGCGGAGCGGATCCGTAATCGTATCGCCGACACGCGCATCGCCGACCTGCTTAATGGAGCACGCGACATATCCTACGTCACCGGCCTCCACACAATCCGTCACCACCGGACCGTGCGCCGTGTACCCGACTTCGGTCACTTCGTACTCCTTGCCCGATGCCATGAGCCGGATCCTTTGTCCGGGGCGAATTGCCCCGTCGACGACGCGCACATACATGACGACGCCTTTGTACGAATCGTAATAGGAATCAAAAATCAGTGCCTTGAGCGGACCGTCCTCGTTGCCGTTCGGCGCCGGAATATGCGCGACAATGTCTTCGAGCACCGCTTCAATGTTTAAGCCCTCTTTCGCAGAAATCAGCGGCGTATCGGTCGTGTCAAAACCTAAAATATCTTCAATCTCGTTTTTCACCTCTTCAATATGTGCGCTGGGTAGATCGATTTTATTGATCACGGGACGAATTTCCAGATCCTGATCCATCGCCAAATAGGTATTGGCAAGGGTCTGTGCCTCCACCCCCTGCGTGGCGTCCACGATGAGAATCGCCCCTTCACAGGCGGCAAGACTTCGGCTGACTTCGTAGTTGAAGTCGACATGTCCCGGCGTATCAATGAGATTCAAGGTGTATAATGCCCCGTCTTTCGCCTCGTAAAAGAGCTTGACCGCTTTGAGTTTGATCGTAATGCCGCGCTCGCGCTCCAACTCCATAGAGTCCAGCAGCTGATTGCGCATTTCGCGCTTCGTTACCGCACCAGTGAATTCAATCAGCCGATCCGCCAACGTCGATTTCCCGTGATCGATATGTGCAATAATGGAAAAATTACGGATATGTTTTTGTCGATTGTTCATCGTGCCTCCTGCTATGTCACCCTAACTAAATGTCGCCGAATGACTGGAACGGAAAAAAGCGAAAAACGGCATGACCCAGCAGAGCATCTGCCGAAATCGGTCCCAAAACGCGACTGTCCTTGCTGGCGCCGCGCTCGCGATTGTCGCCCAATACAAAAAACTCATTATCCCCGACCAACCATTCCGTCTGTTTCGCGGCATAGGTGTATGCGGTATTAATATAGGGTTCGTCCACTTTGACCCCGTTGACGTAAACAGCGCCGTCCAAAATCTGCACATATTCATTCGGCAATGCGATGACGCGCTTAATGTAGTCTTTCCCGGGCGCATCGGGTGCATGAAAAACGACGATGTCGCCATGTTTGATCGAATCGATCGACACGCCGAACCGCCAAACAAACACGCGATCCTGATCATGCAGCGTTTCGCACATGGAGGAGCCCTCGACCAGCGTGGCACTGACGACGAATCGCGTAATTAAAAACGCGAAGACAAATGCCAAGCCGATGACTTTTAACCCGTCCATCCACCGGAATCGCATTGAGTTTTTGCGCTTTTTTTCCTGTTCTGCGCTCATTCTCTCTCCCCGTTCACACTAAAACAATGCGCCGAATGTCTGCAGGGGCCATATCCGCCAAACGGCCACTCCCCGAATGTGTTTGCCCTCCACGGGACCAAACATCCGTCCGTCATTGCTCTTCCCGTGAATGCGATTATCGCCCAGGACAAAGTACTCATCCGTGCCCAAAAGCCATTCCGTTTCGTTATAGGTCGTCGTTTCGATCGGCGGAATATAGTTCTCCTGCAGCAATTGATCGTTGATATAAATCTTGCCATCCAAAATGCGCACTCGTTCACCGGGCAATCCTATGATGCGTTTGATATAGAATTTGTCTGGCAAGTGCGGCGCGTCAATGATGACAATGTCCGCCCGTTTATAATCCTGCTGATAAGTAGGCAGCTTGTTGACAATTAAGTAATCGCCATCGTGCAGGGTCGGCATCATGGACTCGCCTTGCACCTCCGTCGTCCCGCCGACGAAAACGCGAATCAAAACGGCAATGGCAATCGCAAAGCCCAAGGGCAGCACCCACTCCAACACTTTATCCAACCTCGTTCGTTGATCGGTTTCCTGCCGTCGCTCCTCTGTCAATTTTGCGTCCGGCGCTTCCTCCGCTTCGCTTTCTTCCTTTTCGTTGGCTATCTCGTCTATCCATAAATCCGAACGCGACATTTTTTCCGTCGTGTCGGAATATTTCCTGTCCTTCATTGTTGCGCCTTTCTTCCTTGAAATCTGGAAATCTGCTTTTTCAGTATAACACAAAAGCCGGGTACCAACGCCGCGCCGAGAAAAAATGAAAAACCAGCAAAGCCAGGTTTCGGAGGCGTTTGCCGGTTTTTGATTCGCACAACTGTTAAAGATGGGATATCCTTTTATTTTTTATCACAACGGACGTTCAAGTACGATTATCCCCGACCCATTATGGATAGGATTCTTTCAAACATAAGCCGTGAATAGGTATCTTCATTGATCAAACTCTTCCAATCGAGGATATCTTCCGCGTCCGTCACTTCCTCCGGCAGCATCGGACTTCCGTCCTTTAGACTGATGGAAGGCGAGAACTCCAACACATCGTCTCGATATCGGATGGTGATCTTGCCATTGGGAGCTACGTCGCTTCTATTTTGACAGATAAATGTGGTGCCGCTGCAGGAAATCGAATCCAAGAATGGATTGTCCACCTCTTTTAAATTTCCATCCTCGGAAATTTCCAATTCCTTTAGAGAAACCGATGCATTTTTGTACTTTGGAATGATTAGGTAATACTCCTCTCCGATTAGGTAAGGTCTATTGCCGTCCTCACTTTGTTTCATCGCAAGGAGCATCCTCGGATCTTCGTAATTGGAAAATACCGCGGTCCATGCATATAGTTTTACAAGGGGATCTTTCAAAGTAGTCTCGTCGAAGGCAGAACCCAAATAGATGACAAAAGCTTTGTGATTTGGATCCTTCGGGTCGACGCCAAGCCTTCTCGCCATCCTTAGATACTCGTCGGAAATCGGGTTTGAATCAAATCGGTTTGATCGAAGTTTCAAAATCGTCGGGCTCTGTCCCATCTCCGCACTGGTATATCGGGCAAAGATAAAGGTTGGCATACCCACTTCGTCGATAAAGATTTGGTGACTCTTCGAATTGTAATTGTCCCATAGATCATTCAGAACCAGCCCCGTGCAGTTATTTAGATTATACAGATAGGAAGAATCGGTGACATCTCTATAGTAGATATTTGTATCAATAGAGTGTTCTTCCCTCAAACTGTTTTCAATCATCCCCAAGATCTCGTCCTTTTCAACCCCAAAAGTCTTCATGAGCTCATCGTCAGCAATCAACTTGCCATCCGGAAGTGAAAAGTTAAACACCGTGAACTGGGGAAACGTGCCCTCCCAAATATTGGAGTTTTTAATCATGACACTCAACACATTCTCATCCTGATACACCGAAAAAGAAGCGTAAATTCCTGTATCAAAATCTTCCATATGCTTCTTATTGGTATCGTATAGATCTTTTATACTTTTGACCAGTTCATCGATCTCATCATTTGCCGCCTTGGCATCCTCAGAATCCAAAAGAATCCTGGGCACGTGGATACCGAAGTCATACCGCTTTGCAAAATCTAGGTGTTTTTCATCGACGAAATCCGTCCAAACCTCCCTGTCTTCTATATAGGAAGATAGGGAACCGATCTTTGCCCCGTCAACAGGTCTTAAATTTTCTGCCACTTTAGGAGCCGTCTTATTCGAATCTTCCACCATGGACACCACAGAATTTGCGTTACTTGTATCTTCCTTTTCCGCATTCGTTGCATTATTTTCCTTCTTGCATCCGGAAAGGAGCACCGCTGCCGCCATAAAAATAATTAAAATTTTAGAATTTGTTTTCATAGTGTCCCCTCACATAAACAATCGGCATCCACTTAAGTCAATTATAATATAGAAACCAACTTTCTACATCAATATAAAAAAATGAATTGATAAAAAAGCCATTAAGGAGGAAGCACATATCTCCAGGGGATTTTATGAAAACTTTGCTTCGCATGAAGGAGGATGTTTCGGTATCGAGATAGGTTGAATGGAGCAAAAAAAATAAAACTTCCGCAGAAGCTTTATTTTATCCGTCGTATTAAGAAATCGCTATTGCGCCACTGCATTCAATTTCCGCTGCAGACGGCTCACCTTGCGAGAAGCCATATTTTTTGAAACCGCGCTGGAGAGGGAAGCTCTTTTTAACTTGCGATCAATCACTTTCAGCAACTCCTGTGCCTGATCTGCCTCTTTCGCCTCAATGGCTGCATCAAATTTCTTGATGTAGGTCTTAATCTCCGACTTCTTACTCTTATTGCGGATACGGTTGCGCTCCGCCACCAAAATGCGCTTCTTTGCCGATTTAATATTTGCCATTCACTCACCTCCTCGCACGGTCATTTTCGACTACCGAAGAATTCTATCACATTTTTCAGGACCTCGCAAGCGCGCCCCAGGTGAACCCTCGTTGTACCGGAATTTCCGTTACTCAAGTCGCGTTTCCCACGTTGCGGCGTTCTACTTTTTCTTTTCCGCTTTTTCTTCCCGCGCACGCTTCAAATCGCGTTGAATCAAATCGTCCAGCACCAACGCATAGCCCTCGGCACCCGACTGCAATGTCCGGTTTACCCGAGAAATTGTTGCCGTCGACGCTCCGGTGTCCATTTCAATCTCGTTGTACGTCTTGCGAACGCGCAGCAATTTCGCCACCTGCAAACGTTGTGCAATCGAATTCAATTCGCGCGCCGTGCATACATCCAGAAAAAAGCGCTCGCACTCTTCATGCGTTTTCAACATCAAAACCGCTTCGAAAAAGTCGTCCACTTGCGCCTTTAAACGATTATCAATCACTTTTCGCCTCCTAATAAATTAATCGTTTTCATGTTACTGTAGCTTTTGTAGAATGTCAAGCAAAATTCTTCTACGTAGTACCGTGTTCCATGGAATAATCCCCCAAAAAAAGAGTGCCCGCCCCGATCATGCGGCCACCCTTTTCAAAATTTGCAGTCTATTGGAAAAACACATTTCCATTTCCATCAATCCCCGTACGCCGTTCCAATACGGAAATCAGAACATTTTGCACGAGATAGCTTTCCGCCTTCTTCACGCGCTGATGAATTTTGACTACGCTGTCATCGTCAAATACCGGAACTGTCTCCCGCCGAAGAATCGGATAGGTTTCCGGTTGTCCCGATTGCAGCAGAAGGGCCATGCACCCCGCCCGGGTTTCATGCCGCTCATGGACATCCATGGCCGCGCGAATGCCCGCATCTGCCCGGTGCATATGCGCCCGCTCCAACGAAGGATGAAAGGCGACAATATGCGGAGAAAACTCGCGGATAAAAAAGTCCGGCAACGACATTCCGAAATCCAAGAGTACAAGCAAATCGATATGGGCGGCGCGCAATCGGTCCTTTAAGGCGCCAAAAAAAGCGTCGGTCGAGTCGTACTTCTTCGGATCGTAATACAGGTACTCAATGCCGGCATCCCGCGCGCGTGTCAGGCAGGAAGCACGCCCTGTCGTTCCCACAACAAAGGAAAGGCGCGCTAAAATCAGGTGATCCACGCAGGCGTCAATGACGGTCTGCATACCCGTTCCGTCATCCGTTAGAAAGACGGCGATTTTTTTCATCTCTGCCCCCTATTCCCAGCCGTTTTCTGCTGTCTTACTGCATTTTTTCCGTAACAAAGCGAACCGGATGCCCATTTAAGCCCACCGCTTCCGCCGAACCGAGAACCGCATCCGACTCCGGAACCTGTCGGATGGAAAGCGCCAGTGTTTCCGAAGCAATCGTATCTTTCCACAATTCCAATGCCTGGGCAACCACGTCCTCCGCGGCATAACAAATTGCGATGCGATCCGTCACTTCATAGCCGCTCGTGCGTCGCTGCTGCTGCACTTTGGACACAAACTCGCGCATAAAGCCTTCCGCAATCAGGTCTTCATCCAATGTCGTATCCAAAACCACACTCACACCTTCATCCATCGCGACATCAAAGCCTTCCTTGGCACGATAGGTTGCCAGCACATATTCTTTCGGCACGGTGCGCATTTCACCGCCCACTTCCAGCTGTGCGGTCCCCGCGGAGAGTTCTCTAAGAAATGCGTGCGGTTCCACCTGCGCGAGCGCCTTCGCAAAATCCCGCATGGCCGCGCCCAAAACCGGACCGGCCACACGATAGTCGGGTTTCAAGGTGATTTCCAAAAATTCATCAATTTTAGAAGAAAAGACCACTTGCTTTACATTCAGTTCTTCCTGAATCAGACCGCTCAAATCTCCGATCAATGCTTCATATTGTGCATCGACGAGAATTTCGGAAAGCGGTTGACGCACCTTGATGCGCGCTTCTTCGCGGGACGCGCGCCCGAGATTGACGATTTTTCGCACGAGATCCATTTTGTTTTCCAGAGTTTCATTGTGCCACTCCCCCGGAACTTCTTCAAAGGTCTCAATATGCACCGAGGCCATCGCCTGATCCCCGAGCAGATTCAAATACAATTCTTCCGCGAGGAATGGCGTAATCGGTGCGATGATTTTTGCCAATCCGACCAGCACCTCCCACGTCGTGCGGAAGACCGACAACGTGTCCGCATTGTTCTCCGAAGACCAAAAGCGCCGACGGTTGCGACGGATATACCAATTGGAGACATCTTCGACGACAAAGTCGGACAGGGCGCGCACGACTTTCGTATATTCAAAGCGCTCCATTTCCCTGTCATAAAAATCGCGCAGCGATGCGTAGCGGCTGAGCAGCCAACGATCAATCTCCGGACGCTCTTCAAACGGAATATCGAGTTCGCGCGGATCGAGCTCATTCGTATTGGCGTAGAGAGCGAATAGGGCATATACGTTTTTCACCGTGCGGAAGAACTTCGCATTCACTTCTTTGAGACCAGCCACATCAAAGCGCGTCGGCACCCATGGCGGGGAGACGTACAATGAATAAAAACGCACGGCATCCGCACTGAAGCGGTCAAACATCTCAAAGGGATTGAGCGTGTTGCCGACCGATTTCGACATTTTCTTGCCGTCTTTGTCCAAAACAAGGTCGTTGACTAAGACATTTTTGTACGGAGAAATGCCCTTGTACAGCGTGGAGATGGCCATGAGCGAGTAAAACCAGCCCCGCGTCTGATCAATGCCTTCGCAGATGAAGTCTGCGGGAAAGCGCTGTTCGAAATCCTCCCGGTGTTCAAAGGGATAGTGCCACTGTGCAAACGGCATCGCGCCGGAATCGAACCAGACATCGATGACATCCGACTCGCGCGTCATACGCCCGCCGCAGGAGCAGCGCAGGTGCACGTCGTCCACATAGGGGCGGTGCAGATCAATGGAGGCGTCAATCGGCTCAATCGCGCGCTCCACCAATTCCTCGCGGGACCCGATCGCATGAACGTGCCCACACTCTTCGCATACCCACAGATTCAGTGGCGTACCCCAGTAACGGGAACGGGAGATTGCCCAGTCGTTGAGATTTTCCAGCCAGTTTCCAAAACGCTTTTCCCCGACAAAGGGCGGGAACCAGTTCACACCATTATTGTTGGCAACCAACTGCTCCTTGTACTTCGTCACTTCAATGTACCAGGACGGTTTGGAATAATAGATCAACGGCGTATGGCAGCGCCAGCAATGCGGATAATTATGTGTCAACTTCTGCCTGGAGTACAATTTTCCCTGTTCGCGCAAATAGACAATGATATCCGGATCCGCATCCATGACGAAACGTCCCGCGTAGGGGCCTTCCGTAAATTTCCCGTCGTCACCCACGGGCGAAACGAGTGGGAGGTCATAACGCCGACCGGTATTGTAGTCGTCCTCACCGAATGCCGGCGCCGTGTGGACAATGCCCGTACCGTCTTCGGTGGTTACATACTCGGCACAGGTGACAAAAAACGCCTTGCCGGGAACGGAAATAAAGGGCAGCAGCTGTTCATATTCCATGTATTCCAAATCGCGACCCTTCATGCGCTCCAAAATCTCATAGGGTCCGAACTCTTCCTTCAAAACAGCATCTTTTAACGCATCCGCGACATAATAAATTTCATCGTTTTGCCGCACGCGCACATATTCCACATCGGGGTGAACGGTCAACGCCACATTGGAGGGCAAGGTCCACGGCGTGGTCGTCCAGGCGAGGAAAAATTCGTTGTCACGCCCCTTGACCGGGAATTTTACCACTACCGTGACGACGTCGTCTTCCTGATACCCCTGTGCGACCTCATGCGAAGCCAAGCCCGTTCCGCAGCGCGGGCAGTAGGGCAAGATCTTTGCACCTTTGTAGAGCAGCCCCTTTTCAAAGAAATCTTTCAAGAGGTGCCACTCGGTTTCAATATAGTCATTTTCCAGCGTGACATACGGGTGCTCCATATCCGCTAAAAACGCCATGCGTTTGGACATTTCCGTCCATTGGTCGCGGTAGCGAAAAACGGAATCGCGGCACCTTTTATTAAAGGCCTTAATGCCATACGCCTCAATGCCCTTTTTATCGTTGAGATGGAGCTCTTTTTCGACTTCAATTTCCACCGGCAGCCCGTGCGTGTCCCATCCGGCCTTGCGTTTGACCTGGTAACCGCGCATGGTTTTATACCGGCACGTCATATCCTTCAACGTGCGAGAAATCACGTGATGAATGCCGGGGTTTCCGTTTGCCGTCGGCGGTCCGTCAAAAAAGACATAGGAAGGGCAGCCTTCCCGCGCCTCCACTGATTGACGCAGCAAATCCTCTTCTTCCCATTTCTGCGCCAACCGGGCTTCCATTTGCTGTGCCGATTCCTTTGAAAAATCATAAAATTTCATTCCACGCTCCGCTTCTTTTTCTACCCAAGTCCCCGTCGACCGACGAAAAACTTGTTTGCTTCCATTCTCTCAATTATTGCAATGCCGCTGCCGCCGCATGCGCGCTCGCCCACGCCCAGTGCAAATTGTAGCCGCCGCATTCTCCTTGCACATCTAAAACTTCGCCGACAAAGTACAAACCCGAAACCAGACGGGATTCCAATGTCTGCGGGTCCACCTGTTCGGTGGAAATGCCGCCACAGGTTACCTGCCCGCGATCTTTCTTGCGACTACCCGTAATTTCCAACGAAAAGTGCTTTGTCCAATGCACCGCCTGCCTCCATACGTCTTTCGTCTTTTCTCGGGCCATGCGCCGCAAAACCACATCGAGGAGCGGCTCTTGTAGCGAACCGCCCAGAACTTCCCTCACGTCCCAGTTTGAATGCGCCTTCTGTACACGCTGAAAGAACGAAAGCAGTGCCGTTTCCTCCACATCCGGATAGAAATCCAATTCCACAAAACAGCGTGCACCGCTTTGCAGCCGCTCCAGACAACGGTTCGAGGCCTTCAAGGCGACGATTCCGGAAAGACAGCCCCCGGCAAACAAGACATCTCCGGTGTACGAAAATTCACTGTCGCTCGCTTCCTCCGGGCACAACGTCAAGCGCATCGCGCGACGCAGTCCCGCAAGCCGGGTACATAAATCGGGTTCGCTCGTCGTCAGCGCAACAATGCCCGGATGCAAGGGGGTGATCGTATGCCCCAAGTCTTTTACCAACCGATACGCGGGACTAAATACCCCTTTTGCCGTATAGGCGCCGCCCGTTGCCACCACGACACGCTCCGCAGTTCGCTCGCCCTGCGACGTATCGAAGCAAAAGCCTTTTTTCAGATTTTTCACCGTCTCTTCCAAATGGAAGACGACGCCGGCGTTTTCCGCCCAATGCTGCAAAGTACGAACAACGGTCTTCGCATCCATCGCATAGGGATAGGTCATGCCGCTTTTCAGCGTTTTGGACAACAACCCCAGCCGCTTAAAAAAAAGGACCGCCTCCCGCGCGCCGAAGGTACGCAGCGTCGGCTCGACAAAGGATGCCGTTCCGCCCGTATAGAAACGCGTCTCCATCGTTTCGTTCGTAAAATTACAACGCCCGTTTCCGCTGGCAAGCACCTTTTGGAGCAGGCTGTGCGCTTCATACAGATGTACCTCGCGCCCCACCTCCGCCAGCAATGCGGCGCAAGTCAGTCCGGCGGCGCCCCCGCCGATTACGGCGATGCGATTTGGCTTCATAATGCCTCCATTTGAGTATAGTATCACAATTCCTCCGACTGCGAAATTGTCCTCCCGCCATAAAAAAGGCATGACGCGCGCACGGCACATTCTTCACACAGCGGTTTGCGGGCGCGACACACATAACGGCCTTGAAAAATCAAACGGTGATGTGCCTGATTCCACAGATTTTCCGGCAAAATGCGACGCAAATCGCGTTCACAGCTTTCCACATCCTTGCTCCGCGACAGCCCGATGCGATTCGATACGCGAAATACATGCGTATCGACGGCAATCGCCGGTACCCCGAATGCATTGGACAATACGACATTGGCCGTCTTTCGCCCCACGCCCGGCAAGTTCATCAGCGCTTCTCGGGTATCAGGCACTTTGCCGTCGTACTGCTCGACTAAAATGCGCGCCGTCGCGCGAATATTTTTCCCTTTGGTGCGATAGAGTCCCACTTCACGAATGGCCTCCTGCACTTCTTCCAGTGGTGCCTGCGCCAACGCCTGCGGCGTCGGGTATTTCGGAAACAGAGTGCGCGTCGTCTGATTGACGCGCACGTCCGTACACTGCGCGGAAAGAATCGTCGCAATTAAAAGTTCATACGGATTTTTGTGCGCCAACTCACAATGTGCGTCGGGAAAAGCGACGCCCAGTGCTTCAATCACCGCAATACTCGCATCCTGGGAAAGCGGATTGGACATAGCAACTCCTTTCTTCGCCCGCTAAACGGACGGGCGGGAAACTGATATAATGGCAAGAAAGATTATACCATGTACGAAAGAGGCTCTTATGTTCAACCGCAATAAGAAAGTGCAAAAACAATTTGATTGGCCGCTTTTGCTGATTACGCTGCTGATCGGCGTTTACGGTATGTTTGTATTGCACAGTGCCACCCTGACGCTCACAAACTCCGTCGGCTATCTGAAATCACAGGCCTTTGCTTCACTGGTCGGGCTCCTTGCCATTTTCGTTCTCCTCTGGATTGATACGGATTTTTTGAAGCGCATCGCGATTCCCCTTTATCTGGTCAGCACAGCGCTGCTTCTGTCCACCATTTTGTTCGGATACGGGGAAGAGGAATGGGGCGCCAATCTCTGGCTGCGCGTCGGACCGGTCTCCTTTCAGCCTTCGGAATTTGCCAAAATCGGCATTATCCTTTCCTTCGGCGCTTTTCTGGAAAAGTCGCATAAAACGATCAACCATCCGCTGACACTGCTCAAAGTGCTCATCCTCATGGGCATTCCCCTAGTTTTGGTGTACAAGCAGGACGACTTCGGCACGATGATGGTTTTTGCATTTTTCCTGTCGCTTATGCTTTTTGCCTCGGGTCTCCACTGGGGTTATGTACTCGGCGCCATTGCCATAGCCGGCGTCTCTGTGCCGCTCGTCTACAATATGTTAGATTCCTATCGCAAAGACCGCATTCTCGACTTCCTAGATCCCTCACGCAATCCCCTCGGCTCCGGCTATCAGGCGATGCAGGGTACGATTGCCATCGGTTCCGGGCAGCTTTTCGGCCGCGGGTATTTGCAAGGTGTACAATCGCAGTTCGGCTTTTTGCCCGAACAACAAACCGACTTTATTTTTGCCGTCGTCGGCGAGGAATTCGGCTTTATCGGCGGACTTCTGTTAATCCTTGCCTACGCATTTCTGCTCTATCGCATTTTACTCGTTGCGCGAAGGGCGAAAGACGTCTTCGGCGCCACGGTTTCCATCGGTATCGCCGCCATGATTTTCGTGCATATTTTTGAAAATATCGGCATGACCATCGGACTCATGCCGGTGACGGGCATTCCGCTTCCGCTCATGAGCTACGGCGGCACCTTCCAATTGATTATTCTCACGGGCATCGGTCTGGTGCTTTCCATCGGCATGCAGCGCCACCCGCTCGACTTCAATGCCTCGCCCTGATTCCCAAAAAAATACCGTAAAAAAGAAGAAGGAGATTTTCCATCGGCCGCTCCAAAAGGGGCGGCTTTTTGAATCCCGCTCGCCAATGCCCATTTGCTTCCCAGAGACTCATTTCCCCTTTTTCATCGGTGCGCCACACCGGGCAATCTGCCGCGGCAAGCCGCTCCAAGAGTTCCTTATGCGGATGTCCGTAGCGATTCCCCTCGCCGCAGCTGATTAGCGCCAAATCCGGCTGCAATCGCGCTAAAAAAGATGCCGCTGTGCCGGAACGACTGCCGTGATGCGAAATCTTGAGCACAAGGGCGCCCCTCCGGTTCGAAACGCCCTCGACCAGCCGTTCTTCCTCCGGTCCCGATGGTAAGTCACCGGTAAGAAGAAGGGTCAAGGGGCGGTGTTCTTTTGTATCAGGGATGCCAAACGCGCCAAATTCCCACGCGCCGCGTTTCCCTGCACCGCTTTCCAAAGCACTACTTTCCGAAATACCGCTTTCCCGGTTGCCGGCGCGCGGATAGAGTGTTAGGCGCAGGCACATGGAGCCCGCATTGCTGTCGCCGGACAGGGACCCGGCGCGCAACACAGTGAGTGAAAAATCGCGGTTCTGCCATGTCTGCCCGTGATGGACGCCGATGCGGCGTGCCGGAAGCATCGATGTTTCATAAAGCGGCTCCGTTTGTGGCGCCGTAAACACGCGCGCGTCCGGAAAGGCTTCCAATACCGCCGCTGCATTGCCACAATGGTCGACATCCGGGTGACTCAGGAAAATGGCATCGATATGAGTGATCCCGCGCCGTTGCAGCAGTGCCGTAAATTTCTTGCCCTGCTGGTCTGCACCGGTGCGAAAATCGCGTTTCCCGCATACATCAAAGAGAATGACGGCATTTTTGGACTCCAATAAAAAGGCGTCGCCCTGTCCAACGTCCAACATCGTAAATGTCGTCGAAAATGGAACAAAGTGCTGTCCGAATGCGGCGACCACCCACAGGAAAAATCCCGTCTGCAGAGCTAAACACCGCGCCTGAAACAGTTTTCGTCCCCGCAAATTTGACAACCCGCCCGCCATCGGCAGGCAGGTGCGCAACGCGCCTCGTCGATGTGCCACAAAGAGGATGCCGACAAGCAGAACACTCGCAGTCTGTTGCGGAAACAACCCGCCGGGTTGCTCCCAAATTGGGATGGAAAGCGCCTGCAACCCTTCTAAAAGTGCGGAAAAAAGGAGAAATCCCCCGTAGAACCCCCCGCGCAGCAAACCCGTCAGAAGGGGAATGTGTTGCAGACAAATTGCCAAAAGTCCACACGCAAAGAGGGGCGTGAAAAAAGGAATGACGAATAAATTGGCGAGAAGACACACCGGAGCAAAGCGTCCAAAAAGGTGAAATTGGAGCGGAAAAGTACACAAGGTCAAAAACAGAGCAAATTCCAACTGCGCCGCAAGCCCCCTTCCCTCTTTGCGCGAAATCTCCGGAAATACATCCAATGCCGTGCTGCAGGCAAAAGACAGTTGCAGCCCGGTATCCAGGAGTGCATACGGACGGAAACAGAGCAGAAAGCAAAGCGCTGCGCATAAACGACGTCTCCGATGCAGGCGCCAACGCGACAAAATGGCAATCTCGCGAAAGGCGAGAAAAATAATAGCGCGCCCGACCGATGCCGGAAAATCCAGCAACCAGGCATAAAAAAAAAGAAAAAGAAATAAGACCACACTGCAGCGACTCCGGCGCCAAGGGAAAAAGGCCAGCAACCATTGCCCCCATTGGAACAAAATGCGCACGTGCAGCCCGCTGACGGCAAGCAAGTGCGCCACGCCGAGATCGCGCATCTGCCCCTGTAAAGCATCCGCCGGATTTTTCTCCGCCAGAAACAGGCGCTGCAAAAAAGAGGCGCTTTCCCCCGGAAACGCAGCAAGGCTTGCTTGCAGATGCGTGCGAATCGTCCGGCGGAAGCGATCAAAAAGATCGCCCCATTGCAGGTCGCGCATTTCCTGGGCGTTTTCCCGCACTGCATCCTCGACGATCAGTTCCCCCGCCCATCCCCGGTATGCCGCATACTTGCGGACATCGAAATCGCCGGGAAAGAGCGCATGCGAAAAGGGTCGCACGCGAAAATTGCCCCGATATCGGGCGCCGGGCTTTGCCTCCGACCATACCCGCTTTTGTACGAGGTAGTGATTCTCGCGCAGGCGCCCCGTATCCGGTACAGCGACCTCGAGACGATGCGCATCCGCCTCCGCTACAACGCGGACTTCCCCGTAAAAAATCCCCTTCGGCAATGCCGTCGGCGATTGCAGAAAGGCGAGCAGCACCCCGCACATAAAAAAGATCAAACTGCCACGCCAAAACAATAAAAAGGAAAAACCCGTTTGCTGTCGACCGTGTTTGCGCAAAAAGGCCGGTGCCGAAAAAATGAGAATGGGCAGCAACACCGCTGCGCCCGTGGCGACAAGCGGCGCTTGGCACCACGCGAACGGCGCCTTGGGCAGACAGACCGCCGCATTGGCAAGCCCGACGCCTGCAAGAAAGCCCAGCATACAACGATCCGTTCGATTCATTTCTTCCCCCGAACCGATCGTACCAAAAAAAAGTTCCGCCCGTGTCTCAATAACAGGCGGAACGTCTCTGATTTGTCCCGGCGTCAGTGAATGGATTTGCGCGCCCGGGTGTCATGTCCTAGGGTGTATATGACATCTTTGCGCTCAATGACGATATCGGCACGCGCCTCCAGCTCGGGGTCGCTGCGAATCATATCCAGCAACCGATGCGACGGATTGATTGCAACCGCATGGCCCAGCATTTTTAACATGGAAAAATCGCCGTTTGTATCTCCGTAGGCGGAACACGCCTGCGGATCCAGTTGGTATTTTTCAATAAATTCCCGGACGACCTTTGACTTCGACAAACTGTCCCACATCGGAATGACTTCGGACGAAAAATTGCCATTTTCATCCGTACAATACGTCGTAGCGCGCCACGCATCGACGTGATACTTCCGAGCCATCTTTTCAATCAGAAAATCCGGCGAACCCGACACAAAAAACACCAGATCGCCGGCGCGTTGATGATTCAATATGGCGTCACGCGTGAATTTATACACGACATCGCCGTCGTGATCGACGACCTGCTGTGCGGTAAAATCGATCACCGTGCGCGGCAAGCCCTTCAAATTTTCTTTGTAGACCTCTGTCAGTTCGTCCAAGTATTCATCATATTCGGCATAGCGCTGATTGTACAGGTGGTAACGCGGGCGAATCCGGTTAATCCATTCGCCTTCATCAATAATGCCGTACTTGATGAGGCGCTTGAAATGCTGAATCAACATCGATTCGCGCGCCAAGGTTCCGTCAATATCAAAAAAAGCTGCCCGATTTCCCTGCATACACAGTCCTTTCCGCAATCAGAATTGTTTGGTGTCGTCCGAAACCGGACGCTTTGCCTCCTTCGCCGACACGCGCCGTGCGCGAATTCGGCGCCCCTTTTTGCTCTTTTTCGGCTTTGGACTGAGCAAGGCGATGATCCACGCCGTTCCCAATGCGATACAGCCGGACACGAATAAGTAGATGCCGCGCCACATCGCCGCCAGTCCGTCCGGCCCCGTAAAAATTTTCCATGCGGAGAGCACCTGAAAGATGCCCCAACTGATGCCGAAAAGTGCCGGCAGATATTTCACCCAACGCACCCGACTTAACGCGATATAACATAGCAGCGTTGCCGTTACAAAGATGATGACCATAGTCGGCAGCATCGTCAGCTGCGGTTTATATTTTTCAATAATGCCAAAGAGTTCGGTCATATCCCCCTCCTTCTCTTCGGTAATCATATCATTTTTTATTTAACGCTTCCACTCGCTGTTTTCCGCCCTGACACGATGTCCATTTTCGGGTATAGGATGATACAATGAAAGAACGTAGGTGCTCGTCCCGCACGGGCGACATTCCGGAGACCAAAAGGAGGCTCTATGAAGCGCAATAAACCGTGGATCGTACTTCTCGTGTTTTGTCTGATCCTTGCCGTAGCCGCACCGGTTCTCGCCGATGTCGGCGGCGGCGTTGACTGGGACTACGACGGTGGCGGCACGGACTGGAACTACGGCGGCACCGGCTGGAACTCGAATTGGGATTACGATTCTGATTGGGACGACTCCGACTCCGACTTCTACGAATTCATCTATCTTCCGTACTATCTCTTGCGCATGGGGCCCGTTGGCTTTCTCATTTTCGCAGGTCTGCTCCTGTTCCTGTTGCGCAGTCGAAAAAGAAACAATCGAAAAAATCGGGCGAACTCCGCCGCGCGCAAGGCAAAGGCACAAGCGGATGCGCGCGCAGCTTTTACCCACCAGGAAGCAGATTTGACGCTATTGCTGCAGCGCGATCCGAATTTCTCAAAAGCAGCATTTTTGGCGCGCGTCAGCGACATCTTTGTCACACTGCAAAATGCGTGGATGAAAAAAGAATGGAAGAGCATGCGCGCCTTTGAGACGAATCATCTGTTCCACCAACATGAACGACAGCTGCAGCAGTTTGTGGAACGCAAGCAAACCAATGTAATTGAAGACCTCGCGGTGCTGGAAACCTCCCTTGCGTCCTATCAGGAAGACGCACAGCACCAAATGCTCTCGGCGATTCTGCGCGCCCGTTCCCGCGATTACCTGATCGATGATGAAACCAAAAAAGTCTTAAAGGGTGATCCAAAAAAGCGTTATATAATGACCTATCGACTGGAGTTCCTGCGAAAGATCGACGCAAAAACGGAAAATTCCAATGTGACCGCCGCCACCCAATGTCCGAACTGTGGGGCGAATCTTTCCATCAATCAAAATGGTGTTTGCGAATATTGCGGTTCGGAGGTCACAACGGGCGCAACGGACTGGGTGCTCAACGCACTGATCCCGCTGCATCAGGAAATACTGTAAGAAAACCGCTCCTACAAGATGCTGTGAACGTCCGTGTTCTGAAGTACCGAAAGCCGCCGTGCAAGCGACGGCTTTTTCTTTCGAAGGTTTCTTTACCGGTTGCGCACATCCTGCCACAAGTCATTGTACACGCGCACGGCATCGCCGAGATCCTCAAAGATTTCCCCTTTTTCGATTACTTCGGCTGCGGGATACGCCACTTTGCTGGTTTGCTCTTCTTCCGGCAAAAGCGCCCGCGCCGCGCTACTCGGCAGCGAATAGCCAACGTATTCCGCATTTCTCGCCGCGTTTTCGGGGCGCAACATGAAATCGATGAAACGCTCCGCATTTTCCGGATTCGGCGCGTCGGCGGGAATGCACCAGAAATCGAACCACAAATTTGTGCCCTCCTCCGGAATGACATAATCGAGCGCGGGATTTTCCCGCATGGCGTCCCACGCGTCCCCCGAATACATCAGCGCCAGCGCCGCCTCGTTATTTTTCATTAAATCCTTCGTTTGATCGACCAAATATGCGTACACGAGCGGATACTGTGCAATCAGTAGTTCTTTCGCCTGTTCCAGTGCTTCTCCGCGCCGCTCATTCATCGAATATCCGAGGCGCTTCAGCGCGACTCCGATGGAGTCCCGCGCGGAATCCATCATGACAATCTCACGCCGATACGTCTCATCCCATAAAATCGACCAGGATGTCGGAGAGCTTTTCACCAAATCTCGGTTGTACAAAATGCCCAGCGTCCCCCAAAAACAGGGTACCGTGTATTTTTGCTGCGGATCCTTGGTCTTTTGCAACAACCAGGGGTCTACTTCCTTGCGGTTCGGTACGCCGGCATCGGAAATTGGGCGCAGCATCGATTCCTTCATCATGCGCTCCGCCATGTATTCGGACGGCACAATGACGTCATAGGCGGCGCCGCCGTTTTTTAATTTCGTATACAGATCTTCATTGGTTGTAAAGTTGGAATAAACAACGTGGATGCCCGTCTCGCGTTCGAAATCATCCAACAATTCCTTATCGATGTATTCGCCCCAATTATACACATTGACCACTTCCCCCGACGAGGCGGAAGAACATCCGCAGAAAACAAGTAGGAGCAGCACGCAGAAAAGATATTTCCAAAATTTCATTGCAGCACCTCTTTCTGTGGACTGCGCCGCAAATTCATGAGAACCAAGAGAACAATTGTCGTCAGAAACAGAAGCGATGAAAGAGCGTTAATTTTCGGATTGATGCCTCTGCGTGCCATCGAATACACCGTTGTCGAAACCGTTTCAATACCGTTTCCCGTTGTAAAAAACGAAATCACAAAATCGTCGATCGAAAGCGTAAAGGCAATCAGCGCCCCGGAAAAGATGCCCCCCTTGCAGTAGGGTAAAACCACCCGCCACAGCGTTTGAAAGGGCGTTGCACCCAGATCCATCGCCGCCTCCGGCAGCGCACGCGGCATCTGCCGAAGTTTCGGCAACACCGACAGGACGACATAGGGGACTGTAAACGCGATGTGCGATAACAACAGGCTCAGATAGCCGAAATCCAGGTGCAGGGAACGGTACAAAACCATCAACCCAACCGCCATAACGATGTCCGGATTGATGACCGGAATCCGGTTAAAGGCAAGGATGACCCGGCGCAGACGCGTGCGAAAAGAAAAGAGCCCGATGGCGCCGAAAGTACCGATCAGGGTCGAAAACAGCGTCGCCAGCGCCGCAATCGAAAGCGTGTTGCGCAGTGACGATAAGATCTCTTCGTCCTGAAAAAGTTGAAGATACCAGGTGAGCGAAAAGGCATCCCAACGGCCCCGCGTCTTGCCCTCATTAAAGGAAAAGACGATGAGCACCAGAATCGGCGCATAGAGAAATGCATAAAAGAGCAGGAGAAAAAGGCGATCGCGGAATTTTTTCATCACACTTCCCTCCTCTCAAAGAGCAACGACAACACGAGAAATACCATGAGCACCATGGCCATCGCAGAACCGTAATGCCAATCACCGGTCACGGTAAACTGTTGCTCGATAACGTTACCGATCAAATTTGCCTTATTTCCGCCCAACAGTCCGGTAATTTCAAAGGTGGAAATTGCCGGAATGAACACCATGGAGATGCCGGAGGCAACGCCAGGAAGAGATAGTGGAAAAACGACACGCCAGAAAACCTGTCGCTCATTGCAGCCGAGATCGCGCGCCGCTTCAAGAAGATCCGCATCCATCTTTTCCAGCACCGTGTAAATCGGGAGAATCATGAAGGGCAGAAAATTGTATACCATGCCCAATACGACGGCCCCCTCCGTATACAAAAGATCCAAGGGTTCCCGACCGAAAGCGGCAAGCAGGTGATTCAGCAGTCCGTTCTTCGAGAGGATCGTTACCCAGGCATAGGTGCGCAACAGAAAATTCATCCACATGGGAATGACCACCAGCATGAGTGCCGTCGTTCGGTAGCGCAAACGCATCCGGGAAAGCAGACGCGCCGCCGGATAGCCAATCAGCAGACACAAGCTTGTCGTTACAAATGCGACGCGCACCGAGCGCCACAGTGTTCTGAGCGAACCGCCCGTAAAAAAGCGCTGAAAGTGTGTGCCGCTCCATGCCCCCGTGCCGTCCGTCAAACCGTAGCCAAGCACCATAAAAAGCGGAACGAGTATAAAAATGGCGAGCCAAAGGAGATACGGCCCGCTGCTACGCTTCAGATTCTTCATCGCCTTCGACCTCCCCCTTTCGCATAATATGAATATTATCCGGAAGGATACGAATGCCGACTTCCTCTCCGGGCGGGTGATTTACCGTCGATTGGGCAAGGTAAGTCTCTTCGCCGATTTCAATTTGCATTTCATAATGTACGCCCATAAAAACACTTGTACGAACAACTCCGCGAAGCTGCCCGTCCTGTGGTGCGACAATTTCAACATCCTCCGGGCGGATGACGACGTCCACCGCCTCATCGGGATAAAAATCCGTGTCAACGCAAACAAAACGCTGTCCGGAAAAGCTGACATCATAATCTTTGTGCATAGTGCCTTCGACAATATTGGAATCACCGATGAAATCCGCAACAAAACTGTTGATCGGCTCATTGTAAATATCCATTGGCGTACCGATCTGCTGGATGACGCCTTCATTCATGACAACAACCCGATCGCTCATCGTGAGTGCCTCTTCCTGGTCATGTGTGACAAAAATAAAGGTAATGCCGATTTCCGCCTGAATGCGCTTGAGTTCCCATTGCATTTCTTTGCGCAATTTTAAATCCAGTGCTGCCAGAGGTTCATCCAAAAGCAAAACTTCCGGTTCATTGACGAGGGCGCGCGCAATCGCGATGCGTTGCTGCTGTCCGCCGGACAGCGCCTCGATTTTTCGTTGTCCGAAACTTTGCAGTCCCACCAAATGCAGCATCTCTTCCACGCGCGTTTGAATTTCACGTTCCGGTGTCCTTTTGATGCGAAGTCCGAAGGCGACATTCTCATACACGTTGAGATGCGGAAACAGCGAATAGCGTTGAAACACGGTGTTCACCGGGCGCTTGTGCGGCGGCATATGGGTAATGTCTTTGCCCTCAAAAAGGATGCGCCCGGAATCCGGCGTTTCAAACCCGCCAATCAGGCGCAATATCGTCGTTTTTCCGCAGCCCGAAGGTCCCAGCAATGTCAAAAATTCATCTTCCTCGATGGAAAGATGAATGTGATCCAAGACCGTTTCTCCGTCAAATTGTTTGAAAACGTCTATGAGCGCAATTTGTGTGGTCATAACGCCTCCCGTCTAGGATTGCAAAATGCCGAGGGAAATGCACAGGGCCTTTTCAATTTCCTGCAAAATCTTCGCATCAAAAGAGCCCACGCGTTCCCGCAATCGCCTCTTATCGATGGTGCGAATCTGTTCTAATAAAATCACCGAATGCTTCGGCAAATCCGTATGCGCGTTTACCAAAACATGAGTGGGCAACCGACTTTTATTCGTCTGTGAGGTAATCGCCGCCACAATAATGGTCGGACTGTAGCGATTCCCGACGTCATTTTGAATCACGACGACCGGACGAATTCCCCCCTGCTCCGATCCGACCACCGGACTGAGATCCGCGAAGAAAATATCCCCCCGTCGGATCTTCAGCATAAATTTCTCCCGCTGCAGGGCGTAACTCCCCTTTCAAAAAAAGATGTCGCGTCGGAGGCGTCCTCCGTCCGATGGGTATACACGCGCGTCAAACGCGCAGAGAGTCCCGTTAGAATTTCATAGGGAATCGTCCCCGCCCAAAGAGCGAGTTCTTCCACCGGAAGTTCCGCCCCCGTTTCATCTTTTCCAAAAATCGTAACACGATCTCCGACGGAAACATCCAGATTTCCGATTTCCACCATCAATTGGTCCATGCAAATGGCGCCGCGCACGGGACAACGGACGCCCTGTATCAAAACCTCCGCGCGCCCGGTCATCGCCCGGCGCAATCCGTCGGCATAACCCGCCTGCACGGTCGCGATGCGCGTGCGTTGCGGTGCTTTCCACAAACGCCCGTAACTGACTGTCGTTCCTGCTTCCACCGTCTTGACATGACTGACGACAGAAGACCAGGATGCCACGGGTTCCAGCTGGATTCCCGTTTTCTTCGCGACGATATCCGACGGATAAACGCCATAAAGCCCGATGCCCAACCGAAACCCGTCAAAAAGCGTCTGCGGTGCATGCACCAACAAACCCGCATCATTCGCCAAGTGACGAATCCCCGGGTCCACCCCCCGTGCTCGCAGTGCATCGATTACACGTGCGAAACGCGCCGTTTGTATTTCCGTAAAGGTGGCATCTTCTTCATCCGCCGTTGCAAAGTGCGAAAAAACGCCCTCGATACGAAGCCCCGGCATCGCTGCGATGGCCGCGATATCGTCCGGAGTATGCGGATCGTCCGCCACAAAACCGATGCGGCTGTGTCCCGTATCCAATGCAATATGGACCGGACAGATGACGCCTTGCCGAATTGCTTCCTCGGAAAAACGCTGCGCGGCATCGCGCGTAAACAGCGCGGGACGGATGCCGAGACGCACCATGGGCGCCACTTCTCCCGCCGCCACATAGCCCAACACCAAAATCGGATGAGAAAGTCCCGCATCGCGCAGGGCGTAGCCTTCCGACGGCGTGGCAACGCAAATGCCGTCCATCTCTTGTGCAAGAATGCGCGCCACTTCCACGGCACCGAGCCCGTACGCGTTGGCTTTCAGAACGGCAAAACAAAATTTTTCGGGCGCTCGTGCGCGCATTGCCCGGACATTGAAGCGAAGCGCCTGCGCGTCAATCGTAAGAACATTCGCACTCACCTGCCATCCTCCGTTTCATAGATTCGTTCCACGCGATCCGTGATATGGACAAGCGTTTCCTGTAGGATTGTACCGCTCTGCTCTTCAAAAGTAAAATGATCCAATGTCGCTCCGGTTTCCGGGCACGTGCCAAATAGAATCACGGAGTCGCCGATGGCGGCTTTCCCGCTGCGATCCTCCACCATCATCTGGTCCATGCAAACTCTTCCGCGAATGGGACAGGAAATGCCGTGAATCAATACGGTCCCGCAATTGGAAAGTGCGCGCGGATAGCCGTCCGCGTAGCCCACCTGCACGGTCACAAGGCGCGTCTCGCGCGGCGCGACCCACGTCCTTCCGTATCCGACCGACGTTCCCGCGGCAATTTGCTTGACATTGCTAATCGTCGCTTCCCAACGAAACGACAGGCGAAGCGAAACGGGACTTTTTTTTCGCACCTCCGGCGACGTATACAATCCATAGATACCATCGCCGATGCGCACACCGGAAAAGCGCGTTTCCGGACCATGTGCCAACAAACCGGCGCTGTTGGCAAGGTGACAAATCGCCGGTTGCAGTCCCGCCGCCCGCTGTACCGCGATCTCCGCCGCAAAACGCGCCACCTGCTCTTCCGTGAACGAAGGGTCCGCCTCATCCGCCGTGGATAGGTGCGAGTATGTGCCTTCCATCCGTAGATTCGGAAGCCCGGCGATTTTTTCATAAAGCGCTCGATTTTCCGGCGCACCGGCAATAAAGCCGATGCGTTGATGCCCGGTGTCGACGGCGAGGTGAATCGCCGCTTTTTTCCCGCAGCGCTGCGCCGCCTGCGAAAAGGCTTCCGCAAGCGCGAAAGAATCGACAGCGGGGCGCACGCCCCGTTCCACCATGGGCAGCACATCCTGCGGCTCCACATAACCGAAACTCAGAATGGGCTTTCGCACGCCCGCATCACGCAGTGCAAAGGCTTCCTGCGCCGTTGCCACGGCAAAGCCGTCCACATGCGCCTCCAATAAAGGCGCGAGAACCTCCGCTCCCAGCCCGTACGCATTCGACTTGAGCACGCCGAAGAAAAAAAGATTTGGAAACGCCTGACGAAGCTGCGTCACATTTTCTACCATCCGATCCGATCGTATAATCAAACGCGCATTGGAATGCGCCGCACCGCGTGCCACATTCATTCGACAATCTCCTTCATCATTTTCAGCGCATAGGGAATCTGCGCAATAATATCCGTTGCAATCATTCCGTCTTCGCCTTTTTCTTCCCGCGCCAGATCGCCCGCCACCCCGTGTAGGTAGCATGCCAGACGCACCGCCAAGCGAAGCGGGTACCCATACCCGAACAGGGCGGCCATCATTCCGGTCAAGACATCGCCCGAACCCGCCGTTGCCATCCCGGGATTTCCCGTATTGTTCAAATAGTATACGGAGCCGTCCGAAATGACCGTATCTGCTCCCTTGAGGACGACCAAAATGCCGTGTTCAGCGGCAAACTCCGTTGCAATTTGGGCACGCCGGGCACGAATTTGCGGCAGGGATGCCCCCGTCAGACGGCTCATTTCCGCTTCATGCGGGGTAATGACACAGCGTCCGCGGCACAATGCCAACATCGAACGATCCTGCGCCGCCGCATAGAGCGCATCGGCATCCAATACAACCGGCACGCGCGTATTCTCCAATAGCATGCGCAACCAGACCGGCGTATCCGAATCGCGTCCCAGCCCCGGACCGATCGCCAAAACATCGCATCCTTCCGCTGCTCGCAGGACATCGGAAATCGTGCGCATCGTAAAACAGCCGCGTCCGTCGTCGGCAATCGGGCGCACAATCGTCTCCGTTAGTTTGCACTGCACGACCGTTGCAAGGCTTGCCGGAACAATGGCGTAACTCATGCCCGCACCCGTGCGCATCGCCGCCTGTGCGCTCATGCAAATTGAGCCCGCCATGCCCGTCGATCCGCCGATCAACCCGATGCGACCATATTGCGTTTTATAGCCCTGTCGGTCGCGGTGCAGCAGGGACAACGCCAACTCCGGTTGGATGGATACTGCACTGCAATGCGGTGGCTGCGGTTTTCCAAAACCCAGCGCTATCGCTGTCGCGTATTCGGATTCATGGGAAATCGAAAGCTGCAGCTCGGAGAATCCCCGTTCCTGAAAAAGCGCGGCGCCGTCGCCCGACAACTGTGCACTGGGCTTTCCTGCCGCATCATGTACGATTTCGATCGCCTGAAAAGGCACCGGACCGATCCCCCGCCCCAACACCTTTGCGATCGCTTCCTTCGCCGCAAAAAGACCGGCCACCGTCACCGCTTTGGCACCGTTTTGTTCGATATAGGCGCGCTCCCTCTGCGTAAAAACTTTATCCAGAAAGTTTTTGTGGCGCTGCAAGTGCGCGATCCGTTCAATTTTTACGATATCAATCCCGACACTCACGCCCCGCCTCCTGTTTCTGGAGATGCGCCCAAACCGCCTGTGCCTTTTGGCGCACCTGATCGGCATCCATCGTTTGAAGTGCCCTTTCTTCCATGAGCACTTTTCCGTTGACCACGCTCCACGTCACGTCGCTGCCCGTCGTCGAATACACGAGCGCCGCCTCGATATCGTTGCAGGGCGTGTGATGCGCATTGCGAAAATCGACGAGAATCAGATCCGCTAATTTTCCCGGTGCAATGACGCCCAGTTCATCCTTCTTTCCCAACGCTTTTGCGCCGTTCACGGTCGCCATCTCCAGCATCGTGCGCGCCGTTACCGCCAATGGATTGCGCGAAGAACCCTTGGCAATCAGCGAGCCAAGGTGCATATCCGCCAACAAATCCTGTCGGTTATTCGATGCCGCGCCGTCGGTGCCGATACAGACGTTAATGCCGCGATCGAGTAACGCTTGCACGGGCATAAAACCGCTCGCCAATTTCATATTGCTCGCCGGATTATAGCAGCAATTTGCGTGGCGTTCGGCAAGACAGTCAATCTCCTCTTCACTGAGCCAGACGCAGTGTGCACCGATCGTGCGTTCATCCAACATCCCAAGTTCGTCGAAAATAAGGATCGGGGGCTTGCCATAGGTGGCAAGGCAGTCCTCAATTTCTTTTTCCGTCTCGTTCAGATGAATATGAAAACCGCAGCCCAATTCTTTCCCCAACTCCGTCTGGGCACGCAGCGAAGCCAAGTCATTGGTATAAATGGCATGCGGCCCGATCATGACCTCAATGCGACCATCGGCTTTCCCATGCCAATCGCGATACAGGGCGCGCTGCTCCCGAATGCGCGTCCCATCGTCCGGTCCCGTCATACCGCGCGCCAAAAGTGCGCGCATCCCGCACGCCTCGACGACGCGCGCAACTGCATCCATCTCGTAGTACATATCGACAAAACTCGTCGTACCCGTTTCAATCATCTCACAGCAATTGAGCATGGCACCGGTGGCGATCGCTTCGGCGTCCAGATGCGCTTCCATCGGCCACATATAGTCTTCCAGCCAGCTCTGCAATGCCACGTCGTTTCCGTAATTGCGCAACAGGCTCATCGCGCTGTGCGTGTGACAATTGATCAGCCCCGGCATAAGAACGCGCCCCGTAGCGTCAATCCGACGCGCCCCGCGCGGGGCGGCGTGCGGCCGATCGGAGACCTCGACAATGCGGTTGCCTTCGATTCGTACATGCCCCTTGGGGAAAATTGTATGACTTTCATCCATCGTAACGATGGTGACATTTTCAAAGAGAAGATTCATCGAGGTTCCTTTCTTCAAATAAAAACAGGGTGGTCGGGGAGAGATAGGAGATCACGGCTTCTGCAGGTGCACGACCGCTTTCCCAAGCGGCAAGCGGTCCCGCCAGCGTTTTTTGCAAATTGGCGAGTTCGCATTCGGTGAAGTGTTCCGGTAAAAAGTCGTTGCACAGGAGATCGACAACGCGATCGGTAATGCGCTCAGTCAAAAAATCGCTCTCCTTTTCCGGGCGCCCGCAACGGTGCACACAGGTCCGCACCGAATGAATGATGCGAAAATAGAGGTAGTCGACAAAGGTGCGCAATTCCTCCTCCGGTCTGCGGTGTGCATTAAGTCCGAGTAGAATATGCACAATGATGTTCCACAACAGTCCTTCATTGACCTCTTCTTCCAGCTTTTTGCCCAATTTCGCTACGGAAGTGCCCGCATAATGAATGGATTGTTCAAAAGAAATGCGTTCGCCGAAATGCATTTCCCGGTAATCCACGTGCATGGCCCCTTCCATGAGGCGTACGAACTCCGCCGCGTACTCTTCGCGGGACTCGTATTGCACTTTTGCAAAAAGATAATCGGTCAGGAGTACCGTCGGCTTGCGAAAATCGAGTCGAATCCCGTCGATATCGCGCAATTTCACAATATAAGCATCTTGGAGAATGCGCCCGATCATCGTGCGGATCTGCTGCCCAGGATCGGTCAGCCCGTCGCTCTCTAAGCGACGCAGGTGGTTTTGCACCATCTGCATCTGGCGGTCGATAATGGACAGGTTGCCGCGGATCGAGTCCATGATTTCGCGGACAAACTGCTCGGATACAATATAGTTATAATTCTTGTAGAGAATTTTGTGATCAATTTCATTCCAAAACAAATTGACAATGGATTTGATTTGCAGCTCAAAATTAAAAACGCGGTCGCCAAAAAAACGGCCGTCGATTCGATAGCTGTGAAAACCGTTCTGTTGTCGCGCCGGTTGGGGCGCGTGAAGATTCAGCTCAATGCGCGGATCGCGATCCGAACGGAAATAGCCGTTTTCCCGCTCTTTGGGAAAATAACGGAGCAATTGCCGGAATACTACCGCCTCATCGTCTATAAAGCGACATTCGATCCGGCACCCTAGAATATCCGAGATCGAATCAAACACCGCCTCCGCATTGTCAAAACGTCGCATATAATTGCGGCGAATCAATTTCTCCTTCAAACTTTCATCTTCTTTGATACGGGAGGTGTAGTTGACAAAGTGATCATCATCCCGAAAAATCGAAAGAAAAAAATGATCCAACTCGCTCTGCGCCTCGGAAAGGGAGAAACGCAATGCGTGTTTATAGGCAATCACTTCATCGATGAATACAAATTCCTTCAGCTTCAGTTTGAACACCTCACTCTCTGCCAAGGCAAGTTTATACGTATTCTGCCAAACGATACATGCGAATCAGTGGCAGTGCGGCATGTAAAATGCGGGCGGTGATGCCCCAGATGACTTCTTCCCCCCAGTGGTAAAAAAGAATTTCATGTGTTCCGTACTCCCAAGGATACTCTTTGCCGCCCGGAACCAAATCATAGGGAAAGTGTTCATCCGCCGTCTGCACCAGCGTATTTCGATAGACCGTCGGTTCCATCTCCATCAATGCGGAAAGCGGCACGGAAAAGGGATAGGCGACCTCATCCGCGCTGTAGGTTCCCCGGTATTCGTCTAACGCCCCGATAAAGGGCTCAATCTTCCGGTGCGTATGAGAAAGGTAGCGGTCCGCCGGTCCAAAAATGCGAATTTGTTCCTTTATTACGCACAATTCTTCACAGGTTTCGCGCACTGCCGCCTGCTGCGCCGTTTCCCGCGCTTCGATCCGCCCGCCCGGAAAGCTCGTCTCACTCGGCTGCTGGTGCAATGTGCGCGCCCTTTTTTCAAAAAGGACGTGCACCTCACCTTTTTTTCGGAAAAGCGGCAGCAATACGGCGTACCGCCGCCACTTTTGCTCTCCAATCCAGTGCACATCGCGTGTGCGAAACGCCGTCAGCGGCGAGGGTTGGGACGTCCGATCAGGCATCGGGCGCTTCTTCCTCCGCAAAGAGCGCAAAACCCTGTTCCCGTACAAATTGCAGAATACTCTGCCGCGATTTGGAAACAGCGCCGACTTTCGCCGCAACCTGATCGGTGAAGCGATCGACCCGGCGATTCGCCTGCCGCAAGTCGTAATACGTGTGCATCACTTCATCGTATTCGGCCAGGGCTTCCAGATAGCTCTCCTGCTTTTGATAGCTGTCTTCAAAGACGCGCAGCGAAGCCTCCATGCGCGGCTTTTTCTCCGGTTTTTGATTGGGATAGCCGAAAATATAACCCAACGCGGGAAAAACACCCGCCGGCAATTCCAGCAGGGCACACAACCCCTGCGGATTATTCAGTATGTTTCCGATAAAACAGCCGCCCATGCCCATGGACTCCACCGCCACATTGACATTCTGCGCGGCAAGAATTGCATCCGTAAACCCCTGAAAAAAGAAATCCATAGAGCGATCCGACTGTCCTGACGTTCCTTTTTCTTGGGCAATCTGGCCGTTTCGATACGTGTCGACGACATAGATCCACAGCTCCGGCGCGCGAGCAATGTATTCCTGGTTGCCCCACTCCGCAATTTTCTTCCGCTTTTCCGCATCTCGCACGCGCACAATTGAGCACTGCTGCAATCCCATGGAACTCGGCGTTTTGCAAAAAACATCATACAAGGCCTGTCGCTTTTCTTCTTCTACCGGCGCACCCGTGAACTCGCGAATGCTGCGATGATTTTGCTGTAATTGGATGACTGCATTTTCAAACATACCGACTCCTTTCTCCATTTCCTGAAAAAGCGGGCGCTTCTGCGTCCCGCTTTTATCTTAAGTCTCCTGTGCCTTTGAAATCAAGTCCTTGACCTTGAGCAGACGAGTGATGGTCGCACGGTCATTTTCATCCAGCTTCATTCGGATGTAAGCAATGGTCTCCTCCAGATCCGGAATGGTGCGATACTCCAGCGCATTGACGCGCCGGCGCGTGGATTCTATTTCCGAAGCCATCAATTGACAGCTTTTCTCCACCTGGGTCAATTCCAACAGCTTGTCCATGACCTGATTCAGCCCGTACAGCGCTTCATCCAATTCCGCCGAAGTCTGCAAAAACCCGTACGGATAGATGCTCGCTTCTCGCCCGTCTTCCCCGCGACGTTCAAAGTGAAACTGCGGAATGCGCACGCTCATGACGTTTTTTGTCTCCACACCGACGCGCATCTGTTGGCGGGATGCGCTGAGCGCATTTTCCAACATCTCCGGGCGCATCACCGCACTCGCCATCGAAAACGACCGAAAGGACGCTGCCAATGCCTCTTCCACCTCGCTGCGCAGTGTGCGGTTCTTCCGTGCCAGAGCGATGAATCGGCGCATCAATTCATCCTGTTTGTCCTTTAAGAGTTTATAGCCGCGGCGCGAGGTCGCCAAACGCGTTTTCAGCGTCGTATAGACCATGCGCGTCGGGCTGACATTCAACCGGGTCATCCCTCTGCCCCGATTTCTTCACCCGATGCCGCCTTTTCTTCCGGTCCCAGATAGCGTTCAATCATCGCGTCTTTGATGCGTTTGAGTTCTTCACGCGGCAAGATTTTGAGCAATTCCCATCCCAGATCCAGCGTCTCTTCAATCGAACGATCCGTCGTAAAGCCTTGGTTGACATAGCGCTCGTCAAAGGCTTCTGAAAAGCGGGCGAATGCCAAATCCGCATCCGTCAACGCCGATTCGCCGAGAATCGCCGACAATTCTTTCGCCTGTCGTCCGCGCGCCACCGCCGCATAGATCTGGTTCATCGTCGCTGCGTGATCTTCCCGCGTCTTGCCTTCGCCGATGCCCTTGTCTTTTAGACGGGACAGCGACGGCAGAATGTCAATCGGGGGATTGATGCCGCGATTGTAGAGACCGCGACCCAAGATAATCTGCCCTTCCGTAATGTAGCCGGTCAGATCAGGAATGGGATGGGTGATGTCATCTTCCGGCATCGAAAGAATTGGCAACTGCGTAATGGAGCCGGGTTTGCCTTTAATGCGCCCTGCACGCTCATAAATCTGCGATAAATCGGTGTAGAGATATCCGGGGTACCCTCGCCGACTCGGCACTTCCTTGCGCGCGGAAGACACTTCGCGCAGCGCTTCCGCGTAATTCGTCATGTCGGTCAAAATGACCAGCACATGCATATCCAGGTCGAACGCCAGGTACTCCGCCGCCGTCAAGGCGATACGCGGCGTCGCGATGCGCTCAATGGTGGGATCGCTCGCCAAATTGATGAATAGCGTGGCGCGGTTGATCGCCCCGGATTCCGTAAAATCTTTGATGAAGAATTGTGCCTCTTCAAAGGTAATGCCCATGGCGCCGAAAACCACAGCAAACTTTTCATCTTTGCCGCGCACGCGCGCCTGCCGCGCGATCTGCGCCGCCAGCCGGTTGTGCGGCAGGCCATTTCCGGAGAAAATCGGCAGCTTCTGCCCGCGCACCAAGGTGTTCAATCCGTCGATGGCGGAGATGCCGGTTTGAATAAATTCGGACGGATATTGGCGTGCGTAGGGATTGATCGGCGAACCGTTGATATCGCGCTTCTCCTCGGCGATAATACGCGGACCCCCGTCAATGGGATTGCCCATGCCGTCGAAAATACGACCGATCATGTCGCGCGATACGCCCAATTCCTGCGAATGGCCCAAAAATCGGACGCTGGAATTGCGAATGTTGATGCCCTCGGATCCCTCAAACAGCTGAATCAATGTCGCTTTTTCGCCGACTTCCAAGACCTTGCCGCGCCGGCGCCGCCCATCCTGCATCTGCACTTCGACCAGTTCTTCGTACTTGACATTCTCCGCACCGGCGACGACGAGAATCGGGCCCACGACTTCCTGAATCGTGCGATACTCTTTAATCATGCGTGACCTCCCTCTCCTGCTCCATCGCGCGGAATTCCTCTTCCATTTCTGTCTCAATGGCACGAATGGTTTCCACTTTTTCTTCCGGCACCAGACGCATCCGCACAATTTTGCGGCGTATGTTCATGCGTTCGATTTCTTCCAAATATACGCCTTTATCCAGGGCTTCATTGGCACGCACATGAAAGTGCAAAATCATCGCGAGCATCTCCGCCTGTTTCTTCTCCGAGCAATACGTATCGACATCGTCAAAGGCGTTTTGCTGCAGGAAGTCCTCCCGCAGCGACCGCGCGGAAAAGAGCGTCAATTGATCCTGCGGTGAAAGTGAATCCTGCCCGACCAGTCGCACAATTTCCTGCAAATTGGCTTCTTCCGTCAAAATCGACATCGCCTTTTGGCGATGCGCCGAGAACTGCGGGTCGATGTGCGCATCAAAATAGGCGTCCATTTTCTCCTGATACAGGGAATAACTTTTCAACCAGTTAATCGCCGGAAAGTGGCGCGCATAGGACAGGTCATAATCCAACCCCCAGAAGACTTTTACGATGCGCAAGGTCGACTGCGTCACGGGTTCGGACAGGTCGCCGCCCGGCGGAGAAACCGCACCGATGGCCGTGACAGAACCGCGACGTTCGTCGCTGCCGAGGCACTCGACGACGCCCGCGCGCTCGTAAAATCCGGCAATTCGGGAAGCCAGATACGCCGGATAGCCTTCATCGCCCGGCATTTCTTCCAAACGGCCGCTCATCTCGCGCAGCGCTTCCGCCCAACGCGACGTGGAGTCCGCCATCACGGCGACCGAATAGCCCATATCGCGGTAATATTCGGCCAGGGTAATGCCGGTTGCAATCGACGCTTCACGCGCCGCCACGGGCATGTTGGAAGTGTTGGCAATCATGACGACTTTCTGCATCAAGCTCTTCCCGGTGTTCGGATCGATGATTTCCGGAAATTCGTTCAATACGTCGGTCATTTCGTTACCGCGTTCGCCGCAGCCCACATAAACGATAATTTCTGCATCCGCCCATTTTGCAAGCTGGTGCTGAATGACCGTTTTACCCGACCCGAAAGGTCCCGGAATGGCGGCAGCACCGCCCTTCGCCACCGGGAAGAACGTATCGATAACGCGCTGCCCGGTAATCAACGGACGCACCGGATCCATCTTCTGTTGATAAGGGCGGCTGGTTTTGACCGGCCACTGCTGCGTCATATTGAGCGAATGGTATGTGCCGTCCGGCATTTCAATCTCCGCAATGACATCCTTCACCGTATGCGGTCCCTGCTCGATGCGGCGCACGGTCCCGGAAAGATCGGGCGGCACCATAATTTTGTGCAGCACCACTTCAGTTTCCTGCACGGTGCCCAATACATCCCCGCCGGATACCGCATCGCCCGGCTTTGCCACCGGCGTAAAATCCCATAATTTCTCATAATCAATCGGTGTCGCACTCACGCCACGCACCAGAAAATGACCCGTTTTCGCTGCCAGCGCATCCAATGGGCGCTGAATGCCGTCGTAAATCTGTCCAATCAGCCCCGGTCCCAATTCGACGGAAAGCGGTCGTCCCGTCGTTTCGACCGGATCACCCGGGCCAATGCCCGTCGTCTCCTCGTACACCTGTATGGATGCGACGTCTTTTCGCATTTCAATCACTTCTCCGACCAACCGAAGGGCGGAAACATAAACGACATCGTGAATATTTGCATTCTCCATGCCCTTCGCTTCCACCAGCGGGCCGGATACTTTTGTAATGATTCCTTTTTCCAAAATCACCCTCCCTAAAAAATATCCATTCCGACTGCCTTTTCGACATTTTCCGAGATTTGCCGCATCCCCAGTCCCAAACTGCCTTCGCTGTCCGGGATCAGAATGATGGCAGGAATGGCATGATTTTTATATCGTTCAATCGTTTTCGGAATCTCCCGGGCCATGCGCTCCGTAATATAGATGACCGCGTACGACTGACGCGCCAGATCATCCACCGTATTGCGGATATCTCCGATTTCATGCGGAGAAAACACATCCACACCCAGCGCACGAAACGCAAGGACCGAAGACGAATCGCCAATCACCGCTATTTTTTTCATCGTTCGTTTCCTTTCTATCCGGCTTCTCGAACCGCGCCGGACGACCCCGCGAGTCTGGAACGGACTACCCTTGCCGCAGCCGCGCGCGCAGCTGTCGGGCCGAGAGTCCGGCGCGTTTTCCGGCTAATAAAATGCGCAAATTCTGCAATTCGCCTTCGACGCGCAAAGCATAGCTGTACAATACTTCCGGGCCATATAGCGTTTTTTCCGCTTCCTGCGCAAATGCCAGTCGCCGTTCATCGCGCGCCTGCTCCAAATGACGCAAATCTTCCTCTTCCACATAGCGGTGCAGAGCCCATTGTAAAGAAGATGCGCCGTGTTCGTCTTTTACGGCCTTCTCGATGGTCGCTGCATCCGCATGAAAGGCCTGCAGCAGGGCAGAGGTTTCGACGCATCCGCCGGTCACCAAGGCGGCTTCACAATCCGCACGCGTAACGCCCTGCTTTTTTGCGCGCAGCACGGTTAAAACATTGGAGAAATCAGCCATTTCCTGCACATATTGACAAAAAAGTGGTGTTCCGATCGCCTTCGCCAGAGCCATGCGATCCGCCGCTAAGGCGCGATCCAAAATCCGATCCAATGCCTGCGCCTGTCGATTTTCTTCGTAGACGGCAAGTCCCTCGGCGATCGCCTTTTGAAGAATGCTTGTTCCCGGGTTATGACGCGGCGTATGAATCCAGTCGGCCATTTCTTTTTCTTCCGCATTTTCCTGCGGAATTTTCAGCGCGGAAAGATCGACTCCATCCACCGCCTCTTTGATGCCGATCTTCGCATTGTGATAGATGGCATCCAGCGCGGCAAAGCGGGCAATCGGCAATCCCGCCGACCACTCGCGCAGCTTGGCGTCCTGTACCTCGCGCTCCGCGCGTAGAATTGCCTCCACATCCGCACTCTCCGCACGTGTCATCGCATCCGCATAGCGCGTTTCCCGCAAAATGCGCAGAGCATCGGCAAAGTCTTTTGCTTCCGCCATGCGATCGTAAATGGAAGGCATTAACAGCTTTTTTTCCGCCATGCGCACCCGCATGGAAGAAAAAGCAAAGTCCTCGCGCTTCATAGGTCCCCTCCCGAATCGGATGGGGCGAGCATCGCGGCAACCTCGGGCTCCACTTCCTCCCGCAGCGCATCGACGATCGCATCGAAGGCGCAATTTAGGCGTTCTCCGCCACGAGTCAGGCAAAACCCGCCGGTGAGTTTCGGATTGGTGACAACGCGCACCTCTTCCGGCGCTTCGTAATGTCGCCCCTCCGGCAATTCCAACAACAAGAACGCATCCGCTTCCCTTTCCGAACCCGGTGCGCCGCCTGTCCGGATATGCTCAAAAAAGCTGTCCAGCACGCGTTGATACGTCGTTTCATCCAGATCGCGCAATTGCGCTTTGGCCAAGGCAAATGCCTCGTCAATTTTTTTCTGCCTCGCTGCCAAAACCTGATCCCGTGCCGCGCGCGCCACGCCCGAGCGAATGCGATCGGCGATCAGCGGCGCTTCCGCTTCCGCATGCGCAATCGTGCGCGCCGCGGCTTCCTCCGCACGCTGCCGTTCCTGTGCCACATATGCATCTGCCGCTGTCTGCGCCTCCGCCACAAGCGCGTCTGCCTCACTTTGTGCCGCTTCCTGAATTTTCTTTGTGATTGTCTCCAAATTCGACATACCGACCTCCCTTTCCGGGGATCAGGCCAACCCTAAGAAAAACAGCGAACTGATAAAGGCGAGAATCGCATACGTTTCAACCATAACGGCAAAAATCAATCCCTTGGTCGTCTGTTTTTCGTTTTTCGCAAGGATGGAGATGCCGGCGTACGCCACCTTCGCCTGTGCAATCGCCGAGAAAAGACCGACAATGCCGACCGGAAGGCACGCCGCAAGGATGGTCAGCCCCTGCACCACCGTCATCTCCGGACTCAGTTTCCCCATGCCGAACAGACCGATGATAAAACCGTACAGGCCCTGTGTGCCCGGAAGCAATTGTAAAATCAGCGCACGCCCGAATTTTGCCGGTTCATCTATGACAAGCGCCGCCGCCGCCTGACCGACAATGCCGACGCCGCGCGCCGAACCGATGCCGGAAAGCAACACCGCTAGGGCAATCCCCAGGGTTCCAAAAACCAATCCACCGTTCTGTGCCAAAAATTCGCTCATTTTTTCCTCCGTTACTCGATTTCGATGTATTTTGACTCCGGACGAAGCTTCTTAAAAGGAACTCCGCCCCCTTCGTAAAACTTTCCGAAAAACTCGACATAAATCAGGCGCATCGAATGTACATAGCCCGACAGCCCGCTCAAAAACAAATTAAACAGGTGGAAAACGACAAAGACGACCACCGCAAACAAGATACCGAGGATCCCCGCTCCGACCAGCATACCGGAAATCAGGTTGACGGCGTAGCCGATGAACGCCCCCGCGAGCATCAATGCCGCAATACGCGTGTAACTGACGATATCCCCGATATAGGAAGTAATCCCGTACAGATTGTACAATCCCCAGGTAAACCGCGTCGGTCCCTTGTTTTCCCGCGCGGAAAACAACACAATGCCGAGCATGCCGACAATCATGACAATCAGGCCGATCGTGGCAATCGTTTCGGGACCGCTCAGCATGCGCGCGCCCCCGAATGCCATGGCACCCAACAGGGCCATGTACCAGAACAACACATCATAGACGGCATCCATCGGTCGCCCGCGTCGAATCGCAGAAAAGCCCTGAATCCCCAGTCCAAAGAATATATTGATGACGCCGATCGCCACCGAAAGACCGATCATGGCCATGTTGTTTTCCGTCGGATTGATGAGTCCGGGCATGGGGACGGCGCCGCCGAGACAGGATCCAAATGCTAATCCGGCTAATGTGGAAGGAATGCTCAGCAGTTGGAAAAATCGAAATTTATCTTTCATGGCGCGTTTCATCGGCATAAAACGCAAACTCAGGGTCGTCGCGAGGAGCAACAGCAACCCGTATCCGACATCCCCGATCATAAGTCCGAAAAAGAGCAAGTACCACGGCGCCAACAGCGGTGTCGGATCTACCTCGTAATATCGGGGCATGGAGTACATTTCAACCAAATTCTCGAATGGCTGCACCAACGGACCATTCTTCAACAGGATTGGCACGTCTTCATCCTCGAGTGCCGCCGGCTCCATCTGCAGATCAAAAACGCCATCCGGAATCGCGGCGGCAACGGCAGCTCGAAATGCGCTTTCGTCTTCCGCCGGCACATAGCCCTGTAAAAATGTCAGGTACTCCGTGCGCAGCGACGCATCCTCGGCTTCTACACGCACGCTGGCTTCCGCTTCTCTTTCATAAGCAAGACGCAATAACACTCCGTTTTTATCTGCCAACGCGGCAAGACGCGCCTTTGCCTGCGCCTGTCGTTCGTTTGCCTGCGCCTGTATTTTTTCTTCCGCCGCAATCTGTTCGCTCGGTGCCGGTCCGGAAAGCATGACTTCCGCAAAATTATAATCGCGCAACCACTCTTCCAGCACGGGCTCTGTCCGGTCGTCCAGCAGAAGCAGGCACACATTCTGCCCATCCGATGAAATCCGTTCGGCGTAGGCACCTTCCAATTCGCGCTCGGTACGCCCCACAAATTCATCCGCCCAGCGCTTGGCCATCACACCGGTGCGTGCGCGCACGCGTTTCGTTCGATGGATCGCATCCAGCGGAAGCGTCAGAGCCTGCCAACGCCGCATCTCACGTTCCCGCTCCCGACTTTCACGCAATTCTTCCTGCGCCTCCTGCACCGTGGTAAACAACGACTCGGTTTCTTCCAGCACGGCATCGAGCGCAAAGCCGCGCAGCTGCTTCTCTGCTTCATTTTGCGACAACGTCACCGGCACGCGGCTGCGCGCCGCTTTCGATTCATACGCACTCAACCCGTCCACGGCATTACTGATGCGGGCAAGTCGCTGTCGAACACATTCATGCAATACGGCGGTATCCTGCCGCTTCGCGCCTTGTTCCAACCATTCTTCCCGTTTCGAAAGATCGTTGATATGTACAACGCGGAAATCTTGCAGCGCCCGAAGCACCCCCACTTTTGCACGGTCAAATACCGTCAGTTCAAATTTGGACATCCGGACGACCGACATAGTCGAAGACCTCCTTTATAATGCGCAAAGACGCCTTTTTTACCGCATCCCCTGTCTGTTCCTGCAGTTGCTGCACCGTTTGCTCGGCTTCCCGGCGCTGCGGTTCCATTGCCTGCTCCGCCTGCGCAGCCGCTTCCTCGCGAATGCACTGCGCTTTTTTCTCCGCGTCGGAGCGAATCGTTTCCACACATGCGGCGGCACGATGCTTTCCTTCTTCTTCCATTTCCGCTGCGCGTCGCTTCGCATCCGCTATCAGCGCTTTGGCCTCTTCTTCAACCTGCAGCACCGCTTTCAGTGCTTCTTCCGCCATTCTGCCCCCCTTTCCGCGTTCCCTTCCGCCCATTGCTCATCACGAAAAGGTAGACGCTTCTCATGGGTATTATTATAATAGAGAAAACGAGGGATGAAAAGGTCATCCCTCCAGCCTGGGTGCAGAAAGGATGTATGATGCGAGAACTCTTTATTACCAATATTTGTCACGAATGCGTAGATTTACTGAATCGGCCGGATTTTTCCGAAAAATACGGCGATTGTGAAATTGTCAATATCACCGAAAACATTCCCAATTTGCGGCGCTTTCTTGCCTACCGGGATGCTTTGGACGGCTATAAGCCTGTGATTGCCGGCGGTTTTGTCGGAGTCCCTTCCATCGTTACCGATGGAAAAACGGTCACGCTCTTTGATTGATTCGCGGTTTCCCCTCTTGACACACGTTCTGGGAATCCGTATACTGTTGAGGTGCTTTCTCTTGCACCTCTAGCTCAGTTGGTAGAGCACCTGACTCTTAATCAGGGTGTCCAGGGTTCGAGTCCCTGGAGGTGCACCATTCCAAAAAGAACGTTGAAATTTCAACGTTCTTTTTCTTTGAACGCCCACGCGCCGAAAAGCAAACGGCGTCCAAAGTTACTACGGCATGCTCACAAAATATTCGAAACGGGAGAACAGATATGTCGGAAGCTCTGCCTCGAAAAAAACGGTTGTCTACTTTTGAATGGATTGTACTGGGGTTCGCCGGCGTCATCCTTTGCGGTGCGCTGCTTCTGATGCTGCCCATTTCATCCGCGACGGGCAGGGTCACGCCCTTTCACGAGGCATTGTTCACTTCCACCTCGGCGGTTTGCGTGACAGGGCTTGTGGTGCAGGACACGGGCAGCTACTGGTCGCTCTTCGGGCAGTCGGTGATCTTGCTGCTGATCCAAATCGGCGGACTCGGGGTCGTGACGGTTGCCGCCTCTTTTGCCATGCTGTCCGGCCGAAAAATATCCCTGATGCAGCGCAGCACAATGCAAGATGCGATTTCCGCGCCGAAAGTCGGTGGAATCGTTCGATTGACGCGTTTTATTTTGGGTGCTACCTTTCTGATCGAGTTCACCGGTATGCTCGTCCTGCTGCCAACCTTTTGCCGCGACCACGGACTCAAAGGCATCTGGATGGCGGCCTTTCACGCAATTTCTGCCCTCTGTAACGCCGGCTTTGACCTCCTCGGAACCACACAAAATAAATTCCTGTCCCTCACCGGCTATATGGGGAATCCCGCGGTAAACATTACCGTCATGCTTTTGATTATTATTGGCGGTATCGGCTTTTTAACGTGGGATGACATCTATGTAAACAAATGGCATTTCAAAAAGTATCGCATGCAAAGCAAAGTCATCCTGCTGACGACAGCCCTCCTCATTACACTCCCCGCCCTGTTCTTTTTCTGGCGCGATTTTACAGAGCTTCCCCTCGAAAAAAGAGTTCTTGCCTCTTTCTTTCAATCGGTAAGCCCGCGGACTGCCGGCTTCAATACTGCCGATCTTGCCGCGATGAGCGACTCCTCCAAGGCCATCACGATTTTCTTAATGTTGGTTGGCGGTTCCAGCGGTTCTATGGCGGGCGGCATGAAAACGACCACACTCGCCGTTTTACTTCTCAACGCCTTTTCGGTTTGCCGTAAAAAAGAGGATACCGAAGTTTTCGGCCGGCGTCTGGAGAGTACGGTGGTAAAAAATGCCGCCACAATCGCTGTGCTGTATTTCCTGCTCTTTTTCAGCAGCGGCATCGTGATCAGTGCAGTTGAAAATTTACCGCTTGGAAGCTGTCTATACGAAACGGCCTCCGCCATCGGAACGGTCGGTCTCACACTCGGCATCACACCGAAACTTGGAATTCTGTCGCAGATGATACTAATCGCCTTGATGTACTTTGGCAGAGTCGGCGGATTGACCTTGATTTATGCCACGGTTTCAAAGACAAAGCCGGTCGGCTCAAAGCTGCCGCTTGAAAAAATTACCATCGGTTAAAGGAGTTTTCTATGAAAAATATATTGTTGATCGGTCTCGGAAGATTCGGAAAACACATTGCCTTGGAGTTAATAAAACTCGGACATGAAGTGATGGCGGTGGACAGCAATGAAGAAAAAGTGAATGAAATTCTCCCGTACGTCACCAACGCACAGATCGGCGACAGCACAAATACGGAGTTTTTGAAGTCCCTTGGCATCGGCAATTACGATGTATGCGTTGTCGCCATTAGTGAAAACTTTCAAAACTCTTTGGAAACGACGTCTTTGCTGAAAGAACTCGGCGCAAAAATGGTGGTGTCCCGTGCCGAACGCGACGTGCAGGCAAAATTTCTCCTGCGCAACGGAGCAGATCAAGTCGTCTATCCAGAAAAGCAGATGGCCAAGTGGGCGGCGATTCGCTACACCGCTGATCACATTCGAGATTACATTGAAGTCGACGAGGCCCATGCCATTTTTGAGGTAGAGGTACGGGAAGATTGGATCGGCAAAACCGTCGGAGAGCTTGATATCCGCAGAAAATACAATATCAACATCATGGCAACCAAAGAGAATGAAAAAATCAATATGGTCGTATCGCCCAATACCATTCTTTCAAAGGATATGACACTTTTAGTGCTCGGTGCGTATAAGGAACTGCAAAAGTGCTTTCGGATTTAATAAAAGCTTCCGATTGGAACCGCGAACGCGACCGCTGCCTAAAAGCCCGCAAGGAACCGGATGCGCGCCTCCTGAGCCTGGTGACATCTTTACCATGTCTTCTGCCACGTTAAAAACAATCGATGCCTGCTGGCGTTCAGAGGCGCATCCATAAACTTCGGCAGCGAAGTGTGCCTTTCTGGTTTTCGGATAGAGGTGCATCTTGAGCGGCAAGCCGGATATCTACTTTTGTCCTTTGCTGGTTTTGTCGGCAAGCGCATCGGGTATGATCCGCCCCTCCAAAGGCATATAAAACGGCGTGCTATATGCGTAGCACGCACATATCTATTCATTTTTTACCTTTTAACTGTCATGATATTCATGAAAGGCAGGTGATTGATTCATGGCTAAAGTAAGTACAAATATCAACCTTGATCCGGTCCTTAAGAAAGAGTCGCAAGCTTTATTCAAAGATCTCGGAATGGATCTCACAACGGCAGTAACCATTTTTCTAAAACAATCCGTCAGGGAGCAGGCGATTCCATTCGCCATTAAGCGCAATGTGCCGAACGATGAAACTATTGCGGCGCCTGATGAGTACTACGATATGAAAGCGAATCCTGAAAACTACAAACGTTACGATTCTTTTTCGGATGCACTAAACGAGGTGCTCCATGCTTAAAGTCGCCCTGTCCAACCGCTTCAAGAAAGATTTGAAGCTTGCCCAAAGAAGAGGACTGGATCTTCGTCTGCTCAATGATGTAGTGGATTTGCTGGCTCAAGAAAAACCGCTTCCTGAGTGCAACAAGGATCACGCCTTAACCGGCAAGTATGCTGCATTTCGAGAATGTCATATCAAGCCGGACGGGTTGCTTATTTATCGCGTGGAAGAGGAGGTTCTTGCACTCATGCTCTTTCGAACAGTTCTCATGCCGATCTCTTCAATCTCTAAAGTCACTCCTCGCGGAGTGACTTTTTGTTATTCCAACGATCTCCCATAAGTGCCATGATTCTCGAATGGCACTCATGACTTTTTCGGTTTTCTTGGCATGTCCGCCTCCTTTTCGGCATGAAAAAAGCTCCTCGGGGATTTCTCCCTCCGTGGTTTATGAAGTGACTATCCAATACTAAGTATCGTATCAGATAGTCACTTTGTTTTAACCCCAGCCGAGATTCATATATAACCATTTTACAAAGGATACTGGAATAGTCCCAGGTTCGAATTCACAAGCTGGACGAGATTATCCAGCGGCTCTACGAGGACAATATCGAGGTTAAGATTTCCGATGAGCGTTTCGCCAGGATGTCCGAGAACTAACGCCGGAGATCATCCGTGAATTTGTTGAGCGTATTGAGATTTTCAAGCCGGAGCGGATAAGCGGACACAGGGTACAGAAGATGCGTATCGTATGGAACTGCATCGGCGAGTTCATTTGCAACCACGTAAAGACGAAAAAACGGCATAGCCGGATTTCTCCAAACTATGCCGATTTTTCAGGGATTATGAAATCTCTAAGTTGTACCACCTTTCGGCGGTCATAGTCTTTGTATTAAGAGTTCTGACTTAGATCGTGTCTTTTCTTCTGCGGCGGGCCGTCAGTCCGAAAAGTCCCGCTGCTCCGATCATCATTATGACGATCGACATCCCGAGAGGAGAAGCATCCCCGGTCGAAGGAACGGCACTGTTGTCCTTCTGTACTGTCACGGTCGCTTCCGCGAAGATCTCTCCGTTCGCATTCGACGTTGCCCTTACCGTGAGCGTCTTTGCGTTCTCGTCTTTAGCTACCGTAAGCGTTCCGTCAGCTGCGATCGACGTTCCTTCTTTTCCGCCGATAACGCTCCACTTCACCGTCTTATCGAAGTCGCCCGTTCCTTTTACATCAGCCGTAAACTTCTGCGCCTTCCCCCGTTTTACGGTCGCATTTTTAGGTGTTACGGTTATTCCTGTTACGGTAGGCTCTACGACGGGAGCATTCTCTTTTACCGTTACCGTGGCTTCCGCCGATTTCGTCTTATCACCCTTTGCGGTCGCTTTTACCGTAAGAGTTTTTGCCGTTTCGTTCTTTCCTACTGTGAGAAGTCCGTTTGCATCGACCGACGTTCCCGCATTACCGCCGATCACGCTCCACGTAACGGTCCTGTCAAACTCACCCTGCCCTACGACAGTGGCTGTGAACTGCTGCGTTTTGCCCGGCTCGAGAGTTACCGTTTCCGGAGTTACGGTTATTCCTGTTACGGTAGGTTCTACGACGGGAGCATTCTCTTTTACCGTTACCGTGGCTTCCGCCGATTTCGTCTTATCACCCTTTGCGGTCGCTTTTACCGTAAGCGTTTTTGCCGTTTCGTTATCTGCTACGGTAAGCTTGCCGTCGGCGTCGATCGACGTTCCTTCGTGCCCGCCTATAACGCTCCACTCTACGGTCTTATCGAAGTCTCCCGTTCCGCTGACAGTGGCTGCAAATGTCTGCGTCTTGCCCTGTTCTACGGTCGCAGTATTCGGTGTTACCGTTACACCGGTCACCGCTGTAGGTTCCTTTACGGTTACCGTGGCTTCTCCGAAGACCTTGTTGTCCGTATTGGACGTTGCCCTTACCGTGAGCGTCTTTGCCGTTTCGTTCTTTCCTACTGTGAGAAGTCCGTTTGCATCGACCGAAGTTCCTGCGCCTCCGCCGATCACGCTCCACGTAACGGTCCTGTCAAACTCACCCTGTCCTACGACAGTGGCTGTGAACTGCTGCGTTTTGCCCTTTTCTACGGTCGCAGTTCCCGGTGTTACCGTTACGCCTGCCAGGCTCACGATATTTATTATACCGTTGAAGTGAACATATCCGTATTGTTCATCGGCAGCAAATTCAACGGAGCCCGGCTTGTTCGGGTCGATCAGCTCGAACTCGTTCCCGTTCAATCTGACGTTAACGAAGTTTTTCAGGTGCTGCTCATCGTTAAGCAAAGTGCCGTCGTAGTCTTTTATGATGCTCGATACTTTGCCGTTCTTTGCAAATCTCGTGATAGTTTGATTTTGTGCCTGGTGAAAATACGAGTCCTCAACGATTTCACCGGTCGTTGAGTTGATCTGTCCCACCCCGGAGAGATCGCTTATATGATTTCCCGTCAATATCAAGTTTTCCACATTCTTCATGTGATTGAATACGCTCGGGTCGGTGATGTCGTTATTCGATACGTCGATATTGTTGATGTTCATGTCGCTGAACACGGCGATATCTTCATCGGTAAGATGATTGCCGGAAGCGCTTAAGTACTCCCACTCCGTGCGCTTTGTCTTGAGCGGCGAAAGATCTCTTATACCCGTGTTGTTGATTTCGAGGTCAATCAAATCAAATTCCCCGTTTGTTATGAACGAGAGATCCTTGATCTTTGCTCCGCTGATGTTGAGCCTTTTTAAATTTTTAAGGCCGGACAAAGGTGACGCATCCTCTATAGGGTTCCCATAAAAATTCGCCCCATACAAATTCGTGCAATACTGCAGACCTTCGAGAGAGCGTATGCCTTGATTCATGTAGCCGTCACCGGTATATTCTATACGCGAAAGTTCCTCAGGGGAAAGGTTGTAATCTTCCGGTTTACCGTATTGTGCATTCATCAGCTTTCGCAAAATAGGATCTTTGATCGTATACTCCTCCGCGAAAGCCTTTTGGGGAAACAGCGTCGGCGCCATCATCACGAACGCTAGGATCACCGCAAGGATGATCGAAAAAGGTTTTCTTTTCATATGCGTCTCCTCCTTGATTTATAAATAACTCCGGATAGATACCGTTCGGGAAAAAGTGTTTGTACAAGAAGACCCGAACAATTGTGGTTTGATACAATAATTATATATCTCTATATAATATGCGCAACACTTTTTTCGCAGAAAACGGACATTCAAAGGGTCCTCTACAGATGTTTCTGTCTTAATGTGTCTCATAAAAAGCGGCCGCCGTGCTGTCACGGCGACCACAAGCCAAGACCCTTTTTACCTGCCAAAGCCGCACTCGTTATGTGTGCTGTCCGACGACGTATAGCTCTCGAGCAGGTTCAGGGGATCGTTGTAATCCATGTTCCATTGTGAGAGGGAGACCATAAAGTCGCCTTCCTGACGTTTTTTTATGTACGTTTCAAAATTGCAGTACTCTGTTTCGCAGCTGATGCCATAGGACTCAAACTGCTCCACAACGTTCGGGAGAAAATCTTTAGCCACCTCCAAGGCGGTGAATTTCAGATGCAGCGGTGTCTCCGGCGAGAGCTTTCCCGCGTCCGTGAAACGATAGCCCAAAGATTGAAGAAGCTCTTTGGCGCGCGTAAAATCGGACTTCAGCGGGTAATAGCCCGGAGGATCCTGGATCGGATAGCGGTAGTCCTCGCTGTTCGATCGGAATTGTACCCCGTTTCCATTTCCATCCGAAACGCCCGGCGGAATCAGCGTGGAAGAGGCTTCATCCTCCGAGCCTATTGCCGCGGCCGCGAGGGCTTTGCGGTCGATCAGGAGGCAAAGGGCTTGACGCAGCGTTTTTGCTTCCTGCGGCGTCATCTTGCCGAAGAGCTCCTGATTGTTGATATTAAAGCTGAGATAGACAACGCCCAATGCCCATGGAACGCTATGATGCTCTTCAACGGGCGGTAGCTGCGGATAGTCGCCTTGCCCCCTGAATTCGATAAAATCATATTCGCCGTCTATGTACTTTTGGTAAAAGGAGCTATCCACCGCCTCACAATGAACAATCAGCTCATCCAGCGTGACTTCATTGGCTCGGTGATAGTTTTCGTTGCGCACCATATCGAGTAAGACGTTCGGCTCCCAGCTCTTCAGCTTAAAAGGTCCGTTGGTGACCATCGTCCCGGTCTCAGTCCACGCAAACGGATCGCCAGATTGCTGTTCAGCCGCCTCGATGACCTTCTGCGGCAGGGGGACAAAGGCGGGCATGGCCGTCAGCATGAGAAAATAGGGGCAAAACCGAACCAGCTTAACCGTCAGCGTCCGGCCGTCTTCGGAAGCTTTAATATTCAATCGATCCGGATAGCCCTCGATTGATGAAAACAAGCTGCTATAGGGGTTTCCAATCGTTTTGTCGGCGCCTCGCTCCCAGGCATAGACAAAGTCGTTGGCGTCCAGCTTGTCGCCATTTGACCACTTGAGATCCGGTTTGAGGGTGAACGTCCATGTCAGCCCATCCTCGCTGATCTCGACATTCTCGGCCAGATCCGGCTTGAGGCAATTGTTCTCATCGATCTCACAAAGGCCTGCGAACAGGTGGAGAAGGATAGAGCGCTGGGAGAGGTCCTCCAGCAGATCCGGATCGAGGGTGCTGAACGGATGTTGCCGAACCCTGAGAATGCCGTCGGCTGTCCCGGTTGTATGCGTAAAAATCGGTCCAATAAGCGGGGGAAAATAGAAGCCATTGAGAGGCGTTTTCCAGTAGTAACCGCGTCTATTCCAGGAAAAAAACGGGCAGATGGCGCCCGTATCCATGAGGATATCCTCGGCTTTGTGCATGAGAATGACTCGTTTTTGGGGATCTTGCTCGGAACGAATCTCGTCGATCAGCTTGTCATAGATCGACCAGTCTTGAAGGGCCTCGTCGGCCGGCCCGGCTATCCTGATCGGGTCAGACGCCGTCGAACCTTGAGCGTCCTTTTGCCCGCTTTCGTTCGGCGAACCTTGAACGTCCTTTTGCCCGCTTTCGTTCGACGAACCTTGAGCGTCCTTTTGCCCGCTTTCGTTCGGCGTCTGAGCGCAGCCGAAGGGCATCAGGGGCAGAAGCATCATGCAAGCGAGCAGAAGGGCCGCCGCTTTCATCCGTATCTTCATATGCCACCTCCTAAGCTGAGTCAATTATACCGCTTTTTTTTCCGTTTTTGCAACGAAAAGGACTTGCCTGACCGTGTCAACTTATTGTAAGCTGAACGCCAAAGTAAGCTAGACGCCTGCCACCTAATAGGGGGGTGCGGACAAAAAGCTGGACTCTGAGGGCTCCGAAAGGAGCAGGAAATGTATTCAAAAGAGCAACGAGAAAAAGCCCTGGCATTGTATGATAAGTGCCATTCCATCACAAAAGTCATTCAAATATTGGGGTATCCAGAGAGTCGCCAGGGCTTATATTTATGGTTCAGGGAGCGGAATGCTGCCCCTAAGAAGAAAGCTGAACGAAGAAGAGTCAACAACTCACCGGATCACCCTCTTCATCCACCACTTGAAACAAAGGTGTACCTTCATCAACGAGTGAGATTGATTCTCTCAAGCAGCAAATGTTCGAAATGCAGCTTGAGATAGACATATTGAAAGAGACGATCAACGTCTTAAAAAAAGGCCCAGGCGTCAGCAAAGTTCCCTTGAAGAACAAGGAGAAGGCAGCAATCGCTGACGCCTTGAAAGACCGATATACGCTGCCAATACTCTTAGGAAAGCTGGAAATGGCAAAAAGCAGCTATTACTACCAGGAGAACCGTCTTAATTACATCGATAATATCAGGGATTACGGGATCAGATCAGCACGATCTATTATGATAACAGAGCTTGCTATGGCTACAGGCGCATTTATGCTGTACTTAAAAGAATGGAATCACGGTTTCTGAAAAGATCGTGCGCCAGCTGATGCGGGAGCTGGGACTGTTCCCTAGAAGAAAACAGAAGCAAAAATACAGTTCCTATAAGGGGAAAATATCTCCTGAAATACCAAATCTTATACAGCGGGATTTTCATGCAGAATATCCGAATCAAAAGCGGCTGACAGATAGCACTGAATTCGCAATCCCTGCTGGGAAAGTATATCTTTCTCCTGTTGTTGATTGTTTTGACGGTATGCTTCCTGCTTGGACCATAGGTACAACGCCGAATGCAGCTTTGGTCAACGAAATGTTGGATCAAGCGATTACTACTTTATCCAAGGAAGAGCATCCTCTGATCCACAGTGATCGAGGCTGCCATTATCGCTGGCCGGGGTGGATCCGGCGTATGAATCGACCTGGTCTTGAACGCTCCATGTCAAAAAAAGGATGTTCACCTGATAACTCAGCCTGTGAAGGACTGTTTGGCAGACGAAAGAACGAAATGTTTTATAACCGGAAATGGGAAGGGGTCACCCTGCCAGAATTCATGGACATTTTACATGATTATCTCGTTTGGTATAATGAAAAGCGAATCAAAGGAACACTTGGTAACATGAGTCCTTTGGAGTACAGACGTAGTCTTGGAATTGCTGTTTAGGCAGTCCGAGAAAATGTCCGCACCCCCTTAGCTGACTTGCTGTATTATTCCGCACCTTTATACGCTGCGGCATGTTCCCCGGCAATACGACCGAAGACCGCAAAATCCGCCACAGCGGTACCGCCCAGTCGATTGGCGCCATGCACGCCACCGGTCACTTCCCCGGCCGCAAAAAGTCCAGGAATCACAGTACCGTCCGCCTTCAGCACTTCCGTATTGGCATTAATGCGCAGTCCGCCCATCGTGTGGTGAACACCCGGCGTGACTTTAATGGCATAAAACGGTCCTTGCGCCAACGGATTGGCAAAGCTTGTACGACCGAAATCGGGGTCACTCTTAGCTTCCACGCAACCGTTCCAAGCTTCGAGGGTCGCTGCAAAAGCGGTCGGATCGACTTCCATTTCCTTTGCCAGCGCTTCCGGCGTTTCTCCAGTTTTCGTGAAGCCCTTTTTGATATACCCCTGAATTACGTTCGACGCGTCCGCCATCGCCTGATCGACGATGAGCCACGCGTAGCTGCCCGGTTGTGCGATTTCCGCCGCAGAAACGACATCACGTGTGCCGACCTCATCGGTAAAGCGCGCCCCATCCGCATTGACAAGAATTGCACCGTCCCCGCGCAGTCCTTCTGTAATCAGGGATGCCGTATTCGCTTCCACCGTCGGATGGATCTGGATCTGATCCATGTCCACCGTGTCGGCGCCAATCGCCGTCGCCATTTCGATACCTTGTCCCTGAATGCCCGCCGCATTGGTGGTCATGAATCCGGCAAGCTCCGGTTTGTATTTCGTGACCATTTCCAGATTTGCCCCGAAGCCGCCCGTCGTCAGAACCACACTCTTCGCGTTGACCACCACTGGATTGCCATCGCCATCCTTTCCAGAAACGCCCACGGCAGCGCCGTCTTTTGTCAGAATGGTGTCCACTGTGGTGTTCAGCACGATATCGATGCCGCGATCTTGGCAATTCTTTTCCATCAGAGGAATCAGGTAGGAGCCCACCGAAACGACTTTTCCCTCTTCATTCGTTGGACGATGAATGCGCTTTACTGACGCGCCACCAAAACTGGAAACATTGTGCAGGGCCATGCCATTCTGGTCGAGCCAGTCGATGGCGGGCGCCGTCCCTTCGCACAGCGTCTTGACCAATTCCGGATTGTTGATTCCCTTGCCGCCTACCATCGTATCCAATTCCATTAACTCCACGGAATCAAAATAGCCTTTCGGATCCGCTTGGTACGCCGCCCACTGCTCGGAAACCGTCTGTGCGAGCGCCGTAATCGTTTCATTGTCCGCATATTTTTCCGCCGCCGTCTTCAACACCTTTTCGACCCCGGCGGATTCGCCGAACTCATTTTCATCCTGGTAAACCGTCTTGGCGGCATTCATGCCCCCGGTGGCGCGCACAGAGTTTCCGCCGACCATTGCCTGACTTTCAACAATAATAACTTTTTTTCCAGCATCGGCAGCGGTCATTGCCGCCGTCATACCGGCACCGCCGGCACCGACGATGACGACATCCGCTTCATAGGTGACACTCTCGCTATTTTCACTCTTTTCGGTCTTTTCCGCTTTTTTCATGTAATCGTCCGGATTCAGCCCCGCATCAGCGAGCGCCGCCTTCGCCGCTTCCACAAACGCCGTTGAAGTAATGGTCGCACCGCTTATGCTGTCGATATTGATGGTATTGCCTTCCACCACCTTCGCGGGGAACTGCTCAATGACCGGCGTGCCGATGCCCGCTGTTTCATCATCCCCCGTAGCTGTACAGTCGGTGATGACGTTGTCGGTGAGTGTGAGCGTAACGGATACATCGCCGCCCATTCCCTTTGCCGTGCCGGTGAAACTACCGGAGACGCCTTTGTCCGTTGTTGTTGCCGAGCCGCCACAAGCGGTCAGAAACAGTACACAAGCCAATAACATCGAGGCCAATATACGCCTTCTTTTATTCATCTTTTCTTCTCCTTTTGGATTTTTTCCGCAGGCCGTTTCAAAAAACACCCGAGTTGTTTGATCATATCAAATGCGGCGCAAAATCACAATTTGGAAGCCAAAAAGCCGGAGAAATTTCCCCGTAACTGCTCCAATTTTCCCATACAGTTATAACCGTTACGATCGAGGTCCTTCAGGAGCATGGCAATCCTTTTCAGAATCCTTTTATCCCTTGTTTGCCAAGTGATATATTCTTCCCATCTCTTGGCATGTTTTTCCCATTTGTTTTTTCAAGTTCTCATCTATGCGAAAATTCACCATTGCCTGTGCCATAGTACACCTCCTTCTTCAAGACTATTGAACGCGCTTCATACGTCATAATCAATCAATTTCCTTCAATTTCTTTACATCTGCCAACTACTTGAAAATTAGTTGTCCCGGAAACAAATCTGGTAGAATACTCCCGTACCTTTACCAAAAAACTTTTCTTCCGAATGGAGTTACCATGCAAAAACAATCCTTTTATCGTTTCTTGGAAAAAGAAAAAATGCGATTCCTGCACCATACCGGCAGTTTCGTGGTCACGACTTCTTTATCACTCGGGGCCGCCAGCATGCTTCTGCTCCTCCTTGTCACTCTGGCGCAGCAGGCACTGTCGGGTTCGACCGCATCCGGCGGAACTTCTTTCTCCTTCTCCGAAATCGGTGCCGCGGTGAGTCTCCTATTGGCAGGATTTCTTTTCCTGTCCGCGCTCTGGTTCGTTTTCGTACTTTCCGTAAGCAATTTTGCACTTCTTTTGCTTCCCCCGACGGCGCGTTATAAAGCCCCCGCCCGCACGGTAGAATGCCTGGGCTTGCTCATCGGCGCGCTGTTTCTTGTGGCTTTTCTTTCCCTCGCGGACATCATCTTCCAGCCCTGGAATATGCAACTGATCAATTTCCAGAAACACAGCCCGTTGGATCCTGCGACGATTGGCGGCGCCGTGCTGCCTTGCGGCATGGCCATGACGGGGTATCTTTTACTTTCTGGACTTTTTGTTAAAAAAAGACCGCCGCTCATTTCTGTCTTCGGCATTGCCGGCCTCTATCTGGGCATCGGATTCTGCATCCTTTGGTGCATCCAAATTTTTGATGCGGAAAATCTTTTGCGTTCATTGGTTCTCTGGATCTATCCGATAAATGCCATCGCGATTGCTCTGCGAACCGTCCGATATACGGTTGTCGAGGCGCGAAAGGATCTGAAACAGCGGGAACAGCTACCCCAAGAAGTTCTCCCACCGAACCGGATCCCGCTCGAAGCGGAAATCACCCGGCGGAAAAATTGGACAAAGCGGTTGGAAAAAATACTGCAAAACAGCGAAACATGGCCCTTATGGGCGCTGCTTGCCCTGCTGCCGCTCCTTGGAATCATTGTCCTCGTACTCCTGCTTTTCGGTCAGGAGCCAGATGCGCTGCTGCGCGTCTGGACACAGACGGCGGATTGGAATTTGTCACAAAAAACGCCGCCGCCCAATCTCATAATTGACGAACACTATCTGTGTACCGTCGCGGCACATGGACACCGAGGGCTCGTTCGCCCGCTGCGCACGGGAGTGCGCCATGACCATGTCGTTTTGGTCAATCGCCAGTTGCAAATTGCCAATGCCTTTGAAGAATTATTGCAAGAAAAAGCACCTCGTCTGCATCACGCGGTGCGTTCCCGGTACGATCAATATGGTTATCCGTTTGCGAAACAACTTCGCTCATCTTGGGCCTTTGACAGCATCTATCTGTTGATGAAGCCGGCAGAATGGTTCTTTCTTTTCATTCTCTATAGCTTGGACAAAGTGCCGGAAAATCGCATTGCACGACAGTATCCCCCGGCAGCGATGCCCTCCGACCTACGTGGGATTATTGGGGCGTAATCGTCACCCCGATCTGCGACGGATTCGGTGCCAGAGTAATGCCCTCCGGCCCTTTTACGACAAGATCCACGCGCTGCTTGCCCTCGCTCAAAGCAGATAAATCCAATTGAAGTGTGATCCGCCCGGCGGTCAGACTCTCCAAATCGCTTTCAAAGCCGCTCGCCGTCACATGCACGCTGGCAGCCGGGTTGTCAAAAGCGTACGACAGCCCTTCCGGCGGCGTGACCTGAATAGACGCGTAGGGAATCTCCACGACTTTTTGTGCCTTTTTTTCAACCGTCAGCGTCAATCGCGTTTTGAAATCTGGACTGACCGATGTCACCCCCTCCGGATAGATGACGCCGATCTGCTGATCGAGATTGTCCGTCACCTGTGACAGATCGACGCGTTCCGTTTGCAGCGATTCAATCGCATCGACGAATTCTTTTTTTCCTTTGATCTGCACCGTAGTCGGATACACCTGGGAGCGACGAATCCGAATGCTATCACTGATCGTGCCGGTCAGGTTAATGACCAGCGGCACTTCTTTGGTTTTTGCGATGTTGATCGCTAAATTTACGGTATTCGTCGTCGCCGTAACGCCTTCGACGACTTTTCCGTCCGCATCGACCACTTCCAATGCCACATTGGTCGTCTGATTTTCCGTCATATTGCTTAAATCTACCGTCGCCGCCAGATGTGCCACGCGCTCGACTTTGGAACGGGGACCTTTTACCTGGACATAATCCGGAGAAGCCGCTGCGCCCTCCAGGATATAATCATTCGGGAGTTCCCCGATCTGAATGGGCTGCACATTTACCTGTTTCGTAATGACTTCTTCCAAGGTTACAGAAACCGTGCGCACTTCCGAGGCGCCGGAAAGCTGCACATTGTCCGGCAGCGAATACTTTATGGGCACACTCAACGTCCCTTCTTTCAAATTCTCCCGCGAAACGACGGCCGTTGCGGAGGCGCTGGTCGGCAGAAAATTGGTCAATACGGCACGTTTCCCGACAAGATTCATCGTAACACTGGACGGTTCCACCGCAGAAATGACATATTCTTTATCCCCGGACGATTCCAACTGGACATCGACGACAACATCCCGAAGTACCAGATTTTGGGACGGATTGACCTCCGCCATGACATAGCTCCAAAGAAAGAAGCCAATCACGAGCGAAGCAAGCTTCCATTGCCAATTATGCTTTAGAATTTTCATCCGAAGCATCCTTTCTGTTCTTTTTATCGAAGAGCCCTCCGAAGACACTGTCATTCTTTTCGTCGCTGAAAAATTCCAACAATAGGCTCCGCAGCGTAGGCTCGTCAATACGTCGGGATATTTCTCCATTCTGGCATGTGCTTACCAACCCGGTTTCTTCAGACACCACCACCACCAATGCATCGGATCGCTCACTGATGCCCAATGCGGCACGATGTCGCGTCCCCAGATCGCGGGATAACCCAGAATTTTCTGTAAGCGGCAAGAAACAACCGGCGGCTCGAATCTGATCTTCCTTGACAATGACCGCGCCATCGTGCAACGGCGTGTTGGGAATAAAAATATTGATCAATAATTCGGAAGAGACAAGCCCGCCGATTTCCGTTCCGGTTTCGACAATGTCGGAAAGCCCGATGCTGCCCTCCAGTACAATCAGCGCACCGATTTTCTGTCGGGCAAGAGATCCCACCGCTCGCACGATTTCTTCACTGCGATTGGCGGTTTCGGCGTCATGGGCGCGTACCAGCGAAGTAATCCAACCCTGCGACCGTCCCAAACGTTCAAAAGCGCGCCGCAGCTCCGGTTGAAACACGATAATGATGAGAATTAAACCTACCGTCAGCAGATTGGATATAATCCAGTTCAAGGTATACAAATGAAACCACTCGCTGAACTGCGCCAGTACCAAAATGGCAAAAAAGCCTTTAATAAGCTGTTCGGCGCGCGTTTCTTTGACGAGGAGAATCAGGTAGTAGATCATAAAGGAAATGACAAGAATATCGATTAAATCGGTTACGCGAAAGGTCGCAATGACGCGTTGTATATTTTGAAAAAAGCTCATACTTCCTCCTGTCCTACTTGTTTTTATTGTAGCACATTCCTCCTCCAAAAAAACTCACAAAAAAAGCGCCGCTCCGGCGGCGTCTTTTTCCTTGATCAGTATTCGGATAAGTGGTTTTCTACCAAATCCACCAGCGCGGCAACGGCTTCCTCTGCGTCCTCGCCTTCTGCGCGAATCACAATGGTATCTCCTTTCGAAGCACTCATGCTCAAAATGCTCATGATGGACTTTGCGTTATAGAGTTTGTTTTCTTTTTCCACAAAGATGTCGCTGACAAATTTAATCGCTTCCCGGATAAAAATCGAAGCAGGACGGGCATGCAGTCCAACCGCATTGGTAAGCGTCACTTGTTTTTCAATCACGATTCCCTTCCCCCCTCTCCGAGAATTTTTGGAAATCACCACTTCTGTAGCAGCAAGGAAAATTCCTCTCAAAGATTTCTGCATTTCATAGTAGCACGAGTTATTATTTTTGTAAAGAAAAAAAATCATTTCCCGCACATCCTTGTAAGATGCTTCTTTTCGCACTTGCGCGTTAAGCCTTGTAAATCAGCGAAACTGGAATATGCTTTCTATGGTATGCCTTACATTACCCAGTTGCAACACAAACCGTTTTCCACCTCTTTCACCATTTTCCGGCGGCATACAAAGGGAAAGAAATCTGATATGATACGAGTAGGAGGCGAAAATGAGAAAAAGGAAAAGAAAAACTGAATCGACACGGCTTCGCGCACAAAAACGACGCCAACGAGAGGAAGCCGCTTTTTTCGCAGAATATTCCGCCCCTTTTGACGCCATGGACGAAGAAATGATTCGTGCACGCGTCGAACGCTCCCGTCTTCGCCGGGAACAAAAGCTTTTTCATCGAGAAAAACAACGGAAAAAGCAGCGAAAACGGCGCCTTGTTACCGTTCTTGCCGGGGTTGGTGTGCTGGCTGCCGCTTTTTTTTCCTTCCGATGGGTGCGGAATACCTTCTTCGTCCAAACTCTCTCGGCGCTGCCAACCATACGCAGCGAAGCTTTGCAAAAAATTGAAAACCAGCTGCTCGTGACCGATACCGAGGGGCGCGCGCTTACCAAGGCGGAGCGCAACACGGATGTGCAAGAATTGACGGACTCTCTGGAAAAGTGGATGCCCGCCGTTTACAGAGGCGCTCTGGGCGACAATTCTTTTTCCGAAGCCACGCAAGCCACTCGCCAAACAGCGGAGGAAGCTTCTTCCGATATGCAATTTTTCTACGCGCTGCGGGAAATGGTCCGTGCCCTGCAAGAAGACAAAACCTCTGTGCTCAATCCCGCCGATTACTTTTCCCTGCAACGTGAACTGGGCCATGCCTTTTACGAAGTTAGCTCACCGTATGGAAAAATCATTGACAGCGTGCGCACATCGGATCGCTATCAACGCTTACTCGAAGAACAGCGGGCCGATGCCTCCTCAGAAAACAAGCCCATGGAGGAAACGGCGCTTTCCGTGCGCACGGAAGGATCTTGCGCCATTGTAAGTGGACTGGCTTTTTCCGAGGAACGCATCGAAACCGACCGGGCGGCGCTATTGGAACAACAAGCGCAGATTTTTGCCGCATCGACGCTGATTTTCGACTTGCGCGGCTGCACGGGTGAAAGTGAGTTGTACTGGTGCCGCGCCCTCGTTCCGCTGTTTGCACAAAATGATGTTGGTGCCTCAACCACCGTCTTTTTCCGAGACAGCGCGCCGGAATTTCTAGACTACCTCTCCGTGCGGGAGAATGTCCCGGAATTTGATTTGGATGATGACCGCACACCGATTTCCATGCTGCTTCCATCGGAATTGCAAGAGAAAATTTCTGATCTGAACTACGGAAAGAAAATCACGTATTCCATTCCCAAACAAGAGGGCGCCGCTTTTTCCGGCTCGGTGTATCTGCTCGTCGACGAAGGGACAAAAAATGCGGCAGATACTTTCGCCAGCTTTTGTCAGACAACCCACATCGCCACGATAGCCGGAAAAACGACCGGTGGCGGCGGATGGGAATTGCCCCCGATTCTTGTGCAACTGCCCCATTCCGGGTACCTACTGCGTATGCGCTGTGGCGTTGCATTGAGTCCCGACGAAACCCGTCTGCAAGAGACCGGCACCGTTCCTGATTTTTCCTTAGAAGACGGAGATTTGCTGGAAGTCCTGTTATCCCGGCTCTCCTGATGCCTTTTCCTCTATGGCTGGAATTTCTGTAAGAGACTCGCCGTCTCAAAAAACGAGGTCGGCGAAAAATTGGTGCTGTTCCGTTGCTTCCCATTTGCAGGAAATTCAAGAATTTGCTATAATTTCGCGTGTTACGGGGTGTAGCGCAGTTCGGTAGCGCACGTGCTTTGGGAGCATGGGGTCGGAGGTTCAAATCCTCTCACCCCGACCAAACGCGGCAGAAGTCTCTGCCGCGTTTGTTTGTATCTATTTCAATAAATTTCGGTCAAATAAAAGAGAAGAGCTCCTATCTACATGGGCGGTGACGCGGGCGCCTGCTGCTCCTGTTGCAATGGCACCGATGTGTAGAACGGCTCGTACCGATACGTATACGGTGCGGTCGTCCCGTCCGGCGAATTGTCATAAACAAAAGTCGCCACCATTTTATAGACTTCCTCGCCACGAGTGGCGTAGAACTGCGGCGTTAAATAGCGATGTGCCGCCACATCCAGCCACGCTTCCAAATCGTGTTTCGTCAGCGTAAGCAGCTTATCCAGTCGCCCGTCCCGGGTTCTGGAGCGCAGCGCTACGCGCATCAAGCCGCGAAAACATGAACTCAAGTGCACGGAAAGGTGACACAAAAAATCCTGCATCGTCTCCTGAACATAGGGACTGAGCACATCGATCCATTGCGCAAGGAGATCACCGGAATTCATACGTGCCAATACCCGCGCGGCCCAGGGCGCCGGTTGTTCCACGCCATAGTAAAATGCCAGAAAAATGTACATGCCAAAATCGTACATTGTATGCGCGCACTGCGCCGGTGTAACCGCATCCGCTTCCGACTCCGCCTGCTGCGAGGAAACCGGTCCATCGACAATCATCCGGAAAAAGGCACGGGCCATGCGATGATACTGCTTATGCAAAAAGCGGGGATCTTTGACGTAACACTCGACAAACTGCGCCGTCAGCGCTTCCAAACGACTCACAATCTGTTCCAGAAAAATGTGCTGTTTCCCCGCCACACGCACCAAGCCGTGCGGATCGATGAATAACACGCCGTCTTGATACTGCAAACGCAGCCGACCCAGCCGACCCATGGACAACCACAGCGCTTTTTCACAAAGGCGACGCAGCATGCCGTCCACCTGGTCCGCCAACACAAAATCGGGGCGAACGGATCGACAAACCTGCTCTAAACTCTCCTTCTCCAGACGTGCAAGAAACGGTTGTACGCCGCGCGTCCAGCCCATCTGCAATACAACGTCCTGCGAATAGAGTTTTTCCCGCGTGTAGGCACAGTAATCTGGAATCACCTGCTCCGCCATTGGCACCGATTCCAAAAAAGTACCGAAAGCGTACAATGTCTCACTGCTCGGCACCTCCGTATCAAAGAAGCTGCCCTCTTTGCGTACCTGTACTTCACGGACAAAGGAACCATAAGAAACCAGTGCTGCCGTCTGAAAATCGTGTAGAAGATTGCCCCTTGGCGTTTCAAATTGCGCAATATCGTTCGCATGCATATGTCCCGTAAAAATATAACGCAAACCCGCGTCGGCAAGCGCCGTGGCAGCTTTTTTCCAGTCCCGTATTAAAAAGTCCTTCGCCATTTTCTCCTGTCCGTGAAAATGTGGCACCACACCGTGATGGGCCATGCCGATTACCGTTTTTCCCGCAGCGGTCGCTTCCGAAACCTTTCGGACCGCCCAACGAAGGAGATCCGGAAAAATTGCACCGCCCGTCACCGGCTGAAAACGTCCCAATCCGTTGACATCGGGACTGTACCGACAAGTATCCAGTGCCAATAGACAAAACGAATGATTCAAATTACAGAAATAGGAAAGACCCCCGGCATACTGCCCCGCCGGCGGACAATAAAACTCCGCGTCTCCACCATAGCCGAATTCCTCATAAATGGTACGAAAATCTTCGCCTGTTACCGTTCGTACCGGCACCGCAGGTCCCGATTCAAAGGAAGAAGATCCTGTAAAATTGTAGACATCGTGATTTCCCGGGATAACAAAAGGGCGCACTCCGGTCTTTTGGAAAAAATCGCGCAGCTTCTGTGCGACTTCCGTGTGCCCCTGCAGTTCGGCATCCTTCGTCAAATCCCCCGGAATTAACAGGATATCGCTATGTTGCGTCGCCGCGATTTCCAATGCGCGATCCAACGCCGCGGACGACTCGCGCAGCATCTTCGGATCATGCGCCAGGTAGGCTTGATAATCCGGGGACGCCGCATTCGTAAACGAGGGGGGATAGTAGTGCAAATCCGCAATTACGGAAATATTGATTTGTCGCTCTTTTTCCTGCCGATCAAACAGGAAAAAGGGAAAAAAGGTATTCAAAATCATAGGTACACCAATTTCCTCATGCTTCCTGTACTCTTCTCACGAAAAGTTATTGTGACGCTTCCGAAAGTACCACATTTTTTTCCGAATCCACCGGCGGAAAATGCACTTCCACCCGCTCGCGGCGTGAAGTCGGAATATTCTTCCCTACAAAATCCGGACGAATCGGCAATTCCCTATGTCCCCGGTCAATCAGAATCGCCAATCGAATGGCGGCGGGTCGGGCAATCGCAATCAATGCATCCATTGCCGCACGCGCGGTTCGCCCCGTATAAATCACGTCATCCACTAAGATGATGACCTTATCCTTTACAACATTTTGTGCAAGGGTCGGGTGCTTGACGATGGGGGATTCCGATACCGGACGCAAATCATCCCGATACAATGAAATATCGATGGCCGATGTCAGCACCGGCACCGCGCTGATGCGTCGTAAATTGGCGGCAATCTGTTCGGCAATGGGCTCACCGCGCCGTTTGATGCCGATGAGAAGAAATTCTTCCGCCTTGGCATCGCGCTCGACAATTTCATGCGCAATGCGCATCAGGGCTCGATCAATTGCCCCTGCATCCATCAATTCCGCTCGCATCCGCACCTTTTTTCCTTTCCAAAACGCCCGGCAAATTTTTTGCTACAAAATATTGCTCATTTCGCCTGATCCCTAAAATATGCCATTTTCCCGTCAATGACTCTTATTGTCTGAATTTTACTGTGTCCCTCACGGATTGTCAAATATACAAAAAACGCCCCGAAGGGCGTGGAGCTGCTTGCCGGGATTGAACCGGCGACCTCAGCCTTACCATGGCTGCGCTCTACCTGCTGAGCTAAAGCAGCATGAGAGCATTTTACAAAACCGGCAAGTCCTTGTCAAGTCTCGCCGCGTATCATTGCGATTTGCGGCGCATCCGATAAAAGCTCGCCGTCGAAATTCCTACTAAAACCGGTCCCACCATCAACCGCACGGTTACCACCAGCAGCGAGCCCCCCTCTTTTTCAACCTCCGCTTCGGCAAATACAACATCACCCAATTGTACCGGACGTAAAAAACGATACTGCAAATCTACCGTAGACAAGGGTTCGTCCAAATAAGAACATGCCGCACCGCCTGCCGTGTCCGCCAGCGCCATCAACACGCCGCCATGCACCACGCCGTTGATATTCATGTGTTTTTCTTCAATGCATAGGAGCGCCTCCGCGCGGCGCTCCTGCATTTCATGAAGTCGAATACCGAGTTCGTACGCAAAGGGATTATGACTTTCCCGAAACTGTCGAAGTGCTTCCCAATCAACAGATTTTCGCATCAATAAAAACGTCCTTCTTCGCGTTCAAAATAATCCTGCACATTATACGGAGTGAAAACGCCCACATTGGTGACCACCCCGCTGACGAGATGCGGCGGCGTCTTGTCGAATGCAGGATAATACCCCTTGGCACCCTGCATGGCATTGCGCACTCCGCGTGCTTCCAAAACCTCGTCCGGGTTTCGCATTTCAATTTTCACATCCGAAATTTTTATACGATCGGGAATCCCCGTCACATAATACGGTACACCATGGTACTTCGCGCACAGGGCAATCTGGTAGGTCCCCACTTTATTCACCACATAGCCGTCCATGGTAATCACATCCGCCGCCGAAGTGAACAAGTCAATGCCCTCTTCCTTCATTACTGCAGCAGGCATATTATCCGTAATTACCGTCGTATCAAAACCCATATCGACACATACGCTGGCGGTTAAGCGCGATCCCTGAAAATAGGGGCGCGTTTCCGGTACAAAAAGACGAATGTCCTTCCCCACTTCACGCACGCGCCGCAACATGGTGCCGACAATGGTTTCTCCGAAACATTGCGTCATGACTGTACCTTTTTGCGGGAACAAATCGACCAAATACTCCGCAACGCGACTCATCTTCGCATATCTGCGATTTAAAGAATCCAGTGCCGCCTGGAATATGGGTTCGATGGCATTCGATTCCCCTCGTTCCAGCGCTTCTTCCGCCTTTTCCAATGCACCGCCTGTAATTTGACGCATACGAATCACCGTCGTGGGACGCGCCGTAGACAGCGTCTCCGCAGCCGCCTTCAAATAGGCAAGCTGCTCTTCTTTGCCCTTATTGCGGCACTCATATGCTGCCAGAGCCATGCCCATTGCCGCTGCCGTGTAGGGACCGGCACTCTGCGTCACCATATCCGCAATCGCCTGTGCGACTTCTTCATGCCGTTTACAGGTGACAAATCGTACTTCCGTTGGATAGCAGCGCCGATCCAAAATGCGCACAATGCCATCCTCATACCATGCCACATGCTCGTATTGCAGCATGTAAGCCATGCCTTTATCTTGTCTTTCCATTATGCTTCCTCCGTCTTTCTTGCGCCGTTGAGCATATAATAACCGATCTCTTCGGAACTCAGCTCGTTGCGCTTCGCTTCACATACAATTTTTCCATTATAGATCACATAGATTCGATCGGAAAGACGCATGATTTCACTGAGATCCGAGGATATCATCAATAGCGCTTTCCCTTCCCGGCGACGCTCCAACAATTTTTCATAAATAAATTCCTGCGCGCCGATGTCCACGCCGCGCGTTGGTTCCGCAATCAGATTGAGCTTCTTGCCGCGCTCCAACTCGCGCGCAATAATCAACTTCTGCAAATTGCCGCCCGAAAGTGCCCCGCAGCGCTGGCTCTGACTTTCATAAGCGACGCGATAATCGGACAAATGCCCGTCCACCAGCTTGCTCAATTCTTTTTTGCGCAAAATTCCACGATGACAATAGGCATCCTGGCGATGATAGCCGATAATCGAGCTCTCAAAAACCGAAGATTCCGCAGCGCAGCCGGTCGCAAATCGGTCTTCCGGCACATAGGCGGTATCGTGCTCCGAAATTTCACGCACGGACTGATTGGTTACTTCCACGCCGTCGATGCGAATGTGCCCCTCGACTTCCCGCAGCATCCCGCTGAGCGCGGAGATCAATTCCACCTGTCCGTTTCCGGAGACTCCAGCAATGCCAACAATCTCTCCCTCATTCACGTGGAGATTGATGCCATCCAATTTTTGCACGCCGCGCGGCGCATAGCGCAAATCTTCGACTTCCAAAACCGGTCGCCCCTGCGGCAGTTCTTCAATATTCATTTCCGGCAAATGCTTGCCGACCATGAGATAGGAAAGCTCCTTGGCATTCGTTTCCGACGTTTTTCGCGAGCCAACTTTCTTTCCTCGGCGCAAAACCACAACCCGATCCGAAGCCTTTTCCACTTCCCGCAGCTTATGTGTAATTAAGATGACGCCCTTGCCCTTTGCGGCAATATCCCGTATCGTCTGCAACAGCTGCTCAATTTCCGAAGGCGTCAGCACGGCAGTCGGCTCGTCGAAAATGACAATTTCCGGATCCTGGTACAACACCTTCAAAATTTCCACGCGCTGTTGCAATCCGACAGGTAGCTCGGAAATTTTTGCATCCGGATCAATCGGTAGCCCGTATTTCTTGCTGCAGGCGAGCACTTCTTCCCGCGCTCGCACACGGTCAAAAAACATCCCCTTCCGCGGTTCGCAGCCATATACGATATTCTCTGTTACCGAAAGCGAATGGAACAGCATAAAATTCTGCTGCACCATGCCGATGCCGGCACGAATGGCCTCGACGGGATTCTCAATGCGCAGCGTTTTTCCATCGACGCGAATTTCTCCTTCGGTTGGCTGCTCCAAGCCGTATAGGATCTTCATCATGGTCGACTTTCCGGCGCCATTTTCTCCAACTAATGCCAACACTTCGCCCCGATCCAAATGCAGGCTAATATCTTCATTGGCACAAAATGCACCGAAGTATTTCGTGATGTGATTCATTTCCAACAGCATAGATGCCTCACAATCTTGGCAGCAGAACCTCGAGGTAGTGTTTGAAATAGGCGGCAGCCCGCTGCCCCGTCTCCTCGACTTCTGCCCCCTTCACACCGCCCAGTTCCATGCCGGCGGCAAGGTTGGTCATTAAGGAAAGACCCAACACTTTCATGCCGCAATGTCCACATGCCTGCGCATCGGGCACAGTGGACATGCCAACCGCATCGCCCCCCAAAAGTCGAATTGCACGAATTTCCGCCGGGGTTTCAAATTGCGGCCCCGCCCAGAAGAAGTACACGCCCTCCTGCAGGGGAATTCCCTCCTGCCGTCCAACCTCGCGCGCCACATTGCGCCACGCGGGCGTAAACAATGCACTGACATCGAAGAAGCGCGGTCCGAATTCCGGATCGTTTTTTCCGCGCAAAGCACTGGGGCCCATCAGCTTAATCGTATCCTGAATCAACATGATATCGCCGACCTGATACGAGTAGTTAACGGCGCCCGCCGCATTTGTCAAAATGACGCCCTCTACGCCAAGCAAGTGCATGACGCGAAACGGGATCGTGATTTCCTCAAAGTCGTATCCTTCATAGTAGTGAAAACGGCCTTTCATGCAGATCACATCAACGCCGTACAAATTGCCGATATACAGCTTGCCTTCATGTCCTTCCACCGTACTGATCGGAAATCCCGGGATGTCGGCATAGTCAATGACAACCGGATCGAGCATATCGTCGATCAATCCGCCCAGCGCGGAGCCCAACACCAACCCTAACTTCGGTTGCAAATTGCGTCCGGCAAAGCGCGTCCGAATACAGTCGGCTGTTTTTTGCAAAGTCTCATAGGAGCGAAAAGAATAATCGCGCATTTAAACCTCCAATTGCATCAAAGCATCCAACACAATATCGGTCGCCTGATCCACCGCTTTTTGCATCATTGCCGGATCCGGTTGATAGGATTCGACGGTTTCCAACTCAAATGCCTTCGCATCCGCCACCATAAGGCCACCCGCTAAAATGCCATGCATGGCCGCCACCACGAAAAGACCCGACATCTCATTGTCATTTGCCAATACGCCGAGAGAGGCATAGCGTTTTACATTGCTCTCAACCACACCAAGATAAAAATGTCCCTGCGTCAAGGTCAAGCCGACGTTTACTGGAATATTTTTCTTTTTCGCCTGTTCGATGAGCGATTGAACCACCCGGTAATTGGCGACAGCAGGAAAAGAAAGCGGAACGATCTTTTCCGTCATTCCGTCATCTCGACAAGCCCCTGTCGAAATCACAAGGCTTCCGGCTGTAATATTATCCTGCATACCGCCACAGGTGCCCAGGCGTACGATAGCCTTTGCCCCTGCCCGCACCATGCTTTCAAAAGCGATCACCGCACCGCCCGCTCCGACGCCATGTGAAATGATGGAAATTCCTACGCCATCCTTCTCCCCGTTAAAAACCCAAAATTCACGGTTTTTTGCTAAGCATACGCTGTTGTCCAGACGACTTGCAATGCGCTCTGCGCGTTTCGGATCCCCACAGGTTAAAACACGCGGATAAATATCTCCTGCCTCAACAGCAATGCAGGGTAGTAATACACTTTTGCTCATAACAGAACCTCCCTATCCTCAGCCTAATGATTTTTTCGTTTTTGTATTCTTTCGGTACGTAACCATCAAAGCTAAAATCGTTGCTATATACGGAATTGCCATGGTAATTTGAGCCGGCACCGTATTTTGAATGGCGCTGCCGACAGCTTGTGCAATGCCAAAGAAAAGACTGGTTATTATAATGAAAATCGGGTGGGACGCTCCCATAGAGGATGCCGCCATGGCAATATAGCCTCGCCCACTCGTCATGTTTTCCAAAAACATGGTAACCTGACCGACACTGAGCACCGCTCCGCCTAAACCGCAGAGAGCCCCCGAAAGAATGACCATTTTCATGCGTTCACGCGTTGGGTTTATTCCCATGGAAGAAGCCGCCTCTTCGTTGATCCCTACTGATCGTACGTGAAAGCCGCTCACAGTCCGATAGAGATATAAAAACAGTAAAACGGCCATAATATAAGACAAATAGTCGACAATGGTCAAGTTTTCAACCATTCGCCCGAAAAAGGGAATGTCTCGAATCAAAGGAAGATTGATTTTGTGTAAACTCTTTAATGTCGGATCTACAAATTTTCCTCTTACCCCAAACAGGACATTTAAGAGCAAACTTGTCATGCCGAGCACCAATAAATTTATGCTGGTCCCCACAACCATGTCCGCACCGTGGTACTTTACCTGAAGAATAGCTACGATCACGCCCACCAGAGTGCCCGCGAGCATCCCGATCAGAACCGCCAAAAATACATTTTGCGTATAGTAGTCCGCTGCAATTGCGGCAAAACTCCCGATGAGCAATTGCCCTTCGAGTGCAATATTAAAGACGCCCGACTGACTGCAAACGGCACAACCCAAAGCAGCCAAGAGAATCGGCGTTGTCGAACGAATCGTAGAATTAAACAAAACCGCGATATAATTCATGACTGCACCCCCTCGCAAGATGTAGACTTTTTGTTTTTGCGCATCACTTTAGCGCGCCAACGAGTAAAGGACTTGCTGAAAAGGCGCATGGAAACGAATAAAGTAATCGAAGATTGTATAACCGTTGCGAGTTGAAGCGGAATACCCATCGTGCGTTGAATTGCCTGTCCACCTACCTGAAGCATGGATAAGAAAATGGAAGCAAAAAAGGATCCCAACAAATTCAAACCGGATATTAGAGCGGCCATAAGACCGGTCCAGGCATAGGACGCGCTTGTAAACATCCCGTCCGTGTAGCGTAATTTCGCTCCGAAGATCTCACAAATTCCGCCCATAGCGGCAAGCGCTCCGCTAAGCGCCATCGTCCGATACATGAGCTTCTTGTCGGAAATCCCACCATATTTTGCAAATTCACGATTGAGTCCCGTTATTTTCGATTCATAACCAAACTTGCTCTTGTTGAGTACAAAAAGCAAAATAACGACGGTTAAAATGAGAATCACAAAAGCGATATTAAAAGTCGTTCCTTCAATCAGGGTAGGAAATTTTAATGACTCCGAAAACGATTTTGTTTGCAACGACATCATAGTTGCGCTGTCTCGGAAAGGATAGGTAACCAAGTAAGAGCCGATATAGCTGGCAATATAGTTCATCATGAGACTGCTGATGACTAATGGAACGTTAAATTCAAGGAAGAGAAAGGCACCAATGACGGCATAAAAAGCGCCCGCCCCCATGCCGCCGAGGATCGAAACAAGGCCAACTACAAAGTTCGGCCCCGGCAAATATACCGCTAGCAGCGTGGCCGTCAACCCCCCAACAATCATTTGCCCTTCTACACCCAGGTTTATATAGCCTGCCCGCCAGGATATAATCACCGCAATGGCGGAGAATGCAATGGGTATAGAGCGTGTTAATGTCTGTAAAAAATAGTAAAGTTGAAAAAAGGAGAAGCTGAAAAGTTGATAGTAAACTTCCAGCGGATTATGCCCCATCACGGCAATGACAATAAAACCGACACATAGGCCAAAAAGTATGGCCATAGCGACTTGCGCTGCACGTAGGGCAAAAAGCTTGACATTTAGTTTTTTATCGCTTTTCATAGGTCCCTCAATAAAAACAAAAGTGGGCAAACCTCGTCATTCTGAGAAAATTCTCAAAGTGCAACTGCAAGGATCCGGTTTGCCCGCTCTGCTTTTTCTTTCTTTTTGCGATTACTTATTCGCAGCGTTGAACTCTTCTTCCGTCGGCATATTACGCAAATTCAGCTCACCGGACTTAATCTTCTCCGCAGTTTCTTTGACCTGATCAATAATTTCCTGCGTCAAAGGCGCTTGCGGCGGATTTTTGGATTCGTGGGTGATATGAACGGCACCGACGCCCCCTTCTTTTAATCCGAGGGTCTCATTGTCAGAGGTCCATTCGTTCCCACCGAAATACTCGTCCATCACGTTCAGAACCGTCTGGTGCGAGTCTTTGAGCTGGCAAGTTAACACATACGGATTGTCCGGTGAAGTCAAATCAACGTCCTGCCCCGAGGTGTAGAAGCCCTTTTCTTTCGCTGCCTCAAAAACGCCACTGTCTCCACCTGCCGCAGCTGCATTGATAAAGCGAGCGCCCTGCTCATACTGCTGAAGTGCAAACTCTTTGGCTTTTGCAGGCTCCGAATAACCGCCAACGTAGTTGAAAATAAAGGTTGCATCCGGCTTAATGGATTTTACACCCTCCATGTAGCCCCAACGCCATTTCCAGGATCCGGGTCCTTCATTGACATGCACGGAACCGAAGATTTTTTCGTCCGGTTTAGTGACGAGGGCAGCGATTTGACCGATCAGATAAGCACCTTCCTGCTCGTGGTAGTAAATGGATTTGACATTCTCCTGGGCTACTTCCGTATCAATGATCGCATAGGTCGCTGCATCCGGGAACTCCTTGGCAACGGTAGAAATCGCTTCTCCGGCCTGCCAAGCACCGCCCAAAATAAATGACACGCCCTCTTGGAGCAAAGCCCGCGCCTGATCCTCGTAAGCGGCGGAGTCTTCACACTCCACAACACGTGCCTCAAACCCATATTTTTTCGCGGCATCTTCCAATCCGCGAATCGTGTCCAGAACAAACACCTGCGTTCCGGCCGGGTCACAAAGAAGTGCTACAACCGGCTTCTTATCGCCTTTCGTTTCCGACCCGGAGGCTTCTCCCTGTTCTTCTGAGGCCTTCGGTTCCTCGCTCTTTTGGGGCTCAGTTGCCGATCCGCAAGCACCCAAAAGCAGCACGAAGGCCAGCAGCAGTGATAACACCCCATACCTTTTTTTCATCATCCTCTTTCCCTCCTCATTTTTCATTTCTACTTTTCGTCTGCAATACCGGAATTCTCACGATCTTTCCTTATCAGAATCCGTATCGCTTCGACGACCGCTCGGATTGAAGCAGTCATATCACTCGAAACTTGCGCGGGAAAACCCGCTTTTTCTCTCTCCTTGTTCCAAATCACATTAAGGAGGCAACCCGCTCTCATTTTACGAATTTGTGAAACAATAAATACGGTAGAAGCTTCCATTTCCGAGCCGAGACATCCTGCCTTGATCCACGCCCGGTAACGCGCTTCCAGATCTTCTGCAACCGGCATACGTTGCGGTGCATGCTGTCCATATAAGGAATCCTTGCTCTGTACGACTCCCACCCAGGTATTTCCGGACTCACGAGCCGAGGCTTCTCGCAGCGCCTGTACCACATCGAGATCGGCGACTGCCGGAAATTCCGGATAAACATATTGGTTCGTCGTCCCTTCTTGACGAATTGCGCCGCTTACAACAACCCGGTCGCCGGCCTCGATTTCCTCCTGCATACCGCCGCAAGTTCCTAAACGAATGACGGTCTTTACGCCAATTGCGTAGAGTTCCTCCACACAAATTGCCGTAGAGGGGCCACCCATGCCAGTTGAAATGGCAAGCACCGGCTCTCCGTCGATTTCACCGACATAAGAAGTGTACTCCCGATGAACACTGACCGGTCGTGCATTTTCTAAAAACTTGGCAATTGTCAGAACCCTTTCCGGATCGCCCGGCAAAATGGCATAACGAACCCCTAGGGAATCCGGCACATGAATGCTGTTGAGCGTCAAGTCCCCCTTGTTTTCCATCTTTTTCTCCATAAGACTCCCTATTGATACTAAATCGTTTTCTATACAACATCCGTGGTTCATTATATCTGAATCGCTTGAAAAGTCAATGAAACCGACCATGGAAGGCGGCGTTTCTGTAGAGATACCATTGATGTGAGACCCAGAAGAAGGCATATGTGCCCAAGCCTTACGATACGCCGAAAAAGCTTGGCATAAAATGGCAACTCGATGTGAAACAGGTTCCCAAAGCCTGCTATGTGGGGAGAATGCCTGACAAGTTTTATCTGTACACGGTTATTGATGAGGCCAGCAATGACGCTCTTTATCTAAATCGAACCGTGCCTATACAAACCTTGGGATGGTTAACGCCCCTAGAGAAACAAACCCCATTGCTTTTTTTGTTTCACATCATTTACAAATGTACTCTCGGCATTCATTACTGCTTCATAATTAAATAGGAAGCCGGAAATTTTATTTCCGGCTTCCTACATCAAGATTTTACGTTACTCAGGCTTCAGATTGTCTATTTCTGTCTCTTTCTTCTGTCGTAACTTGTGACTCCGGCTAGTCCCATTCCTGCAAGTGCCATTAGTGAAGTCCAAAGTGCAAGATTTCGATTATCTCCTGTCGTAGGAGCATTGCCAACTTTTTCGCCATGATTGGTTGGTTTCGTCGAATCCGTTGGATGCGTTGGGTCTGTCGGATTTACTGGATCCGCTGGATTGACCGGTTTTTCTTTAAATGTCCAGGAACCAGTAATGGTAACTGCTTTATCACCCATGGTTCCGTTATTCGGATCCTTCCAGCCACCAAAGGTCCACGTGCCCTTCTTGCCGTTCTGTTCACCTTCTACCGTGGCACCTGCCTGATATTTGGTATCCACCGTGTAGTGATCACCCTTGTAGTAGTTACCATTATCCTTCGGCAGGTCCTTTCCTGCCGGCGCGTCCTTACCCCAGTCGTAGCTTACTCCATATTTTGGAGCTTCCGTGAAGGTCCAGGATCCTGTAATGGTGACTGCTTTATCACCCATGGTGCCGTTATTTGGATCCTTCCAGCCGCCAAAGGTCCAGGTGCCCTTCTTACCGTTCTGTTCACCTTCTACCGTGGCACCTGCCTGATATTTGGTATCCACCGTGTAGTGATCACCCTTGTAGTAGTTACCATTATCCTTCGGCAGGTCCTTTCCTGCCGGCGCGTCCTTACCCCAGTCGTAGCTTACTCCATATTTTGGAGCTTCCGTGAAGGTCCAGGATCCTGTAATGGTGACTGCTTTATCACCCATGGTGCCGTTATTTGGATCCTTCCAGCCGCCAAAGGTCCAGGTGCCCTTCTTACCGTTCTGTTCACCTTCTACCGTGGCACCTGCCTTGTAAGTGGTATCCACCGTGTAGTGATCACCCTTGTGGTAGCTGCCTGGATCTTTCGGAACATCTTTTCCTGCCGGTGCTTCTCCATCCCATTTATAAGTTACGCTATACGTAGGGAGTTCATACACCACAGCTATTTCATGGTTTTTATCGAGATTCGTAAAGGTGTAGCTACTTGGATACTTAGCTATATCCACTTCCTCGCCATCAACGGTTACGCTCTTTAGCTTGTAACCATCCGCTGGTGCGTAGTTTATGGTCTTGTTGTCTCCCTGATATGCCTCGCAGCTCGGATCAATGGTTCCGTTTGTTACAGATGTAGTGATTTTTAGCTTGACCCGGCTCTCCTTCCAAATTGCTTTGACTTGCGTATCTTTGTCAACCGTGATCTCAGTGCCTGGCGCTAGTTTTTTGCCATTCACTTCCCATGTGTCAAATTCCTGATTTTCAGGGGCAGTGAAAGCATTACTCAAAATCTTGTACTTTGAGCCCTTGTTGAGCTTCTTGCCATCCATTTTGCCAGTGCCACCGTTGCCATTATAGCTAACAGTGGCCGTTTCGAGCGTCTCACTTGCCGGATCTGATTCAAGCGGTGCTTCTTCAGTAGGAATTAATCCGCCATTGTCTTTTGCTTTTGCCGTGATGGTGGCTCCAACTGCTAAATCTTTAATCTCCAAGGTTACCACCCCAGAATTTGCATCAACCGTTGCACCATCTGATGTCCAGGTAGTGTTGCCAGTAGCGTCTACGGTTCGCGTTGCTGTGACGGTTTTTTCCGCTCCAGAAGCGTCTTTATAGGTGACGGTGTAGGACGCCAAGTCGGTATCATCACCCGGGTCTTTATAAGCTGGCGGGGTAATAGTTACTTCGCCCTTATCCGTATCTACCGCAATCCCTGGAGATTTAGGTGCGATATTCTTCACCAGGTCTTTGGCAGGGAATTTAGTGACTTTGGCCCCATCGTTTACTTTATAGGTTCCATCAGGATTTTTTGCATATATCGGATTGTAATTACTATCCCAATCCTCAACTTCCACATCATTAGGACTGATTATTGTAACGTTTCCGTCTTTATCAAACTCGATAAACGCAGAATCGGTTACAAAGCCAGTTCCATCGGGGAGTTTAGACTTACCATTTACCGTGTTGGCATCTCGAATAGCTTTGTCGATGGCTTTTTTATCGTCATCAGTTAGCTTTTTGGGATCTCTCACGGCGACTTTGTCGGGGGTTGTTATTACCGGCTCAGACTTCGCGCAAGAACGGAATTTATGTGGCTCTTTGACAACGATACCGAACTCTCTTTTGAGTTCTAAATCATCATTATTGATTGGGAACGTAACCTTTTTGCCGTCAATGGATACTGCTTGAGACATCTCTTGTGAGTTAGATTTGTCTACTTTACAGCTTCCATTTTCGCAAAAATTCTTGTCCTCTCCATCCGTAAAATTTTTGACAAAATAAAACTTCGTACCTGCGGCAACCTCTTTATCAAATGTAACAATGATCTGTTCGTCTGTTACCTGGACTTTTTCTATTGTCGGAGCAGCGGATGTTTCCGTTACCTGTTTGATTTTAAGGTCCGTAGCTTCAACTTTTCCGGAGGTTGATCCATCGGTATAGGTTACTTCATAGTAGGCATGGTCCGTGCCATCGATAGAGAATGTAACACTCTTAAAGTCTTTCGCGATGTCCGGATTGGCTTTCTTCAGCATTTCAATAGCTTCTGCTTGCTCATCTTTATTTACAAGGTTGGCGTTCGGGTGTTCAATCCAGATTTCGCCGGCGGGCATTGTGAGCGTTATCTGATTTGCCATTGATGGCTCAGCATTTGCAGTTACTTCCGGTGATTTGTCTTCACCTAATTGTTGATAGACAGTAACTGTATCTCCTTCTGCAACTTTAACGCCGGCAGGTAGATCTACTTTCCAGGTATTTCCTGTTTTAGGTGAATAGGAAAGAGTGGCTTTAACAGTGCCATCTTTAGCTTTTAAGGTTACATGGACTGTTGCTATTACAGTTACATTCTTTTTACCAACTTTAACTCTAGCTTTGTGTACCTTACCGCCGGAAAGGGTTGTGGCGTCGCAAAAGACTTTGTTAATGGTCGGTGCCGGTATAGCACCCCGCGCAACCGCCTCGTCAACAATCTCTGGCCCGATCTCTAGCCCATCGCCCTGTTCCTCGTTGGATTTGATACTTGATGGTTCTTCCTTTACAGGAGTATTTATTGTAGGCGGATTTAACTGAGGGATCTCGCTTACTGGCTCTTCGATTATCTCCGAGCTGATCTCCGAGCTGATCTCCAAATCCTCGGCATGCACCGCTATCGGCGTCACGAAAGGCAGTATCAGCAAACAAACCGTGAAAACAGCCAACCATTGTTTCAACCGACTGCCGATGCTGCGTGTGGTGGCGGCAGCCTTTCTATCTTTTTTCTTCCTGTGATCTATCATGATTCCTCCTCGGCATACAAGCATACACAATTGTTTTAATCTATATCCGTAGCTTAACATATTTTTTTAAGAAAGCAAAATCTCAAACTATATCAAAATGATTGTTTGTCAAAATAAAGTCAAAAGATATCCGTCAAGCATTGCGACAAAAAAATACAGAACCAAAGCTCTTAAAAAAGCTTCTATGTGCTTTTTCGGATTTTGGTAGAGCTCCTTTTGTGGTATTTTTGATAACCTGATCCGCTTTGTGTTTCTCCACCAGAATAGATCAATAACGATAAGGTCAAAAACATTTAGCGTTTCGCCTAAAATCAGCAAACGAATAAAGTTATGCATAAACTTTGTTTGGTGAATGACGATGCCTAACAATAAAAATAAGACGGCAAATCGTAAAAAATTCGCGATCCATGCAGCGAATTTGCCTGTTTCATAGCGTCCATAATTATAATAACGTGCAACGGAAGCAATGTTTGCATATTCAAAGGAACCTTTAGCCATATCCTTCGACAAATACTTTTCCAATTCCAATGCTTTTTTATCATAGAAAAGATCTGGAAATTTTTTAGATATGTTTATTCTCGCTACAAAAAGGGCGTTCTCTTACCGAACACTGCGCTTGGGTCAATATGTGCAAAAACTTTTTCCGAATAAGCATGGATGCCGCTGTGCCCTGTACAAACATATAACAGCGTACGCCCCTCCAATTTATACTTAAGACTGCGTAAAGACTCTTTATTTCTGCTTGGATTTTGTGTAAAAATCAAAAAAAAGGGATTGCCACCATCTTCATTGATGGCGAGGCAATCCCCCGATATCATAATTTTATCATCCAAAATATAAACGGTATGTCCTATCGTATGACCCGGTACGGGGATAGCCTCCACTTTTATTCCCTCAACTTCGAATATCGTATTGTCTTTAATTGGTATCCAGCCTTCAGCAATCTGCACGCAAGCTCTTATTTTTTTCCAAACAGCAGCCTTGACCCTGTAAGCATATATGCTCTTGCTTCATTCGGACTCATAAAGCTTCCATCTGCAGTATCAAGAAGTTCAACCTTTTCATAACCCATTTCTCTAAGTCTTCGGCAAAACACATCCATATCACCGTAGCGTTTTTTGCTCATCAAATCATGAATAGCAAAGGTTCCGCCTTTTTTTAATACTCGAAGAGTTTCAAGCAACAGTTCCTGCTTGTTTTTTCCGGGAATGTTGTGATATAGGTAATTGCTTACGACTGCATCAAATGATTCATCAGCAAAGGGCAGCTTGTTCGCATCACCCCTCTAAAAGACAATATTATTGATTCCTTCGGCTTTTGCATTCTGAACACAGAGTAAATTGCTAAAAGAAGCGTATTCTTTGCCCCAGCGATCCACTCCTGTCATTTTTCCCTGCGGATTGCGTTTGGCACAAGCTATAGTCAGCGCTCCGCTTCCGCAGCCAACGTCAAGCCCCACCCCTCCTTTAGGAAGTATTACATACGCAGCTGTTCCTTCAATAATCTGCTTAGAAAGTTTTCTCTTTCCATCATAGGAAAATGCCTTATGCATACGGAATAACTTTATCGAAAGTCCACCAAATACGAGAAATGCTGCGACGGTGATCGTGGTAAGCGTAATGCCCAATATACCGTCAAGCAAAATAGAAAATCCGATAGAAAGCAGCAACAACACGCTTATGATAGACATTGTTATAAGCATCCCCTTAGGTACCCAGTTTTTATAATCCGCTTTCATTTTCAACCTCAGTAAAACACATTCATTGAATACAATATTTACTACAAGTCGCCCTTTTGAAAAAATAAAAAGGCTTTCTCATTCGTGCTTATCTTCCTAATAATCCAACAAGCAAAGCCTGAATCGCCGCTACAAACGGTATGATCAAAAACGGTGTGATTACAAAATGTTCCATGATTGCTAAATGCTTCATCCAATTGCCCAACTCATAATCAGGGTGTCCTTCCGTACCGGGAATGACGATTTTATCCTGATATTTCCCTTGGAATAACAGACAATCCAGTAGAAAGAAATCTCCCAGATTTAATAGACTCCACTGAATATATCCCATCCAAAAAAGATTCCAGAAGCCAGAAATGGCCATATGGAAAAGACTTACCATTGAATATAGGAAACAACTCCCACAAATTATGACTGTTAAGATGATATTGATATTTTTCTCTTTTTTTGTCATAGGTTCAGGTGCAGCATTCTGAATCGCCCTTGGATAAGAATCCAAAAAATATCTCGGATTTATAAGCGCCAAGGCTGCCACTGCGCCGTTAAAGATTGCAGCGATTGCAATTCCGTCCAGAATGGCTCGTATGATATCCATAAAACGCTCCCTATGGTTATTTATCAAAATAAAGTCAAAAGATATCCGTCAAGCATTGCGACAAAAAAATACAGAACCAAAGCTCTTACAAAAGCTTCCATATGTTTTTTGGGATTTTGGTAGAGCTCCTTTTGCGGTATTTTTAATAACCTGATCCGCTTTGTGTTTCTCCACCAGAGTAGATCAATAACGATAAGGTCAAAAACATTTAACGTTTCGCCCAAAATCAGCAAACGAATAAAGTTATACATAAACTTTGTTTGGCGAATGACGATGCCCAACAATAAAAATAAGACGGCAAATAGTAAAAAATTTACGATCCATGCAGTGAATTTGCCTGTTTCCTTATATTTTCCCCGATACTCTTCGATCTCTTTGATTCGCTTTTGAACTTCATCCGGATAGGACATATAATTTTTCAAATTTTTCTCGTCCGTGCCGGTGCCCAAAAAACAGACTACAAAAAATGCAGCGCATAAAATGACGGTTTCCATTAACAGCATGGATTTTCCAATCCCTTCTTTCCATAAATCCTCATACTAAGATTTCAATAATTCAATCATTTGATCCTGCGCCTCTCTGCCTTCTCTAAAAAATCTTAGCAAGGGGTAGCAGTGGCACATTCCCTCCCCTACAACCATCTCATGTGGAGCAGCATATTTTTCCATTGCTTTTTCAAAATATTCTGCATAGGCATAAAGGCATTCATTTTCACCGTAATAAAAATAGGTCTTGGGGAAATTCGAAAAGTCCCCGCATGTCCCATCAAGCATATATTCGGGCACATCTTCTTTCCCCTTCATGATTTCCCTCGCAGTATTGAAGTAAGCTGGATCAATCATGATATCTTTGGGATTGAGGGCTTCTATTTTTTTCCAGAGTTCTTTACTTTCAGCACGATTCTTGTTGGGAAGTCCGCCCGGAGAAACGGCAATGATCCGACCGGGCATGGGCAAGGGCTTGCCCAAGGCATTGTTGTGCAAAAAAACTCCCAAGGCTAAACAAGCGCCCGACGAGAATCCCAATACGCCGATATTGTCCGCCTCATAGGCCTTTGTCATCATTTTATAAGTTTCAAAGCAAACTTCATACGTCTCTTTAATGTTTCTATCTGCCGTGCAAAGGGGATAGAATAAGAACCAGACGTCTTTCCCCGTCTTTTTCATGATTCTTTCCGAGAGAGAAAAATCCAACCTGTCAGGCCCCGTAATCATTCCTCCGCCAAAAAGATATAGCACTGCTCCCTTTGCCGGATTTTCATTTTTTTGATAGGCCAAAACCCGATGTCCCATCGTTTTTCTGTCGAAGAGAAAATATTTCTTTCTGCGAGCCCTTTTCATCGCCTTTTCAAGATCAAAAGCGGACTTTGCATTTTGTTTCTTGGCATATTCCAAGATATCTTCCTTGGACTTTTTGAATATTTTTTTTACCCCCAGAAGTCTTACGATGCCTGCTGCTATTTTATAGGTTAGCGTCATTTTGTACCTCCGTTTTCTCTAACTATCGAATTAAAAGGTCTATCTCTCCTTATCTAAATTCATGAATCCTCCGATCCTCTTCTCCGGTTCTTTTCTGATTTTTTTGGCATCCATGGCCAACAGCGGTTGACGTTTCTGCAATACTCTATATAGGCATTGCCGTACCGATCTTTCAACCATTTTTCCTCGGTATGCTTCATAAGCGCTGTCAACAGCCACCAGTAAAGAAAAGGAAGGATGAAGAACCAAGCATTGCCAACAACAAGGAGAATTCCTGTGCATAGAAACATAAAAGCAGAATAAACCGGGTTCCTAACCCAGGCATAAACTCCCGATGTTACCAAATGATTCTTTTGAATATTCTCATCCAGCTTTGATACGATGACAGCCTGTATCCATATAAAAGCAGACAAAATGATAAAAAGTACACCAATCATGAGGAGCGGTATTCGAAGAGTTATCAGCCTTCCTGATGCAAATACATGATGATCCCTTAAAAGCGCCGCTACAAGCGTCGGCAATAAAATGGAAACGACATACGCCGGCCCTATGCCGAAAATTGGTAAATGTTCATATTTTTTCATCGCCTGTTTCCTCAATTTATGATATGAAACAGCCATACTGCTCCTCTTTCTTAAGTTAGTTTACGCTAACATTATATTTCTATTTTTGTTGATTTTCAATAGAATATCGAAAAACTTGCGAAATCTATTATGAATACACCTAAATAGTGTTTGCCAAACAACTTGAAAATCCTTGTAAACACTGAATTTATCGGAATTTTGGTATAGTAATGCATCGATTTTAACAATCCAGATTGCATTTTCCGTGAACTTTTTTGTAAAATTCTACCTTGAAAGCCCCGTAAATTCATGTACAAACCGTCAGATAAATCTCAGCGTACTTTCCTCGGTTTCCACCAGCCAATCCTACCTGTGAATCCGGAGAACTGTTGAATAAAGTCGGAACTATTGTAGACAGCATAGCATTCGTTAGCCTGCTCGAAGCTTGGCCGCCTGATTTTTGCCAATACCTTCTTGTTCAGCAGATGTTAATTCCTTTTCCAGCCCAAGCGATTTGTTGTTACAACCCTAGTCTTTCCTGTATTCGGAACTGTTGTCAAATGGTCTAAAAAAGAGATTCCAATCACCTGTCCAAACCCGGGCAGTTCTTCGAAATCCCTTGATTTCAAGCCTTTTATATGCCGTTTACTCCTTCATCCTTGACATCAAACAGACGGTCTTGACGTGCCTTGAGAGGTCAGTATGGATAAAATTTGATATTTTTCAAAAGCCTCATATGTGGTAATAGGCCAATCAGTAAACATCTTATCATTGAACATATCATTCTGAAGCAGAAAAAAAAGAACTCCATCTCTACAAATGTCAGAAGTGCGATTATCACAGATAATGGACTTTCCGGCTTACGATTTACGACAAGTAGATGTAACGGAGGACATGATTGCGGCACTTGGAGTCACTCCTTTGGAAGCCTATATCGGAAGAGATTTACTATGTATTCTTCCCAACGAAACGGATGTCAGAGAACTTAAACCAGCTATGGACAAAATGAAATCTTTGGATGGATTACTCGTGCAGGTTACTGCAAAGGGGAAAATTATGATTGTATTTCAAGAAGTTTTGCTCCAAAGCTAAATGTCCTGAAGAGTCTATTTGTGGTTCAGGACACTGCCATATAATTCCGTATTAGGCAGGGAAACTGAATAAGGAAGAGATAATAGCATACCAAGCATCTTCACGTGGAGGCATACTTTTTTTGCGCATATAGAGGCGACAGAGTCACTCTCGCTGGAAGGGCTTGTTTATACTCCGAGTCAGAAATCCATATTGGGTAATTAACAGTGTAACTTTGAATGATATCCATATCACAGCATCGGCCATCTGGAGTATTAGATGTTTTTAATCTCATCTATTTTCTCCTTCTTGTAAACCTGGGTATACAGATCTCCAATGCTTTGATCTTTAAGATAATTTCATCTTTCTTTGACATTGAGCGGATATATCCGTTTGATTCCATTCTGCTGATCCATCTGAACCATCGATAATGACATCCATGATCAGTATGGATTATTGGCTTTGATTCTTCCCCTATGAAAGTTTCTCTGTACTTCATCTGGAACGACAGGGCTGATTTTCCCTTTATACGAGTTGTACTTTTTGTCTTTCTTATCCCTACTTTGAGGTCTTCTTCTTTCATGATCCTGCGAACGATTTTCTCGGATACTTCTATTTTGAGTTTCCTGAGTTCAGCGTGGATCCTACGGTATCCGTAACCCCCTTTGTTATCCTTAAAAATCCTTATGGTTCCTTCTCGCAGATGTCTGTATTTGTCTTTTCTGCTAAGCAATTTGGCCTGATAGTAGTAATTACTCCTAGACATCTCCATCTTTCGGAGTAGATCCGGCAGCGGATACGCCTCCTTCATGGCGTCGATTACCACTGCCTTCTTTCTGTTCTTTCAAGGCTTTCCAGTCGAAGCCGGGGGCTTTTTTTTTAATACGCTGATTGTCTCCTTTAAGATATCCACTTCCATTTGAACCTCTGTCGGTGGATTACGTGGATGTTTTTTGTATTAGCTACGGATGCTGTTTTCCGATGTTTCTTCCCCTTGCCTTCCTATAGAATCCAACTATATAAATGTTCATGACTCGGATATCCCAGCTGATATACAGTCTGTGTTGCTGAACCTATGCGATGACAAATCGCAATGCTTATGCTTTCTGCTTGTCTGAATACATCATAAACTCCTTACAGCCCTCACGTGTCCAGGTTTTTGTCCGCACTGCCCACTCGAAAAATCAGCCATCGACGCAATAACCTGTGATTGCATCCTCAAAAAAGATGTATCTAAAAATTTAAAACAGTTTTAAAATGACGCAAAAAGGGGCTGTATCGAACGATTTGCTCGTTCCGACACAGCCCCTTTTTTCACTGAATGTCAAGCGTTATTGATGTTCGCTTTTTCTCCTATAGAAGATGCTTCCGCCTATTGCTATCGAAGCGAATACAAACATGAGTAACCATGATGTCATTCCACTGTCTCCGGTAATCGGGGTTCTTCCGCCTGCGTGGTTCGATGAATTTCCGCCGGCGGTATTATCGTCGGGATCTGTGACATCAGGATTGCCATCACCGTCGGTATCCTTGAGCCACTGAGCAACAAATGTATGATCTGCTGCGGCTACATAGTTTACTCCCGGTTTGTATTTTGAGCCCTTCCAGTAGTCAAATACATAGCCGTCCTTCTTCGGTCCATCAATGATTGTGAAGTTACTGTCCTTGTCAACGGTGTAGACCTTATCGGCAGTACTTCCGTCACTAAAGACTCCGCCGTTAGGATCGAAAGTGAGCTTAACTTTTCCCGTGGCTGCGACTGTTGCAGTTGCAGGATCGGAAACTTCCTTGCCTTCTTCCTGGGCTTTTGCAGTGATTTCGTCACCTGCCTTCAGGTCAACCCCGCTAGGCACGTCTGCTGTCCACTTGCCTTCATCATCTGCTGTAACTTCTACAGTCTGGTTTCCCGGGAATGTTACTGTTACATTAGCTCCCGGCTCGGCTGTTCCTGTTACCTTGTCATCTCCGGCTGTAACATCGTCGATTGTCGGTGTTGCTGACTGCTCGGCTACAGGTACGGCTTTAACTGTGGTAGTTGCTTCGTCTGAAACTTCCTTGCCTTCTTCCTTGGCTTTTGCAGTGATTTCGTCACCTGCCTTCAGGTCAACCTCGCTAGGCACGTCTGCTGTCCACTTGCCGTCTGCTCCTGCTGTAACTTCTACAGTCTGGTTTCCCGGGAATGTTACTGTTACATTAGCTCCCGGCTCGGCTGTTCCTGTTACCTTGTCATCTCCGGCTGTAACATCGTCGATTGTCGGTGTTGCTGACTTCTCGGCTACAGGTGCGGCTTTAACTGTGGTAGTTACTTCGTCTGAAACTTCCTTGCCTTCTTCCTGGGCTTTTGCAGTGATTTTGTCACCTGCCTTCAGGTCAACCCCGCTAGGCACGTCTGCTGTCCACTTGCCGTCTGCTCCTGCTGTAACTTCTACAGTCTTGTTTCCCGGGAATGTTACTGTTACATTAGCTCCCGGCTTGGCTGTTCCTGTGATTTCAGTTGCACCTTCTACCGGCTGATTTATCGTCGGTGTGTCTGTCTTCACTACGTTCTGAGTGTACTGTGCGTATGCTATAGCATCCGCTGTCAGCTTCTTCGGGAAGAACGCTGTTCCGCCTGCTGCTGTCGTATCCCAAGACTTAAAGCCTGCTCCGTCCTTTGTTGCTGTTGTCGCAGCGACATCTGCCGCCTTGACCTCGTAGGTCTTGAGTACCCAGTAGAAGCTTTCGCCTGTAATCTCTCCGCCGTTAGCATCCATTGTAAGCTTTACATACTTGTCTGCATCCGGATTGTTCGGATTACCGGTTCCAGGCACTACGTTCTGCGTGTACTGTGCGGTATAAGTTCCTGCCGCTACTGTTTCCGTATCTGCCGGGATGCTTGGATCCCATCCGTTCTTTGTGTAGCCGGAATCTGCAACGATTTCAGGTATATTGGCCTTGAATGCGCTCCACTTGACTGTGTTCTTTACGTTGAATGCAAGTGCGGCTACTCCTTCTACATCGCCATCCGGTCCTACGCCGTTTAGTTTTCCGTGCGCTCCCTTAAGGAACTTCACTGTTACATATCCTGTTGGCGGATTCGGATTATCCGGGTCTGCTGGTATTACGTTATTCAAATACTGTGCTGTAAATGTGATATCCGCATTGACTGTTTTCTCCGGAGTTGTTATTTCCGCGTTGTAATCAACTGCAGGACTTTCATCCGACTTCCATCCNNCTGCTGTAACTTCTACAGTCTGGTTTCCCGGGAATGTTACTGTTACATTAGCTCCCGGCTCGGCTGTTCCTGTTACCTTGTCATCTCCGGCTGTAACATCGTCGATTGTCGGTGTTGCTGACTTCTCGGCTACAGGTGCGGCTTTAACTGTGGTAGTTACTTCGTCTGAAACTTCCTTGCCTTCTTCCTGGGCTTTTGCAGTGATTTTGTCACCTGCCTTCAGGTCAACCTCGCTAGGCACGTCTGCTGTCCACTTGCCGTCTGCTCCTGCTGTAACTTCTACAGTCTTGTTTCCCGGGAATGTTACTGTTACATTAGCTCCCGGCTCGGCTGTTCCTGTTACCTTGTCATCTCCGGCTGTAACATCGTCGATTGTCGGTGTTGCTGACTTCTCGGCTACAGGTGCGGCTTTAACTGTGGTAGTTACTTCGTCTGAAACTTCCTTGCCTTCTTCCTGGGCTTTTGCAGTGATTTTGTCACCTGCCTTCAGGTCAACCCCGCTAGGCACGTCTGCTGTCCACTTGCCGTCTGCTCCTGCTGTAACTTCTACAGTCTGGTTTCCCGGGAATGTTACTGTTACATTAGCTCCCGGCTCGGCTGTTCCTGTTACCTTGTCATCTCCGGCTGTAACATCGTCGATTGTCGGTGTTGCTGACTTCTCGGCTACAGGTGCGGCTTTAACTGTGGTAGTTACTTCGTCTGAAACTTCCTTGCCTTCTTCCTGGGCTTTTGCAGTGATTTCGTCACCTGCCTTGAGGTCAACCTCGCTAGGCACGTCTGCTGTCCACTTGCCGTCTGCTCCTGCTGTAACTTCTACAGTCTTGTTTCCCGGGAATGTTACTGTTACATTAGCTCCCGGTTCGGCTGTTCCTGTTACCTTGTCATCTCCGGCTGTAACATCGTCGATTGTCGGTGTTGCTGACTTCTCGGTTACAGGTGCGGCTTTAACTGTGGTAGTTACTTCGTCTGAAACTTCCTTGCCTTCTTCCTGGGCTTTTGCAGTGATTTTGTCACCTGCCTTCAGGTCAACCCCGCTAGGCACGTCTGCTGTCCACTTGCCGTCTGCTCCTGCTGTAACTTCTACAGTCTTGTTTCCCGGGAATGTTACTGTTACATTAGCTCCCGGCTTGGCTGTTCCTGTGATTTCAGTTGCACCTTCTACCGGCTGATTTATCGTCGGTGTGTCTGTCTTCACTACGTTCTGAGTGTACTGTGCGTATGCTATAGCATCCGCTGTCAGCTTCTTCGGGAAGAACGCTGTTCCGCCTGCTGCTGTCGTATCCCAAGACTTAAAGCCTGCTCCGTCCTTTGTTGCTGTTGTCGCAGCGACATCTGCCGCCTTGACCTCGTAGGTCTTGAGTACCCAGTAGAAGCTTTCGCCTGTAATCTCTCCGCCGTTAGCATCCATTGTAAGCTTTACATACTTGTCTGCATCCGGATTGTTCGGATTACCGGTTCCAGGCACTACGTTCTGCGTGTACTGTGCGGTATAAGTTCCTGCCGCTACTGTTTCCGTATCTGCCGGGATGCTTGGATCCCATCCGTTCTTTGTGTAGCCGGAATCTGCAACGATTTCAGGTATATTGGCCTTGAATGCGCTCCACTTGACTGTGTTCTTTACGTTGAATGCAAGTGCGGCTACTCCTTCTACATCGCCATCCGGTCCTACGCCGTTTAGTTTTCCGTGCGCTCCCTTAAGGAACTTCACTGTTACATATCCTGTTGGCGGATTCGGATTATCCGGGTCTGCTGGTATTACGTTATTCAAATACTGTGCTGTAAATGTGATATCCGCATTGACTGTTTTCTCCGGAGTTGTTATTTCCGCGTTGTAATCAACTGCAGGACTTTCATCCGACTTCCATCCGGTGAAGCTGTATTCATCCGATGGATTGACACCAGGCACAACAAGAGCAGGGTCTGCCGCCTTCGCGTCTGTTATCTTCTTTCCGTCGAGTACGAAGAATACTGTTTTGGCTCCATCCGCAATATTTCCGTGATCGCCCTTTGCGAAGCTCACCTTATGATAGCCTTCCGGCACCGGTGTATCAGGCGTCTCAGGGACAATTACAACCGGCTTATCTCCCCATACGGCATATACTGTAATACCTTTTGTTACAGGGGATGCATCCGTGAAACGATAGTTACTGAGTGTTTCCTCGTCAGCTTCTCCTTCATGCCATATATAATTTTCTTGACCGTTAACCTGAGCGGCTTTGGTCGCCTCAATCATCTTCGCCCACATCTGTGAGTTTTCTTTCGGTGTTCCGTCCAGCTTCTCGGTTGACCAGCCGAGGAAATGAAGGTCATTATGATTCGTATCCTTCTTAGTCGGCTTATCTGTGACGAACTTTCTAAGTTCCAGGGCATCACCCGTCAGAGTATCGCCATTGTGGTCCTTGGTCGTACCGCCGTTAAATCCGTTAGGAGTATAACCGTTATCTGTCGAAGCTTTTTCATTCATCGGAACGATTCTCGTAACGGCTGCCGTATCAGCAGTACGCGCCGTCTTATAATCGAATTCGGTTCCTGCAGGATTAGTTGCAGTCGGTGCATTGAAGCCCTCAAAGGACTTGACGGTGATAGGCATTTTTCCGCCGTTCAAATCGAATTTAACCTTAGCCTGAACCTTCTCGACGACCTTGGCGCTTTCTACCGAACCGCTTCTAACATCGGTATTGGAGAATCGTATCGGCAGATCCTTCACTAATGTAGGAAGGGTAAACCCTGTTTGTCCTTCTGTTGTAAAGCTGAATCCCTTGGTCGCATATCCGTTTATGCTTACATCTATCGGTGTTCCGCTATCTTCTGCTGTTTCTCCTCCATCGTCAGCGCTGAACTTATATTTGGTGTCATCATGGTAATATACATTTATATCTGCAGCGCCATATTTCGAGCGCCCGGTGAAGTTTGTGGAATCCGTGAATATCTCATCCACATCCGGCGAGAGCGAAGTATTTGCAATGCATCCTCCTGCGAATGTTGCAACATAGTCGGCTTTTCTCGGCTTGCTTACGAGCGTCTCAGGACCTGGATTAAGCGTAATCTGCTTATTTCCGCTCGTTGTAGGTATAGTAAGCGTAACGCTTGTCGGTAAGGAAGTCGCCTTGTAGTCCGATGTCCTGAACGCAATTGCCTGTCCCTTAGGTATTGTCATTGAAAACGGCAAGGTGTATTTGAACTTACTGAAACCAGCGACCGGGCCGCCTCCATTATTTATGAAGTTTGATCTAAGTTCGATATCGTAAGGCTCATCACCTAGATTTAATGAATACCACTCTCCCCACACATTTGCAGAATGAGCACCGGATGTCTTACCTCCATTCCAGGTTATATTGATAACACTGCCTGCAGGTATTACTAAATCAGAATTCGTATCATTGCTTCCCGTAAATTCCATAAATTTCTGAGTGGAATCGAGAATAATACTGTTATAGAAATTAAAAGTACAAAGATCTTCCGTGGCAATTCCCGCGTCAGCAAGCTTTGATTTGTCAATATAATACTTAACTACCGTTACAAGACCACTGTTGAAGTCCGTAGTATCCGGCGGGAGAATTACATCTTTCGGTTGTTCACTCGTCAATACATTTTTCAAGCCTGCAAAGCTTGAGCCGAAACTGTAACCGTCTGAAGTAACCGTAGAGGCAACCTGGATCCCGGCATATCCCTGATGTAATGCACTGTTCTGACTTGTACTTAGATCATTTTGCGTTATTCTTACTTTCTTATTGTTGAACGGTTTACCTGTCTGATTGGCTATATACACCTCTGCTATAGTCCCCGATGCGTCCTGAGGCTTTAACACTTTAATAAGATCATCATTGAAAACCTGTCTAAATGCATAGCTATCTTTGAAAATCGTGTTTCCCGAACCGGATTTTGCAAATTTATAATGGACCTCAAGGCAGCTATTCTGTTCATCATATTTGACATACGTATGAGAACCGTAGAATTGCTTGACTCCACCGTCAGCTCTCCATGTTCCGAATACGTCACCAACGGTACCGACTTCATTATTGTTATTGACTCCCGGTACAAAGGTCATAAAGGTATACGAGTTGTAAGGCTTTACCTCTGTCTTAGTAGGAGTTGCGGCAGCGCAATAGGCATAATAATAGCCGGACTTCTTTTCCTTAGTAACTATCCTCATCTGAACGCGTGGTTCACCGGTAATGTCAGAGGTTTTCTTGCCTGCTTGCAACACGAGATCGATAGGAATTTCTGATATGCACGCACCACCAACCAGGTTATTATTATTCTCCAAATCCTGGGCCTTGACATTAACGGCTCCCGTTCTCTGAATTCCGGGATCCGTAAACGGAACAACCGTGGTGTAATTTGCACTGTCATGCATTCTTCTGTCCGCTTTACCCTTATACATTCCCGTGCCGGGATCATCCCAGTCAATAAGGTTGTACAAGCTGTCTTCGAATTTGAAGAAGGCAGTCTTCCACCAATTCGTCGCTAAATTCTGGAAAACTCTGAACGAAAGTCTTATTACCGTCCTTCCGTCCTGATTGATATATGTACCGACATAATTTATCATCGGTATTTTCATCCCCTCAGCTTGTCCGACAACGCGTATTTTCATTCCGTCGGGCAGCGGCCAGTAATCCATCTGTGCACTGGTCGTTTCATCTACGCTCCAGTCGGCCTTCTCAGTCTCAGCGAACACTTCTCCTATCGGCAACATTCCAAACGTTATCAGAAATGCCAAAAGGACAGCTATTATCCGCTTCGAAAGCATTGATAATTGACTAGTTTTCATGTCTCCCCCCTAAATTTTTCATGGCTCCTCCTAAATAATGTATGCTTAACCATTCGCTGTTAGTAGGTTGGCATCAGGTTTTCGATGATCTGTTCCAATAATTCACGATCCGAACATCCGATGTGCTTTTGCAGAAGCAATGATCCAAATGCCAGCCTCAGCGGCTTTGCCGGAACACCCCGATTGCTTGGGAAAAGCTTTGCGTAGTGCTCTTCGATCACATCCCACGGAATGGTTGCAGTTTTCTTTGCCCAGCGGTTCTCGGATTCAACTGCAAACCACGAGGCTGACTAAAATTCGGGAATGCGAGTTGTTTGTTACAATTTTTCTTGTACATGACTCTTTCTGCAGAAAACAGGTGCACTGGTTTTGACCGTTTTCTACATATAATATTCCACCTTTATAATACCACAGATAATCCCGAATTTCAGATAATTTTATGGTTTAATCTGAATTTTATTTGTAGAGATACAATTGATGTGAGACCAAGAAGAAAAAACATAGAGAGAAATCCTGTACAATGAAAATTTCCACCAAACAAAGATAGGATTCTCTCTATATCAACCAATATAGCAAAAACACAGCGGTATCTGCCACATACTTTGGCAACAAGATTTCATGCGGTTAAAACGGATCGCTCGAGATTTTCTGTGCAATTTGTTGTTCGCCGCTACAAGTTCTCGAAAGCCTCACTGATGCGCTGGAATCGTCGTTTTGACGGAACAATGGACTCGCTAAGAGACCGCTCCCATCGTCCAAAAACATGGCATCCGAATGCCCATACACAACCCGAAAAGACTTGGATAAAGAATTTCATCCGGCGAAATCCAACCCTCTCTCACTGAACGGTACGCGAAACTCAAGTTTCAGCGTGGCTAGCAACGTCATCCATGCTCCCTTTTTCGTTTTCTTCGAAAGCAAGGTTTCTACAAGGAAAAATCGGCAAAGAAGAATGTCTATGTGCCGAAGCCTTACGATACACCGAAAAAGCTGGGCATAAAATGGCAATTTGATGTGAAATATGTTCCGAAATCCTGCTACGTAGGAAGAATGCCCGACAAATTTTATCAGTACACGGTTATTGATGAGGCGAGCAGGGAGCGTTTTATCTACGCTTTTCGCGAACAATCTTCCTACTCCAGTGTTGAATTTATCAAAATGGCCATCAAACATTTTGGCTATCAACCAAAAATCATACAGACGGATAATGGCTTTGAATTTACCCATTTCCGGGAGACCCGTCGAACGCATCCATTTGATCTATACTGCCAAAAACAAGGGATTACGAACCAGCTTATTCGCCCAAGAACACCGAGACACAATGGCAAAGTAGAACGCAGTCACCGCAATGACAATGAGCGCTTCTACGCGCATTTGTCTTTCTACAGCTATGAGGATTTGCTTGTACAAATGAAGCGCTATTTATATAAATCGAACCGGTTGTCTATGCAGATCTTAGGATGGTTAACGCCCATAGAAAAACGCACCCTATTGCTGGCGGGTTAACCAGCCAGAATAGGATAGCATATAGGAGATTCTCTCTTGTTTTTTTGGTCTCACATCATTTACAAATGTACATGCTTTGGAAGATTGTCGTCGTTTTGGCTTTGCTTCTTCTTAAGATCCCGTCTGATCTGTAGAAAGATCTTTCCATTCTATGTATTCCGCGTAAATTTGCCTTGCGATTTCAGCTTCCTCCGGAACGATGATAGCTTTCCGTCATTATATTTTGTATAGCCGAGGAACCGATTGTAATTGACTCTGACTTTTCCTTGCTGATTTCTAAACGGAATGCCAAGCCTTACATTTTCTGAGATGGATTCCGATTCTGAGCCGTACTCATTCAATTGGACAGTCAATAATTGATTTCCATGAGTTGGAAATCAAAGTCTTACACAAATAGCAGTCTCAATACGGCAAAAAGCAGTTCTGATGTTACAACCTTGGTATTTTCAGTAGTCAGAATTGTTGTCAAACGGTCTGAAAAGGGTTCCAATCAACGGTCCAAACAAGGCAGCTTTTTGGAATCCCCTGATTTCAAGTCTATTTATGCTCTTTTAGTCCTTCACTCTTGACATCAAACAGACAGTCTCCCCGTGTGTCAAGACTACCCTAATGATAACACTACATCAAGAACTTGGTCTGCACGCTCGCTGCACGATGGAAGTTGGCAAAGGGGATGTCGTTGGAGGATAAGTGTCTAAACCTACTGCAAACTGAAATTTAAGCACGGTAAAGCACTTCAAATTCCTCGCAGATCACATTGCTGTTTTCATGAAAACTTATTCCGTATTCTTCAGCTTCTTTTCTGAAGAAATTTTTATGAACCTGTCTCCAATAAGATAAGGATCTGTCGCCCTCGCCTTCTTTGAAGGCATGTTCTGCTGTTATGTCACAGAATGGTGCTGTGTATACCTTAATATTTCTTATAATGCAAACTGCTTCATCCGCTGAATTCAGGATGATACTGATATCATCCACCTTGGGCTCCGGCTCATCCGGTTCGAATTCATATACTGCCGCCTGTGAGCAGGTTGCAGTCTTTATCCCCATACAGACTAATTCTGCCAGTTCATCTGCTTTATCGCCAAACTGCCATGCTTCATACGATATGCTTTTATCTATATCATATTTTTCACAGTATTCTTCCCAGATTTCATGTTGTGTCACTTTATCTTTTCCTCCGGTAAATTCTAATTTATCTAATTGCTGCTCCGATCTTCATGTTCAATCTCCACTCAGGCACTTCACCATCATCCGCCCAATATTCATCCATTTCCTGGATAAATATTTTGGCCTTATGTGCCTCGCTAATTATATCTGTTACACTGAATTTATAAATTCTTTTTATCAAATATGAGAATGCTCATTCCGATATCAATAATACTCAGTGCTATGGTTATTACAATCGGCACAGTGAATATATCTGTGTTTAAAGTCCCACGTATTAACGAATTCCCATCTGAAAGCAGTATGGGAAGATAATTTTTTATTTTTGGCAAAAAACTGAACAGATATAACGCGAGGACAACACCTCCTGTAGCAATAAGAACACCTGTGTTTGTTCTTAAACTGGTAGAAAATAAAATCATCAACGAGATATTCCATAAACCGAACAACCACCAGCAAACTGCGGAGAACATCATATTATGCGCTACAGAATTGTCCCAAAAATATGCATTATATCCGCAGGTAATTCCAAAACAAACCCAATAGCAAATTGTCCAAAAAGCAACAAGTACTATTGTTTTTGAAACAACAACCTTGTGCCGTTTAAGTCCCTTTGTCAAAGACAGTATCAAAGTCCCCGTTTGATATTCTCTGGTAAAAATACTGCTTTCAAGCAGAATAAACACAATGAGAGCCATCGGCATATTTTTGAAAAACTGTGTCCATGATTCCATAGCACTTACAGTTACAGATGTAACATGCATGCCGTTTTCTGCAAGAGAGTCCGATAACATTTCAAGCAGCCATGGCGTCATTTTCGCAACGGCGGGATTCATAACGCCGAATAGAATAAACAGTATACCGAGAATAATCAGCCTTCCAGAACGAATATGCTCCCTTATTTCTTTTTTTATGAGGGCCAGCAAAGACTTCATTTTTTGACCACCTCCATAAACAAAGATTCAAGAGTTGGCTCTACACGTTCCAGTTTCAAAATGGGAATATGTCTCTCTGCTATGATGCGTAATATAGAAAATATGGGATAATCACTTTCATAAAAAGACAATTGGTTGCTGCTGATTATCCGTATACGTGGGAAAATTTCCTGAAAAATACGCACATCAGTTTCCTTTTCCGTTTCCAGGAGATACTCATCCCTGCGGTATTTTGCCTTAACATCGCTTAGTTTCCCCTGAACACTTATCACCCCATCATTAAGAAAAGCCACATCTGTACATATGCGTTCTACATCCGACAAAATATGGGTAGAAAATAAAACTGTTGTTTGCTCTTTTACAGCAAGGAGAATTTCCAATATTTCTTTTCTACCAACAGGATCAAGGGCAGACGTAGGTTCATCACAAATCAACAACGCCGGACGATTCAACAAAGCCTGCGCAATTCCCAATCGCTGTTTCATGCCTCTTGAAAATCCCTTTATACGATGCTTTTCGTTGCCGAGGCCAACCATCTTCAGCATTCCTTCGCAGCGCATTTTATTCTCTGCCCTTTTTATTCCTGTAATTTCACCGCAGAACAAAAGATACTCCTGCGCGGTCATAAATGAATAAAACTCCGGTACATCGGGGAGATAACCGATATTGCGGTTTGTGTCTGTATGGCTACATATAACCTTTTCTCCACCAATTTTGATTTCACCGGCGTCCGCCTTCAAAAGCCCAAGTATCATTTTCATCGTCGTTGTCTTGCCTGCGCCGTTTTTGCCAATGAAGCCGAATATGCTATGTTCTGGCACAGTCAGATCCAACCCTTTCAGAACCTCTTTGTCGCCAAAACGCTTTTGTAAGCCGGTGATTTGCAATATTTCCATCACGAATCCTCCTTACCGAGCAGAAAGTAGAGAATTGGTCCGACAAAGCCCATCAGCGCAATGGTAATAACCAGCCATGATGTACGATTTCCTCGCTTATATGTGTCATGAGTCAAAATATGATACAGTGTATAACCCAGCAGCGCAAACTGCGCAATGATAAGCGGAATCAAGAACGGAAGATATTCTACAATTTTATCCATCTTTCTTCTCCTCTCCATAAACTTCTATGCAAAAACCGTGGTACCCGCAACAAGTACAAGTCAGTTTTCTGAGCGTTGGGGTATGACGCGCCCATAATGCTTCTTTAAATTTTGGTTTAAATATTTCATGACACTGTGGGCAAATATACGCAACCTTTTTGAAATAATAGATTGACACCCAGATTGCATATGGAATCGCTAACACAGCCCAAATAATGAGTGGCCACCATATTCCTGACGAAATTAGCAGGATAATAGATACCCACTGTAACATGCTGATAGGAATACCCGTAATCAGCAGAAGAGCATGAAGCTGTTTCAATTTATTTTTTCGTTTCACTACATAGGCTATGTCACCGATAGATTCAACAGAGAAAATATCCACGGTCTTTAGTTCTCGTTGAATACTTTCAATCAACTCCAGTTGTGTCTTGCGCTCATTGACTTCTTCTTTGATAATCTGTTCTTGTCGTTCCAGCAAAACAGCAATAACGCTGCCCGGATTTTCCTCTGCAAGCAGTTCTCCAATGCTGTTGATTGATATTCCTGCATCACGAAGAAAGCAAATGACCTTCATACGTTTTAAATCCTGTTCAGAGTATAGTCTGCGACCACCTTCAGACAATTCGCTGGGGACGAGAATATTCCTGGAGTCATAATACTGTACTGTTCTTACAGACACGCCACAAAGCTTTGCAATATCCCCTGTCGTGTATTTTGACATAGCTTTCACCTCCTTTCATTACGCAGTTTACAACATTACGCAGCGTCACAAGCAATACCTTACGTAGCGTTACAAGTAATAAATTACGCAATTTAAGGTACACCCATCATCTTACATTCTCTAAAATGATAGCTTCTTAAAATAAAACCCGGGTATTTTTACTTGATGCCATCACTCTTCCTCCCGTTTCACATACCGAAGCTCTATATCATATCCCAGTGCTTCCATCATCTTGACAAGCGTGTTGTTGACGATGGTTTCCTTGCTGCGGATTACTCGGTTTACGTAGGGAGCGGATGTACTGATTTCCTTTGCAAGCCTTGCCTGGGTGATTTCAGCTTCAATACATTTCGTTTTTATGTCCGAGCTTTTCTTAGAAATTCCCTAATTTCAAGCCTTATTATACAATTTAATCCATCACTCTTGACATCAAGACGACAGTCTCCACATGGATTAAGATGAGCCGATTGATGTCCACACCTCCCTTGAGACCTTATCTTGTACGAGGAAATTGTTCAAGGCTTAGACTCGTACTTGGAAACTGGTCGAGTTTTCCGGAATCATTACTAATATCCCTCTACCTCGTGACGATATTATCTATAGACTATTTTAACTCACCTTATGATCGCATCGTCGTCAGCCTGTAAAGCGCGTTGTACTATAATGTTATATGTTAGAGATGACAAGCTGAAAATTTGAGGTGATTGAATATGATTATGCATGATTGGAACAGCGAAAAGAAAGATGTCATTCTGCTGATCCATCCGATGCTTTCGTCAGCAAATGGAATGAAAACTTACGTTGCCGACAATATCGGGAATGGATACCGCTACCTCGCACCGGATCTTTCCGCACATGGTGATGCAATTAAAGACACCTACAAAAGTGCTTTTGACGAGGCAAGGCAAATTCATGATTATCTGGTCAAAAATCAGGTTAAGAAGATTAAGCTTGGCTTTGGAGCCTCCTTGGGAGGTGTGATTCTTCTGCAGCTTCTCAAGTATGACGATATTCAGTTTGAGCATGTGTTCTTTGAGGGAACGAGCTTTTACACTAATGCGAAACTTCTGGAATGGATCCTCAGATCCGTATTTTTGAAAAAACATAAAAAGGCCGTGGCAGATCCGGCGCTCAGTGTAAAGAGGATGTCCTCAATGTTTGGAACAGAAGCCGCTCCGCTTCTGGCAAAGCATTATATTGCCATGAGCGAGGAAAGCATAAGGAATATCATTCACGACTGTGCGTTCGTGGAGCTTCCGCCATTGTCCGATACGCTTCAGAAGAATTGTCTGTTTGCCTATGGTGATAAGGATTTCGACTACAAGAAGGCAAGGAGAATGCTCCGGAAGACATATCCTCATGCAGGAATGAAAGTGTGGGGAGGCTACGGGCATTGTGAGAGGATAACGAAAGATCAAGAAGGTTATTGCCATGACATCGAGGACTATATTTGTGCATAAATACAATGCGAGGTGAGGTATTCAATGAAGAAAGAAAAAACAGCCATGCTTTGCGACGTCATCGCCAATGTCATCTTCATGATTGGAGATTGCCTTGTGGATGCGTTCGGAGCAGGCCTGAACGCTTTTGAGCTGCTCATTATCGACCTGTGCTGGTGGCAACACAGCAAACCCAGACAGTTTCAAGGCAGTAATGGCGGGAAAATTTATCTTGGTGCAAAGAAACATGTGAAGGCTTTTCTGAGAACTATTCCTGTTTTTGCTGTGTCAGCCCTGCTTGTTTCGGGGATATTGCAGATTATTCAATAGGAGGATACAGCATGGATATATTTCGAGCAATTCTTGATGGAATAGCAATGGCCGGAATATTTAACGGAGCTGCGGCAACTGTAGTTTTGATCAATCCAAGATATTTCTTCGATTCTTACCCGAAAGCGATACAGAAAGCCGCACCAAAGCAAATGACCAAAGAGGAGAAGCACGTTAATTTTATATTCACTATCGTGGTTATGGGCATCTGCGCGGCATATGAAATCATCAGTAATATGCACACAGGCATCACCGGATTCTGGCCCTTATTCTGGACTGGATATATCAATTGGAATATTGTAAATTTCGGAGACTTTTTTCTTCTGGACTGCCTGTTATTTCAGGGGAAATATAAAGGCCGTATTGTCATACCGGGGACAGAAGGCCATCCGGATTATGAATCTGGAAACTGGATGAAGCATCTTGGACTCTTAGAGCATTTTCTGCTGTGGCCATTCATCCTGGTTCCGATATATAGCGCGGTACAAGCCGGGATTATTATGCTGGTAAGAGTTGTCCTTTGAAGAATAGATCAGTCGGGTGTACGGTGATGCCTTTAAGCGCCGGATTCACAACTGTATCGAGTACATTCAAAGGAATCCGGAATGGGAGCTACTCTTGTCCATTATGGCTTCCCTGGCTCAGCATGAAAGCTTTGCGGCAGATACTGTTACATCTAGTTCATCCATATCTATTTTTACTTTTATGTACTTATTGGAATCTAGTTTGGACAAAAGCGCAACCGTCTCCACATGGATTGAGAGAACGGGTAGGATAGCTACACTTTTTTGAGTGCACAGAATGGATAGTGGGTGCATCTTTTAACGATAGGAAAAGCTATCGTTAAAAGGTTTAAGATTGACTTAATAGCTTGATTTTAGCATAAAAACAGCCTAGAGAAGATCCCCCCCCTAGGCTGACTTTTGTAACATTTCAAACACTCACAATCTTTTGGCTTTTATGATGCCTTTCAATATCCACACTAATCTCTGATTTAAAAGTTATGCTGAACCTGTCCTCGTAAACTTTTATTTTCTTGATGTACTTTCTTACCAGCTTCTCGTCATACTCACTAATATCGTGACGCTCACTTTTCAGAAAACTTCCATTTCTCTGATTCGTCTTTTAGCATCTTCTTGACCTGCTTTTTCTATAAGAATCTGCTGTTTCTTACCTTTCAGTTCATCAATCTCGTTGGCAGTTTTCGTATATAGTTTTATCACGTGTTGGATACAATGAAACTTTAGCCGTGAACCCTGAAACTATTGCTTTGAACTCTGAAACTATTTATAGGAATCCTGAAACCTTAGCTTGGAACTCTGAAACCTTTTTAGGCATCAAAAAAGACGGTATTACTACCGCCTTAATTATTTACACATAACGCTTTTAGATTTAGATTTCTATTTCATAGAAACTTGAGCCTTGTTAAGCTCTACAAACTGAGATTTGTTGTAGTTATCTCCGATTTTCTTAATTCCATATGTAATACACAAGCAAATACTATCTCAATAATACATGCCGCAACAGCAACCGTTGTGCCGTTTAATGCACATCCTAAAATCAAGGAAATCATCGGAATGGAAATTGCGGCAACTGTATATCCCTTTGATTGATACAACCATGAATAGGGAAATAAATGTGCTCCAAACACCATAGCGTATACCATAATCATCTTTTCCGGAACCGCACTAAACACCCACATAACGATTAATAAATAAATCATTTGATTTAGGGTGAAAATGAAGCCTAATTGTCCAAGTGGATTTTGTTTTGAAAAGATATCCACCTTTATAAGTTTACCAATGATCCAAGCCAGCGGTAATAATGGGCATGAACAGCAAAATACCAATAAATTTTTCATATTCATATTGATATCTAAAATTGACACAAGTACTATCAGAAGCCATATAATCACCGATGCCATGATAAATGGCAACCCTTTTTTCTGCTGAATTGCAATTTCTTTTCTTAATTCATCCATCATTTTCTCCTCCAGAAATTCAAATTTGTCTACACCGCCTTAATCTTATAATTTATCAATTCAATAAACTCTATCACAGTCGCTCCTATCATCGGAAGCCCATAGGGACTAAATAGGAAACCGATAACCAAGCCAGATATACCTATTCCAACTTCTCCTTGAATAAAAGAAGCTAACGCCCCAAATATGCAGAACATCATAACGATCAACATTGAACACTCTGAAAATAGCGTCTATCTTATGCTGAGGTAACACGGACATGATACGGTTATTCGTACCAAAGAGTAAGATTGCCGCAAGTGTGATACCTTCTTTGTTCGTTTCCGGATCCTCAAGTATGAGTCCGCAGCTTCTGAGCATTTCCTCATCCGTCATGTCAACCCACAGATGGTGCTCAGTATTCACTCTCGCCATTCTCCTTGCTCGATCCATAAGATCATGGCGAAGGCTTGAAACCGGTGATGGCAGTGTGGGAGACTTGATCTGTCTATACAAGCGGGACGGTCATTTTGCTTTCGCTTCAGCATATCTATCTTTGCCCCACCAATTTTGCATGAGCTCCTTCAACGTGACAGTCTTCCGCTGTTCAAAGTCCTCCATAATCTCCATTTTTTCATTTTCTTCATTCAATTGATAAAAGAACTCTCTACACGCTCCACAAGGCATACCGCTTCCCGCACCATAAGGTGCCTTGTCGCGGAATGCGATTAGGCGCTTCACCTTCGTCTGTCCGCTATTCACATACATATTAAGAGCGGCCACGCGTTCTGCGCACAAATTAAGACCCCCACTGCAGCTCTCAATGCAGAAACCCGTGAAAATTTCTCCGTTTTCAGCTTCTATTGCACATACAACATGATGTGCGTAAACAAATGGTGAAACTTCCTCCGGATGAAATTGTGCCTTCGCCTTTTCATACATTGTATCCCAAATATCCATATATTCCTTTTCTCCTAAAATACCTGAATTTATCGCATAGACCTTCCTATTTGCATATACTACAGTTTCGTCATGATCTTTCCTGCCGAAAACTATTATCCGAATTAGACATCTATCTCACAGCCACAACTACCACAACATCTAACTCGGCAACTCAACTCTCACACTTTTTGACCTGATTTGCCTTTGGATAAGTTTCGAGAAGCGTTCGTCTTGCCCGATTACCCGAAAACCGCCGGATACTTAATCTTTCGCGCCTATTTCCCTTCGACTCTTGACATCAATACGACACTCTCCACATGTGTCAAGCTCCCCTCCCGCAAAGCGGCTTTTATTTGGATAATATCAATATTCCCGAGCAAAACGTCATCTTCTTGAAAATTAGATTTGGAAATTCTCTTATTAATTCATCGGCAACACAATAGCTTTCATCCATATCCCACTCATCACCGCTTTCCTCTCGGCATTTTTCCAATTTCTCACGATCCTCAAAAGCAACATCACCGATTAGAATCTTACCGCCATCTTTAAGATATGCAAGCAAATCTTTAAGAAACACAATCTTTTCGTCAGACGTTAAATGGTGAATGGAATAGGTTAGAACAATAAAATCATAAAGCTCTTCTTTAAGCGCCTCAACTAATCCATTTGCAAAATCACCCCGATAAAGATGCGCTTTGGGCATTTTTTCAGACGCAAGTTCAAGCATTCTTTTTGAAAAATCCTGTCCATAAATGACGCAGCCATTCTCATACAACTTTGTTGTAAGTGTACCCGTTCCAAATCCAATATCCAACACTGTTGATTTCGGTTTTTCCATTATGCTTTTATAAATATCGCCAAGAATTCTTTTATATCCCGCAAAAGGATACGTACTCTCTTCATCGGATACTCCGACTGATTTATCGTAACCATCCGCCCATAAATCAAATTCTTTGCTACCTAACATGCTTCCTCCTGCAAATTCAAATGTAACAATGTCAAACGTTCATTTCGCTAATCTTTTCATATATTCGTCTTCGATGTCTTTCTTTCTCATCCGGTTTTAAAAGTTCTTCCTGTTTCTCTTTGATTTCCTGCTCAACTTCTAAGATTCTCTTGATCTTATATTATGTAGAGATACAATTGCTGTGAGACCAAGAAGAAAAAATAGAGAGAGAAGTCCTGCTATGTAGGAAGAATGCCTGAAAAATTTTATCAGTACACGGTTATTGCAGTTCAGGTCGTTTTTTAGATGCTTTCTCCCGTTCTTCCGGAATAAAAGAATGAACTCCACCGTAAAACCTGAAAGCAACGCAAAGGCAGGGTGCCTTGTTCCCTACCATTTCATTTGGAAAACCTTACCCGGTATTGCTGATCGCTTCATTCGGTAAATCGGAATTTATCGGATTCTTATAGAATGTAATGCTCGCAGAGCATCCACAACATGCTGACCCCAATGCCCATTCCATCCACATTTCCATTCAAAGATAGCATTTCCGAATTTCCCGGCTTCATATTCCTTCATCCCTGCTTGCAAATCTGAAGCAATGTCGGAAAGATCATCGAACAAGTCTCCGCATACAGACTCTTCATCACTATAAGGATCAAATAGCTCCCGGTATGTCGTAGGAATCTGTTCATGAAAGCTGATAGGAATATCTCTAAAAAGATTCGAAGATCTTTTGATCGTTTCTGGCTCTGCTTCAGGAAGGTTCATAGCAGCTATATAAAGCATCACAAGTATCTCAATAAGAGAGGGAACTGTTTCAACTGTAACCACATTTTTAGCGATAAAGCAGCAGTATTCGTCTGCTCGTTCATAAAATTTTCTTGCTATATCCCGGTTCATAACTCCACCTCTGTGAACTATACCTTGTTTCCACTTATGTGAGGCTTTATTGAACGTTCTATAAATTTAAGACAAACCGACGGCCGACTTTCGCATTTCGTTTAATAAGTATTCGCAAATGAAGTGAACTTCTGCACCCTGATAATTTCCCTTTACCGGTTTCTCAAAATATTTGCGATAGTTTCGACAAGATTTTTCGTTATTTTTAAGCTGCTCCAACTCCCACAAACAGCTACCGCCGCACCAAAACCTCTACCAATCCGGCTCGTGTAAAGCCGAGCACCTTCGCGCGCAGGCGTTCCGCACGGACTTGTTGACGCAAGACGTTCAGGTATTGCGAGCGATCGGCAGACGACATCCGCAGCGCGTCGATAAGGACGATCCCTTGCCGTTTTTGAAGCAAAAGCGCTCGCACGATAAGCGGAATACTCGCCCGGTTGACCATCTGCGCTTTCTTCTCTGGTGATAAGGAAAAGGACGCCGCCGTCTGATTGACATCAATAATATGCGCAGCTTCGGTCGAGTCAATGATGATCTCTGCCATCTCGTTCTCAATGACACGCCCGAGCCAGTAACGGCGTTGCGGTGCAGCTACCGGATCTTCCTCTAAACAGGTTTTCCGAACGGCATCCGACTTCTTCGGATCCACTTCATTTTTCTCCAACCAACGCAAAAAAGGATCCCAAGCGGTTTTCAGCTTTTTAGGAACCGGATCGAAGATCAGCTGTGCACGCAATGCTTCGGCAGTTTTCGCATCCAGCGACAAGTACTCCGTAGCTAACGGGCGTTTTCCATCGTAACCGTCTCGGAAGACTTCTACTAAGACAACATCCCCCGGTTTATGTTTGCTCGCCGCATCCTTCGTGCGCAACAGGATTTCTTCATGGTTCCCCGCCGACACACCGGACGTGTCAGGAGCAAGCGATCGGACCGGCATTCCCTGCAAAAGATAGGCGGACAGAGCCGGCACATACTGTAAAATGCGCAGCCGATAAACGCCCCCGAGCATCGCCGTTTCCGGAAAGAGAAAACGGCGCATCCAAACGCCGTCTTCAAACAAACAAGCTTCTCTATGATTTTCATCCAATAAAACGCGCTTCATAACCACTCCTGCTCCGCCTTGATCGCTATGGGCCTTCTCCCCATGCTTACGGCTTGGGAATATTCAAGTATGCGCATATCGTATCGCGCACCATGGGAATTGCCGTGATACTCGGACCGCCCTGCGAAACGAAACCGACACTTACGATCTTCGGATCATCAAAGGGCGCAAAAGCCATGTACCATGAGTAATCTTCATAGGCGCCGCCCGTCTCCGGATTGATTCCGCCGCGTTCCGCCGTCCCCGTTTTGGAGCCGACCTGAATGGGCAAATTTCCGAAAACGGAGGCCGCATAATAATCCTGTGCCGAAAGCCGCATCCCCTCGCGCACGACTTCCAGAGTCTCCGGCGAAGACAATCCGACGTCTTCACTGACCGGCGCTTGCGTAAAGAGCACGCTCTTGTCGTCGTGGCTGCGAATTTCCCGCAGCAGTGTCAATTTCATCTTTTTCCCGCCATTGGCAATTGCCCCGCAGTAGCGGTTGATTTCCGCCGGCGTATAGGCATTTTGTCCTTGCCCGATAATCATATTCAAGGCATCGGCACTGCTCCAGTAAGCCTGTGTAAGATAATCGTATTTTACCTTATCCCCCAGACCGACATACGCATCCGGCAAGGGATTTTCCGCATCATAGCCCATTTGATCCAGCTTTTCAAAAACCACTTCTCTCGTCATCGCCTCCGCATTATCGACCCAGGAGACAATGGTTGCAATATCCGCACGCAGGTCCTCGTCATTTTTGAATACCTCCGGCTTTTTATACTTGGAGAGGTTGCCCTCGAGATATTGCTGTAACATCGCTTTTGTCAGGCTCAGCTTGCCGCCGGCACTCGGCACATTGCCGATCGTTTCCTGCGGTATATTGATCTCCAGCCCGGTCGGCTCATCCAACCCGAAACGATGCGCCATGTTCTGAATGTCCTCAACGGTGACATGTGCCGTCGGGTCGCTCCCGCCGCGCGGATCCATCCCCAACGCCAAGGTATAGAAATAGTAGTTGCAGGAATGTCCGATTGCGGTCGGCAAGGTCAACGTACCATGCGTCGCACGCGCTTCCGTATAAATTAAGCATTCAAAACGCCGGTCTCCGATTTCCATATATCCGGAGCAGGTAATCGGCGCATAGGGATCCAAGCCTTTTTCCATCGCCGTAATCCCAACCAACGGCTTGAAAGAAGAACCCGGCTGTACCGCCGTCTGTGTGGCGATGTTCAACAGCGGTCGCGGCAGGTTCGTATTCTCCTCTTCATTCGGCATCAAAGACGTCCAGTCGCTGTCTGAAATGCCCGTGACAAAAAGGTTCGGATCATACGCCGGATAGCTTGCCATGCAGAGCAGTTCGCCGGTATTCGGGTCGGTGGAAATCGTCGCGCCGCTTCGCGCGTACGGAGAGTAGCGGAGTCCAAGATCGCCCCAGTCGGAAGCATACCCGCTTCCATTTTGCAGCCCGACGAGGGTTTTTTTCAACGCCTGTTCCGCCTGTATCTGCAAATTGATGTCAATGGACAGATACAGGTTGTTGCCCGCCTTCGGCTCCACAGTCTGCATCGTCGCCGTACGGTTGCCCGCCGCATCAATCAGCACGGTACGCTTTCCGCTGACGCCATGCAGCGAGTCTTCAAAGCTTTCTTCCACCCCGGTTTTCCCAATGCGCTCCCCGGGCAGATAGTCGCCATTTGTCACGTATTTTTCAATTTCTTCATTCGTTGCGATATTGCCGATGTAACCCAAAATATGGCAGGCACTTTCCCCATAGGGATAGTAGCGAATGGGTTCCGAAGAAACGACAATACCGCTGCTGCTCGGAATGCTTTCTTCGATACGCGCTACCGTTTTCGCTGAAATTTCATAACACAGATTCACCGGGACATACGCGAGACTGCCCTGCTGCGCCAAGCGATAGGCAATGCTCATAATGCCGAAGGCTTCCCGTTCGTCCCAAGTTGGGTCAATTTCGTACACCTTGCACATCTTTTGAAAACCGCCGGCGGCATCAACTTTTTCGAGTTCATTGCGTTTCAGAAAATCCGCCTGATCAATTTCATAGCCATATCGCCACTCGGATATGGAAATGCGCGGATATACGCCCTTCGAAAACATCGCCTGCTCTGCAAGCGGCGCATAGGTTTTGTCCGCGATGATCGCATCAAAAATACCCGCATCATTGCCCAACCGAATCAACCGATCCATGGGCTTTTCGAGTGTTTTTTCTTCCTCGGCATAGCGCAGTGTCAATGCCTTCGCGTCTTTTTCGATGTCATAGGCAAGATTTGTTTCGACGCCCTTCGCTTGCAGCGCTTCCAGCGCCGCCTTGGCGGGAACGACAAAATGATTCTCCGCATCAACATCCACCCGCGACAAAAACTCCTGCAAGGCCGCTTCTTTGACGATGTGAACAAAATCCTCCCGTGCCGTGCTGTTTTGTGTCACCTCCGGAAAGCGACGATGCAGGCTCGCCTTGTTCTCCAATTGCATTTGTTGAAAGGTATAGCGGTAGGGAGCCAATGTCACCGCGCCTTGCAATTCATGCGCCGTCAATACTTCATAGGCGCCGCGCCGTGCCACCGGATGATTGAGCACCTTGCTCAGCAAATTGGGGTTTTCCGCCACCAATTGACTCAAAATCTGCAGCGGACTGCTTCCTTCAGCAATTTTTCCCTCCTGCACCCAGGCATCGTAGGTCGCACCCGGAACAAACGAAAGGGCAAAATCATTTTCCGGATCTGCCGCAATGGGCACTTCTACCCCCTTGAGCGACAACGCGTTCAGTGCGCGGGCAGCCACCGATACGCGGTAACTCCCGTCGGCATTCTTAGCCCCTTTTTCCAGCCACTCGGCCACGAGATTGTTGGCAATCAGATTGCGCTCCACATACGCGCGCGCCGATTCCTGCGTAGAAAATGCATCGTCATCAGTAGCATAGACAAAAATGTCCATTCCGATGGGAAAGGTCGTCAGATACTCCGCGCCATCCTGTTCGATGTATTGAATGAGCCGGCGGAGCGTCGCATTGCGTTCGCCCGTCTCCATGCGTGACAAGTCGTCCTGAAATCCCTGCACGGCAAAGGAAGAGCGCGTGCCCGCCAACAGAACGCCGTTGCGATCATAAATGTTTCCACGCGGCGCACTGATGGACACTTCTTTGATTCGTTTGGAATCTGCCGTCTTTCGGTAGGATTCGCCCTTGGTAATTGTCAGGTCATACAGTTTTGCAACCAGGACTCCCATCAGCAAAACCATGACTACAACGAGGAAGCCCCAGCGTTTTCCGTTTTCTCGACCCATTTTCGCCTCAATTCATCAATAGCCCGAGTATTTGTGCACCGTTTGCGGTTTCAAAAACTGCTTGATGCAAAAGAGCACAGCCAAAAAAAGTACGGCATTCAACACGGCTTCCAGCAGAAGCGGTACAACGAAATACCACGTCACCGAAATCGATCGCCGCAGAAGCAGGGCAATGGCCCAACAAAAGAATCTGTGAAAAAATGTTGCGGCAAAAGTTACCGCTACGCCCGCCATGCGGTTGCGCGAGGTATTTTTCATGACCGTGCCCACAAAAGTTCCAATCAGAAAATAAGATAGGGCACGAATCCCGAGTACATCTGCAAAAATAATATCCCCCAGCAGTCCGAGTCCCAGCCCGGTGTAAGCACCCCACTTTTCACCGTAAAGAATGGAAATCGCAACGACAACCGCCAAAACGAGGTTGCTCTGCGCGGAATAAATTGGCAGGCGGGAAAGCAGCGTCGCCTGCAGAATTTGTGTGACCACCAAAGTCAGCGCATATTTCCACTTATTCACCCGACACCTCCGTTTCTGCGGGCGCTTCGGAAGATACTGTTGTGTCAGAAGGTTGCGGCGTTCCTTCTGCGCGCAGCACAAGCACACGATACAAACGGAAAAAATCAATGGGGCTGGATACCGTAATGCGCTTCGTCAATTCATCGTCAGACAGTCGCACGTCGCTCACACGGCCGACATAGATGCCGCGCGGGTACACCCCGCCCAACCCGGAAGTGACAATGGAATCGCCCACGCTTATGCCCGCGGATTCTTCCATCGTATACCCGTACAGATTTTCCTCATCGCGCTGATTCAAAATACCATAGTCGCCGGTTTTCGTACCGAGAAAAGAAATATTGGACGAAATGTCCAGAATACTCGAAACCTTAGCATAATTTAACCCGACTTCCGTCACACGACCGACCAATCCCGCGGATATCGGAGTTCCCTCCTCTTCCGTACGCACGCCTTCCACCACAGTATCACCGACGCGGATACCGGCGTTGGATCCCGCATCAATCGTGAAACGAACAAAAGCGGGATCCTCTTCTTTCGCTGTAATCGTCGCTGCAACATAGCGATCCGGATCGGCCGTCAACAGATCGTACTCATTCTGCAAAAAAGAGCTCTGCTGAACCACCATCTCCATCGTGCGCAGCGATTCCTGCAATGCCTGATTCTCCTGCTCCAACTGCGCCACCTTTTCCTTGGTCGCTTTGGCACCGAAAATGCCCTCATACGCCGCCTGCAGCCCGGACGAAACTCCGTAAAAAACACGATTCACCGGCGCAATCAGAAGATTGAGCACCTTCGACGGCACCATCGCCGTATTAGGATTGCGGTCGGAAAAAAAAATCAGAAGAACCAGCACGCCCACCGTAATGAAAAACGGCATCCGGTTCTTTTTTTTGCGATATGGAATCATGCGCGCCCCCTGCGTTTCTGCATCGCATCAATGTTTTTCATGATATTCATTACGCCATGCACCGTATCATGCAGCGGATCCGCTGAGACAGTGACCGGAATACCGATCTCGTTTTCCAGATAATCCGCCAGCCCGCGCATCTGCGCGCCTCCGCCGGTCAATAACAATCCGGAGCGCATAATATCAGAAGCCAGCTCCGGCGGGGTCTTTTCCAACGTGCGATGAATGCGATCCACCAGTTCCTGAATAAACACATGCATGGCCGCGGTCACGTCCGAGGAAAAAACGATAATGTTCTTCGGCATACCGGTCGCTTCGTCGCGCCCGCCGACTTCAAAGGTCTGCATCTGCGCGTCATCATGAAAACTGCCCAAGACAATTTTCAGCCGCTCCGCCGTATTTTCTCCCAGTTCCAGCCCATAGCGCTGGCGTACGGTTTCCGCAATACTGCGATCGATCGAATCACCGCCCTGCGCAAGCGTTTCGGAGGTCACCACCCCATAGCGCGAAACCACCGCCACCTCCGTCGTGCCCGCGCCAATATTCAACACCATCGTTCCCTTGGTATTCTCCTGAATGACATCTGCCCCATACGCCGAAGCGAAGGTTTCTTCCACTAAGTAGACATCCCGCGCGCCCGCCTGCAAACAGGCATCCTGCACGGCGCGGCTTTCGACGTCCGTTGCGCCGGAAGGCACGCTGATCGTCAAACGCGGCGCCACAATGGAGATTCCGCGTATGGCTCGGTGAATGTAGTATTCCAAAAGCGCCTGCGTCAAATCAAAATCCGAGATGGCGCCGCCCTGCAGCGGACGCACCGCCGCGATATTTTCAGGCGACGTACCGATCAGCGCTTTTGCCTGCTCCCCGATCGCCAAAATCTCCCGCTTGCGAAAATCCAGCGCCACCACGGTCGGCTCCTCGATAACGATCCCGTGGTCTAGCCGTGCAACGACGGTATTTGCCGTACCCAGGTCAATGGCCAAATCCGGCGCGACCACCCGAAAATACTTCATAGGTTCCCCTCTCCTTGCGGTCTATCCCGCAACCGTTAGAGCAATCTGCGCTCTTGAAAACTCACATAACAGCCGTCCCCCGCGATGACATGATCCAAGACGGGGATGCCCACCAATTTACCCACCTCTGACAAGCGCTTGGTGATGGCGACATCATCCGGGCTCGGCTCCGGGTCGCCGCTCGGGTGATTGTGCGAGAGAATCAGCCCGTGACTGCCCATCTGAATGGCTGCCCGAAAAACCTCCCGCGGGTGAACGAGTGTATTCGACAACGTGCCCACCGAAATAATATCGTAGCCGATGGGGCGCTTTTTTATGTCCATAAAAATCACACAGAACAACTCGCGCTCTTCCGGCTCATAGATCGTGCGGAAGAAGTGATAGACCGTGCGCGGATCGCACAATTGCAACTGCTTGTAGTTCTTTTGCTCGGTCAAACGCCTGCCCAAACTCAAGCCCGCCACAATCCGACACGCTTTGGTCTGCCCGATCCCTTCCTGGGCCATTAACTCGTGTACATTTGCCTTCAACAACCACGAGCGCTTCGTGCGCTTGCGCAAAATGGCATCCGCCAGTTCCACCGCATTGGCACGCGGTGTGCCCGTTCCGATCACAATGGCAAGCAATTCGGCATCCGATAATCCGTCGCTGCCGCGACGCATCATTTTTTCCATCGGCCGTTCGCTTTCCGGCAATTCCTTCATCGTTACATTGTACATTCGGTTCTCCTGTCAAAATTGGATTACCCGATTCAAATGTTCGGACACCAGGCCCGCACTCAGTCCGACGAAGAAACCCGTTACTACGCCCAAGAGGGTTAGCACGGGCAGATAGAGAAAAATGTTCGCACTGCCCAATACAACGCAGGCAACAAGCAGCTGCCCCACATTGTGAAAAAGCGCGCCCCATTCGCTGACGCCGACCAAACTGAACGGCGGCGTAAAACAGCGCTGCGTGATTCCCATGGCGACACTGGCGCAAATAGCACCAGAAAGGCTATAGAAAAAGCTGGTCACCGAGCCGGTCGCCAGCATTAAAAGCACCGACTTCAGCACGGCAACAACAAACGCCTCCCGAAACCCAAAAAGCACCAACGTAACCAATAAGACGATATTCGATAAGCCCAACTTGGCGCCCGGCACGCCGATCGGCACCGGGATCATGCCCTCAATCAGGGATACTGCTAGCGCCAGTGCAACTAAAAGGGCCAAAAATACCAGTTTCCGTACTTTCACATTCCCTCCTATCGCACCACGCTGTCCGGCTTCTCCGCATTGGCATCCTCAATCGTCACCAACAAACGATGTGGCAGACAGACCAACGGAATCCCGGGATTGGAAATCTTCCCTTGGTGAACGCATAGCTTATCCGGGCAATCCGCCTCACGAATGTACACGCCTTCTTTCTCGATCACGACCGTATTCGTACCGAATTTTGAAGTGATCTTATACTCTTTTCCATCCGTTGAACCGTCCAACGGAATTTTTCTCTTCTCCACGCCGTCCACTTGAATGCTGACGTAACGATCGCAGTGATTTGTACCCAACCAGAAAATCAAGCCGAATCCAATCAAACTGCCTGCGATCAAAAGACCGATCAGCCACCGGTCTGCCCTTGTCGTCTGAACCATGACCCCTCCCCATCGTGAGGAATAGTTTATCATGGTGCCCATGCCAATTCAAGAATGCACAAGGCGAAAGCCAGCACCGAAATGTGCCACTTTCGCCTTGTTTTCGCAGGATTTTTCGATTTTAGAAATCCAGTACCGCTCTACGCCTCGACGGGCTGTTGTACCTGCACTTCCGGTGCACCTTGCAACGATTCGTGAATCACGATGCACTTTGCGGGGCACTTGGCCGCCGCCTGTTTCGCTTTTTCCACATCGAAGGTATCACTGTACACGGCATGAGCCAGTTTGCCGTCCAATTGGAATTCATTCGGCGCCAACCGCGCACAGATTCCGCAGCCAATGCAGCCGATGCCGCAATTCGATTTCACATCCTTACCGAATTTCGGGTTCTTGCACTTCACCTGTGCCGGTGCCTGATAGGGTACCAACTCGATGATGTGTTTCGGGCAAACATTGATACATGCCATACAGCTTACACATTTTTCTTCATTGATCACAGCGACGCCGTCCTCCATGCGAATGGCATCGTAGTTGCAAACTTTTTTGCAGGTTCCGCAACCGAGACATCCATATACGCATGATTTGCAACCGCCATAAAACTTATCCATCATGCGGCAGTCATTAACGCCGGCATAATCAAAAATTTGTTTCGTATACGCATGCGTCCCTTGACACTTGACCGAGGCGACATAGCGCGTACCTTCTTGCGCCACTTGTCCCATAATGGCGGCAATGGCTTCGGCAACCGACTTCCCGCCGACCGGGCACGCCGTGACCGGTGCTTCGCCCATGGCAATCGCCTTCGCACAGCCGTCGCAGCCCGGATACCCACAGGCGCCGCAGTTGGCGCCGGGAAGTGCTTCACGAACGGCCAGCTGTTTTTCATCAACCGGAATATAGGTCAGCTTGCTTACAATGCCGAGCAGGAAAGCAAAGACGCCACCCATAACGGAAAGGACGATGACCGGTGTTACAATCGCTTCCATTGCATCCTCCTTCTAAAACATGCCCTTGAAGCCCATAAATGCAATGGACATCAGGCCCAGTGTCACCATGGCGAGCGGCACCTTTTCAAATGACTTCGGCACATCGGCAATCTCGTAACGCTCGCGAATTGCCGCTAAGAGCGTCAGTGCCATGGTAAACCCGATCGAAGCCGCAAATCCGTTGAGGATGGTTTCGATCATGTTGTAGCCTTTTTGAACGTTCAAAATGGCGACGCCGAGCACCACGCAGTTCGTCGTAATCAACGGCAGGTAAATGCCCAATGCGCTATACAACGCCGGCGCCGACTTCTTCAGGAACATTTCCACCAACTGCACCAATGCGGCAATGACTAGGATGAAGGCGATCGTCTGCATGTACTCCAGATCGAATGCCTTCAAAATGTAAGTGTCGACCAAAAGCGTGATCGCCGAAGCAAAGGTGACAACAAAGGTAACCGCTGCGCCCATGCCGATGGAAGTTTCGATTTTATTCGATACGCCGATCGACGGGCAGATGCCCAGAAATTGCGCCAACACGTAGTTGTTGATAAAGATGGCGCCGAAGATGAGGGAAAACAGATTAGTTTCCTGCATCGAGTTGCTCCTTTCCCTTGCGTTTTGCTTCATTGCGATTGCGCAGCGCAACCGACGCGGCAATCGTGCAGCCCAGCACGATAAATGCCGACGGTGCCTGCGTCAAAAACGGAATGGTGGCGCCCTCCGGCAGAATTTGCACGCCGAACAGGGAGCCGGCTCCGAATAGCTCGCGTACCACTGCGACACACGAAATTGCCAGTGTATAGCCGAGACCGTTCGCAATGCCGTCAATAAATGAAGCGGCGACGCTGTTTTTCGAGGCAAACGCCTCGGCACGTCCCAGAATGATGCAGTTGACGACGATCAACGGCAAGAAGATGCCCAAGCTCTTGTTCAACGCCGGCACGTAGGCCGCCAATACCATCTGCAAAATCGTTACGAAGCTCGCAATAACGACGATGAACGCCGGAATACGCACTTCATCCGGAATAAATTTTCGCAGCAGCGAAATGACCACGTTGGAACAGGTTAAGACCGCAATGACCGACATGCCCATGCCCACTGCGTTGATGACAGATGTCGAAACGGCAAGGACGGAGCAGATTCCGATCAATTGCACCAGAACCGGGTTGTTGGAAAACAGCCCGCCTGCAAATTGCTTTTTCAGATTCATTTTCGCCTCCTCACTTCACCATGCTCTGTGCTTCCGCGACGGCGGCAAAGGCTGCCTTCATCGCTTCGCTGGTGAGAGTTGCGCCGCTGATTGCCGTTGGTTCCTCCGAGACTTTCTTTCCGACGAGCGCTTGGGCGTATTCCTCATCCGCCACGGCAGCACCGTAGCCTTCGGTTTCGAGGTGACTCAACACGAGAAATCCTTGTACGGCATCGGAGGAATCGACTGCAACGAGGCACTCTACCGAACCGCCGAAACCACGCGGCGAGGTGACGCGATATACGTGACCGATCACGGATCCGCCCTTTTTCGCATCGTAAATTTTAATCACGATATCGTTCAGCGCCTGCGGATACTCGCCTTCGACGATTTCCTCCGCATCCGGATAGACCGCCTGTAGCTGTTCGTCCGTCGCCTGTACGACATTGGCGCTCATATCGACTTCCGAACCCGTCAATTCCGCCCATTTTTCGACGACTTTGTTGATGCCTTCCACCATGGCGTTCGTCGTGAGTGTCGCACCGCTCATCGCCGGAATGGCGTGCGGCTGTCCGCCCGCTCCTTCCGCCGTAACCGGCTCGGTCAACGTGACACCATTCATGCCCTCGGCATACTCGGGATTCGCCACGCGCGCGCCGAAGCCCTGCGTTTCCGTATGCTCCAACACTTCAAAGCCCGTCACTGTGCCGTCCACTTTGGCCCCAATGACGAAGGTCACCGGACCGTCATAGCCCGCCGGACTTGCCGCTTTGAAAATATAGCCGTCCAACTGGCCGCCCTTTTTCGCTTCGACAATTTCTAGGATGTTTTCATTGAGCAGCGACTTGTCCTCCAGAATGTTCAATTCATCTGCATCCGGATAGACCGCACTGTACGCTTGTTTTGTCTCCTCTGCCTGTCTTGCCTGAATCACCGGCAACGTCGCACTGTTCACTAATGCCAACGCGGCGGCGGCAACCGCACAGATGACAAGAAGTTTTACTGCAAGAATCAACGCCTTTTTCATCGCTTGCCACCTCCGAACGTTTTTGTCTTCACATATTTATCGATCAGCGGCGTGCAGACATTCATAAAGAGAATGGCGTAGGACACCCCTTCGGGATAACCGCCAAAGCTGCGAATCAGTGCCGTAAGCAAACCGGCTCCACAGCCGAAAATCAGCTGTCCGACCGCGTTCATCGGTGTTGTCGCATAATCCGTTGCCATGAAAAATGCCCCGAGGATCAATCCGCCGGCCAGTACCTGCTGCGGTAAATCGCCGATGCCGACTTCGCCGGTGATGGCGCCGAAAATTGCCATAAAGACGCAGAAGCTACCGATCATCGTCAGCGGAATGCGCAGCCGAATCACGCCGCGCACGACCAGATAAATGGCGCCGAGCAGCAAGGCTACGGTCGAAACTTCGCCGAGTACGCCGGGCATTTGTCCCATGAACATCTCGCCCAACGACGGAAATTGTCCGCTTGTCAAGGGCGTCGCCGACGCGATCGTGTCTGGCTTAAACGGCTCGACAAACTTCGACATATCGCTGCCCCAGGAAGATAGGAGCATCGCACGTGCGGCAAGTGCCGGATTCATGAAGTTCGAACCGAGTCCGCCAAAAAACTGCTTGACAACGACGATGGCAAATGCTGCGCCGATGGCGACCATCCACAGCGGCATGGTCGAAGGCACATTGAATGCCAGGAGTATGCCCGTTACGACGGCGGACAGATCCGAAATCGTAATCGGACGTTTGAGTGCTTTTTGCGTAATCGCTTCTGCAGCGACCGCTGCCGCAACCGACACACCGATAACCGCCAACGAGCGAAAGCCAAAATAAACAACCGCGGCAACCATTGCCGGAATCATTGCAATAATGACATCAAGCATTAAGCGCTGCGTTGAATCGGTGGTGCGAATGTGCGGCGAAGACGCGACAAGCAACTTTGATGCCTGCGCGCTTTGCGTTTGTTTGGTTTCCATCTTCGCCTCCTACTTCGCTTGCGCTTTTTTCTGCAGAGCGCGAATCTGTGCCTTCCCGAAGCGAATGCCTTCGGTCAGGGGGCGCCCCGCCGGACATGTATAGGAACACGCGCCGCATTCCACGCAGTTCATAATGGAATATTGCTGTGCCAATTCAAAGTTTTCCTTTAAAGAAGCTGTGGCAATGTACAGCGGTTCCAGGTGCATCGGGCAAACTTCCACGCAAAAGCCGCAGCGGATGCAGGCCGTAATTTCTTTTGGCTTGGATTCCTCTTTGGTCAGCACCAAAATACCGTTGTTGCGTTTGTCGGTCACCAGCTCATCGCTGTACTGCGCAACCCCCATCATCGGTCCGCCGAAGATGATCTTTCCGGGTTCTTCCGCATAGCCGCCGGCGTATTCGATCACGTCTTTAATGCGCGTGCCAAAACGCACCCGCAGATTCTGCGGTTTCCGCACGGCATGGCCCGTCAGCGTCAATACACGTTCATAGCAGGGTTTCCCGTAGTAGACGGCATCGACGATCGCACATGCGGTGGAAACGTTGACAACCACCACGCCGACATCCGCCGGCAGTGCACCCTGCGGCACTTCTTTGCCGAGCACCGAATAAATCAGTTGCTTTTCATCGCCCTGTGGATACTTCGTTTTCAGGGTTGCAACGTGAATGTCGTTTTCCCCCGCCACCGCCTTTTTCATGGCTTCAATGGCCTTCGGCTTATTGTCTTCAATGCCAATCAAGCCTTCTTTTGCACCGGTCGCCTGCATGCAAAGTTTCAGCCCCTGTACGATTTTTTCTGGAATCGTTCGCATCGTAACGTCATCGCAGGTCAGATACGGCTCGCATTCCGCTGCATTGATCAACATCGTTTGAATCGGTTTATCTTTCGGGGGCTGCAATTTCACGTGGGTTGGAAAACCCGCACCGCCCATTCCGCAGATTCCGGCGTCCTGTATGTAGTCGATGATTTCCTTCTCGGTAAACGTCTGGTTGGACCGGTCCACCGGCTCGTAACCCAAAGTATCTTCACCGTCGTTTTCAATCACAACCGCCTGACACGTCGTGCCCGCTACCGTAAGGTAATCGATAATGCCCTTCACCTCACCGGAAACGCTGGAATGAACCGGAACGGAAACGAAGCCCGCGGATTCGCCGATTTTTTGGCCGACGTCGACGTGATCCCCCTTCGCAACGATGCACTTTGCCGGGGCTCCAATGTGCTGCGACAGCGTGATCGTTACCTGCGCCGGGGCCGGCATATCCGTGATCATCGATCCGCTCGACAGCTCCTTGAAGTCCTTCATGTGCGTACCGCCACGAAAGGTCAAGTTTTCGAGTTCCATCCTTTTCTATCCTCCTTACTCTAAAGTCAACAAGTATTATAGCACGAAAACGGCTCCCTGCGCCTGATTGCGGCTTTCCCCTATCAATCTGCTAAAAAAGTTGTCGGCATCTTTGGCTTTTTCTTACCGAAAAAAAAACAAAAAAGTATATTTTTTCACAGCAGCTCTTGTGGTATTTGACAAAAGCGAAGACGGTTCATATAATAATTTGTACCGCTTCCGACGACGTGGAGAGATGTCCGAGTGGCCGAAGGAGCATGATTGGAAATCATGTGTACGTCCTGCGTACCGAGGGTTCGAATCCCTCTCTCTCCGCCATGCACTATACGGGGAGTTAGCGGTGCCCTGTCACCTGCAATCCGCTATAGCAGGGTAGAATTCCCGGCCTCGACGCCCTCTTTGGGCGGCCGGTTCCGGCACGTGACGTTGACGGTCGGGTCCTGCACAATGAAGTCTCGCGAACCAGGTCAGGTTCGGAAGAAAGCAGCCTTAAGTGAGTTCCTTCATGTGTTGCGGGAGTGCCCGACCCGAGTATACGACCGGAGTGCCGCGTCTGAACAGGACGGCAAAGCCGGGTGTGCGGACTTATGCAGAAAAAGCCGACGGTACCGTCGGCTTTTTCAGTGCAACATGTTTGGAGCATCCGTTTGAGGTCGCCTTGTCGGGGAAGCACTTCCCGCCATAGAAATCGGAAAAGGAGTCTGAAAAGAGGAGTTTATGAAAAAAGCGCCGTATTCCATTCGTTTCATTTGTACAACGGCGATCGCCGCCGCGATCGTTTGTTTTGCTACGCTGATTCCAAAAATCCCCATTCCGCTGGGCTATGCGCACCTGGGAAATGCTGCCGGCGCGCTCATCGTCTATTTCATCGGACGAAGAGAAGGCATTTATTCCTGCGCCATCGGATCCGCTATGGCGGATTTCCTCGGCGGATTCCCGCTTTGGATTTTTCCTACTCTCCTCATTAAAACCGGAATGACTTGGATTATGGCGCGCTTTTTCTTTTCCGGAACCCTGCGAAAACCGCTTCTTTCCGCGCCTTCGCTGCTCGGTTTATTGCTGAGTATGCTGTGGATGGCTTTTGCCTATACACTTTTCGGTGCTATTCTTTACGGCGGACTGGCTGCCGGACTTTCTTCCACCCCCGGTTTGCTCTTGGAAGGACTGGTCAATCTGATTGCCACACTTGTATTCGGTGTTTTACTCGAAAAAAGGATGCCCGAACCGAGACTCTGATTCGGGCATCCTTTCTACTTGTTTGAAATGCAGCACTCAGTGTGTTGCGCCGCCTTCCACCTTGATATCGACATCATTTTCGACGATGGCTTCAATTGCACAGGTGATGCCGCCGACAATCGTCTCCAGTGACATGGACGGCATGTTGCGCTTGTCGAGAACCTGCTCTGGCAAAAACGGAATATGCATGAATCCCGTACGCATCTTCGGATACTTTGTCGCCGCCAGATGCGCTACTCCATAGCAAACATGGTTGCAGATAAAGGTTCCGGCCGTGTTGGAAATCGAGGCGGGATACCCGTTTTCGAGCATCTTCTGCACCATGGCCTTGATGGGAATGGTGACAAAATACGCTGCGGGACCGTCCGCCGCCACCGGTTCATCCACCGGCTGATTGCCTTCGTTATCCGGAATGCGGCAGTCATCGACGTTGATGCCAATGCGTTCCACCGTCAGATCCGGCCGTCCGCCTGCCTGCCCGATGGACAATACGACATCCGGTTTTTCTTCTTCGACCTTGGCACGAATTTTATCCACGGATTTCCCGATTACCGTTGGAATCTCCAGCGTCACAATCTGTGCGCCGGCAATTTCCTTTGGCAATTTTTTGATGGATTCCAAGGCGGGGTTAATCGACTCCCCGCCAAAGGGATCAAATCCGGTTACCAATACTTTCATGATAAGCTCCTTTCAACGGCTCTGCGCTAAAACGCCAAAACGAGGATCAAAACGATGTGAATCAGAGCCATCGCAATCGCCACCGGCGCCTGCGCCTTTATGACCGTATACTTGTCCTTTGCGCCCAGAATGGAGACCGGCACGATGTTGAAGTTCGCCGCCATCGGTGTCAACAGCGTCCCGCAATAACCGGCGGTCATACCCAGCGCACCGACCATGGCCGGATTCGCGCCCAAATTGATAAGGAACGGAATCCCGATACCCACGGTCATAACGGTAAAGGCGGCAAAGGCATTCCCCATGATCATCGTAAAGAGCATCATACCCAGCACATACGCGATGGCGCCGGCAATACGCGATCCTTCTGGAACCGCTGCGCCGAACCACTGCCCGATAACATCTCCCACACCGGCTGTTGCAAAGATGACGCCGAGTCCCGCCAACAATTGTGGCAGCAAACTCGCCGGTCCCACCTCCATCAACACCTGGGCCATATCTTCAACCGTCTGGTCGACACGCGGTTTACAAAGAATCCACACGACAATGAGAGCGATCAGCGCCGAAAGTCCCAGCGTCTGCGGCGAAGACAGCGACAGAATGATATCTTTGCCCGTCTCCGGATCCACGTCGACCGGAATCTTAAACCGCGACAAAGAGGCCAGTGCAAAAGCAGTGAGACCTAAAACCAATGCCGGAATGAAAATTTTATAGCCGATACGATCCGCATTGGCGCGCGTCTCTTCCGGCATGCGCGGTGTAAATTCACCGATCTTCACCTGGTTGGTCAGTGTGAGTATCCCCATAAGGACAAGCACACAACCGATGAAGGCGGCACCGTATTCAAAACCTTCCACAATAAATTTTCCGCCGGCAAATAATACCGCCGTACAAAGCCAGAAAACAAAAGTACCGATGCGCCCCTCTTTATTGCGCAGGGCGCGGATTGCTGCATTTAATGCGATCAAGCCGCAAAGGATATAAATGAATTCATCCATATTGGCTTTTTGAAAATGGAGAAATTTTGCAATACTAAGCATCTTTCACAATCTCCTTTCGAAGTTTCAGATCGAAGAGAACACATTGTACGATGCCCACGATGCAGATCGCTACACCCGCCCAAATGCTGCTGAAAGCGATATCCGTCTGATCGACGACGAAGCCCGCTTCTTTCAAGGTACCTAAGATCAAAAGCACACTGCCGCTGGTCGGGAAGATGTTCTGCCCGAAAAAGTTACCATAGTTTTCCGTCGCTGCCGCCAGACCTTTCAGGTCCTCCATGCCTTTTTCCGTCAATTTTCCGCCATTCTTTTCCGCCGCACCTTGTGCCATGGGCAGAATCAAGGGGCGAATGAATTGTACATGACCGCCAATGCGCAGTGACAACGCCGCCGCAATCGTGCGGATGACCAGCCATACGGAAAGCAAACCACCCGTCGTAGCAAAGCTCAGTTTGCGGATTGCATCGCCGGCCTTCTCCCTCATACCGTACCGTTCGAGGATAACAATGACCGGGAAGGCGATAAGAAATAAGCTCATGTAACGGTTGTCGACAAAGCCCTTGCCGATAATGGACAGGACTTCAACAATGTTGATCTGCGCAATCAGACCGGTGACAATGCCCGCGATGAGAACAACGGCAAGCACGTCCATCCGAAGCGCAAACCCTACGATGATCAGCAATACGCCGACCATTACCCAATAGTTCATAAAGACCTCCTTAAAAAATAAATATTGACTCTATAATACCACATCACAATCTGCCGCGCAGACGCAATCCATCTGCCAAACGGCGAACCGCTACGGCATAGGCGGCTTCCCGCCAGGTGACATTGTATTTTTCTTGCAATTCAGAAAGGGATTGAAATGCCGTCCGGATCCGACGCGCCAGTTTTTCATTGACTTCTTCTTCCGTCCAGTAATCACCGGTGCGGTTTTGCACCCATTCATAATAGGAAACCGTAACGCCGCCGCCGTTAACAAAGATATCCGGCAATACCGGCACACCGCGGTGCGTAAGAATCCGCTCCGCTTCTGCGGTTACCGGACCGTTCGCCCCCTCGGCAATGAGCTTCGCTCCCAGCGTTTCCGCCGTTTCTGCGGAAATGGCATTTTCCAACGCACAAGGCACGCAGAGATCCACCGGAAGTTGCCAGAATGCCTCTTCCGTGATGCGTTCCACTCCCGGATACTCCAAGAAATTTCCTTTTTTCTCCCCTTCATACCACCGGGCAAGCGCCTCATAATCCAACCCGTCTTTCGAATAAATGGCATAGCCTGTTCCGTTCGCATGATGAGCAACTGCAACCGTCTTAACGCCGCGCGCCTGCAGGTGTTTCATCGCAAGGCTGCCCACATTGCCGAATCCCTGAATGGCACAGGTCATGCCGGACAAATCTCGGTTTTGCATCTGACACCAAGCTTCCACCGCCAGCGCCACGCCGAGGCCGGTGGCTTCATTGCGCCCCATAGAGCCGCCAAGCGCAACGGGTTTTCCCGTAAAAGTCGCGACGGTTTGTGAATGTGCCAATTTCTGGTATTCATCGGTCATCCATGCCATCACCTGTCCGTTGGTATGCACATCGGGCGCAGGAATATCCTGCATTTCTCCAATCACCGGGAAAAAGGCATCGACATAAGCCCGCGACAAACGCTCCAATTCTCCGGTCGAGCACAGCGTCGTATCAACCGCTATGCCGCCCTTGCCGCCTCCATAAGGCAGACCCGCCACAGCACACTTGAGCGTCATCCACATGGACAGAACGGACACCTCTTCCGCACAGACATTGGGGTGAAAGCGCACACCACCCTTGCCCGGACCCAGCGCATCGGAGTGCAGGGCGCGATAGGCGGGAAACACGGCAACACGACCGTCATCCATTTTGACCGGCAAATTCGCGGACACCAATCGCTGCACCCGGGAAAGAACCTCATACACAGCGGGTTCTTCCTGCAAAAGTTCACATGCGGCGCGCAGGTGCTCCCGCGCTTCTTCCAATGCTTGATTTTCTTTTTTCATCGGCTTCCTCTCTTCCGCTTCCAACTTTTTCAGGATATTATATCATGCAGACGCATAAAAAAAAGATCATCATTTTAGAAAAGAGAGAATTATGTCCGATACATTTTCCAATCGACACAGCCGTACCCGCCGGATTCTCGGAACGGATGCGCTTTTACGTATACAAAATGCACAAATCGCCATTTTCGGTCTCGGCGGAGTCGGCGGCGCCGCCTTTGAAGCGCTGGTGCGCGCCGGCGTGTCACACATCTTCGTTGTCGACCCGGATCGTTTTGAAGAAAGCAACCTGAATCGACAACTTCTTTCCTCAACCGATGTCCTCGGTCGACGAAAAATTGATGTCGCTGTTGCGCACGCCGCGCGCATTGCGCCGGATTGTTGCGTGGAAGGATTGCCGCTTTTCTATCTCCCGGAAGAGGCGAACCGCATTCCCTTTGACCGTTTTGATTTTGTCATTGATTGCATCGACACGGTTTCCGCCAAAATTTCGCTGGCGGAGGAATGTGCCAAACGCCGTATTCCGCTTGTTTCCGCCATGGGCGCCGGGAACCGTCTCTACGCGGAGCAACTTTGCATCGCTCCCTTGGAGGAAACACATGGCTGTGCTTTGGCGCGCGTACTTCGCCATGCCTTAAAAAAACGGGGGATCCGCGGTCTGTTAACCGTCTTTTCCCCCGAACCTGACAAAATTTCTCTTGATGTAGACGCCGAAGCCGCGCCTGCACAACGTCGCGTGGTCCCTGGCAGCATGCCCTATTTGCCGTCCGTCAGCGGACTGCTGCTCGCGGAAGTCGTGCTCCTGTCGTTCGCCGGCCTTCGCGAAATGCCCATTCCCCAACTTGACGACCTAGCATAGAAATTCCCACTGGCCGTCATGGGATGCTACTCGGATCCCTCCGACGGCGCAGATAAAAAGGTGTATTTCGTATCTTGAAGGATAATCCCCTTGCGCAGGGTTTCGGGCGCATCCTGTTGCCCTTCAAACCACTCTTCCTGCCAATATTCCGTGATTTCCAAGTTGCCGCCCACACTGGGCATCTGCCCGCCGCGTCCGTCTGCGAAGGCGAGATAGATGATGCCGTCCTTTTCCCCGATGTGCTCCAGATCCCCGTGCTCCAACAGTGCATTCTCCAGCGTGCCCACCGGCTGGGGTAGGGCGCCGCTTTTTGCAAAAAAGAGTTGAAAGCGTCGTGCATCAAAAAAGAGAATGCGATCCGCATACGCCGCATAGTAGCGCTTTTCTACAGAAATCTGTCGAGTCGTTTCCGGCGTCAGTTTTTCATCCGGCATTTCGATGGAAGCCGTGCCTTGCAGAGCCACGGACTCGGAAACGCTCCTCGTGACGGCATCGGGCTTCGGCCAAGAGAACATCGCTTCCTGGCGACGCGCCATATAGAATAAGATGCTCAAACTGAGCAAAAGCATCACGACGCCGATGTACTCGGTGGGTATCCGCCGCTTTCGATGCCAACGCCTGCGCATCGGTCGTATCGGATCCGCCGCTACCATATCCCGAATCGTCTCCTGTACAAAGGCCGGAGAAAATTTGACCGGATCCGCATTGGAAATTGCTTCTAATGCCGCCAAATGCTCATTTGCCCGGTGCAGTAATGCGCTTTCCAGCGCCTCTTCCGAGCGCCCGCTTTCCGGCATCCGGCTGCGGGCGAGCAAATTTCGATACGCCTCCCGGGCACGAGAAAGGCGCTCTTCTCCCTTTGTCGGAGCCAGCCCCATTGCCACACAGAAGTGAGCCGGCGGCAATGATGCCGTATAGGCAAGGAGCAGTGCAGTACGATCCCCCGGATGCAACCGACCGAGTGCGCGCAGGATGCGTGCATCCGCTTCCTGCGACGATATCCGCTCGAACACAGGAGATCGGCGCCGCTCTGCTTTTGGCAGCATAGACAGTGCCACGTCTTCCGCCACAATAAAGAGGGCAATTTTTGCCTGCGAAAAGGAAAACGACAGTCCTTCCAAGGCACAAAAAACGCGCACCAAGGCGATGCGCGCTGCTTCCTGCGCCGCTTCTTCCGTGCGCACCGTCAAAGAGGCCGCGTAGTACGCTACGCCGGCGGTCCGCTCGAAGAATTGCGTGACTTGTTCCAGTTTTTGTGCGTCAACGGGGCTGTGGTTCATTCCGCCCCTCCATCCCGGATCGTATCCGACCATTGATCTGTATCGAGAGTGACCTCCTTTCCATCAAGGACCTCTCGAAAGATTTTTTGCACGCGGGTCAGCCCCTCTTCGTCCAGTTCGTAAAACCAAAGTTCTTTATTTTCCGGCATCGCAAAGCTGTCCAGCCCGACAACACCTTCGCCCGGAATGCCGATCGTCTCAAAATCCCACTCGTCGGCATGATCCATCTGCGCGTTTACAAAATCCCAAATCTTATGGGTGGGCATATTCGTTTGCAGACTGTTGGCGACGGTATCCATAATGCTTTGAAAGCGCATGACCAATTCAGGTCCAAGGATCTTCCGAAAAACGGCTTCGATGACCAATTGCTGATTGTGTTGCCGCCCGAAATCTCCTTCGGACAAATGGTAGCGTTCACGCACAAACATCAGCGCTTCTTCTCCGGACATCTCCACTTCTCCTTCCGGATAGTAGTGCCCATCATTTGCGACAAAGCTCTCCGGATTATCCACCGTTATGCCGCCCACTACGTCGATAATCTCCAAAAACGAGGTGAAGTTCAGCCGCACATAGTAGTCAATCTTCGTATCCAACACGCGTTCCAGCGTAGCGACGGAAGCCTCGACGCCGTACAGCCCGGCATGGGTCAACTTATCTTTTTCCCATTGTCCGTCGCCCCCGATGGGGACATACGAATCGCGCGGCACACTGACCATCAAAATCTTGCGCGTCTTCGAATTGATCGCCGCGACAATATTGACATCCGAACGCGACTGCTCCTCAATTGCGCCATAGGTATCCAACCCGGAGATGTAAACGACAAAACTCCCATTTCGCACGTCTACCGCAGCATCGGACGGTTTCGTATCGTCCGGTCGCGCCGCAGGGTCCGAGGAGTCCGCCACCTGAATCTCATTGAGAGCGCGCATTCCGGATTGGGCGAAAAGGATAATCACATCCAGAAAAAAAATCAGAACGCTGCAGAGGAGAATGCCGACCACCTTTTGAAAACGACCACCGTGCAAAATCGCCAATCCCAGGAATAGCAGCGCAAAAAGCGCACCGAGTCCCAATCCGATCGCGCGATACTTAAATGGCAAAATATTATTGGCAAACAGAATAAATCCCAAATACCCTGTCAAAATTAATGCGACGGTACTCAACACGATGAGTATCCCCGTCAATATAAACGGATTTTTCCGGACCATCTAAGCTTCCCCCTCTTATTTGCTTCATTCTACACCGAAGCGCCCCGGAACACAAAAAATAGCCTCGACGACAATGCCCGATCCGCAAAATGAGATAAAGAAAAAGGGGCGCTGTGCGCCCCGTCTTTCGCATTTTAACGTTTCGAGAACTGCGGGCTCTTTCTCGCCTTCTTGAGACCGTACTTCTTACGCTCTTTCTGACGTGCATCGCGCGTCAGAAAACCTGCCCTTTTCAGGGAAGCGCGCAAATCCGGATTGAACTCCAGTAAAGCGCGCGCCACGCCGTGGCGCACGGCACCGGCCTGTCCGGTATATCCGCCGCCCTTTACATTGACGACGACATCAAAACTGCCCAGCGTGTCGGTCAGCTTCAGCGGCTCCATCGCCACATTGCGCAAACTCTCATAATCAAAATATTCTTCCAACGAATGTCCGTTGACCGTAAACGATCCGCTCCCGGGGAGCAGACGAACGCGAGCAACGGCGGTCTTGCGGCGACCGGTTCCACGATACTGTTCCATCATTCCCCCCTTATAAGCTCAGTTCTTCCGGCATTTGCGCGGCGTGGTCGTGTTCCGGCCCCGCGTACACGCGCAGTTTGCGATACATCTGACGGCCCAGGGTGTTGTGCGGGAGCATGCCCTTGATGGCATGTTCCAACACGCGCTCCGGGTTTTTGTCCATCATTTCGCGGAAAGACGTCACGCGACGACCGCCCGGAAAACCAGTATAGTGGACATATTCTTTCTTATTTTCCTTATTGCCCGTCAAGCGAACTTTATCCGCATTGACGATAATGACGTAATCGCCGGTATCTACATTGGGCGTGTACGTCGGCTTGTGTTTTCCCCTAAGGATGGCGGCAATCTTTGTGGCTAAGCGTCCGACCACCTGATCGGTGGCGTCCACCACATACCACTTGCGCTCCACCTCAAGAGGTTTTGCCAGGTACGTTTTCATTTCTTTCTCCCTTTCTTATCTTCTCCGCTGCGTATTTTGACGCCGCCCGCGCGGTGGCGGTTCCGGAAATTCGACAATTTGTGTTTCGCACATCGACGCTGCGAAGGAATAACCGAAGATATCTCCAGGCGAAAGCCCATAGATACTGGGGTAGTTTACCAATATTTTTCGTCGCTGTCAAACATAGCTTTCTTTCATGATCCCGCTGTCGTATGCTTCGCGCAGGGCATCCAGATATTCGATCTTATTTCTATAGTCGGCTCCCTCGTCCGTATCGCCGATCAGCATGCGATGCTCCATCCGATCTACCGTCCGCACATTCGGCGCATACACCTCCAACTCATTGCTGATGGTCTCATAGTCGCGGTGTTCCGCCAGGGCAATGTGATGCGAATTATAAATCAGCGTGTACCCGGCAATGCCCGTCTTTTTTTGATAGGGTTTTGCTATGCCGCCGTCAATGACAAAGAGCTTCCCGCCGGCACGCATCGGGCTTTCCCCGTCTTTGATTTTGACCGGCATATGCCCGTTGATAATGTGCCCGTGCTCCGGCGACAGCCCAAATTCTTCAAAAATCTTGTCACAGATTGCTTCCTCCTCGGACAGTTTGAAATACGGGTTGTAAATTTCACGCCCCAACTCTTTATCGCCGATGAAATAATTTTCAAACGTCGCCATCTTGCTCTTGCCGAACATCGGGCTTTTTGGTCCGGTCCAGAGATACCACATAAAGTCGACGGCACGGTCGCGCAGCGCGGAACCGGGCTCCCCGTAGTATGCCTGCGTTACCATATAGTTGATATGATCCATCAGACGCTTGCCGGTATACAGTTCCCCGTCGACCAGCAGTCCGTCAAATTCTCCCTCCGGTGTCATCGGCAAACACCCGTGATAAAGCAGATTTCCGTTATAAGTCAGATAGGAACTGCCATTATTGTACAGAAAACGCGCATGTCGCTGCAGCACCTCGGAGTGCAGGAAGGAGGCGCGTAACCCGTTTACGAGTTCCCGCTCGCGGTCCGTCAACCGGTACGGATGCTTCGGATCAATCGTCGGAAAATTCCCATCCAACAGCGGATACGTCTTTCCCTCCGCCGTATAGGTCTTGTTTTCAAAGTCAATCTCATTCAGTACAAAGCGGTCATTCATCTCGTATTCCGGATGGCGCGCCAAGAGCTGTCCCTCCAGCTTAAACTGAATGATCGCCATCGCCTTGTGCATTTTCGCTGCTCGCTGTTTATCGACAATATCGTAGATATTTTCATCATACACGCGCAGCTGGAAGCGTTCACAGGGATCATCTCCGTACACTTCCTGCGCAAAATCATCCAGTTGCCGCAAATGAATCGCATAGCCGTCTTCGAGCGCATCAAAGGTATTGTAAGAAATGGCATTGCGCAACACACAAGCCATGCAACACTCATTACCCAGCGCAGCGCCCATCCAGATCACATCGTGATTCCCCCACTGCACGTCGACCTGTTCAAAGCGAATCAACTCTTCCATAATCTTGTGTGGACCCGGTCCACGATCGAAAATATCCCCGATAATGTGCAGGTGGTTCACACAAATCCGCTGAATCCAACCGCAGATTGCAATAATAAAATCAATTTCTCCATCAGAATCAAAAATCTTATCCACAATGGCCATGTAGTATGCATAGCGATCGATTTCGCCGTCATTGGTAAAAAACAATTCCTCGAGAATATCGCGGTATCGCTCCGGAGCCATATCCCGTATTTGCTTGCGCGGATATTTGGAAGCGATATAACGTGCTACTTCAATCAGCCGCAGAATGGTCGCGCGCACCCACCTTTCATCTTTCAGATCTTCGACGTGCAGGCTCAGCGCGGCTTCTGGCTCGTAAATGATGCGCGCCAATTCATTTTGCTTCGTCTCGGACAGACGCGTCCGGTACACATCGCGAATCTTGCGGCGAATATTACCGGAAGCCGAGCGCAAAAGGTGAATGAATGCGCGATCTTCTCCATGAAGATCCGTAAAAAAATACTCCGTTCCTTTCGGCAGGGCCATGAGCGACTTCAAACGTATCACTTCCCCCAAAACCGCTTGCCGATTGGGGAAGTCCTTTGCAAGCATCCGTAAAACTTGGCTGCGATCTGACATAAGCGCCTCCTTTTTCCTTCACCGTAAGGATAACACACGATTTCATCGCTTACCACCAATTTTTAATATGAAAACATTGGCGAAAAAAAGCCGCCCCGCAGGGCGGCAAATAAAGCCGAATCAATTTTCACTGCACACGCACAAAAATCATCTTCCCGGCGGCGGTTTGCAAGACCGAGGTCACGACCACATCCACCGTTTTTCCGATATAATCCCGTCCATTTTCCACAACCACCATCGTTCCATCATCCAAGTAGGCAAGCCCTTGCTCCGGGGTCTTTCCTTCCTTAAGAATCGAAATCGTCATCGTCTCTCCTGGGATGACAATTGGCTTCAGCGCATTGGCAAGGTCGTTGACATTGAGGACGGCAATCTCTTGTACGGAAGCGACTTTGTTGAGATTGTAATCAGTGGTAATGATTTTGCCCCCATGTTTCCGGCAGGATAAAAGCAATTTTGCATCCACTTCCTTCGCCTTTTCATAGGAAGAATGATCGAGGATGATTTCAATGGTTTGCGACTCCTGCAGGTGTTTCACCCGGTCCAGCCCCCGCCGGCCGCGCTCCCTTCGCAGTGCATCCGAGGAATCGGCAATGTGCTGCAACTCTTCCAGTACATAATCCAGCAAGACGAGCGGACCGTCTAAAAATCCCGCCTCGATTACTTCGAACAGTCTGCCGTCAATAATGGCGGAGGTGTCGACAATTTTCGGTACGGACTTTGAATGAATTGCCGGCAATTCCTCCGTTGTCCTCGCCAAGCGACCTGTCTTTCGATCCTGCGATTTCTTTTCTCGGGCATTTGAACGCATACGCTGTATGCCGTTGATGATTTCTTCCTTATTTTTTAAGGTCAGCTGAATGCCCAGCGCGCCGAAACCGATATAAAGCAGTACGGAGAGCAGCACTCCAATAACATTTCCCACATAGGGAATCGTAAGCGCGGTAATTGGGGCACTCACAAGCCAGGCAATGATAAAGCCGACGACCAACCCCACCGTTCCCAGAACAACCTCTCCGGTCGGCACGCGCTCCAGTCGATCGGATACACTCTGCATTCCTTTTCGTAGACGCCGGATCAATCGCGGAGCCAACAAAAAGGAAAGCAGGAAAAATCCCACACCGCTGCCAACTAAAAGCGCTACATGCCATATCCGATCGGTAACGGGAAGGACGCCCGTGAGGTCTACAATGAGACATAGGCCTACGCCGAGCGCCCCTCCCAGAAGCCCGAGCAGAATTCGAATCAATTTCTGCATCCACCTTCTCCTTATTTCAAATTATGCATCCTCATCGTCAAGAATTGCATCATCAATCATTTCCATCGCCTCTTCCTTCGTCATGGATCCGGCGATAATCAATTCCGAAACGAGCATCCGCTTGCTGGAATTCAACATCTTCTTTTCTGAAGTAGAAAGCCCCTTCTCGATATCCCGCAGTTGTAAATTGCGCACAATTTTGGCCATCTCCACCGGACTGCCCGTTTTAAGACTTTCCATATTGTCCCGATAACGCTGGCTCCAATTGCTCGACATGCGGCTGGATTCCTGGCGTAAAATCTCAAGGACCTCTTGGCCCTCTTCCTTGCTCATAACCGAGCGAATCCCGATTGAATCCAAGTTGTCAATGGGAATGGAAATCCGAATATTCCCGATTGGCATTGCCAGAATCAGATAATCACGCTCTTCCCCTAATATTTCTTTTGTCTCCACTCCGACGATGGTACCTGCCCCGTGCATCGGATATACGACACGATCTCCAATTTTGTACATGGACCCACCTCCAAATTCATTATACTAAATCGGTCCATTTTCGTCAAAACGGTATATTGTATCGTAGTCCATTCGGTACGTCAAGCACTCAATCGATATCGCATATTTCAAGCGTCTCTAGCACTTCTTCCATCACTTCCTGCACGGGAAAGTTCGATTCTTCCCGTTCCATGTCTCGACTGCGTGGCTTCGTATTCGGACGTGACGGCGCAAAAATGGAACAACAATCGTCATAGGGCTCAATAGAAATATCATACGTGTCGATGTGGCGTGCCGTTTCAATAATCGTGTTTTTGTCCTGCGCAATGAGCGGACGCAGGATGGGGCGGCGTACGACTTCATTGACCACGGAAATCCCCTGCACCGTTTGCGAAGCAACCTGTCCTAGACTTTCTCCCGTGATCAAGGCATCGTAGTCATACCTCTCCGCCAGCCGTTCTGCCAAACGCATCATCATGCGACGGGAAAGTACCGTCGTATTTTTCGCCGCACAGTGCTTGTGGATTTCCGTATAGACCTTGACCAGATTCAAAAAAAACAGGCGCATCGGTCCGACCGTACCGCTCAGTTCTTCTGCCAAACGTAGCGCCTTATCCCGCGCGCGCTCGCTGGTAAAGGGATAGGAGTGGAAGTGGACACAGCCGATTTCCATCCCCCGCCGGGCCATGGAAAAGCCCGCCACAGGGGAGTCGATGCCGCCAGATAACAAGAGCAACCCCCGCCCACTTGACTTCATCGGCAACCCGCCCATGCCGGAAAACCGATCCACACTAACAAAGACATCGTCTCGCACATCAATGTGTATGACAATTTCCGGGTTATGCACATCAACCGAGAGCCCGCTTTCCGCAAAATCCGTCAGCAGATCGCCGCCGATACGCGCGGAAATTTCCGGCGACGTCAGCGGAAAACTCTTGTCACTGCGCGTCGTTTCGACCTTAAAGGTGTGTCGATTTCCTGCCGTCAACTCCCCTTGCAACCTTCTCTGCAGTAGATACCGCGCCGCCTCGCGCACCGCTTCGCGCTCTTTTCCCACCCGCAGCGCGGGTGTAATATAGACCAAACCGAACACTTTTTGCAGCGCCTTGCAGAGCGGATCCACCTGCGTGGCATCCGGTACGGTTAAAAAATATTTCCCCTGCTGTTGCAAGCGTTCCCCAATCACAAAGGGTTCCGCGGCGCGTTCGATTTGCCGCTGCGCTTTGGCAATAAAGCGATTTCGATTTTTTCCTTTGAGCACCAACTCCCCATAGCTGATCCCCACTGCCCACTGTTGTTCCATCTTTCCCGCCTTCACACATTACCCACCAACGAGCGAATCTGTTCAACCGCCGTTTCAAGTGCCGGACAAAACGCTTCAATTTCCTCTTTTGTATTCTCCAGGCCAAACGACAGGCGCACGCTACCGTAGAGCACATTCTCCGGCACCCCGACCGCCTGCAATACGTGACTCACCGCACCGCCCGTACAAGCCGAACCACTGGATAAATACATTTCTTTTTCTTCCATCATATGCAGCAACACTTCCGAACGTACTCCGGTAAAGCCGAGATTCAAAATATACGGGCTGCATCCTTCGCTCGGACTGTTGATGCGCACGCCCGGTTTGCCTGCGAAAAAAGAACGTACCTGCGCAGACAAGTCCCGCACATCCGGGCAGGTCTGCATGCGTTCCACGCCACGCGCCAACCCACATGCATAGGCGACATTTTCAGTGCCGGGGCGCATGCCCCGCTCCTGTCCACCGCCGAGAAGCAGCGGTTTCAACGCCACGCCTTCCCGCACATACAGAAGCCCGATCCCTTTAGGTACGCCGATTTTATGTCCGGTTGCGGAAAAATAATCAATTTCACCGGACGCCAGCGCCATTTTCGCCTTGCCGAATGCCTGCACGCCGTCGATCAGCACACGCGTACGCGGATTCTTTCGGTGCACCGCGCGCGCCAATTCTTCAACGGGAGATATGGTTCCCAATTCGTTATTCACCCACATCGCGCAGACCAGTGCCGTATTTTCATCCACCAGCGGCAATACGGCTTCCGGCGTAATGCGCCCCGTATCGTCGACCGGTATCCAGCGCACTTCGCCACCCGCTTTTTCATATTCCTTTGCCCATTCATAGATGGAACTGTGCTCCACGGCGGAAACAACAAGGTTGCGCCCAGTGGTTGCACCCTGTGCAGCGTACCCGAATGTACCCGTCAACACCGCGTTGTTGGACTCCGTTGCACAGGAGGTGAAAACCAATGTTTTCGGACGTACCCCCATGTATTCCGCAATCGTTTTACGCGCTTGTTCCAGTTTTTTTTGTGCCTGAAAACCCAATCGATGCAAAGAGCTGGGATTGCCCCAAAAACTCTGCAACACTTCATCCACTGTCTCCATCACTTCCCGCGCGACCGGTGTCGTCGCGGCATGATCCAAGTAAATCATGGCATCCCTCTTTTCTATCCCCTGTTCATCGAGTTTCCTTCAGTGTGCCACATTTTCGCGCATTTTTCCACCTGCCGTTTCAAATGGTATACTGGGCGCAGAAAGGGGACTTTCATGCAGAAAATAGAAGAACACCTTGAAAAGTCATGCCTTCCGGAAGGCATGCTGGCACTTGACATTGAGACCGCCGGCTTTTCTCGCGAACGGGATCCTGTTTTCCTCGTAGGCGCTCTCTTGGGCGGTACAGAATTCGATACTTTTTTCCAGTGGATTCACACATCCGACTCCCCCGAGGAAGAAGTCTCCTTGCTTCGGGCGATTCGTCCCGTTCTGGCGGCGCATCCGATCCTCACCTATAACGGCGATGCCTTTGACCTGCCCTTTTTGGCCCATCGCGCGCGTCGACACAATCTTACCTGGCCCGAGATGGAATCCGTCGACCTGTACCGGGCGTTGCGCCAAAAGAAAAAAATGCTCAATCTGCCCAATTTGAAATTGGAAACGGTTGAACGTGCACTGGGCATCCATCGTAGTGATGTGCTCAGCGGAGGCGAAGTCGCAGCGTTGTTTCGACGTCTGTCCCTTTCTGCATGCGGTATGGAAGAGGAAAGTGCGGTCCGAGCGCTTCTGTTGCATAATCGAGAAGACGTATTGTATACTGCGGAACTGCTGGCATTCTGGCAAAACTTCTGCATGCAGCGCCGTTTCTTCTTTACACCGGGCGCCCTTCCCCCAACGGCATTTCAATTGGAAGAAGCCGTGCATAAAAAAGACTTTATCTATCTATACTTTTCCCTAAATCCGCCGTTTATAACGGTATGCGAAATGGAAAATCAACAGGGGCGTCTGGAAATACAACAGGAGCAGGCTGTTTTGCGTCTTCCCGTTCAGGAAGCACGTTTCGAAAAAGAAAAAATTGTCATCGCCGTCGCTCCCGATTCGCTTTCCGACCGTTCCCCGTATCAACTGCGCCGTCCGCTTCTTTGTCTCTGCGACCGTAAGCGTATTTATGTCGAAAACTGCCTTGCGTATGCCCAGACTTTTTTACGCACCGCTTCTTTTTCCGAAATTCAACCATAAAAAAACCGAACCCCTGTGGATTCGGTTTGGTGGACCTGGATGGACTCGAACCATCGACCTCACGCTTATCAGGCGTGCGCTCTAACCACCTGAGCTACAGGTCCTGGCAGGGGCAAGAGGACTCGAACCCCCGACATCCGGTTTTGGAGACCGACGTTCTACCAACTGAACTATGCCCCTACAAAGTGACTTTATGAGTATATAATAGGTTGCGTGGAAAAGCAAGGGGCGGGCATGCGTTTACCAAGCCTTCTGTGTAGAGATACAATGGATGTGAGACCAAGAAGAAAAAATATAGAGAGAAATCCTGTACAATGAAAGTGTCCACCAAACAAAGAAAGGATTCTCTCTATGTCAACCAGTATAGCAAAAACACAGCGGTATCTGCCACATACTTTGGAAACAAGATTTCATGCGGTTAAAACGTATCGCTCAGGTTTTTCTGTAAAATTTGTTGTTCGTCGCTACAAGATCTCGAAAGCCTCTCTGATGCGCTGGAATCGTCGTTTTGACGGAACAAAGGACTCGCTAACTGACCGCGCTCTCATCGTCCAAAAACACGGCATTCGAATGCCCATACAGAGCAGGAAAAGACCTGGATAAAGAATTTTCTCCGACGAAATCCAACCATCTCTCTCATTGAACTGTACGCGAAACTCAAGTTTCAGCGTGGCTATCAACGCCATCCATGCTCCCTTTTTCGTTTTCTTCGAAAACAAGGGTTCTACAAGGAAAAACCGTCAAAGAAGAAGGTCTATGTGCCGAAACCTTACGATACGCCGAAAAAACTGGCATAAAATGACAGTTAGACGTGAAATACGTTCCGAAATCCTGCTACGTAGGAAGAATGCCCGACAAATTTTATCAGTACACGGTTATTGATGAGGCTAACAGGGAGCGTTTTATCTACGCTTTCAGCAAGCAATCTTTTTACTCCAGTGTTGAATTTACCCATTTTCGAGGGACACGCTGAACGCATCCATTCGATCTGTATTGCCAAAGGCAAGGCATTACGCACCAGCTTATTCGCCCAAGAACGCCGAGACACAATGGTAAGGTAGAACGGAGTCACCGCAATGACAATGAGCGCTTCCCCCGTTCCAAGACAATCGGCGAAGATTATACGGAAGAACGACTGAAAGAACGCTTTTAAGAAGCACTTGCACCGCCAACCTTTGCCGTCAAAAAACCTATCGGAAAAATCATCGATGCGAGCAAAAATGAGAAAGCGAAAAGCAGTCCAGCGTATGCCAACTGGATTACGAAACACAATCTCAAAGCCACAGCAGAATCCATCGTGGTGCTGCGCAATCTAGGCATTCAGTCCATCACTCAGTTAGACACTTTACTTACGCAATCCGCTGATGAGCACCAGTCTCTCCAGGTTGAAATTCGGGAACTGGAAATGCAGATGAATGCGCTCTCTCAAGATATTGAAAATGTGCACACCGTGCACGCCTACCGTGAGCTATACAAGTACCATAAGGCGCATCCGGAAGACAATGCATTCGCCGAAGAGTATCGCAGTGAACTAGCCGTCTACAAGGTGAACACCACGACCATTTTGGAGCGCCATTCCAATCTGCCAGACAGCAAAGAGATTCTCAAACAGCTTGACGATCTAGCACAAAAAAGAGCGCCCTGATGTCCCGTTACGGGGACAACAAGGTGCAATTTAAGGAATTGATTCCATACCGGCGGAACTATGAGCAGAGCATTGAGAAGAAGATGGAGCGGTGAAGGCTTACAATCCTATTCATTTTTTACATCATGTAGGAGCTTTGCTAATCTTGCCTTAATATTTTCATACATCAAAGATAGTTGCTTCTTAGCTGTCTCAGTAATGATAGATGTATGACCAATGGCATCTCGGAGAGGTTTATAAACAATTGCCGAACGGCTAATGCCAGCCGTTTTTTCATTTTCAGCCTTATCTACTTGGTTAGCTAAATACGCCATATCAAGATAATACAAATCCTCCTCTTGTGAACGAATAGAATAGCTAATATTAGCAGCTTCCTTGCTGCTAGCTTCTCTTTTTCTCCACTTGCTAGCTTCCTTTTCAGCCTCTGGTGATAACGGCATAGCAATGTTTTTAATGTAGTTTCTCAAAAGATTTTCTGAAATAAAACACTCTGTATACGATGGGATGTTAAACTGTGCTTCGTGAGCTAGGCTTTGAGCCCACTGTTCAACAATACCTCCCTTTCGAATAAACTTCTCTTCACTTTGCATGTCTTTTAATGTGACATTGAAAAGCTCCTCTGCTTTTCGCTGTTTCGGTTTTATTTTGTTATTATCCGGATCACCTGTATCCAGCGCTTTACGTCTAAAATCGTCCCATTCTTCTATTACTTGCATAAATAACTTTTTGAATTCTGAAAGAAAATTATTGAAGACAGGTTCATTGGCAACGATGCTTTCACGACTACTTGTAAAAATATCTTTATTATCACCGTTATCAAGCTCATCATAGTGAATTTGCCCATATACGTAATTTTCAACAATTCTAGCTGTTGGAATGTGCCTCAGAATATCTCGTTCCCTCAAACGGCCATTAACAAATAGGTCAACTGTCGCTTTTTCATCTGTTTCACGAATTTTCAAGTTTGAAGGTTTTTTGACAGTGGCAAAATATCCTCGAATATTAAGTCTGGTTGATAGCTTGGCTTCATTGTCCAATCTGTCCATCATGGAAAAGAGTGGGTCATTAAACTCATTTATTGACCAACGAAACTGAGTGTTTTGAGCCAATTCCGTTAATTCAGAAATACTTATTTTTGTTCCATTAACAAATATATTAAAGCTAAGATCATATAAGGAGAATTTGAAATAGAGGGCTACTGCTTTTCGAATGTAATCAACTGTATTGAAGATTCCCTCCGTTATTTTTTCAAAGAAAATCGCTGTGCCTTGTTCTTGCCCATCCAGAAGCTTATGTAAATCTGGAGTAGCTTGACTCAAATAATAATTACCAGAAATTTCGTCCTCTTTAATGGCTTCATCCAATTCAGAATTATCAATGACTCCACCAATAGCTTCTGTCGTTACAGTCTTCGTAAGCACATGAACTCTCTGAGCACATGACAATAAAGCAAGTTTACCAATGCCTTTTCTACCGATAAAACTCCGATTTAATTTTGATTTGAATGTTCCATTTTTACGTTTGCTATAACCGATCTTCAGAAACTTATTTTGAAAATCATCCGCCGTCATTCCCAGACCGTCATCAACAATGGACATTGTATTATTCTGACGGTTAATCTGAATCCAAACATTATGGGCATCTGCATCCCAAGAATTTGAAATAGCTTCGCCAAGAATGGTGATGACGTTTCTATAAAGATTCCTTCCCAAATGATTGAGAACACTAAGCGAAATATTGAAGCTGAACTGTTCCATGCCATACCTCCTGGGTTCAGTTAATGTTCGTAACGTCCGATATATGCTTCAAAATGGATTTGCCAATTACCTTACCAAGTTTGACAGGCACAGCATTTCCAATATGCCTTGCAATCCGGCGAAATGAAAATGGTACTGAAGGATCGATAAAGTCATAGTATTGAGGGAAAGTCTGAAACATAGCGCCTTCCCTTAACGACAAAGCTCGATCCTGCGAAGGATGTCCAAATCGTCCCGTTCCATAAGAATAAAACTGTGTGGTAATTGTTGGGCCAATTTGAGTCCACATTAGCCTTCCATAAACAGAACCATAAGTTTCTCCTGATGCATTTTGATGGCAGTTACAGCGTAAATCTGCAGGCCAGTCTTTCCATGAACCACCTGGCTTGGATGCTTGAATTCGTATTAAATTTTTATCTGAAAGCTGAGATGACCTATGCAGTGGATCACTATCACAAACTTCACCTGCACCAATATATGGTAACTTACCAATAACATCCGCCACTGATGGAGCGTGAAGTGTTTCAGGGGAAATCAGATTGATTTCCCCGAGCTTTGAAGCTAATAATACAAACCTTCTTCTTGTCTGAGATATGCCATAATCAGGGCAATAAACGACACCTTCATCATGGAAATAATCATTATCTTCAATCACTCTGATAAATTCGTGATAGACCCCTGTTTTTTTGAGTTGGGGAACATTTTCCATAGATATAACATCTGGCTTTAGTTCAGAGACGATTCTGCCAAATTCAAGAAGTAGACCATATTTTTCATCCATAGTGTTCTTGATGCCTAATTTGGAGCGCATTGAAGAAAATGGTTGGCAAGGGGCACAACCAACTAAAACTTTTACAGCGTTTGTGTCATAAAGTGCATTGAGTTCTTGCCCATGAACAGTTTTTACGTCTCTTTCATTGAAATGGACAAAATTATTCTTTTCATAAGCATATTTACAAGTGGCATCATTATCAAATCCTGCAATGACAGGAACTCCAGCGTCTAATATACCTCTTGTTAACCCTCCCACACCACAAAACAAATCTATTGCTTGTATGTTCATCTGTCACCTACCAAATTCCTTCACTCAAACTTTCCATCTGTATCAAACAGGCGATTTAGTTCCTCAGTCGTCATGGCTTGCATGACCTTGTCACGCACAGCATTCATCGCCATATCCAGCCTTTTAAAGCGCTCTTTTCCCGTCGTATCCTTGCCCTTGCGGATGAGTTCAATTCTACCGACACCGGGATTTTGCCTTGCGTATTCCGCAAAGCCCTTCGCTTTCGCAAGGTTGTCATTAAAGTCTGGATTGTGCGGTTCCAGCACATCAATGATGAGTTCTCCCTCCATGACCGGATCTTTGCGAATGACGATAAAGTCCGGATAGGTAGGCTTCATCTCACCGTCCAGCTGATAGGGAATACAGAGCGCCCAGGAAGCGCGAGACGGATTTCTTATCCAGCAGACGAAGTCATCTCGTTTTTCTTCTTCGGCAAGCACCCCCTCCTCCCAGCCGTTGAGCCGCATCGTGGTGTAGCCGTCATCGTTGACAAACAGGTGGTCATAATACTTTCTGCCGCCTTTTTCGTTAGCCACGGTGATGGTTTCCGGCAGGCGGAAGTTATGTTTGCTGATAATGTCGCCATCAGAGACGATGCGGTCATACTGTCTGCGGAACCTCTCATCCAGTTTTGGCATATAGCGGCGATACTGATCGTTGAGTGCGTGGAAGCGCTCTTTCGCATAGGTGCTGAGATGTGCCATACAAGAATCATCCGCCGCAAAAAGAATCACATCAATCTTCAAATCATCAATCCGGTCAAAATCGAAGAATGTGTTCACATAAAGGTTGGCGATGCCTTCGTTACCTAGTTTGGCCTCTGCCAGGCGGAATTGCCGCTCAATATCTGCATCAGTGGTGAAAAAGGAACGCTCAAATAAGTTCACATCTACATTCATCGTCTTGCCGAAGATATCAAAGACCTGTGTGGAGAGCTTGAATTCCTTAGCCTTCTCAACGAGCTCCTTATATGTGCCTGCGGTCTTTAACTCCATAATGAAGTCGTGAATTTGACTGACGATTTCCCGGTGAATCTTGTCGGACGCCTCGCTTTCCATACCGGATTGCACGAGCAACCTCGTCATGCTGTAGAGCGACTTCAAATAGTCGTTGATGCGGATTTTGCGTACATCATAGGTGAGAAGTCCGGAATCATTGATGGCTTTCACAACATGATCGCGGTCAATGACGGGCAGAATCTCATCAATTTCTTCTTGCTGCTTAATTTCCGAAGAAGCAACATTCTGAGCTGGCTCATTGATGGAAGAATCCACATGTGCGCGTGCTATATCTGCATTGCCTCCGGATGTCTCAGCTTGGAGGATGAAAGCACCATCGGTGCCTTCCGTCTCTGCTAACTCGCTTTCTCCATGACTGGACAAAGCTACCATTTCGTCGGGCGTTTCCGGAGTCGAATTCACTGATGTACTTGCCGGAGTGTAAACGTTCGTCTGAAGTGCATCATCCTTCTGATTGTCGCCAAAGGACATCTGCCCGGGCAGTTGACTTGTTGTACGGTGCGACGGCACGCGCCTCGGATGAATGGTGAGTGTCTCAAAAGATTTATGTTCAATGGACTCGCCATAAATATCGGTAGGCAAGCTGCTGCCCTCTGCCGATTGCAGGGCATCAATGACATCGTCGACGGTATATTTATCGAAGTATGGCAGGTAGAGATGCACATCATTTAAGCTATCGTCTACTTGAATATGCATCTGCATCGGCGTGCGCACCATGCGCCCTAAAAGCTGAGCGATATACGTGGCATCTTTGGCATGGCGAAAGCTCATCATCGTCTCGGCGCGTGGGCAATCCCAGCCAGTAGAAAGGCTCTCTTTAAAGAAAACTACGCGCACTTGCTTGTTGTCGCTGATACGAGAAGGTTCTTCGTAGGGAACTTCCAGACCCGCAATTGTCAGTGCTGATTTTGTTTCGCCAAAGGCGTGCACGACTTCGCCTTTTGAAAACTTGAATCCAGTGCGTGTCTCAATCTTTTGCAGGCACACATCCAGATCAGTGTTTGAGATTCTTTCGGCCGTACCATTTTCAACTTGCACTACAAAGATCGGATTGACCTGGGCATAGTGCTGCTCAAAGCAGTACTGATACCAGTGGTCACACTTATCTTTCCAGTTATCTGCTGCCGCCTGGAGCACTGCCATATCCTTATTGACCGATGATTCCTCTGAATACGAGATGACAATACGATCTTTCAAAAGCCCGGAAGAACGTACATCGTCCGGCGTGACGACGACTTTATGAACCGTAGAAGATGTACCTTCTACCAGTGCGTTAAAGCGCTCCGTCGTTGCGGACATTCCAATCACCACAGGCAAGGAATTCAGCTTATCGGCAGGGCTGCCTTTCAAAAACTTCTGCATGGTCGTCGTGGCTTCTCCGGCTTTTTTGCCCTGCATACCACGATGTGCCTCATCAATGATGAAATAGAGATGATCGCTTTTTTTAAGCGCCGTGTTGCGCAGCGTCTCCCAAATGGTGAACTGACGGTTGTCACTATGCTTTGTGAGATTGGCACTCTTGGAAAGCTTTTGCGTATTTAGAAAGTAGATGTGCCCGTCTTCTAAAATCTCCCGGTCAAAGCTCTCATCGGTGATGGTCACCGTCTGCCCGAGAGAAATCCTGTCTGCTTTTAAGTCGATTTTTAGTTTGGACTGTTCATTTAACTCTGGCGAATCCGAAAGCCATACGAAGATCGCCTCCGGCTGCTCCGGGTAATGCTCATCGCCGTAATACACACTTTCAATAAAGGCGGACATGATGATGGTCTTGCCGCTTCCGGTAGGTGCCGTGAAAGAAATCACCTGTGGCGTATGGGTGCGTTGGTAGGATCCCAGCGCCTCCGCCGTATTCATCCGCAGATTTTGCAGCGCGATCTGTTGAAAGGGAAAGAGGGATACTCTCATAACTTACCTCCCTGTATTGATTCTGAAATTGTCGAGATAGTCGCGATAGAGCTGATAGCAGGTATCGGCTTTCAGCTGCAAAGCCATCTCTCGATAGCCGCTGGTGGAGTCTGTGATGATGAAGACGGTCTGAATATCCGGCTCGCGGTTTACCTGCTTGAGGAAAGCGGAGAATTGCTTCTCGTCGGTGAGCACAGCAAAGCCATTTTCTGGTAGCACCAACATCGCAGGTGTGCTTTCCTCTGCAAGTTCAGGACAAGCCCCAATACAGCCTGCCTTCATCCATAAAACCGGCAGGAGTTCCTTGAATTGCCTGCCCAGCGCTACAGCATTTTTGTCCAAAAAGCCCAACTTAAAGAAGGCAGCATTAGCCTTGAATCCCTCCGCCATCTCGCGTTCGCTTCCAAGGTAAGTGCCTTTCAGTGGCTTACCATTGACATCATGGCCTTCAATGGAACAAACCGTGCGCGGCCAGGTCACATAACGCGCAATGCCTAAGTCTTCCCACGCCGTATCGCCGGGATGATAGCCTTCTTTTGTAAGCCTCTTCGCCTCGCTATCGGAGACTTCGTTGTTCGTCACCATGATGCAGCGACGTTGACCGCCATCTTCGCTGTTCAGCAAGTTTACCGCATGCAAAGTCGTGCCTGAACCCGCGAAGAAGTCAAGAATGAGAGCGTTGGGCTTGTTGGTGACAAAGAACCGAATTATATCGTGAACGGCATAGAGCGATTTCGGAAACGGAAATTGCCGATTTTGTATTATCTTTATTAGCAAGTTTGTCCCATTGACACCAGCATCATGAGAGGAAATATTCCAACTATTACCTGGCACAAATCTCGGGTTGTTGTGTTCAGCATTGCTTTCTTCTATAACTATTCCATTTTCACTTAATTGCCACTTACCATATTCTCCAGAAAGAGTGCGGGCTCGGTCGCCTCTCTTGACATAGTAAATCGCTGCATGATCGTTCTTAACAGGACCGCACTTTAAGAAACCTTGTGCTAATAGCTTTCTTGCATTCTCTGATTTTACTTGCCACCTTCCTTCACTTCCGCTACGCCTTAGTGGCCAAACTTGGATTGTCCCTTCAGGGATATCACTTACTGTAGATTTGTCTATATCGATGGGTATGGAGTCACCAATTGAATGTATTTTTCTGCCATCTAAGTCGACGTATATCGGATAAAAACAGCCTGGGCTATTTGATCTAAAACCCGTGGAGTCTGTTCTGCTGAGCGAGGTCCAATGCATTTTTCCTCGAACCGTCTTCGTATTTTCTTTCTGTACTAACCATTCAGGTGATAGTTCAATCGGCTGAGGCGCAGATTTTCCAATAAATAAAACGAATATATGCTCATTGACACGTCCAAATTCTCCTTCTCGTGCAACTGAACGAACATTAATAACACTCGTAATCATCTGTATTCTTGCTCCCGGAAACAGTTCTTCCAGCAGGCAGCCAAGGTGCAGATATTCTTTTTCATCAATCGTGCAGATAAGCACAGAGTCTTTTGGATTTAACAGCTTCTTCGCCAGCTTTAGACGCTTTTGCATCATAGACAACCACTTGCTGTGGCGGTAGGCATCGGTGCTGTCCACGTAGTCATTGTTATATTTCCAGTCGCGAGCTCCCTTATTATAGGGTGGATCAATGTATATGCAGTCAACTTTACTGGCATAGAGGTATTCCAAAAGCTGTAAGGCGTGATAGTTGTCTGCCTCAATCAGCGTATGCCAGAGTTTGCTATTCGAAGCATTGGAGACGAAGTCGATCGGTTGCAAATACGGATAGATTGCATCTCCGAATTCTGCAATTGAAACAAGATTATCCAGCGAAAGCTGAGTTTGTATCTTATTTTTCTTGTCAAAGCAGGTGGCAAACCCGTCTTCAATAGATTCCACAAGATAAATATCTGAAATCTTCTGGTCGCGAATCGCAACTTTTTTACCGACACGAACGGGAACTTCGTAGAGTGGTGTACATTCCGGCACATGGTCTTCGAATACGAGGCCAAACTTCTTCTGTTTAGAAAGTTTTGTCACTTCCGCATAAATGCGTCTTTTAAGATCTTCATCTTTTATTTGATTGATTAAGTCATTGATTGTAGCCATTACTATTTATCCTTCTTTTCCGGCACATAATCCACCAAGTCCCCAAAATTGCATCCCAACACCTCACACAAACGTCCGAGGACGGTCAGGGATACTTCCACATCCTTCTGAAGCCGGGTCATCGTATTCGGCGCAATATCGGCCTTCCGCCCAAGTCGGGCAGCACTCATATTGCTTTCTTTTAGAAGCTTTCTGTATTTCTCATATGAAATAGCCATACTGCCTCCTTAATCGCTGTTTCTATTATACCGGCCTCGAGGATATGTCGCAATTTATTTATACATTTCACTTGCGACGGCGACTTGTAATATTAAATGCAACAAATAAATAAAAAACCCATGGCTAATCTGATAAAGTGTTAATACCCACAAAAACACAAAGGAGAAGCCATGGATTACGTATATTGTACCACGACTCGAGAAAAAGGAAGCCATTTGCCTTATCAAGATCGTCAAACCTTAGAAAGGATGGTCATTGAGAATCACAGGAAACCTGCTAAGGAGAGAATAGCAAAGAGCAAGATGGCAGAAATGCTTGGCGTTCATCGCTCAACAATCAGCCGAGAGCTCAAAAGGGGCGAAATCACGCAGCGTGATATCATGTGGAAAGAATATACTTCCTATTGCGCCGATGTAGCACAAGATCTCATTGATTCCAATGCCACGGCAAAAGGTCCCTCTTTAAAGTTAGGTAAAGATCAGCTCTTCCATGATTTTGTTGAATACTGGATAATAGAGAAAAAGTATTCACCGGATGCGGTAATCATGAAGATCGAAAACGAAGGGCTCTCTTTTGAAACCGAGATTTGCACAAAAACCCTCTACAACTACATCAGTAAAGGTTACTTCCTCAATCTGACAAATCGAAATTTACCCCGTAGAGGTAAAAAAGCAAAAAAAGATATCGTCGTGTTAGAAAGTCCTATCGAACAAGAGGAAAATCTATTGACCAACGCCCCATTGAAGCAAATGAGCGGAGTGAATTTGGTCATTGGGAAATGGATTGTGTAGAGTCCGGGCGTGGAGGTCAATCTTGCCTTTTAACATTCGTGGAGCGTCAAACAAACTACTCACTAAACTTTAAGCTTCTCTCACAAAGCCAGAAACAGGTTAAAATGCAAAGACAGGATGGAGAGGAAACTGGGTAGACCATCATTTTCCAGACTCTTTAAGAGTATTACCGTGGATAATGGCAGTGAGTTTTTAGGCTTTAAAAATTGAATAACTTCTTTGTTTACCAAAAAAAAAGCACGAACGGAGATTTACTACTGCCACCCCTATAGTTCTTATGAGAGGGGAAGCAATGAGCAAATGAATGGGCAAATTCGAAGGTTTATCCCTAAAGGCACGGATATCTCCAAGGTCAGTAAGGGGCGGGTTAGAGAAATTACGAACCACTTCAACACATACCCGAAGCGAAGCCTGGAAGGAAAGACTTCCGAACAATTATTTCATGAAGAGCCCGCGAAGAGGGGAATTGCTATTTGATTTTTTTCTTCCCCCATGGGGGAAGAAAAGGGCACGGAAGATTCGTCATCGGGTGTTGCATTAGAAATTACAATTCGCATTGAAAGATTTTGATTC